>JBQTIX010000046.1:0-13109 GCA_052387695.1 Panacagrimonas sp. | reverse complement strand
AACCCCGTTCGGCCCGAGTAGCGCCGCGAAGCGTCGCGTATCGAGGGCACGCCCGGCACCTCGATACGCGGCATTGCTGCGCAATGGCGCTACTCGGTGCGAACGGATTTCAAACTGATGCACTACCCGCTTCCGCTGCTCTGGCGAAACGCAATCCGCCTTCGCTCGGGACGAAATCTTCGCAAGCTCTTCAGTCCGCGCGCGGCCCGCGTCGCATATCCACGTGTGCAATGCCATCCTCATCGTAGGGTTCGCCCACACGCGCGAAGTCCATCGAGGCGTAGAACGGCTCGAGATGTCGTTGTGCCGACAGGAAAACCGCAAGTCCGTGAAAGTCCCGTGCGCAGCGCGCCAGACCGTCCTGCATCAGGCGTCGTCCCAGACCGGTGCCGCGCAGGTCCGCACGTGTGACCAGCCTGCCCAGCGCCGGACCCGTCGCGATGGGCGAGGCACTGTGCGGGCGCTTCACCCCCGGTGGAACCAGGCGCAGGCAGGCGCCGATCTGCCTGTGCCCGTCGAAGGCGCAGAGATGTACACACAGCGGATCGATGCCGTCCATCTCCGCGAACACACAATTCTGCTCGACCACGAAGACGTCGCTACGCAGGCGCAGCAGGCCATACAGCGTATCGGGATCCAGTTCGCGCCAGGCGAACCATTTCAGCTCGACGCTCATCGCTGGAAGTCGTAGAGGCTGCCGAGTCCGAGTACCTGCGTCAGGCGATCCAGCGCCGTGCGCGACTCGTCCAGCAGTTGCGGGTCGGCCAGATCGTCAAGCACCAGGCGATCGCGATAGAAGCGATCGACCCAGGCGCACAGGTCCGCATGGCGCTCCGGCGTGATCCACGAGCGCGGGTTCACCGCCGCACGGCTGGGCTCGTCGACGACGACGCGCAGGCGCAGGCAGGCCGGGCCGCCGCCGTTGTTCATCGACTGGCGCAGATCGAAGACCTCGACGGCGTGGATGGGATTGCGCGGATCCACGATCAGATTCTGGATGCAGCGCCACACGCGCGGGTTTTCGCGACACTCCTGCGAGCAGGCGAGCAACATGCCACCGCCCGGAAGGCTCAAGAGCTGGCTGTTGAACAGGTACGAGCTCACGGCCTCGGCGAGGCTCACCTCGGCGTCGGATACTTCGATGAAGACCGGCGTGCGCAGGGGTTCGAGGCCGGCTTTGATCCAGTCACGAATCGCCGTGGGTTCGACGAAGGCGTGTTCGTGGTGGAGCAGGACCTCTCGATTGCCGACCGCGATCACGTCATTATGGAACACGCCCAGGTCGATCGCGACCGGGCTCTGCTGCGCAAACCAGCGTCGCGACTCGTCCAGACCATGCAGGCGCGCGACCGCCTCGCTGGCGGCGAGACTCTGCCGGGCGGGTTCCTCGGTCGGCAGGGCCGGCTCTTCGCCACCGCGGCCGTACACGAACAACTCCAGCCCCGGCAGACCGTGCTCAGCACACAGCCTCGTGTGGTTGGCGGCACCCTCGTCGGCGGTTTCCGGCGATGCCGGCAGCGGCGCGTGATGGACGAAGTGCCCGGAGTCCGGAAAAGTGGCACGCAGCACCCGCGCGGTGGTCGCCGGCTCCAGCGAGCGGTGCAGGTGTGAGGCCAGGTTGGCCGGGGTGAAGTGGATGCGGCCGTCGGCAGTATCGGCAGCGGGAGACACGGTGGCGGCATTGGCCGTCCACATCGCGGAAGCGGAGCTCACCGCGGCCAGCAGGCCAGGCGCATCGCGTCGTGCGCGCGCCAGGATGTCGGCGTCCTTGCCGGAGAATCCGAGCGCACGCAGGGTGGCCATGTGTGGCCGCTCCTGCGGCGGCAGGACGCCCTGGGCCAATCCGAGATCAGCAAGCCGGCGCATCTTCGCCAGGCCCTGATGCGCGGCGGCTTGCGGGTTGGACATTTTCCTGGCGTGCCTGGCCGACGCCGCGTTGCCCTTGGCCAGGCCGGCGTAACTGTGAGTGGGGCCTACGAGCCCGTCGAAGTTGGCCTCGATGGCGGCATTTTTCGCGAGGTCGTTCATGCCGACATTGTAGGAGCCGGCAGCGGCGATGCGCGCCGTTACCGCGCAGCAAAGGAGTCCTTCCTCGTGTCAGGTTGGCGCAGGTGGATGAGCGGGTAGCGGGGCAGTGCCTGTCGCGTAAGGATTCACCCTTATCACCCCATCACTACCCGTTCGGGTAGTGTTGTCCGAAGCGGTACGTATCTAACCTGAATGCATAAAGCGCGCACTTTCTGACGCGCAATACTGAAGTTTCCGCCAGACGAATTTCGCTTCGCTGGAAATCCGGGGACTCCGATCGAGGAGAGCGATGAGAAGCGTACGGAGTCCCGCTGTATTCACTAAGCCGTTCATGAGCTTCGAGCCAGTGCGTGCTTGCACCGCGCCTCGCCGCCGCTCCTTACATTGCTGGTTCTAAGAGACCCATCTCTTCATGTTCTCGCTCCGCTTCCGTATCGCGCACTGGGTCATCCAGAACCGCATGTTCTCCTGGGCCGCCTTTGCGGCCATCACGGTGTTCTTCGCCATCGGCCTCAAGGACGTGGAGCTGAGGACCATCTTCTCGGACCTGCTGCCCAAGGACGATCCCTTCGTCCAGGTGTTCAAGGACCATCCCAACTTCGGCAACCCGCTCACCGTCACGGTGATGCTCAAGCGAAAGGAAGGCGACATCTACAACGCCGAGACCCTCGGGAAGGTCTGGCAGATGACCCGGGACATCGACCTTTCCCCCGGCGTGGATCACGACCAGATCCTGTCGATCGCAACCGAAAAGGCGCGTTATGCGGAAGCGACGCCTTTTGGAATCGACATGCGTCCGCTGATGGGCGATTACGTGCCCAAGACCCCGGAAGAGATTGCTGACTTCAAGGTGCGCGTCGACAAGTCTCCCGGGTCGCGCAACTTCCTGATCTCGGCCGACAGCAGCGCCACCCTGATCAACGCCACCTTCATCGAGTCCCAGCTCGATTACGGCACCGCGTTCGCCTTCGTGCAGGAGCTGGTGGTCAAGAATCGCGATGCGAATCACGACGTCTACCTCGCCGGCCAGCCGGCGCTGACCGGCTGGGTCTACGAGTACCAGGGGCAGATGCGGGTGATCTTTGCGATCACGCTCGGCCTGATGGTGACCATGCTGGCGCTGTACATGAGGAACGTGGTCGGCATCCTCACGCCGATCATCACCAGCACGGTTGCCGCCATCTGGGGCTTCGGCCTGGTGGGCTGGATCAAGTCGCCGATCGAGCCGCTGCTGATGATCGTGCCCCTGCTGCTGGTGGCGCGCTCGTTCTCGCATTGCGTGCAGTTCACCGAGCGCTATTACGAAATCTACGCGCACGTGAAGGATCGCGCGAAGGCCGCCGAGATCACCATGGGCGTGATGATGGCGCCGTCGATTCTCGGCATCTTCACCGACATCGTCGGCGTGTTCCTGATCGCCCTGGCGCCGATTCCGGCGATGGAGCGTTTCGCCTTCTTCTGCGGCATGTGGTGCGTGTGGCTGATTCCGACGGGCGTGGTGCTGATTTCCCTGCTGCTGGCGGCCCTGCCGGCGCCGAAGAACGTCGAGCAACTGGTTGGTGGACACGGCACGGCCTCCGGATTTCAGGTCAGGTTCCAGAAGCTGCTGCGTGGAATATCGCACCTCAGTTACGGACGGAATGCGAAGATCGTCGCCCCGATTGTGGCGGTGATCGCCGTGTTTTCGGTCTACACCGCCCTGCAGATCAAGATCGGCAACCCGGTCGAAGGTAGCGGGCTGCTGTGGGAGGACTCGGAATTCAACGAGTCGATCCGCCAGATCAACCGCAACTTCCCGGGGGTGAACACGCTGGAGATCATCCTGGAGGCCAAGGATGCGAAGAGCGAAAACCGGGTCGCCAAACAGGGTGAAACCTTCGTCGTGGCGCGCAAGCTCCAGACCATCATGGAGCGGGGCGAAGCACCACCGCGTGCCACATTGTCTTTCGGTGACTATCTCGGCGAGGGCAATCGCCTGTTCGCCGGCGGCAATCCGAAGTGGATGCCGGTGGATCCGACTGACGAGATGGTCAGCGCCGCGTCCGGCGTGACCATGGCCGGGTCCAGCCCCAAGGCGTTTTCCCACGTGGTCGATTTCGAGATACAGAATTCCACCGTGTCGTTCTGGTACAAGGACAACAAGCAGGAAACGGTGGATTCGGCGCTGGCCTCGGCGCGCGCCGCGGTGGCGGCGGTCGGCATCGATCACGAGGCGTTCACGGTGCGACTGGGCACCGGCACCATCGCACTGCAGCAGGCCACCAACAACGTCGTCGAGCGCTATCACTACGTGATCATCGCCTGCCTGTCGTTCGTGATCTGGCTGGGATGCTCCTATGCCTATCGGTCCTTCCTGGCCGGCTTCATCCTGCTGCTGCCGGTGAACCTCGCCAACATGATTCTCAACGCCTCCATCCATCTGATGGGTGTGGGTCTGGACATCAACACCCTGATGGTCGCCGCAATCGGCGTCGGCGTCGGTATCGACTACGGCATCTATCTGCTGTCGCGGATCTGTGAGGAATACCACGCGCAGGACGAGGACTGGGGCAAGGCGATCACCACTTCGCTGATGACCACCGGCAAGGCGATCATGTTCACGGCCCTGATCATGCTGATGGGTATCGCGCCCTGGTACTTCATGTCGGAGTTGAAATTCATGGCCGATATGGGCCTGCTGCTGATGCTGATCATGGCAATCAACATGGTGCTTGCGCTGATCGTGCTGCCGCTGCTGGTGTGGCTGATCAAGCCCAGCTTCGTCAAGCGCAAGGATCTGCTGGTGGGCGAAGGCGTCGATCTGTCGCTGTTCACCGCCACGGATGACGATGACGACCGGCGGCTGGTTCCGGCAAAATGATCACGAGAAAGTGACAGGAAAAAGTGACAGGAAAACGTACGAAAAGTCTGCGCTCCATTCATTTGGGCGACGGGATCCAGGCTTGACGACGACTTGACGAATTTTTGAAGGGGAAGCGTTAGTGCAAATCAGACGTACAAAAGCTTGGGTAGTGGGTCTGGCCGCACTCGCCACCTGCGTCGGGTTTCCGGTGCAGGCGACCGAGACGCCGGTGGAACTGCTGGTCAGCGGTACCGCGCACCAGGCGCTGTTCGCGATGGACTTCGACGGTGATCGCGGCATCGCGGTCGGCGCCGGAGGCGAGATTCAGACGACGACGGATGGGGGCAAGAGCTGGATCGCATCGTCGGTCCCGACTGAACTGACCCTGCTGGGAGTTCACGCAGATTCCACCCGAACCATCGCGGTCGGCCAGACCGGGATTGCGTTTCTCCAGAGTGCCGGCGGGCAGTGGGAAAAAATCGATACCGGCATGACCAAGCGCCTGTTCGGTGTCAGCAGCAACGAGGGTGGACTGGCGGTGGCGGTGGGCGAGTTCGGCGCGATCCTCCTGTCGCGGGATGGTGGGCGCACCTGGCACATCCTGACCATCGACTGGGCCAAGTTCGAAACCGAGGGTGGCGCCGAACCCCACCTTTACGGCGTCGATGTTTCCGTCGAGGGTGCGATCAGCGTGGTCGGGGAGTTCGGCCTTGTGATCCGCTCGATCGACGGAGGCCGCTCCTGGTCGAGACAGAATAAGGGCACCGCATCATTGTTCGCGATCGAGATCCGCGGTGACGGAGTCGGTTTCGCGGTCGGACAGGACGGCTATGCGCTCAAGTCGATCGATCATGGGGTCACGTGGTCCTGCATCGACCTGGGCAGCAAGGCCATCCTTAATGGTGTGTCGTCCAGCGCCGACGGCAAGGTCGCCGTCAGCGGAATGCGGGAGATGATCGTCAGCAGCGATGACGGCACCAATTGGCAGAAAGTGAAAAGTGCGGAGATCGCCACCATCTGGTACGTCGGAGTCGCGTCGCGTGACTCCGGCGTCCTTGCGGCGGGTCAGGCGGGGAGAATCGTGCGGGTGGGTGGGTAGGGGTAGCAGGCGGCGACGAATCCGAGCAACGACGAATTCAAATCGGAACGAACCCGCATCGAGTGTGATCAGACGCGACACCGGGTCAAGACACGAGCGCAGCGTGCGACTGCGTTAACGTTGGGATGGAAGGAAAGGAGAGGAGAGCATGATGAAAAAAGATGGAGGACATTCTCTGCATCTGGGAGCCTTTGCGCTCGCGATCGCAGCAGGCATCGCCTCGCCGGCCTCGATGGCGCAGGAAGAAGGGGCCGGAGAAGACGACGGAGGGCTCGGCATCGCGTTCGGCGGATTTCTCCGCTTCGATGCGGCCTATCGAACCGACCAGGACGAGAATCCGAACAACCTTCGCGGAAATCCTTTCAACGGCGTGCGCCAGCCGCGTTCGGGGTCATTGCCGATCCGCGATCAGCTCGGCCTGCCGCCGGCCCTGGCGGACACCGTCAACGGCCTGCTGAACACACTGGGTGCGGACAATATCGGCCTGGTCAACGACAACGCCACGCGTAATACGCCCAAGTCGGACAACGACTGGGCCTTGCAGCAGTTGCGCGGCAAGTTCGACTTGCAGGTGCAGTTCAGCGAAGAGATTCAGCTTTATTCGAGCATCCGTACGATCTACGACCTGGGCAATTACGACAACTGGGATCCGGACAGCGTGCCGGGCGCAGATCCGGCGGGCTTCAATTCGCAGAAGCCCGAATTCTTCGAGTACGACGACTTCGAAAGCGGCGGCTGCCTCGGCTATCTGGAGGTCTGCGGCGAGAAGTACATGGCGGACTTCACCTCCCTGTACCTGGACTTCCAGAGCGGGCCGGTTCTGGTCCGTGTCGGGCAACAGCAGATCGCCTGGGGGCAGGCCCTGTTCTTCCGCGTCTTCGACGTGCCCAATGGTCTGGACTTGCGCCGGCATCTGATTCTGGACGACGCCCTGGAAGAGTACGCGGACGAGCGCGTCGCCGCCCCCGGTGTGCGCGTGACCTGGCAGGTCAACCAGGAATGGGAGGCCGACGCCTACGCCCAGATGTTCCAGCAGACCACGTTCCCGAACCCGAACACGCCTTACAACGTCATTCCGGCGCAGTTCTCGATCCACGAAACCTGGGCCGACAAGCACAAGAACGAGGATTTCAACTACGGCCTGCGTCTGCGCGCCAACTTCGGCAACTATGGCTTCCAGTTCATCGCCACCCAGCGCTGGAACCACGAGGGTGTGTTCCGGTGGAGGAAGTCGGAAAAATATGACGAGGACGTTCCCGGCATTCCCCTGTCGCGTCGCGCCGTCGGCAATACACCGCTGGAGGTCGATCCGTCCGGAGTGTGGTCGGCCAACGAGTGGTTCACCTATGCCGGTGCCGTCCGGCTGGATGGTCTGGAGGGCCTGAACACCCTGATTCGCGAATTTGGGGGCGACGCGCTTCCCGGAACGTTCGCATTCGCCGACAACCCGGGAGCGGCCTCGTTGTTCGCCACCGAGGTGCAAACCGTCGAAGCAGCGGCGCAGGAACTCGATGTGTTCTTCCAGTTGGCCGGCGGCAAGCTGCTGAATCCCCTGGGATCCGGCGGCGGTCTGCGCGGACACCTGGCGCACGAGTACTTCAAGGAAGAGATTTACGGGGCCGGCGCGAGCTACGTGGTGGAGGCCGAGCCGGGGTCGATCCTCGACCAGTTGATCATCAACGTCGAGACCAGCTACATCCCGGATCGTCGCTTCACGGAAAAGTCGCTGTCCCGCAACTACATCGTCTCGGACGAGAGCGTCAGCGCTCTGGTGATGGAGAAATACCATCGCTGGTTCGAAGATTTTCCCGCCACCTACATGGTGTTCCAGTCCATTCACAAGACCGAGTCGGATCTGTTCGGGCGACATCTGGGATGCCACGGCGGCACCGGCGGTTCACCCGGAACACGGGCGGCCATCAGCAATCCGGACACCAAGCAGTGCCATCCCCTGAAGAACGGCCACACCGACGTGGTGCTGGCCTTCCTGCAGCCGTTCCCGAACTACATCTATCGCCTGTCCGGCGCCGCGCTGCTGGATGTCCGGGGCGGTCTGCTGGTCCAGGGTGGTTTCCGCTGGAGCCCGGGTAACGACCTGACCTTCGATCTGATCTACAACTATCTGGACGGCAGCCTGTATGGCGACCCCAACGAGAACATCATCGAGACGATCGACTGGGCCGACGAGTTGGTGCTGCGTGCGGCGTATCAGTTCTGATCCAGGGCGCTGAGCCGGACCGGCGGCGGCGCATCACGTCCGGTTGCGGGTGATGCACGTACCATGAGCCCCCGGGAGCAATCCCGGGGGCTTTTCTGTCTGTAGTGCGATTCCAGGCATCGGCCACGATCGCCGGCACCCTGCATCAAGGAGATACGGATTTGAACATCACCCGATTCGACCGCGGCTTTTCACGCCGCAAGTTCCTCACCGACGCCGGTCGCGGCGTGCTTGCCACCGGTGTGCTCGCACCGCTGGCCCAGACCATCGCCGCCACCGGCGACATCAGCAAGGCCTACCCCGACGAACTGCTGTCGATCGAGGGCTACACCAAGGGCCGGATCAAGACCGGCGATTTCATCACCTCGGCCAACGTCGAGCAGGTGAAGAACCTGCTGGAACCGATCCGGTACGAGCAGATTCTCAAGCACGGTCGCAAGCTCAAGGTCGTCAAGACCACGACGGACGTCATGCGCCTGTCGCCATGGGAGTACATCGAGGCGACCCTGGCGAATTCGGGCAAGGGCCGCTTCGACGAGAAAGGCAATGTGGTCGGGCCCGATGGCGGGCCCTGGATCGGCGGCCACCCCTTCCCGGACCCCAAGACCGGCCTCGAACTGTTCGCCGGCCAGACCCTGAGCTGGGGCCGCCACGATGCCTCGTTCTACGCCATCACCGCGTATGCGATGCGCGCCGACGGCAATCCGCGGTTCAAGTACACCGGGGGCTGGGCCGAGCTGTCGCCGGTCGCCCGCGTCAGCATGGAGCCGCGGCCCTACTGGATCGAGCACAAGGACAAGCTGCGCTTCCAGTCGGTATTTTTTCTCACCCCGAACAACTTCCACGGCACCTCGTTCCTCAACATCTGGCCGTACGATCACCGCACCTTTCCGGATCTGTACGGCTACGTGGCGGATTTCAAGCGCATCCGCCAGTTTCCCACCGATCAGCGCTTCGAGCCCCTGCTGCCCGGCCTGTCGCTGTACCTGTCCGACGCCTGGGCGGCGGGCGACCCGCTGCACACGTGGAGCGGCTACAAGATCGTCGGGCGCGGCCCGTTTCTGGCGGGACTGTCCGAGAGCTGGTCGGCGGCGCATCCCAACTGGGAGCACAGCACCCATGGCGGCCCGCACGGCAAGACGTTCTGGGACGCCACCGTGGAGCTGGTTCCCGAAGCCATCGTTGTCGAAGCCCAGCCGACCGGCTTCCCGCGCGCACCGGTATCGAAGAAGCAGGTCTGGTTCGATGCGCGCAACCAGGTCGTGATCGGCATGGTCACGTACGATCGCCGCGGTCAGCCGTTCCGCTCCTTCGACGGCGCCTACTCGCTGTACGAGTCCGGCGATCAGAAGAAGATGGACGGCAAACATCCCTACTGGAGCTGGTGCCATGTCACGGCGTCCGACATCCAGACCGGCGACGTCACCCGGCTCGAACAGGTCAAGGCGCACGACAGCGTCCACACCAGCGGCGCCAACGATCCGACCATGTTCGAGCGTTATCTGACCCAGAACGCACTGCGCAAGCTGGGGACCAGTTGAGTCGGAACCAACCACGCGCGGGGTGGCTGGATTCGCGGCGCCGGCAGACTTAGTCTCTGCGGGCGACCGGCGGGATGAAGAAGATCGGTGCCGGCGTACCTGCCGTCATCGCCGAAGACATTTCGAAGCGGAGGGAGACAGACCATGGCGGCGGCCCGATTGTGCGGCGCTCAGCGCCTGAAAATTCCCGCGGACCGGCTTATGGGCACCTTCATGCCTCCTTCCAAGGACATGCGCATCGCCGAACGGGAGGCGCAGAACGAGTCGTTCAAGGCGCGCCGGTCCAGCGCCGGATCAACCCTGGAATTGCCCGCCAGTCGGCTGCGAATATCAAGGCCAAGCGAGTCACATCCAGCAAGGCCAAGCAGCCAGAAACCGCCAAGACCAGGAAGCGTTAGCCCTCGCGCCTGAGCCACCTGGACAATTGCCCCGGCGAATCCATCAAAAAAACTCAAGGACTTTCCCATGGCCAAACTGCTCGACCGCATCGCAAACTCCGGCAACAAGCCCGCACTCTGGCTGGACGACACTGCGTATTCCGATCGTCTCCTTGCCAGCGGCAGGACGCCCTGGCAGGACGGCGCCGAATATGTGGCCTTCCGGCGCAAGGCCATCGGTCTGCTCAAGCCGGATTTCAACGTCGTGCCTGTCGCGGCGTTTGCTAACGCCTGGGTCGCGGCTCATCCCGATTTACGCGCGGCCATGGCTGGCAAGAAGCGTGCGATCGCGCCGGTGCGCAGCCTGCTTGCCGACGAGCGCTTGCGCGCGCACCTGGTCGAGACCCTGCGTGGTCTGCGCGCGGCGTTCGCCGGCCAGCCGCTTGTGCTCGCCATCCCGTCGCCGCGCGCCTGGGTCAGCGAGGCGTATCGCCTGGCTTTCGGCGCGGATGCCGACGTCGAGGTCGGTGGCGACGAAGCCGACGCCTGCGCGGTCTACGTGGCCGAATTCCTGCGCAGCTTCGGCGAGTCCGGCGTGGATGGGTTGTTGCTGGAGGAGATCGAAGGCGCCGAGCCCGCGTCCGCCGAAGAACTCGGCTGGTATCAACCGGTCATGAACATCGCCGGGCACTATCGCTGGGATCTGGGGGTGCGCCTGCCGACGGCGGCGGCATTCTCCGGATCGGCGGGTGGCGTGCAGTTCGTGATTGCGCCGAAGTCGGTCGCGGGTGCGGCCAACGGCCGGGTGCTGGGCGAATCGTTCTGGTCCGGTGAGGCGGCTATGGTGGCGCCGGCAGGCGGCTTCCGATTCGCCAGCGTCCCCGCCGACGCGATCCCCGAAAAAGTGCTGGAGCGGTTGGCGACGTTGCGCGCATAGATGCGCAGCCTTGATTCGATACGGACGGGCCCCCGTCCCAGACAGGAGGAGAGCATGATCAAGTACGAGATGGAACACCTCTGCACCTACCGGGCGACCCTGCAACCGCCGGTCGTGGTGAGCCCGACCGAGGGCGACATCCGCATCAATTTCTATGTCACCGGCGGCGAGGTCTGGGGACCAAAGCTCCAGGGCAAGGTCCTGCCCATCGGCGGTGACTGGCTGACCCTGCGCACCGACGGCATGTGTGTGCTCGACGTGCGGGCGGTGCTGGAGTCGCACGACGGCGCGCATATCGACGTCGCTTACAACGGTCTGATCGACCTGGGTGCGGACGGCCACGCCAAGTTCCTTCGCGGCGAGCTTCCGGACGTGATCAATATTCGAGCGGCGCCGCGCATGCGTACTGCGCATCCCGCCTACGCCTGGCTCAATCGCTTGCAGTGCATCAACGTCGGCGAAGGCAGGCTCAAGAACGGTGAAGTCACCTACGACGTCTACGCGCTCAGATAGTCGAAGGACAGGTCCGGGCGGGCGCCGGCGATCCGCACCTGTGGGCGCGGAGACGTGATGCGGAGTGGCCCGGAAGCCCGCGGGACGCCAAACTGCCCGCATGACATCCCTTCGCGCCCGCTTGCTGGCCGCCGCTTCGGTGGTGCTGGCATCGTTCTTCGTGCTGACTGCCGCCGCCCTGGACAGCGCGTTCCGCGACACTGCCTTGCAGGCCGAGCGCGACAAGCTCGAAGGCGTGGTCTACGTGCTGATGACCGCCTCGCATAACCTGGCCGATGGCAGCCTGACGATCGCACCGGAAAAGCTGGTCGACCATCTGCTCCTGCACCCGGCCAGTGGCTTGCAGGCGGGGCTGTTCGATGAGCAGGGCCAACTGGTGTGGACGTCCGCGCCGTTCCTGGAAATACCCCCGCCGGGTTCCCCGGCGGTGGGCGAATGGGACTTCCGGCAATTGCGTGACTCCCGGGTGTTCCTGCTCAGCTACGGCATCCGCTGGATCGATTACGCCGACGATCCGCGCCGTTACACCATTGCGGTGGTGGAAGACTCATCGAGCTATTCGCGCCAGTTGGGCACCTACCGGCGCGAACTGTGGTTGTGGCTCGCGGCCGCGGCGTCTGGCCTGCTGCTGGTGCAGTTTCTGGTGCTGCGCTGGGGCCTGCTGCCCCTGCGGCGACTGGTGGCGGAATTGCAGGGCATCGAGCGCGGCAACCAGGCGGAGATCCAGACCACCTACCCGGACGAGTTGCAGCCGCTGGCGCAGGGCCTCAACGCGATGATCCGCAACGAACGCAGCCAGCAGACCCGTTATCGCAATGCCCTGGGCGATCTGGCGCACAGCCTGAAGACGCCATTGGCGGTGCTGCATGGGATGTCCGAGGAGGGTCGTCTGCCTGCCGATCTCGGACCCGGCCTGCGCGACCAGGTGCGGGTCATGCAACAGATCACCGATTACCAGTTGCGCAAGGCGGCGATGGCCGGCCGCCGCGCACTGGCCGAACCGCTGGCGCCGGGCCCGATCGCGGAGAAAATCGTCGCGGCGCTGACCAAGGTCTACGCCGGGCGCACCATGCGCTTCGAGTTCGCAGTGCCGCCCACCTTCAAGATGCGCGCCGACGGCGGCGATCTTTACGAACTGCTCGGCAACCTGCTGGATAACGCCTGCAAGTACGGCGGCGGCAGGGTTCGCATCGGCTTCCTGTCGGAAGGCCGGGTCAATGTCATCCGCATTGACGACGACGGCCCCGGCTTTCCGGAAGACGCCGAGGAATTGCTGGAACGCGGCGTGCGCGCCGACACCCAAAAGCCCGGCCAGGGCATCGGCCTGGCGGCGGTCTACGAACTGGTCAAGGCCTATGAGGGCTCGATCGAACTTGGGCGCTCGGACTGGAACGGCGGTCGCGTGAGCGTGCGCCTGCCGGCGTAGGTCTCGAGGGGCCGGGGCTCTGTCCCAACCGGCCCTTTACGGATGGTCTGCACAGGTTCGAGAACACGGTCGCGGGCATGGCCCGCTCCTACGCATCCCGACGCACGTAGGAGCGGGCCATGCCCGCG
>JBQTIX010000045.1:0-5830 GCA_052387695.1 Panacagrimonas sp. | reverse complement strand
AGATCCAGTACATCATGCGTGACGAAGCCATGCACATGAACTTCGGCATCGACGTGATCAACCAGATCAAGATCGAGAACCCGCACCTGTGGACGCAGGAGTTCCAGGAGCAGGCCCGCCAGATGATCCACGAGGCCACGCAGCTCGAAATCCGCTACGCCCACGACACCATGCCGCGCGGTGTGCTGGGTCTGAATGCGACGATGTTCAACGAGTACATGCAGTTCATCGCCAATCGTCGCTGCCAGCAGATCGGCATCAAGGCGATCTACCCCGGAGCCGACACCAACCCGTTCCCGTGGATGAGCGAAGTCATGGATCTCAAGAAGGAAAAGAATTTTTTTGAGACGCGCGTGACGGAGTATCAGACGGGTGGGGCGTTGAGCTGGGATTGAGTGGCCATTCGTTCGGACTTGGATATCTATGATGAGGCGCATCGTCCTGTTCGTCGTGCTTCTCGCCGCCCTTGTCGCAATGGGAATCGTCTATCGGCAACACCGAGTAGAAGCGAGCGAGCATCAAGCGCGGCTTGATCGAATAACTCAAAGCGTGAGGGCTGCAACCGTAAGATTGGAAGACGGGTTGAAACACTTGGTTGCTCATGACAGTACGACTTACGACGAACTCTTTTCGAAGATCGACTCTCACATCTCAGAAATTTCCGAGACGCTGCTCGCGATAAAGATCGATGGCACCCCGGATACGGAAGAAGCTATCAAGCAGGCCGAGACTTACATCACCGAATGCATATCCCTTCTGAGAGCGGAGCGCACGTATTTCAAGGCTGAATTGGAGCGCGACGCGCAGCTAGACCTTGCCAGGGAATATGTTGATCGGCCTGCTTCCGCAGATGGAAGAAACTCCTTCGACGCCATCAACGTGGCAACGGAAGCACTCGATGGCTCGCGGAAGGCAAGAGCGCAACAGGTACAAGCAGCCTCCGAATTCGAGCAGCGCGCGGGAGTTTGTCGCGAAACCGTAACTCATGTTTCCCTCAGTCTCCCATCAAGCTCCCTACTGAATTTGCCCCTTCTAGATCAGGCGACAGCGTCAATCGCCGAAATTCTTCGCGCCAAAAAGCCCTAGCCAGCGTAGGGCGGGTTAGCGGCTTCATCGCGTAACCCGCCTTCCGCGCATCACGGCCAGACTCGCGGTGCCGGCGGGTTACGCCGCAAACGGCGCGGCTAACCCGCCCTACTTCTGACAGACTCGGGACATGCCGCAATATTCCCGTGCCTTCGTTCCGGGTGGTTCGTTCTTCTTCACGGTGGCCTTGCTCGAACGACGCCGGGCTCTGCTGACCGATCACGTCGATGCGTTGCGCGCAGCCTTTACCCATGTTCGTGCCGCACGGCCGTTCACCATCGAAGCCATCGTGGTGCTGCCGGATCACCTGCATTGCATCTGGACGCTGCCGCCGGACGATGCAGATTTCTCGACGCGATGGCGGCTGATCAAATCCCGTTTCGCGCGTAGCTTGCCGGCTGGAGAACGGCTTTCGGATCGACGGCTAGCGAAAAAGGAGCGTGGCATCTGGCAACGCCGCTTCTGGGAGCACGTCATCCGCGACGAGCGGGATTTTCGTCATCACGTCGATTACATCCACTTCAACCCGGTAAAGCATGGCCTCGTACAACAGGCTTTCGACTGGCAGTATTCGAGCTTCCATCGGTTCGTGGAACGCGGGATTTATCAGGCAGACTGGGGTGCGGGAATCGAGGTGGTCGGGATGGATCGTGAATAACGCGGAAGGCGGGTTACGCCGCAACCGCGCGGCTAACCCGCCCTACTTCGTGTCGCCCTTTGGTCAATCGATTTCAGGAACAAGCGACGCATGAAATGCGTGATCTGCAAGACCGGCGAAACCCGCAGCGGCACCGCTACGATGACGCTGAATCGCGGCGAAAGCAAAGCACTGTCGTCATCAAGAACGTGACTGCGCAGGTGTGCAGCCTACGGAGAGATTGTTAAACCCTATGAACTCCCTACAAAAGCGTGCGTCGCAACTGGCCGACACCATCACGGCATTCGACCGCGAGTCCCGCAGGACCGAGTTCACTGATACAGGCGTGGCATGGGAGTTGTTGTACCGAGCGCGGCGCGAACTGCGGCGTGTTACCAGAACATCGTTCGCGCCGAAAAACAACAGGGACAAGTAACCGTGAGATAGGCAGGCTTCATCTGCCCACGCGTCCTCGCTTTCCAATCGTGTTCGACGAGCAGGACTTTCCCGCCTGCAAGGCGGTGTAGCGGGCCTTCAGGAACCGCAGTTCCGCCGCCGGTCAGTGTGCCGCTCGCTCCGCCGGGGCAAGGCATGAAACTGTGCTGACCACACTCAAGAACCCGGGCTTGCCCAACGGACGCGAGAAATGCGCTTTGAATCAGCCGGTACGTTAGCCGGCATAGCCCTCCTGCTTGCAAGCTGCGTCACGACGCCACCGCAGAAGCAGAAACCGAAACAGCCCCGCGTGGAGACGACCCGCGACCTCGCCCTTCTGTCGAGCCTGGGCGACGAACCCGGGCTGAAGATCACCGTGGTCGATGACGTCCCGTTCGATCAGGGGAGCCCGGTGGGTCGGCAGCCGAGCGACGAGCCGGCCGGCATGAACAGCAGCCTGGGCGTCTGGCTCATCCCCGGTTTTCACCTGATCCACGTCCAGTACGTTCGCAACATCGAAGCCGGCATCAGCTTCACGCAGGGGGACGTACCGTTTCGCGTCCTGGCGGGACACACCTACATGGTCCGTCCCGTGATCACGACGGACTTCGGCAAGGTCTCGTTTACCGTCATCGACTACGGCGTCTCGTTCCCGATTGCCTGTCTGCCTGCGTCGATCAACAAGACGAAACAGCCGGATGCAAAGGGCAAGCGCGCAAAGTTCACGCGTGACGACATCCTCGCGTGCCGCAAGCGGCAGGCGGGCTGAAGACGTAGGTCGGGCTTCAGCCCGATATCGCAGCGGCGCAAGTCGGACTGAAGTCAGACCTACGCAGAACTGCCCTAGCGGCCCGCCGGCTTGAACGTTCGCTGCACGTAGTCGCGGACGGCGGCGTGGGTTTCGGGCCGGGCCCAGAGATCGCGAGCCGCCGCATCGAACTCCGGACCGTCTTCGCGAATCCGCCGGGTCGTGGGTGCCCGCAGTTGCCGCTTGGTCAGCGCGAACGCCGCGGGCGGCAGGCGGGCCAGCGTGGCGGCCCATTCGATGGATTGATCGAGCAGGCTTTCCGCGCTCGCGATGCGATCGACGAGTCCGCGATCCCGCGCATCGCAGGCCTCGAACACCGCACCACCATCGAGCACTTCCGCAAGAAACTGCGGCGCCGTGACGTATCGCATGATCTCGGCCGCACTCGTGGGAAACGGGACGCCGACGAGCAGTTCCGGCACGCCCATCCGCGCCTTGTCCGCGATCACGCGATGGTCGGCGGCGCAGGCCAGCACGCATCCGCCCGCAACCGCGGCGCCATTGATGGCGGAGATGACGGGCTTCGGACACTCGAACACGGTGTTGAACATCCGGCTCAGCGCGGGCAAGAATCGCTGCACGTATTCGGCGCCGCCGTCGAGCAGGCGCAGCAGGTCGACCCCGGCCGAGAAGATGCGTCCCTGCCCCGTCAGGACGATGGCGCCGGTCGTGCTGCGCGACAACTCTTCGAACTGCGCGCTCAGGCCATCGCAGAGTTCCACGTCCATGGCATTGGCCTTGAGGTGGTTCATCGCGACGACGGTCACGCTGGAATGCCGGGTGATCTGGAACATGGCAGAAGAAGTCTCCGATGCGGACCGCCGTACTTCGGTCAGGGAATGGTCACGCAGATCTTGCCGAAGTGCGCGCCGGATTCCTGGTAACGGAACGCGTCGGCGAGCTGCATGAGCGGGAAGCTCTTGTCGATCACCGGCTTGAGGCCATTGGCCTCGCAAGCGCGCACCAGATCGAGCTGGTGACGGCGACTGCCCACGGTGATGCCGTCGATTCGCGCCTGCTTGATCATCAGCCGTGCGGTGGGAATCACGCCCTCGCGGCCGGCGAGGATGCCGATCAGCGAGATGTGCCCGCCCATGCGCACGGCGTTGATCGACTGCGGCATCGTGCCCGCGCCGCCGATCTCGACCACGTGGTGCACGCCGCCCTGCCCGCTCAGCCGCGCCGCCTCGGCGCCCCACTCCGGCGTCTTCTTGTAATTGATCAGGTGATCGGCGCCGAGCGCGCGCAGGCGCTCCAGCTTTTCATCCGACGAGGACGTGGCGATCACCGTGGCACCGGCCATCTTCGCGATCTGCAGCGCGAAGATCGACACGCCGCCCGTGCCCTGCACCAGCACGACCTCGCCCGACTTGACGCGGCCATTGACCACCAGCGCGCGCCAGGCAGTGACACCCGCGCAGGTCAGGGTCGCGGCCTCCTCGTAGCTGTAGTTCTTCGGGAAGTGCGTGAGCGCCGCAGCCGGTACCGTCGCGAATTCGCAGGCATAGCCGTCGCAGCCGTCGCCGGGCACGCTGCTGAAGCCCTTCAGTTCGGGCTCGCCGTCGGCCCAATCGGTGAAGAAGGTGGAGAGCACGCGGTCGCCGGCTTTGAACGCACTGACACCCGCACCGACGGCCAGCACATCGCCCGCGCCGTCCGACATCGGGATGCGGCCGTCAGCCGTCGGCAGCTTGCCGGTGACGACCACGTAATCGTGGAAGTTGAGCGAACTGGCGCGCATGCGCACCAGCACCTCGCCCGGTCCGGGCTGGCGGGGTTCGACGCTGGCTGGAGTGAGGCTGTCGAGCGTGGCGGGGTTGCGGACACGGATGGCGTTGGACATGGGTTAGCGGTTCTTCGAAAGAGGGGCGAGCCGCGAACAGTGCGCAGACCTGAGGCATCACGCAAGGCGGGGCGATCCTGTAGGCGTCGCGCGGTGTGCCATCTACACCGTCGAGATACCGTGGGTAAGGCGGTTAAACGGCTGCATCGCGCCCGCCGCCCGCCACGTATCACAATAGGACGCGCGGCACCGTCGACGCGGGGGGAGAATATTTCATGTCGCCGAAATCGCAGACCAGGGCTGAGACCAAGCGGAGCCCGCTCGAATGGGTCGCGGCCCTCGTCGTGCTGGGTGGCCTGATCTGGCTGCCTCATAGCTCCCTGCTTTTCGTGGCCTTGTGCGCCGGTACGCACGTAGAGGAGACCGACGCCGATCTCGATCACGATGGCTACGTTTCGGTCAGCGAGGCCGGCTATGCCTGCAATGTCGATTCGCGCTCGACGACGCGCGACGGGCACGCGTGCACCGAGTACTACAACCGCAGGGACTGGCGCACCGTCAAACTGGTTTGTGAGCCCGCGTAGGCATTGGGCTGGAACCAAGCAAATCCCAGACAAACGCCCCACAGGCGAATCTCAAATTCTCCGTAGGGTTTGAGCTTCAACCCTGTCTACCCATTCAGCGACGGCGCGTCCGAAACTTGCTTCGTCGTCACGGCCTACATTCCCAACTCCCCGTTGTGGTCGGCAGACTTCAGGAACGAGCGACCATGAAATGCTTGATCTGCAAGACCGCCGAAACGCAAAGCGGCAATGTCACGGTGACGCTGAAGGCACGCGACACGCGGCAGGTCGGCGCCGGCTGCAAGAAACGGTAGTGGGTCAGCTTGAAAGTCGTTCCCGCCGTTCATCCCGAGTAGCGCCGGCCCGTTCGTCCCGAGTAGCCGCGCAGCGGGGGGTGATCTGACCCTTCCAGCGATTCACCACGGTAGCCGGGCCTTGTAAATCAAAGAGTTACGCCGGTATAGGTTGTTTTTATCAGCAAATACATGGCCTTATGGTTTTCCGCTGTTTCTTGATGC
>JBQTIX010000044.1:0-118619 GCA_052387695.1 Panacagrimonas sp. | reverse complement strand
TGGTACCCCCGGGAGGATTTGAACCTCCGACTTTCCGCTTCGTAAGCGGACGCTCTGGTTCCGCTGAGCTACGGGGGTGGAGTTGGTACCGACGGCGAGACTTGAACTCGCAAGCCCTGAGGGCACGACGTTCTGAGCGTCGCGTGTATTCCGTTTCACCACGTCGGCATTTGGTGGGTCGCCTCGGACTTGAACCGAGATCGGCCGCATTGTTGAAGCGGTGCAGCCGCTTCAACAACACAGAGCACGGTTTTGCTTTGATCCGGCTTCGCCGAATCAAAGAGTCCGGGGTCCTGCCCTTGGACGAACGACCCGATGTTGGGGTGACCGACGGGTGCTGACCCCGCGACCTCCTGGCTCACAACCAGGGGCTCTGCCGTTGAGCTACGGCCACCATAAAAATTGAATACTGAAGAACGCGTACTGGTGGATGGTCAAGGACTCGAACCTTGGAAGACCCGAGGGGTCGCCTGGTTTACAGCCAGGTGCAATGGCCGCTATGCGAACCATCCGAATTGGAGCAAGGCACGGGAGTCGAACCCGTCTCGTCTGCTTGGAAGGCAGGAGCCCGACCGCTAGGCCAGCCTTGCGTTGCTGAAGTGCATCAAGCGCTGCAGCTCGAACAACGAGGCACGCGCGCCCACCCCGTCCACGGTCCTACCCCCGTGGCGTCCCGGTCGTCTGGTGGTCGCGACCTCACGCCCGGGTGATTGAGTTTCGATGGCTTCATGTAGAAGTCGGGCACCGGGCGCCCGCACGATCATCAGCCGCGCGCCGGAGGCATCCGGGCGCGGGCATTCATCCGCCCGAGCACACGGCTTCCCATGCCGTCGAGCGTTCTTCGTCCATTGAGGCCCGGCATGCGCCGCGGTGGGTTTACGCGGGACTGACATTGAGTCAGTCCCGCGCTGGGACCCACCGCTTACGACAGTCCAGATTGTTAGAGAGCATTCCGGTGGCGGCTGGTCCACCGGTTCATTGGGATTCGCATCGATCCGGAGAGAGCAGCGCGGCGCCGAACTTCTCCGGCCCACGTTCGATCTCTCCGACAATCTCTGCGCGGGGACAACGAAAAACCCCCGGCAAACCTTTCGGCCTGCCGGGGGTTCCGTGATTCTGGAATCCCTCTTCACCAGTTCTGGTTGGCAGGTTTGCGACCTGCCACCCGAAGGTGTGGAGTCGCGGTTACCGCATGTGCAGACAATCCTTATTCGTGGGCAGACCAAAGTCCGCAAACAAATAGGAATGCCACGGGCACAGTCCACCCGTCCCGATTTCTCGGGTCGTCGCTTGAAGCGATGGGGTGGAATGGCGTGACATTGAAATTCGTGATCCTGTGAAAGCGGTCTTTCGACCTTGATGTTCAGCGTCGTTACTGTAGCGTGCTACAGTAACGAAATCAAGCGCTGAAATGATGCAACGAAAACACAAAGCGCAATCCGGACGTTCGTGATCGCTTGCACAATTTATTTGGAATCTTTGTTGAATCTCACAATCACCGAGCGTAGAGTGCGCGCCCTTCGCACCGGTCGGTGCAGTTTTTCCAATCAACCTTCGATGATTCTCAGGTCCACCCATCAACCATCACGCACATCCGGGCATGAATGCCTGGACACGGCGTCGTTCGGCTTGCGGGCGCCCAGCCTGCCGACGAATGTAGCCGATGCTTGCCATCGACTGACCTGACCTGACGACAAACAGGAAGGTCGGTACTCCGACCTTCCGATAGATTCGCGAACGCCCCGGAAGGCCTGCCTCCCGGGGCGTTTTGTTTTCCGTTCGCGAAGGAGTTCGAGATTCGGCGGAGTTGATGTCGCAGCCCGCCCCATGAATTGGCGTTTCCCACGAGACGCCAATCGGCATCGATCTGTACGGCGGTTCACAGCGGCGCGGGTTCGGGAGATGTCCCACCCGTCCGGTGCGCCCGGCATTGCCGGTGCGTATGCCGTGGACGCACGACGGCCGATGCCTCGGAAGGGCTGATGCCCTTTCACCACTGGATAGCTCAGAGGGTAGAGCAGCGTATTCGTAATGCGCCTGTCGCGGGTTCGACTCCCGCTCCACTTCGATCTGGTCTTGAAAACCAGTGTTGCTGCAAACCGGGGAAGCCCCGTGTGGCGTCCGGCGGATTCGGGCCTCGGCCAGATGAGTCCGGAAGCCACAGCGACACCGACGGCCGAGAGATCGCCGTTGCTTTCGGCGGATGACGGACAAGGGTACGCATCACCGTGTGCTGTCGGCACGGGCCGCGTACCGGACCCCGCCATCTCCCGACGGTGATCGCCCTTTCTCCCCGCGGTGTCGTCAGGGGCCGCCCTTCCTATTTCGTTGAACAGTCCGCGTCATGGCAGCGAGCGCGGACTGGATGTTGTTGCTGCCACCACCCCCAAAGGAGAAATGCCATGTTGGGAATCAAGCGGGTCGTGGTTGGCGACGGTGAGCGCGCCCTGCTCTACAAGAACCGTCGTTTCGAGCGGGTGCTCGGTCCGGGCGTGACCTGGATCTGGGATCTGCTCGCGCGCAGCGAGGTGCGCATGTTCGATCTCGCGGCCGTGGAATACGCGGGCAAGGATGTGGAGGTTCTGGTGCAGCGTCTCGGCGCCGCGCTGGCCGACACGTTTGTGCTCGCCGATATCGCGGTGACCGAGGTCGGCCTGGTGTCGAAGAACGGCAAGCTGGAAGACGTGCTCGCACCGGGTAGCCGCAAGCTGTACTGGAAGGGCCCGGTGTCGGTGTCGGTGGAGAAGCTGCCGCTGACGGAGGGTCTCGAAGTTCCGGACGCGGCGGCCAAGCGCCTGCGCCAGATCGGCGTGCTGGAGCGTTTCGCCGTGGCGGTGAACGTGCCGGCGGAGTCCGCGGGCCTGGTGTTTGTCGACGGCAAGCTGTCGCGGACCCTGGCGCCGGGCGCCTATGCCTTCTGGAACTTCCAGAAGAACGTGAGCGCGGAGGTGATCGAGCTGCGCGTGCAGAGTGTCGAGGTGGCGGGTCAGGAGCTGTTGACCAAGGACAAGGTGAGCCTGCGTGTGAACCTGTCGGCCAGCATCCGCGTGACGGATGCGGTAACGGTGAAGACCAAGGTCGCCAAGTACCTGGACTACCTGTACCGCGAGCTGCAGTTCGGTCTGCGCAAGGCGGTTTCTGCAAAGACGCTGGACGAGCTGCTCGGCGACAAGGCGAGCCTGGACGCGGACATCTTTTCGTACGCGAAGGGTCGCGTTTCCGAGATGGGTATCGAGGTTCTCGGTGTCGGCGTGAAGGACGTGATCCTGCCGGGCGAGATGAAGGAGATTCTCAACAGCGTGGTACAGGCGGAGAAGGCGGCGCAGGCCAACGTGATTCGCCGCCGCGAGGAGGCGAACGCAACCCGTTCCCTGCTCAACAGCGCCAAGCTGATCGAGGAGAGCCCGACCCTGATGCGACTCAAGGAGCTGGAAGCGCTGGAGAAGGTGACCGAGAAGATCGAGAAGCTGACGGTCTTTGGTGGTCTGGAAGGCCTGCTGGGCCAGCTCGTGAGCCTGAAGGCGAAGTGAGATGGATCACCGAAACGTAGTAAACCATTAGCCGCCCGGGGACCGGGCGGCTCTTTTCAAGAGAGACGTGTCATGCCAATCCGAAAGGTTCTGTCACAGGGCAAGGTGCCCGTGAAGATCTACACCGACGATATCGCCGACAACGCGCAGGCGCAGCTTGCGAACATCGCGAGCCTGCCGTTCATTCACCACCATGTGGCGGCCATGCCCGATGTGCATCTGGGTATCGGCGCAACCGTGGGCTCCGTGATCCCCACGAAGGGCGCGATCATCCCGGCCGCGGTCGGAGTGGACATCGGCTGCGGCATGAATGCGGTACGCCTGTCGCTGAAGGCCTCGGCGCTGCCGGACAGCCTCAAGACGATTCGTTCCCAGATCGAGCGCGATGTGCCGGTGGGCATGGGCGCGCACAAGGATGCCCGCTGGCAGGTTGATGCGCTGGAGCGCATCGCGCCGGGCCTCGAGACCATCCAGGCAAAGTACCCCAAGCTCAAGGCCGACTGGCAGGGGCAGATGGGATCGCTTGGCGGCGGGAATCACTTCATCGAGCTGTGTCTCGATGAGAACGACGACGTGTGGGTGATGCTGCACTCGGGTTCGCGCGGCATCGGCAACCGCATCGGGCAGTTCTTCATCGAGTCGGCGCGCAAGGAGATGGAGCGGCACTTAATCCAGCTCCCGGATCGGGACCTCGCCTACCTCGTGGAGGGCAGCGAGCTGTTCGACGACTACCTGGAAGCCGTGGGCTGGGCGCAGGACTACGCCATGGAGAACCGTCGCGCGATGATGACGCTGGTGCTCACGGCACTGGCGCGTCACCTGCCGCCGTTCACGCCGACGCAGGAGGCGATCAACTGCCACCACAATTATGTGGCGCGCGAGCATCACTACGGCGCGGACGTGTGGGTGACCCGCAAGGGTGCAATCCGTGCCGGCGCGGGCGACCTCGGCATCATTCCGGGCAGCATGGGTGCGCGCAGCTACATCGTGCGCGGCAAGGGCGATCCGGAATCGCTGTGCTCGTGTGCCCACGGCGCGGGTCGCAAGATGTCGCGCAACGAGGCCAACCGCCACTTCACGGTGGAGGACCTGAAGCGCCAGACGGAGGGCGTGGAGTGCCGCAAGGACGGCGGGGTGCTGGACGAGATCCCCGGGGCCTACAAGGACATCGACGCCGTGATGGCCAACCAGTCCGACCTCGTGGAGGTCGTGCATACGCTCAAGCAGGTGATGTGCGTGAAGGGATGAGACACCGCGGGCTCAGGCCCGCGGTGTCTCCTCTGCATATTGGCCGCCTCGGCACCCGGGAGGCGGTTACGCGCTTGCCGGCCACGCGCCGCTACATCGTTGCGGCCAAGTAAAGGTCGGTCGCCGCGACCAGATCCCTGATGAACCGGATGTGCTTGCGGAGATCTTCGCGCGTAACCGCGTGCGCATCAGCAGCACCGGCAGCACCGGCAACGGGACGCCAGGAACGGTGCGCGATATCTCCGCGCCTCTTCGCGATCTAACGACAGCTGATGGCAGCATCGTCGCAAGTACCTCTGAGGAAAACGCTTACAACGTTTGACCGCATCTTGGAGTCCGTGCCGGCGAGTACAAACGAACATCACCGATTTGCAATTCGATCTGGCGATGCCCTACGCACTGGGCAGGCGTGGCACCACCACGAGGCGGAGAAAAACCGCTGCTGGCAATCCCGGCCCTGGGCCAGCCCCGGGCCAGCCCCGGGCCCGCGACGAGCGGAAGCGGACTCGATTCGAGTCTCTGGCGTGGCATACACCACGAGGCGGTATGACCGCCGCCGGTATCCCCGGCACCGGTTGAATCCGGACCCCGCACTTGGCGGTTTAGGACTCGTTCGAGTCTACGCGTGGCGAATACCACGAGGCGGTAAGACCGCCGCCGGTACTCCCGGCACCGGCTGAATCCGGACCCGCACTTGGCGGCGGACACCTTCGAGTCCATGGCGTGGCGTACACCACGAGGCGGTATGACCGCTGTCGGTAAGCCCGACAACGAGTCCGGACCCCGCGGCCTGCGGGGTCCGGATTCGATCTCTTCATGCCAGCACACAAATTCGGAATGCCCCTTAAGCCAGATTCGGAGTAACCCATGCCAGCACTGTCCCGTGCCCTGCATAAAACACGCGGACAACCGCACAGAACCGGCCTCGAAGGAGTTTCACGCCCTCGCCGCCGATTACCTGGGGCTCGACGTCGTTCCCCTTCCGGAGCTCAACGCGAAATGGGGGATGCTCATCGAAGCCGGCTGGGGCCTGCCCGGGATGCGGTTCGAACCGGAGGATATGCTTGCCGATGTGACCAAATGCGGAACCCTCGCCGCAATGCCAGTTGCAGGTGGCGACACAGAGAAGCTGGCATGGTGCAGCGCGCTCTGTGGCCTACTGTCTCGATACAGCCTCGGTGGTCTGCTCGACCGTTCGCGAGGTTTTGCGGTGATCCCGAATCGCTTCGGCGTCCTCAAGGCCCGGCACGAGTTGGCCCAGGAATCGGCTACGAGTCCAATCGGGGAGCCTGTGCTCGACATTCTGCACGCCGTCGGCGCCGACTGGCGGACGTTGCTGATCCATCAAGGCATGCAGCTTTCCGAACCACTGAACGAGCTCAAGCTGTACGACGCGTCAGATGACGTGAACAGGCGCATCCGGCAAGGTAAGTTCGGGAAGGACGCCAACGCGATGGCACGCGTGATCTCGAAGATCCTCGGCCTCGTCGAGCCAAGCGTTCCGGCCGACGAACGTCGCCAGGGACACGCATCGTTCCTCAACGATCTCTCCCGCGGCCCGGGGGAGACTTTCGTCATCGCGAGTCTAAAGGGGTTCGACTTCGATCCCGCCATGAGTTGGGCTCTTGAAGCAATTCTCAAAACCATCGAACGGACCGGCATGGTCGCGGCTCTTGCAGCCCATCTCAGACTTTCCGCAGAGCAGGCCGAGCAGTGGCTCGGGCGCTGCCTTCGGCATCTCGGACTAGTCGCGATCGGCGAGCGAAAGGTGATTCCTAATCGCCGAGGAGACTTCAAAGCGGCCTACGAAATGCGTGCGTTTGACGGAGGGCAAGAGCACGACGTCGGCACGGAGATATTCGAGAACCTCCACGAACTCGATCCCGCCATGGATTGGATGGCAAGCCTGATGCCGCTTGGCGTCGACCTACCCCTCCCGGGACGGCTCACCCTAGTCGACCTGGGGCGTCAGCTGAGCGACGCGGTCCTGCAGATCAAGCACCTCCACGCAGAGCTCCATCGCGACGCGCTGATTCGTCTTCAGAAATGGAAGGCCGACAACGCCAAACTCTCGCAGGCGTTGATGTCCACCGAGTGCCGCACTCACCTGCTGCTGCTGACCGGCTCGTGCACCGAAGACCTTTTGGAGCTTTCTGGCGATCGCGAGGGGTGCCGCGAGTACCTGGAAATCCGTCGATCAGGCGTCGACATGGCGCGGGTGCGAAAACTCGCAGCGGACCCGACTTCATTGGCTGCCGGACTGAGCCATGCGGAGGCAATCGCCCAGGAGCAAGCCGACTTCAGACGGCTGCTAAAAATCGGACAACTGGCGGAAAAGGCGTTCGCGGACGCCCTCTTCGAGACCGGGATCGTCGTGCAGTCCGGCGAACCCGGGGGCGCGGATCTCCGGTACCAAGGGACGGGCACCTACGATTTTGAACTGCGCGATCGTTTCAGCGCGTGGTCGATGCGCATCGAGGTGAAGTCATACCAAGCCGGAACCGAAGGTACGCCAATTCGCCTCTCGCTTGCCCAAGCACGTGCGGCCGCCGATGACGAGGACGTCTGCCTTTGCGTCATCGGTCGCGACACAGCCCCAGAGGCTATGACGACCGACGACCGACGACGTACGTCGGACGCTTCGGTAAGCACTCTCGCGGGCATCTGACAGGAGCCGCTGGACAAGATCCATGGTCGGTGCCGCAAGTTCGGCCGCCGTCACAATCCCCTTGGGGTCCAGCGAGGCAATATCGACTTCGAGTTGTCGCAAGTAGTGCCGATACAGATGTTCCAAAAGCGTCTGCCGCTCGGCTGGATCAGGGGCGGCGTCGACAGACGCCTGGATGCCCTCCACGTCCCAACCCAGGAATCGCTCCCGATCTGCTAAACGTACGATCAAGTTGCCGAGAGCTGCGATGCCGATGATAGGGTGAAATGGGCGGGCCCGATCTCGGACCAGATAGAACAGGTTTCGGCCTGGCGTGCTGAAGTACGGCAGCGACCAGAAATAGCGGAAATAACGCCAAATATCGATCAGACGCAGGCCGGTCTCGGGGCAGCGATCATCCTCTTGCGCGAGCTGAAGATAGGGCTGAACGACGTTTAGAAACGGCTCTGCGTTGCCAGCATCCAGAGCGGCCTTGGCGGCGGTCAGGTCGTCGATCAAGGCGCTGCCGTCGGCGACCAAGTCCAGGATTGAGCATTCGGGCTTCCCGTGGTGGGATCTGGAGGCCTCCATTTCAAAAATGAATCGACGAACAGATTCGGGCTGCAGTTGCGCCAGCCTCTCCGTCTTCATTGCCAGCCTGATTTGCCGCTTCTGCTTCGCGACACCTTCTGGCGAACTGGATGCCTCGGTGAAGTCGGGAGGCGCCATCTCCAGTTGGTGATCACGGAATCGATAGACCCAGTTCTGGCCCAGCAGGTCGACTAGGACCGATAAGGCGGCGCGATATCGCCGCAGCGAGCGGGGGCGGAGTTCGGGGACAAATCCAGATTCGATGCCGGCGGCCCATTCGATTTCCTCCTCGATCAGCGCCCGAACGGCGGCTGGGCGCTCAGACGCCAAACGTTCGGCCAGCGCCTGAAACCGCGGAAGGTGGACACCGACGTTCGCCGGGGCGAACGCCCGATAGGAGGTTTCCTGCACGACCGCCGGAAATCTTTCCTCGTCGACCGACAGTTCAAAACCCGCTATTTCCGCGATCGCCGGCACAGGTTTCTTATAGGCCGCCAACAGTTGTTCTGTCACAAAGTTCTTCTTTTGCTCGGCTAAGTTCACCCACATCCCCTTGGCGTTCTGTTATCACGGCGCGGCACTTCTGCCATGGCCCTCTCGGTGCGAGTTTGCGCCCGCTAGAGCCTCCCGAACAGAGGAAGCCGTTGACTCCCCGAGCGTTTAGGCCATGACCCTGTCGTCGCGAGCACCCCAAAACCAAGGACTTGCGATCTACGAAATTCGTCCATCACAGTAGGGAACCGCCACTACCGCTCACGCCCCATGTCCGCAATGCAAGCACAGGCCGATGCGCTGAAGGCGAAACTCAAGGATCGCGAGGCGAGCTACGACCAGGACACGCGCATTCGTATCCATCGCGCCGTCTCCTGGCTGCGTCGCGCCGAGGCCGAAGCGGAGGACCTCGACGCAAGGTTCATCTTCCTGTGGATCGCCTTCAACGCCGCCTATGCGCAAGCGTTTGGATTCGAGCAGACGGAACGCGAACTGCTGAGGCAGTTCTTGGCGCGGCTGCTCTCCGTGGATTCGGAGCAGCGGCTGCACCGGCTGATCTTCGAGAAGTTCACCGGGCCGGTGCGCGTGCTCATCGACAATCGGTTCGTCTTCGAACCTTTCTGGCGCGCGCTGCGCGAGCACGACAGCAGCGATGCCTGGAAGCAGCAGTTCACCGCCGGCCAGAAGGCTGCGCTGCGCTCGGTCATGGGCCAGGACACGCTGGTGGTACTGGGGATCGTATTCGACCGGCTATACGTCCTGCGCAATCAGCTGGTCCACGGGGGCGCGACCTGGAACGGGCGCGTCAATCGGCAGCAGGTCGGCGATGGAGCATCCCTGCTCGGCGACCTGGTGCCCATCACCCTTGAGCTAATGCTCGAACACCCGGAGGTCGACTACGGCGGCATCGCGTTCCCGGTCGTGTGACGGGCCGCAACCCGCGCCTCGTGGCGTTCGGCGAGCGATTGCCGGTTCGCCCTACGGATGTTTTTCGCCCAGCTTTGGGCACGGGTGAGCAGTCGTCATTTGGCGCGAAGGCCAACCCGATTTGGGCACCGCGTGGGCACGATTTGGGCACCGGACGGGCACCGCGACCAGCGCCCTCGTTTGGGCACGGAGAAATGCGGAGGGCTCGAAAGACCTTTGCCCTACATGGACACCGCGAGGCTTGGGCACCGGCGAAAGTGGCCTAAGTGCTTGATTTGGTGCGCCTGAGACGATTCGAACGTCCGACCACTGCCTTCGGAGGGCAGTACTCTATCCAGCTGAGCTACAGGCGCTTGTGGGCGCTGATTCTACAGCAGGGAAATCGTCTGACGATTGCCTTCGGAGGGCAGTACTCTACCCAGTTGAGTTGCGGGCGTGTCGATCAGAATGTAGCCGCACCGCGAGCCTTACACAGTCTCGGTGGGCGTTGCAGACCGAAGCATGCCAGCGGGTATACTTCGCGGGCGTCGCAAGGGATGTTTTACGTCGTTGTAAAAGGGGGCTTCCGCTTGGAACACAAGAACCACGACCAGGTTTTCTTCGTCAATTTCGGCTTGGTGCTCGCAGCGCTGGGTGCGATCTTCTTCATCTGCATCGTGGCCGCCCGGATCGTCATTCCGGACAAGGGCGCCGATCCCGAGGCCCTGGTCAAGCTCGAAGAGCGCATCAAACCGGTGGCCCGCGTCGTCACCGACCCCGCCGCACTGGTGAAAGTGGCGGTCACCAAGACCGCCCGCGCGCCGTACACAGCGGAACAGGTTCTCGCCAATGCCTGCAATGCCTGCCACATGGCGGGCGTGCTCGGCGCACCGAAGAGCGGCGACGGTGCCGCATGGTCTGCGCGTGCTTCGGCGGTCGGCGGAGTGGATGGGCTGGTCGTGTCTGCGATCAAGGGCAAGAATTCCATGCCGGCACGCGGCGGCAACCCGGACCTGTCGGACGACGAGATCAAGGCCGCGGTTGAGGCCATGCTCAAGAGCAGTGGAGTCTGACTGCCGGGCTCCTGGTCCGAAGCCTGACCCCAGCTATATCCGGTCAAGGTCTTTTGATCTTTTGTCGCGTGGGTTGCTAACACATTGACGGCCAACGGCATGGTGTTTGCTAAGGCCAGTCGGAGCGCGCGGAGCTTGCCCGGCATCGCGCTGCAAGTGAAGGGTCGGCCATCTCAAGGTCCGGCTCCAAATGGCGGGAAGGGTCGGTGAACCATCGGGGGAGTCCGTTCGCCGAGTGGATATTCCTAAATCAGTACCTCAACAGGAGAGGCATCGAGCTATGAACTTCAAGCGTGTGTTGATGGTTTCCATGGTCGGAGCGGGTGCATTGGCCAGTCCGGCAGCCTTTGCTGGCGCAACTGGCAACGTGGGCGTGTTCAGCGAGTACGTTTTCCGAGGAATCGAGTCTTCCAGCGGTGCGGCTGTTCAGGGTGGTCTCGATTACGCAGCCGACTCGGGTCTGTATGGCGGCACCTGGGTCTCGAACACTGGCGGCGCGGCTGCTGCGGGCGCCACGGAAATCGACCTCTATGCCGGTTACGGATTCAAGGTGGGAGGGTTGGGACTCGACTTCGGCGCGATCTACTACGTCTTTTCCGAAGACGAGGAAGACCTGGATCCGGGCGCCGACAACATCCCGACCGATGCCGATTACTGGGAGGTCTATGCCAAGGCATCGATCAGTTATTTCGCAGTACAGGTTTACTACACGGAAGACTATCTTGGCGACTTCAACGAGTTCTTCGCCGATGCGCTCGATAAGGACACCGACGCGCTGTACGTGAATCTGCTCGCGAACTTCCCGCTGTCCGAGACCCTGACCCTGGGTCTGCAAGCCGGATTCACCAGCGGCGACGGTGCCGAAGTAGCCTGGAGCGCGGACGGCGAGGACGGCTACGAGGACTACAGCATCTCGGTCACCAAGACGCTCGACAACGGCTTTGCGATGGCGTTGGGCATTTACGCCACCTCGTTCGAAGAGGGCGACGGGTTCGGCACCGTGTCGTTCGATGACGACGGCCCCAAGGCCATCATCAGCCTGAAGAAGACCTTCGAGCTGTAAGCGCTCCTGTCACAGGTTTCACCAAAGGGCCGCTTCGTGCGGCCCTTTGTATTTCCGGTCATCACCGCGTGGGCGCGGCGCGGTCCAGTTCGCACAGCTCAGGCATACATCGCGGGATTACGGGGACACGTCACCCACAGCGCGCAAGCTGCAATGAGCCAATGCACTTGCGATTGGCGGCACTGTTTGCGGTCATCGCCGCACCTGCGAAAACGCCGGGCGAAATCGCCGATGCACCCATCCTGGCAGTCCTGCTGGCGCTCAACTCCGGGGTCGCCTCGTTTTTGGGGCGGGAGAGGTTTTGCTGGGCGCTTTCAATTTCTTCCGCGGAATATCCGGTGAGGTCGCGTCCGTAACCGGTTTCGGCAAAGGCTCCATGATGGATTTTCCGGGTTCCGCGCAGCCCTTGGCGCAGCACTTCCCTGGCTGGCGGTTGCGCGTGATGGAGCGGCTTGTGTCGGCGAGCACGCCGCGGTCCAGCAGGCGCTCCACCAGGGCAACCTTGTCGCCCACGGGGTAGTGCCGGTAAATCTCCTGCTTCATCGCGGCAGGCGAGCCCCCGCCGTGCAGGCTGATCACCGAATACCAGCCGCCCTGGTACGAAGCGGTGAGATCCTCGATAAAGCGCGCGGTCTGGATGCGCTTGTCGTAAGGCACGTCGGGGTTGGCGCGCAGCACCTCGGCGAGCGTCGCGGCCGTCGCCGGATTGTGGTCCTCGTCCGGGCCGGGCAGGGTCACGATCAGACCGCCCGAGACGTAGTGCGCGATGCGCTGCATGTCGTAAATCTGGGTGGCGAGCAGCAGTTTGCCGATATTGGCGAACACCGGGTCGGGCACGAAGGTGCCGTTCAACGCGTCGGCCGCGCCATAGACGGAGGCGGCGACGCCGCAGGCATAGAAGCCCTCGGTGATCTTGATCAGATCGACCATCTGCTCGCGCAGATGCGTTTCCTTTTCCGGATCGAACCCATTGGCCTCGCACATCAGCGCGCCGGCGCCGATCAGCAGATCGCCGAAGCCCGCTCGTGCGCCGATGCAGGTATGCCGGTGGTGCGTGGCGTACTGGTAGGTGAGAAAGCCGGAATGCTCCCACTCGCCAGCGAAGAACACGCGCTCCCAGGGCACGAACACGTTTTCGAAGATGCAGACGCCGGTGGATTGACCGTAACGGTTGGAGAACAGCGCGGCCTTTTCGCCCGGCCGGCCGGCGGGCCGTGCGACGATGGTCAGGCCCTTGGCGTCGAGCGGCACCGCGCAGCACATCGCGAAGGCCGCATCCTCCTCGCTCATGTTGCGGCAGGGCATGACCAGCAGTTCGTGCATGTACGGGGCGCCGGTGACGATGGCCTTGGTACCGGAGATCACGACGCCTTTCGCGTTCCGGCTGACCACGTGCACGTAGGTATCGGCGTTGCCCTGCTGGTGCGGGCGCTTGCTGCGATCGCCCTTGGCGTCGGTCATCGCCACGCCCAGGGTGAGATCACGGTCCTGGACTTCAGACAGATAAGCGTCGAAGCGCTGGCGGTGTTCGCGTGTGCCCTTGGCGTCGTCGATGCGCGCGCAGACCTGGCCGATGGCGTTCATCGCATCGTAAGTAAGATACCGCTGCGCGCAGCCGGTTTCCTGGCAGACCAGGCGCGTGGCTTCCAGCTTGTTGAGCAGATCGCCGCTGCTGGTTCCGATGTGGGTGAAGCGGTTGACGGTCTTGCCGGTGGTGTTCTGTACCGCGGTCATCAGCGGCGCCACGTCCGCGCGATGCGCGTAGTCGTAGGTGAGGCCGACAGCGCGAACGCCGGGTTGCAGTGCAGCCTCGTCCGCCACCGATTCGATCCTGCGGCCATCGACGTAGACCACGGGGCGATAGGCGCGCAGCGATTCGCGGTATTCCTGTGCGGACATCAGCATGATGGTTCTCCTCGTCAGGATCGCATTGTGATGCGACAGTGGACGCGGTCGAATTCGGGTGATCCCGCCGTAGGGCGCATGAATGCGCCCTACGGGGAGGCGGCGCGCTGGCCCACCCTTGTCTACGTCGCTACGCCATTCTCACGCAGCGACCTTCGTCAGCTCCCCACTCTGATAATCCCGAACCGCCTGCTCGATCTCCTCGCGCGTATTCATCACGAACGGCCCGTACTGCACGATCGGTTCGCGCAGCGGCTTGCCGGCGAGCAGGATCAGGCGCGCGCCCTGCGGTCCGGCGGTGATCACGACGCCATCGCCGGGTCCCAGGATGCCGGCGGCCTGAGTCGGCAGCGGCTTGGCGGATTCACCTTCGCCGATGACGATGCTGCCTTCGTAGGCGTAGGCGAACGCGTTGTGCCCTGCCGTGACGGTGTGTTCGAAGCGTGCGCCAGCGGCCAGTTCCACGTCGAGATACAGCGGGTCCGTGCTCAGAGGCTGGTCCGGTCCATTGATCGGGCCACGGACGAGATTGCCCGCGACTTCGGCGGTGCCAGCAATCACTTTCACGCTTCCACCGCCTGGCAGTGCGATCACCGGAATCGCACTCGCAGCGAGGTCACGATAGCCCGCGGGCTTCATCTTTTCGGCGGCCGGCAGGTTGATCCAGAGCTGGAAGCCGCGCATGCGGCCGCTCTCCTGCATCGGCATCTCCGAGTGGATCACGCCGCGTGCGGCCGTCATCCACTGCACACTGCCGGGGCCTAGATCGCCGACGTTGCCGAGATGGTCGCGGTGCTGCATGCGGCCATCGAGCATGTAGGTGACGGTCTCGAATCCACGGTGCGGGTGCGAGGGGAAGCCGGCGATGTAATCGCCCGGATGGTCGGTGCCGAACTCGTCGAGCATCAGGAAAGGATCGAGATACAGGCCGCGCTGGTTGCCGATACTGCGGCGCAGCTTGACCCCGGCGCCGTCGGAGGTAGCGACCGAAGGGATGACCTGGGCGAGTGAGCGGTTGAGCGTGTTCATGGTGTTCTCCAGTTTTTGAAAGGGTGTTCGATCAGGAGCGACGGGCATCGAGGCTCCAGGCCCCGGCGCCGTGTGCGATCAGCAACAGGAAGCCGCCGGCGATCGAAACGTTCTTGAGGAACATGATCATCTGGACCTGGTCTGCGAAATCATGATGAAACAGTGCGGCCGAAACCAGGCTGAAGCCGGCGAGCAGGAAGGCGACGAGCCGCGTGTGCCAGCCGAGGATGATGGCCAGCCCGCCGAGCACTTCGAGCGCGATCACCAGGGGCAGCAGCGCACCCGGCACGCCCATCGCGGCCATGTAGGCGACGGTGCCGGCATACGCACCGAGCTTGCCGAGACCGGAGAGCAGGAACAGCGCGGCGAGCAGGACGCGGCCGGCGGGTGCGGCGAGTGTCTGGAGAGAGGTCATCGGGAAACTCCGGAAGGGGTGGGTGAGTGGAAGCTGCATCTATTAAAGTCCTCGACGAGCGGATAAAAAAGCACAATATTCGGCTCAAACCCATCGAATCGTTCGATCAATGAGCGGACCGCGCATCACTCTCGAACAATGGCGGGCGCTGATGGCCGTGGTCGAGGCCGGCGGTTACGCGCAGGCCGCGGAGTCGCTGCACAAGAGCCAGTCCGCGATCACCTACGCGGTGCAGAAGATCGAGTCGCTGCTCGGCGTGGCGGCCTTCGAGGTGCAGGGACGCAAGGCGGTGCTGACACCGACCGGTCAACTGCTGTACCGCCGCGCGAAGGCGCTGATGGAGGAGGCCGAAGGGCTGGAACGCGCGGCGGGTTCGCTGTCGGCCGGCTGGGAGGCGCAGATCCGCCTGGCGGTCGAGATCATCTTTCCGACCTGGCTGTTGCTGCGCGTGCTCGACCGCTTCTGCGCGGAGAGTCCGCATACGCGCATCGACCTGATCGAGTCGGTGCTGGATGGCACGTCCGAAGCCCTGCTCAGGGGCGAAGCGGACATCGCGATCTCGCCGCGCATCCCGCCGGGCTTTCTCGGCGATCCGCTGATGCAGACGCGCTTTCTTGCGGTGGCGCATCCCGAACACGCCTTGCATCAACTCCAGCGGCCCTTGAGCCGCGCCGACCTGCGCGCGCACCGGCACCTGGTCGTGCGCGATTCGGGCAGCCGGCGGGACGCCACCCCGCTGTCGCTCGACTCCAAGCAGCGCTGGACCGTGAGCCATATGGCGACGTCGATCGAGGCCACGCGCATGGGTTTTGGATTCGCCTGGCTGCCGGAGGACAAGATCCGCGACGAGCTCGCCGCCGGCACGCTCAAGCCGCTGCCGCTGCGCGAAGGGCAGGAGCGGATCGTCACGCTCTACGTGATCTTTGCCGATCGCGATGTGGCCGGCCCCGGCAGCCTGCGGCTGGTCGAATTGTTGCGTGAAACCGTGTCACGGGAGTGCACGCTGCGGTAGTGCATCAGTTTGAATTCCAGAACCCCGTTCGGCCCGAGTAGCGCCGGCCCGTTCGTCCCGAGTAGCCGCGCAGCGGGCGTATCGAGGGAAGCGTCGCGCATCGAGGGCACGCCCGGCACCTCGATACGCGGCATTGCTACGCAATGGCGCTACTCGGTGCGAACGGATTTCATACTGATGCACTACCTACGCTGCGTGGGGCTTGACCTCCCTTCGAGGCACGCTGCGAGGCGTGCTAACTTTCACCAGCGCGGCAACAGAACGCGCAGCCCCCAACACCCGCGAGGAGAGTCGCATGCTGAAGATTCATCATCTGGTCCTGTCCCGTTCCGATCGCATCGTCTGGCTCGCCGAAGAACTCGGCCTGCAGTACGAACTGGTGCGCCACGAACGCAATCCGCAGACGTTCCGCTCACCTGAGTCGCTGTGGAAGGTCTCGCCGATGGGCAAGGCGCCGGTGATCCAGGACGGCGAGAACACCATCACGGAGTCCGGCGCGATCGTGGATTACGTGATCGACAAGTACGGCAACGGCCGTCTGCGTCCGGCCGCCGGAACGGCCGAGTTTCTGGCCTACCAGCACTGGATGCATGCGGCGGAGTCGACGCTGATGCTCCCCATCCTGATGGACCTGCTGTGCGGCATGACGCAGACCGACGCGCCGGGACTCAAGGGCTTCATCGACGGCGAGTACGAGACCTTGTTCACTTATCTCAACAAGACCCTGTTGAAGAGCGAATACGTCGCCGGCGCGCAACTCACGGGCGCAGACATCCTGGTGGCCTACGACCTGCACCTGGCCAACGGCAAGGCGATTCCGGCCATGAAGGGCCACGCGCCGATCGAGCGCTTTTCTGCGATCGGGGATTACCTGGCCCGGATCGAGGCGCGACCGGCGTTCCAGAAGGCGGTCAGGCTCTGTGCGTAGGGAAGGTCTGCACCGGTTCGATTGATCTCACCGAGAGATGTAGGTCGGTTCAAGCCCGCAGCTTTATGCGGGCGGAACCGACACTGCGCGCCCTCGACGACGACCGGCGCATGTCGGCTCCGGCCACGAAAAGCCGTGGCCTTGAGCCAATCTACGCCCGACTTTCACCCGACCTGCCGGCGAGTTTCGGCGTTCGCGGAGCGTCCCCAATCCCCGCCCTGGGTTTGCTCAACCGCACAGCGATCGGAAGAACGCGCGGATGTCGTCGATCATGATCTGCGGCTCTTCCATCGGCGCGAAGTGCCCTCCGGAATCGAACACGGTCCAGCGCTGGAGGTTGTAGTAACGCTCGGCCCACTTGCGCGGTTGCAGGATCACTTCATTTTTGAACACCGCGATGCCGGTTGGCGCGCGCACCACCGGAAAACCGGGAAACGAGGGCTTCCAGGCATGGTGCAGCGCCTCGTAGTAATAGCGCGCGGACGTACCAAAACTCTGCGTGACCCAGTAGATCATCACCGTGGTCAGCAGATCGTCTTTGCTGAAACGACGCTCGACGTCGCCGTCGCAATCGCTCCAGGTACGGCGCTTTTCCAGAATCCAGGACAGCAGCCCGACCGGCGAATCGTTGAGCGCGAAGGCCAGGGTCTGCGGCTTGGTGGTTTGCAGAAAGTAGTAGCCGGCTTCGGCGCCGAAGAAGTGCGCCGTGCGTTCGCCAAACGCGGCTTCGTCCGCTGAAAAATCCGCCGGTGTCGGGCCGCTTTCAGGCGTCTGCGGAAAGTCCAGCGGCAGCATCAGCGTGATGTGATTGCCGATCAGGCGGTCCGCGTACTTGTGTCCGAGCTGCGCCGAGATCAGAGCGCCCCAATCGCCGCCCTGAGTCGCAAAACGCGGATAGCCCAGGCCCTCCATCAGCTTCACCCACACATCGGCCGTGGTCCAGAAATTGAGGCCCGTCCTGGTCAGGGGGGTGGAGAAACCATAGCCGGGCAGGGAGGGCACGACGACATCGAAGGCATCGGCTGGATCGCCGCCATACGCGGCGGGATCGGACAGCGGCCCGATCAGCTTTTGCAGATCCCAGAACGTCCAGGGCCAGCCGTGATTGACGATCAGTGGCGTCGGATTCGGCCCCTTGCCGCGCACGTGGATGAAGTGGATCGGCATGCCGTCGATGTTCGTGCGGAACTGCGGCCACGCGTTGATGAGCGACTCGTGCTTGCGCCAATCGTAGTCGGTACGCCAGTGATCGACGAGACTGCGCAGATACCCCGCCTCGGTGCCGAAGGCCCACCGCTCGTTGGCGAAGTCCGGTGCCCAGCGCGTGCGTGCCAGCCGCTCCTGAAGATCGTTCAGGACCGCCTCAGGCACGTGGACGGAAAACGGTTCGACGTTCATCTCTAGCTCCGGTGTGGACGACGTGGAGCGAGTTTATCGAACCGATATGGTTCAGTCCGCGCACCAGAAAGGTGCGTCTGGACCTGTTCCTCTGCACTGCGCGGAACGGGAGATGAGGTGCCACCGCTCAAGCGAGAAAGCCGCCGATGATCGCGCCCAGCAGCCGTGCACCCGCATCGATGAACCCCAGCATCAGCCCACCGAGGCCCGCGACTGCGCCAATCAGGATGAAGCCGGTCAGCATGGTGCCGAGCACGCCGAGCAGCACGCCGGCAAGGATCGAAGACAGCAGCCAGGCCAGCAACGCGCCGCCGACTCCTCCAGCGACCTTGCCGCCCACCAATCCGCCGATGAAGCCGCCGACACCTGGCAGCCAGAACAGCAACGTTGAAATCAACACCATCCAGAACGTGCCGCCCAGCACGCTGCCCTTGTTCTCATCGGCCATCGTCAGTCTCTCCGTTACGTGAGTCGTTACGTGAAGGGGCGGGCCACAAGCCCCGCCAGGATTGCGCCCGATGCAGCACCCGGCGACTCCACTCGCCAAGGTCTTCGAGCGCAAGATAAATCGTCGGCAGCACGATCAGCGACACCCCCGTGGAAAACAGCAGCCCGCCAATCACCGCCCGCGCCATCGGATGGTAAGGCGGTGCGCCGTTTCCCCCCACGCTGACCGATTCGATCGCCAACGGGACCATACCCAGGATGGTGGTCGCAGCGGTCATCAGGATGGGCCGCAGCCGATCGCGCGAGCCCTCGATCAGCGCCTGCTCGCGCGGCATGCCGCGGGCGCGCAGCTGGTTGACATGATCCACCAGCACGATGCCGTTGTTCACCACCACGCCCATGAGCACCAGCATGCCGATCATCGCCATGAACGAGAAATCGGTGCCGGTGGCGAGAAAGAACCAGTACACGCCGACGAAGGAAAACAGGATGCCGCTGATGATGGCCGTCGGCGCCAGCACGGACTCGAACAGCGCCGCCATCACCAGATAAATGCAGGCCACCGCGAGAATCATGTTCTGCAACATCACCTGCATGTTTTCCTGCTCGTCGTCGAAGGCGCGGCCGAAACCCCAGCCATAGCCCGGCGGAAACTGCATGGCGCCGAGCGTGCGTTCGATCTGCTGGCGCGACTCGGACGAAGTCAGTTTGCCCGCCGTGCCGAAGTCGATGGTCAGTGACACCTGCCGATCCTCACGCTCCACCCGCCCGGGCACTTCGCCCAGCGACAATTCCGCGAGCGCGGTCAGGGCCACGCGCTCGCCGCGCGGCGTGACGATGGGCAGTTGCCTGAGCGCGTCGAGATCGAGCCGGTCGGCCAGCCGGAACATCAGCACCAGATCGACCTCGCCGGTATCGGTGCGATACGGCCGCAGTTCCACGCCGCGCATCGCACCGGCCACCAGTTCGGCCACCTGCTGGCTCGACAGCTCGTACAGCCGCGCCTTGTCGCGATCGACCCGCACGCGCACCTCGACGTCATTGGCCTCGGTCTTGAGCCGCACGTCGGTCAGGCCCGGCGCCGTGCGCAGGACGCGCTCGGCCTCGCGCGCGACCTTGCGGATGTTTTCCGAGGACTCGCCGAAAATCTGCACCGACAGCGTCTCGCCCGATCCGGCGCGCTGGGTGTCGAAGCCCGGCTCGCCGATCGCAATCTTCGGCAGCCCCTTGCGAATGGCGTCCTCGATATCCGCGGTCGTGCGCGTCCGCTGTTCCGGATCGCGCAGCAGGATGGTGGATTCGGCGCGCCCGAGATCGAAGTAGGAGTACACCGATTCGATCTCGAAGGCGTCGCGCTGACTCAGCAGGTACTGCTCGATGGTCGTGACCGCGTCCTCGATCTTGTCGAGCCGGTAGACGTTGTTGACGTTGTATTGCAGCACCAGGCGCGTGCCCTGGTCGCGCGGGAACAGCTCCATCTTCACCAGCCAGGCCGGAAGGGCGACGCTGGCGAGAATCAGGACGATGGACAGCGTCGTGATGCCCGGATGCTTCAGCGTCCAGCTCAGCCAGCCGGCGTAGTGTCGCGAAAGCGTCTGCACCCAGGCCGCACCCTGCCCCGAGCCGCGCGCGAAACGCGTCGTCAACTGCGGGATCAGGGTCACCGCCACCAGCAAGGACGCGGAGAGCGAGACGCAGATCGTCACCGCGACGTGCGAGAGGTAGGTGGTGATGTCGTTCTGCTCGCCAAAAACATTCGGCAGGAAAACAATCCCGGTGGTCAGCGTGCCCAGCGTCACCGCGAGTCCCACACGGTTCACCCCGAGTTGCGTCGCCGCCCCGGGGTCGGTGATTTCCGAACGCGTCTTGAAGATCGACTCGGTCACCACCACCGAGTTGTCCACCAGCATGCCCACCGACAGCATCAGGCCCATCAGGGTGAGGATGTTGAGCGAGTAGCCCATGAAAAACATCGCGCCCAGGGTCATGCACAGGGACAGCGGCACCGACAGCGTGACGATCATCGTCATCAGCGCATCGCGCAGAAACAGGTACAGCACCAGCACCGATAGCAGGGCACCGATCAGCCCGGCCTCGACCAGATCGCGCAGCGACTTGCGCACGTCGGCGCCGATGTTGGCCATCACATACAAGGTCACGCCCTGCATTTCCGGCAATTTGCGCACCGACTCAATCTCGACGAGCGCGCGATCCGCGACCTCCACAAGATTGGCGCCGGTTTCCTTGAATACGTTGACGCCCACCGCATAGCGTCCATCGAGATGACGGCCGAAGGTGCGCGCCGGCTCGGTGTAGATGATGTCCGCAACGTCCCCGAGTCGCAGCCCCTGCGCATCGATGACCATCGCCTGGATCGCCTCGACCGAGTCGAAGCGCCCCTCGGGTTTCACGAAGTAGCGCCGCCCGGCCTCGACGAACGAACCGGCCGTGAGTGCGAAATTGGCGCGCTGCATCAACTCGCCCAGGCGCTTGAGATCCACGGCATGCGCGGCAACGCGGTCGGCGTGCAGCTCGATGCGCACCTGCTTGGGCTCGACGCCGTACAACTCCACTCTCGACACGCCCGGCAAGCGCTCGATGCGACGCTTGAGGTTGCGATCCAGCATGTCCCATGAATCGGACAGATCGCGCGCACCCGACACGCGAAGGGTGAGAACCGGCAGGCTGCCCGCGTCGAATTTCTGGATCTGGATGCGATCGAGGTCCCGCGGCAAGTCCTCGCGGATCGCGTCGATGCGGTCGCGCGCCTCGACCCCCTTGATCGCGATGTCCTCGCCCCAGTCGAACTGCACGAACAGGTTCACGCCCTCGCCATTGGTTTCGGAACGCATGCGTTCGATCCCCGACAGCGTCGCCAGCGCCTCCTCCACCGGACGCGTGATGCGGCGCTCCACGTCCTCCGGCGTCGAATTGCGATACGGGATCAGCACCAGCACCGCCGGAAACTCGATGTCCGGCAAAAATTCCAGTCGCAACCGGTCCGCGCCGATGATGCCGATCACGGTCACGCAGACGAAGAACATGATCGTCGTCACCGGCCGGCGCAGGGACAGCGCGGTGAGATTCATGTGCGCCGCTCCGCATCGCGACTCACCAGCGAATACACCGCCGGAATCACGATCAGGGTCAGCAGGGTCGAAACCGACAGCCCGCCGATCACCGTGATCGCCAGCGGCCGTCGGACTTCCGCGCCCTCGCTGCCGGCAATCGCCATCGGCAGAAGCCCGAGCAGGGTCGTCAGCGTGGTCATCAGGATCGGCCGCAACCGCGAGCGTCCGGCCTGCATCAGCGCCTCGCGCACAGGGTGGCCTTCCGAGCGCAGGCGGTTGACCAGATCGATCAGCACGATGCCGTTCTTCACCACGATGCCCGCGAGCACGATCATCCCGATCAGCGCAACGACGTTGATCACCGAGCCGGTCAGGAACAGCGAGAGGATCGCGCCGATCGCGGCCAGCGGAATGGTGAACAGAATGACGAAGGGATGGACCAGGGACTCGAACTGCGAGGCCATCACCAGGTACACCAGGAACACCGCGAGCGCGAGCGCGAATTGCAGGGACTGGAACGAGCGCTTCATCTCCTCGCTCTGGCCGGCGAGCGTGACGCTCACACCCAGCGGTAGTTGCAGGGCCGCGATCATGCGCCGCAGTTCGACCTGCGCCTCGCCCAGATCGCCTTTCACGAGGCTGGCGGACAGCGTCACGTATCGCGTCTGATCGATGCGCCGGATTTCGCTGGGCCCGGTCCGGAGCGTGACCCTGGCCACCGAGGACAGGCGCAGCGGCTCGCTCGCTTCCGGATTCACGATCAGGTTGGCGACGGCATCGAGCCCGGCCCGCGCGGACTCGTCGCCGCGCACCAGCACGTCGATCTCGCGATCGCCAATCCGGTAGCGTGTCGCGACGCTGCCCTGCACCGTGCGCGACACGCGATCGGCCAGCACCGCGGTATCGAGGCCGAGGCGCGCGGCGCGTTCCTGGTCGAACTGCACCTGGATTTCCGGGTGCCCGGCCGCGAGCGTGGTGCGCACCTCGGTGTAGCGTGGATTGGCCGCCAGCTGCGCGCGTAGCCGCTCGGACACGCGTGACAGCGCATCGAGGTCATAGCCGGAGAACTCGATCTCCAGCGGCGTCTCCAGGGTGAACAGGGTCGGCCGCACGTAGCGATGCTCGGCGCCAGGAATGGCCTCGATGCGCGCAGACACGGCCTTCATCACCGCGGCTTCGGATTCGAAAGCCTCCGGCCGCAAAACCAGGTTGAGATTGCCCACGTTCTCGCCGCCGGTCTCCGTATCGGCATCGAGACGGTTGCCGTTGCCGGCGACCGTGTAATTGGCCTGAAGGTTCTGCCTGGCGACCGCCTCGGTGCCGAGCCCGCGCGACAGCTCGCGCAGCACGCCGTCGGTGCGCTCCAGCGGCGTGCCGGGTGGCAGTCGCACCTCGGCGCGGAACTCGCCCTGGTTGAACGGCGGCAGTAGTTCCACGCCGATCAGCGGCAGCATCGCGATCGATGACGCGAACAGGCCGGTCGCGATGAGCAGGACGGCGACGCGATGATCGAGTGCGCGGTCCAGCATGCGCAGGTAGGTCGATTCAAAGGCCGCGTAGCCCCGCAACCAGAGCTTTGCGAGCGGCGAGAAAACGGCGCCGAGCAGGCCAGCGACGAGTCGGAAAATCTGAACGAAGGGCCAGAGCAGAATCGAGGGTCCGGCCTCCAGCAGCGCGACGCGACCGCACGACACTCGCTTGCGCCACCCCGGTCCTTCATCCAGGACGGGCGTCGCGGGTCGCACCGGCGTTGACCGGTCCGCGCGCGTGGACAGCATGGGAATCAGGGTCAACGAGACGAGCAGGGAGAACATCAGCGTCCCGGTCACGACCAGCGCCTGGTCCGCAAACAACTGGCCGGCGATGCCTTCCACGAACACCATGGGGAAGAACACCGCTACCGTGGTCAGCGTGGACGCCGTGACCGCGCCGGCGACCTCGCGGGTGCCGCGTACCGCGGCCTCGCGCAGCGGCATGCCCTGTTCGTGTCGCGTGTGGATGTTTTCGAGCACGACGATGGCATCGTCGACCAGCATGCCGATGGCCAGCGCGATGCCGCCGAGCGACATGATGTTGAGCGACAGGCCCCAGCCATACATCAGGTTGAACGTCGCGATCACCGACACCGGGATCGCGATGGCGACAATGCCCGTGGTCCAGGCGTTGCGCAGGAACAGGTACAGCACCAGGACCGACAGCAGCGCGCCTTCCAGCGCCGCCGTCTTCACTTCGGCGATCGCCTCGCCAATGAAACGCGACTGGTCGTACAGCGTCTTGAATTCGAGTTCCGGTGGCAGGCGCTTGCGCAGTTCCTCGATACGCTCGTGCGCACGCTGCGCAACCGACACCGTGTTGCCGTCGCCTTCCTTGTACAGCGCAATCTCGACTGCCTCCTCGCCATCGATCCGGATGATGGCCTCGCGCTCCTTGAAGCCGGAGCGCACCTCGGCGACGTCGCGCAGGTACACCGGCCGGCCGCTGCCATCCGCGTCCGTCGTTGCACGATCACGCGTCAGCAGGATGGTGTCGCGCATTTCGTCGAGCGAGCGAAACTGGTTGAGCGTTCGCACCAGGTAACTCGCCGCGCCCTGCTCGACGCGGCCGCCCGAGACGTTGGCATTCTCGGCGCTCAGGCGTTCGGCCACGCGCTCCAGCGTGAGTCCGAACTGCGACAGCCGCGACAGGTCCACCCGCACCTGGACCTCGTCTTCGAGCCCGCCCGAAATTTTCACCGCGGCGACGCCATCAACGCCTTCGAGCGGCTTCTGGATTTCATCCTCGGCGAGGCGGCGCAGACGCTTGAGCGCGGCCTCGTCGGCCTTGGACGAAGCGGATTTCAGCGCCAGGCCGTAACGCAGGATCGGGTCCTCGCCCGGATCGAAGCGCAGCACCACCGGGCGGCGTGACTCGCGCGGCAGTTCGAGCGCGTCAAGCTTCTCACGCACGTCGAGCACGGCGAAGTCCATCTTCGTGCCCCAGTTGAACTCCAGTCGCACGTCCGCGCGCTCGGCCTGCGACACCGAGCTGACTCTGCGCACGTTTCTGATCACGCCCACCGCTTCCTCGATGGGCTTGGCCAGCAGGGTTTCGATTTCCTCCGGCGCCGCGCCGGGCAACTCGGTACGCACGGTGAGCGTGGGATAGCTCAGGTCCGGCAGCAGGGTCACTTCCAGCCGTGACTGCGCGACGAAGCCGAACAGCAGCACCGCCAGGGTCAGCATGCTGATCGCGACGGGGCGCCGCGTGCAGAGTTCGACCCAGTTCATGGGCAGGTCGGTTGCAGGTCGGTTGTAGGTCGGTTCAAGCCCGCGGCTTCAAGCGGGCGGAACCGACGTTCGCCCTCAACAAGAAGCCCCGCGCGTTTTCCGGCCCTCGCCCGTCGGGTCCGCCCGCGAAAAGCACGCGGGCTTGACCCGACCTACGCTGAGGTTCCTTGGCCGCCTCGCGAACGGGCGTGTTCACCACCTCCACCCGGGCCTCGTCCTTGAGGCTGCTCTGGCCGGTGACGACAACCTGTTCACCGGTCTTCAGCCCTTCCAGCACTTCCGCGTGCTGCGCATTGCCATACCCCAGCCGCACCGCACGACGTCGCGCCTTGCCGTCGGCCACCACGAACACCGAGGTGCTCGCGTCCTCGATGATCACGGCGTCGCGCGGCACCAGCACCGCGTTCTCGCGCCGGTCGTACAGCACCTCGATCCTGCCGAACATGCCGGGCTTCAGTTGCGGCTGGTCGGAGGCCATGCGCACCGTCACCTTGACCGTGCCGGTCTGCGCATCGACCACCGGGTTGATGCGCTCGATCGCGCCCGCAAAAGTCCGATCCGGCCAGGCATCGACACCGAGCGTCGCCGGTTGCCCGGCTGCGAGCTTGTGGATGTCGCGCTCGGGCACGAAAACCTGCGCATCCAGCCGGTCGAGCCGGGTCACGCGGAACGCGGACGCACCGGGCTGGATCATGTTGCCGGCCTTGATGAGGCGTAGCGTCACTACGCCCTCGATCGGCGAGCGGATCTCGGCCTCGCGCAGGGCCAGCGCCGCCAGGTCGCTGGCGGCGCGCGCACCGTCGAGCTGGAACTTGATGCCCTCCCAGGCTTCGCGCGAAATCAGCTTGCGCTGATAGACGGACTCGGCACGGGTGAAGTCCTGGTTGAGCTTGTCGGCCGTGGCCTGCGTCCGCGCCAGCTCCAGCCGCAGGCGGTCGGTCTCCAGCCGAGCCAGCACCTGGCCGGCGCGCACGCGCGCGCCTTCCTCCACGAGAATCTGTTCGATCACGCCCGCCTGCTTGGCCACGACGACCGCCTCGGCCTCGGCTTCGAGGGTCGCGGTACCGCGGTAGGCGGCCTCGATCGGACCGGTTGCGACCACCGCGACCTCGACCGGAATGGCGACCTCCTCACCTCCCTTGTCCTCATCGGTCCTGTCCTTGCAGGCGGACACGAGCATCAGCAGCGCAAGGCACAGGACGATGGGGATGGAACGCAGGGGTCGCGCGCGCGGCAAACGCATGTCAGGTGCATCAGACGACATGGAGAGGTGGCCTCGGTTCCAACGCTTTCATCGTCGCCCGGCATCCTGCCCGACGGCGACGCCTGAGACCTGGCGATTCCCTGTTGCGTTCAAGTCGGCATCCTTCAAAAGAGGGTCACCGTAGCGTGATCGATTGCGCTACGCTTTGCGCCCTTTTTTGCGCCCCTTCGCCCAACGGAATCCCGCCATGCAAGTCGCCGAACGCACCGTCGTCAGCATTCTCTACACCCTCACCAACGACAAGGGCGAGATTCTCGATGCCTCGAAGAACGGTGAGCCCCTGGTCTATCTGCACGGCCACGGCAACATCATCACCGGACTGGAAACCGCGCTGGTCGGCAAGGCTGCGGGCGACAAGCTCAAGGTGCGCATCGCGCCCGCGGACGCGTACGGCGAGCACAACGACAAGCTGATCCAGCAGGTTCCCAAGCGCGCGTTCCAGGGCGTGAAGGACGTCTCGGTCGGCATGCGCTTCCAGGCCCAGGGCCCGAACGGCCCGACCAGCGTGACCATCACCCGCGTGATCGGCGACATGGTCACCGTGGACGGCAACCATGCGCTCGCCGGTCAGCACCTCAACTTCGCGGTCGAGATCACCGACGTGCGCGAAGCCAGTTTTGAAGAAATGCAGCACGGGCATGTCCACGGCGCCGGTGGGCATCATCACTGAGGGGCGACCCGCAGCGCAGCGACCTCACTCCGGCGGCGGCGCCACCGCCGTGGCCGTTGCCCCGATGTTCTGATCGAAGAACGCCAGCAATTTTTCGTACACCTCGGTGCGGTTGGCCTCGTCATAGAAACCGTGGCCTTCATTGGCCTTGGTCAGCCAGACGTAAGGATGCTTGCGTGCGTCGAGCACCTTGCGCAGCGACTGGGCCTGCGTGAAAGGCACGCGCCTGTCGGACTCGCCGTGAATGATCATCAGCGGCGCCTTGAGGCGCTCAATGTAGGTGCTCGGCGAATGCTTGAGGATTTCTTCCTGCGTGCCCGCGACCCAGTCGTCGAGATAGCGCGCGCCGCTGCGTGAGCGCGAGACATCGGTATCGCGCTGGAACAGCGCCATATCGAAGATCCCCACGTAGCTCACCGCGCAGCGGTAGAGCTCGGGCTCTCGCACGGCGCTCATCAGCGCGGCGTATCCGCCGTAGCTGGCGCCATAGATGCAGACGCGCGATCCGTCCGCGAGGCCCTGTTCGATCACCTGCCGCGCGGCGTCTGTGATGTCGTCGATCATCAGCGTGCCCCAGCCGCGCTTTGCCGATAGGGCGTGCTGGTTGCCGTAACCCTCCGAGCCGCGGAAGTTGACCTGAAGCACGGCGTAGCCGCGGCTGGCGAGAAACTGCGCGTCGGAATCCCAGCCCCAGTGATCGCGGGCGAAGAAGGGCCCCCCGTGCGGGTAGACGATGAGCGGAAGCTTGTCGTCCTGCTTGCGCCGCGACGGTAGTGTCAGGTAGGCCCACAGCGGATGGCCATCGCGCGCCTTGAACGAGACGACACGCTGCTCGGCCATCTGCTCCGGATCGATCCAGGTGCGCTGCGAGATCAGGTACTGCGCCTTGTCGGTGGCGCGGTCGTACAGGTAATAGTCTCCCGGATTGCGATCACCGCTCACGAACAGGACGAGTTTCGAACCATCGCGGGTCGCCGACACCGGCTCCGCCCAATCGCCGCCGAAACTGGCCGACAGCCTTTGCAGGATGCGGCGCTCGGGATGCTCCGTTTCCAGCCAGCGGATTTCCGGCCTGCCAGCGGCGAACACGACCGCCAGCGGCGTATGGCCGTCGGACGCGTACAGCACCTCCACGAGATCGCCGTTGTCGTCGCAGGCGAGCACGGTGCGGGTCGCGGCCTCGTCGAAGTCGCGCCGCACCAGGCAGGTCTTGTCGCCGCCCTCGGTCGAGGACAGGTAGATCGCCTTGCCATCGGCAGAAAAATTCAGTGGGCTCGATCGGGTCGGCTTTCCCGCGAAGACCGGTTCCTCGCGCCAGTCGCGCTCGTCCGGGGCTCGCCACCAACTCCGCGTAAAGATGCGTGACTCCGGGTCGGTGACGGAGACATAGCGCACCTGCCCCTGCGCGTCGGCGGCGAACGAGGCGCCACCGGGTGCCGGCGCACGCGTCACTTCCGCGCGCTGGCCGGTGTAGACGTCGATCTGATCGATGCGTTCCGGTGTGCGCTCGCTGGCGTCGAAAGCGCGAACGGATATGAGCGCGCGCTTCGGATCGTCCCGAAACGAGCTGAACAGCGATGCCTGACCATATGCCAGGGTGGTGGTCAGGCGCCCCTGTGTCTTGCCGCGATAGCCATACAGATACTGCGCCTGCTTGCCGTCCGCATTGATCGCGAACAACTCCCCGGTCAGATAGGGTTGGGCGAGAAACCCATTCGACTGGGCCTGCGAATACATCAACCGGTCGGGTCCGACCCACGCAAAGCCCGCGACCTGTTCGCCGTCCTCCGGATTGATTGCGGTCATCACTTTCAGGTCGCTCAAGCGCAGGACCGCGAGCGTCTTGGTCTGCCCCAGCGGCGCACGAACCGCCAGGTATTCACCGTTCGGCGAAATCTCGACCTCGTCGTACTGCGCGAAGCGGGCGAAGTCCTTCGCGGGGACCGGCTCGGCGCGCGAGGCAAAAGGGGCACCGAGCAGCAGCGCGATCAAGATTCGTCCCAAGCTCATGGCAGCCATCCCGTGGGCCGGGAACATTCCCGGCGGTGGTGCAAGACAACGTGACCCCGGGGCGCATCCATTTTCACATGCGGCCCCAGCCTTGCATTCAGGATAGTCCAGCGATGCCTGTTCCGAGTGTCAGCGGCTGGATACCCCGCGCCGGGGCGATGCTTGCCGCAAGGTGATCGATCCTCCGGCCGGCAACGACGGGCATGCCGCGCAGGTACGGAGATCGTCATGATCTCCGGCGCGATCCAGAATCAATCCTCCGGCTCGTAACCCAGGTTCGGCGCGAGCCATTTCTCGGCCGTGCGCAGGTCCCAGCCCTTGCGCTGCGCATAGTCCTCGACCTGATCCTTGTTGATGCGACCGAGCACGAAATACTGCGACTCGGGGTGCGCGTAGTACCAGCCGCTGACTGCGGCCGCCGGCCACATCGCCATGCTCTCGGTGAGCGTGATGCCGATGTTGTTTTCGACATCCAGCAGCTTGAACAGCGTCGCCTTCTCGGTGTGCTCGGGGCAGGCGGCGTAGCCGGGCGCAGGGCGGATGCCGCCGCCCAGGCCGATGTACTTCTCGTCGATCAGGGACTGGTTGTCGAGATGCTCGTCCGGCACATAGCCCCAGAATTCCTTGCGCACGCGCTGGTGCAATCGCTCCGCGAAAGCTTCCGCGAGGCGATCCGCCAGCGACTCCAGCAGGATCGCGCTGAAATCGTCGTTGGCCTTCTTGAAGGCTTCGACTCGCTCGGCGCAGCCGATTCCCGCGGTCACGGCAAAGGCGCCGACGTAATCGTGCAGGCCGGATTCCCGGGGCGCGATGTAGTCGGCTAGCGAGCGATTCGGCACCCCCGCGCGATGCTCGCCCTGCTGACGCAGGTTGTGCAGGCGCGCGATTTCTGTCGCATAGGTTTCGTCGGCGTAGATCGCTACATCGTCACCGCCCACTTGGTTAGCCGGAAACAGCCCGATCACGCCACTGGCGCTGATCCATTTCCCTTCGATGATGCGGTCGAGCATGGTCTGCGCATCGGCGTACAGCTTGCGCGCGACGTCGCTCGTCGCCGGGTTGTTGAGCAGCTCCGGGAACTTGCCCTTCATCTCCCAGGCGATGAAGAAGGGCTGCCAGTCGATGTATTCGCGCAGTTCGGCGAGCGGGTAGTCGCGCAGGACTTTGACGTACTGCAAAGGCCGGGAATCGGGAATCGGGAATCGGGAATCGTTGGAAGCGGAATCGCTGTCGCGATTCCCGATTCCCGATTCCCGATTCCCGTGAAAAAGGTGCTCGCAATTCGGGCCTTCGCAAACCGCGTGGTCCTGCTGCAGAAGCATCCTCGGACGGAATGGTCGATAGGTCGGCCAGTCGATGGGCGTGCGTTTGGCACGCGCCGCGTCCAGGGGCAGAAATTTCTCCTGGCGGTCCTTGTTGGCGTGGCGATCGCGGATGCTCTGGTATTCCTTCTCCAGCTCGGCGACCAGCTTGGGCTTGAGCGTGGGCGAGAGCAGCGCGGACACCACCGGCACCGAGCGCGAGGCATCTTTCACCCACACCACGGGGCCGTGGTAGCTCTTGTCGATCTTCACCGCGGTGTGCGCGCGCGAGGTGGTGGCGCCGCCGATCATCAGCGGTATGTCGAAGCCCTGGCGCTCCATTTCCTTGGCGAAATTCGCCATCTCGTCGAGGCTGGGCGTGATGAGCCCGGACAGGCCGATCACGTCCACGTTGTTCGCTTTCGCCGCGTCCAGAATCTTCTGCGCCGGCACCATCACACCGAGGTCAATCACCTCGTAGTTGTTGCACTGAAGCACCACGCCGACGATGTTCTTGCCGATGTCGTGGACGTCGCCCTTGACCGTGGCCATGAGGATTTTGCCCTTGGCCTGCACCGCGTCGCCGGGTTTCTTCTCGGCCTCGATGAAGGGGATCAGCCAGGCCACCGCCTTCTTCATCACGCGCGCGGATTTCACCACCTGGGGCAGAAACATCTTGCCGGCGCCAAACAGATCGCCGACCACGTTCATGCCGTCCATCAGCGGGCCTTCGATCACTTCGATGGGCCGCCCGCCGCGCGCAAAAATCTCGGCGCGCAGCAGTTCGGTATCGGCCTCCACGTGCTGATCCATGCCCTTGACCAGCGCATGGGTGATGCGCTCGCCCAGTGGCAGGGATCGCCAGGCCTCGTCGGCCACTTCCTGCTTCGCACCATCGCCCTTGAACTTGCCGGCAATCTCGATCAGGCGCTCGGTGCCGTCCTCGGGACGGCGATTCAGAATCACGTCCTCGATACGCTCGCGGAGCTCGGGATCGAGGTCTGCGTACACCGGCAGCACGCCGGCGTTGACGATGCCCATGTCCATGCCCGCGCTGATCGCGTGGTACAGGAACACGGAGTGAATCGCCTCGCGCATCTGGTTATTGCCGCGAAAGCTGAAACTCACATTGCTCACGCCGCCGCTGACGTGCGCGTGCGGCAGGTTCTGGCGGATCCAGCGCGTGGCCTCGATGAAATCCAGGCCATACAAATTGTGATCGGCGATGCCGGTGGCGACCGCAAACACGTTCGGGTCGAAGATGATGTCTTCGGGCGGAAAGCCGACCTGCTCGGTCAGGATTCTGTAGGCGCGCGTGCAGATCACCTTGCGCCGTTCGAGATTGTCCGCCTGGCCTTGCTCGTCGAAGGCCATCACGACGACGGCGGCGCCGTACTTCAGGCACAGCCGCGCTTCGCGGATGAATTTTTCCTCGCCCTCTTTCATCGAGATCGAGTTGACGATGGGCTTGCCCTGCACGCACTTGAGGCCCGCCTCGATCACCTCCCACTTCGACGAGTCGATCATGATCGGCACGCGCGAAATGTCCGGCTCGCCCGCGATCAGGTTCAGGAACCGGGTCATGGCGGCAACGCCGTCGATCATGCCCTCGTCCATGTTGATGTCGATCACCGGCGCGCCGGCCTCGACCTGCTGGCGCGCAACGGTCAGCGCCGCGTTGTAATCGCCGTCCTTGATCAGCTTCTTGAACGCCGCCGAGCCGGTGATGTTGGTGCGCTCGCCGACGTTGATGAAGCCGCGTTCCTTGGTGATGGTCAGCGGTTCCAGGCCGGCGAGACGGCACAGGCGCGGAATCTCCGACGGTGCGCGCGGCGCCACGTCAGACACCGCCTTGGCAATCGCGCCGATATGCGGCGGCGTGGTGCCGCAGCAGCCGCCGACCAGGTTCACCAGCCCGCTCTCGGCAAACTCGCGGATGATCGCCGCGGTGTCCTGCGGGCGCTCGTCGTACTCGCCGAAAGCATTGGGCAGACCGGCGTTGGGGTAGCAGGAGATGTAGCAGTTGGCGAGCCGCGACAGCTCGGCGATGTACGGGCGCATGTCCTTGCCGCCGAGCGCGCAGTTCAGGCCGACGGCCAGCGGCCGGGCATGGCTCACCGAGTTCCAGAACGCCTCGGCGACCTGGCCGGACAAGGTGCGTCCGGAGGCGTCGGTGATGGTTCCCGAAATGATGATCGGCCAGACCCGTTCGCGTTCCTCGAACAGCGTCAGCACCGCGAAGATCGCGGCCTTGGCGTTGAGCGTGTCGAAGATGGTTTCGATCAGGAACAGGTCGGAGCCACCGTCCACCAGCCCGCGTGCCTGTTCCAGGTACGCCGAGACCAGTTCGTCATAGGTGACGTTGCGCTTGGCCGGATCGTTGACGTCCGGGCTGATGCTGGCGGTGCGATTGGTCGGGCCGAGCGCGCCCGCGACGAAGCGTGGACGCTCGGGCGTGCTGATCGCATCCACCGCCTCGCGCGCGAGCTTTGCAGCGGCCACGTTCATCTCGTAGCTCAGCGCCTCCATGCCGTAATCGGCCATCGAGATGCGCTGCGCGTTGAAGCTGTTGGTCTCGATCAGGTCCGCGCCGGCCAGCAGGTACTTGCTGTGTATCTCGCGGATGATGTCCGGCTGGGTCAGCACCAGCAGGTCGTTGTTGCCCTTGAGATCAGACTCCCAGTCCTTGAAGCGCTCGCCGCGATACTCGGCCTCGCCCAGCCGGTAACCCTGCACCATGGTGCCCATCGCCCCGTCGATCACGAGGATTTTGCGCGCGAGGAGATCGCGAAGCTGCGTGGTGCAGTCCGGGCGGAGCGAGGGGGGCGGGGCGTCGTACATGGGGGTTATTGTAATCCCCTTATCCTCTTATGCGGATAAGCGGATATCAACGACTTGAAAGCAGGACGCCAGGTCCGTGCCGGGCTACGCACCGCGTCAATTGCCCTGCGACAGACGCCGAACGAAAAGGCGTTCCTTCAATCCCCGGACCGCCGACGCCGATCACGCAGAAACTGCACGATCGCTTCGCGATTCTCCCGATACCGGCCCAGGAAATGGCTGTAGATCGCCTCGTCATCGGCGTTGAGTCGGGAGATCCGCTCGCGCAGCGTATCGAGGTTGGGAATCTCGTTGTCGGAGCTGGCCTGGGTGCGGTTGCGCGACTCGGGAGCGGGCGTCTGCTCGATGCCGAGGAGCGTGAACAGCAGATGCCGCGCCAGCGGATACATCTCGGTGAGGCCGACGAAGGTGTAGTTCGCCTCCAGGTCTGCGATCACGCTGTCCGCACTGGAAGCACTGCCCGTCCTGAGGTATTCGAACATGCGATTCTGCGAACTGCGTGATTCCAGGTAGGACTCGAAGTCCGGGAATTGCGCGATGAACTTCTGGTGCCCGGCATGCTTGGGTGTGCGCTGATACCGAAAATCGGAAATCACGCGGTCGACCGGCTTGCGCAGCATGGTGGCCAGCCGCACAGGCCGGCCGCACGTCTCTATCGAGGCGATCTGCCGGCGATTCAGGTGCCCCGATGCGAAACGGAATTTGCGCCGGGGAAGCTCGTCGAGAAACGTGTCCAGCGCCTCCTGGACCGACGAGAAATGACGTCCGCCCATGCCGTTGACCGCGACGTTGGCCTGCGGCCGCAGCCTGCGCGCGATCTCGGTGCGGAACGAACTGCCCGCGGTCTTGGGGATGTGCTGGAACACCCACAAGACGCCCGGCACATCGGCGTTCTCGCGAAAATAGCTGGCGACATCACCGTTGAGCAGCAGGCCGATCGACATGGTGAAAGCTCAGGGCGAGGGCAGCGGCAAGGTCCACACATGCGTGCCGCGCAAGGCCTCGCGTGCAGAAAGCTGCACCATCGCCGTCGCCACGTCTTCACCCCGAACGGCGCGATACATCGCCAGCCTGCCCATCAGCAACCGGTTCGCGAGCGGCGCCATGCTCTGCGCGATCGCCTCGCCGATCCTTCGCTCGGTACGCTGCCCCAGCAGCAGCGACGGCCGCAGAATGTGCAGGGTCTCGAATCCGATCTCGGATACCGCCTGTTCGGCGCGGCCCTTGACGCGGCTGTAGAACACCGGTGAACGCGCACTGGCCGACAGCGAGGAAACCATGAAGAAGCGCTTTGCGCCGGCCGCGCGGGTGGCGCGCGCGAGGTCCACCACCATGTGGTAATCCACGCGCTCGAATGCGGCCCGGGAACCCGCGGCCCGCATCGTGGTCCCCAGGCAGCAGTACACGTCATCGGCGGCAAGCGCGGTGCCCCGTCCGGACAGCTCGCCCAACTCGGTCTTAATCGATTGCAGGCGCGGATGCGTATGGTCCGGAAGACGGCGCCCGACGGTGAGCACCCGGCCGTAGTGGCCTTCACGCAGCAGTTGCGTCAGAAGCTGGCGGCCGACAAGGCCGGTATGGCCGGCCAGGAGCGCGGTGGGGGTGGCGGTCATGCGGGAATGAACGAGGCGAAGTCCGGTGAAGTCTAGCCAAGCCTTCCATGTTGCGTCCGGCATGGCCGGAAAGACGATGGAGCCGCGGTTCCTCACCCGCCGCGTGATCGATGCGCGGGGCGCGTACCGGGTGGGGGCGGTGGATCGAGGCCGGCGCCCTGAGTGAAAGCCCGGCTTCCGGCCAAATCTCGTGCCGATATGATGCAGATCGTGATGGAGGATAGATTTCGATGATTCGCTGGAGGGCCGGACTCGCCATGCTCATGGCCGTTGCAAGCACCGCGGCGTACGCGCAGGAGCCGGCGGCACCCGTTCCTGCTCCGGTAAAGAAAGCCCGGCCCGCCACAAAGAGGCCGGTGGCCAGGGCTGCAACCCCGCCCGCACCGAAAACCTGCGAACGCCTGGAACAAGCCCTCAGCCCGCAGCCGTTCACCCCGTTCCGCGACTGTAGCGAAACCCCCGAGATGATCCGGCTGCCCAGTGGCACATTCCTCATGGGCGAGACCGGAGGAGTCGGGCACGCCTACGAACAGCCGGTTCGCGAGGTGAGCATCGCGTCGTTTTCCATCGGCCGTCACGAGACCACCTTCTTCGAATGGGACACCTGTCACGACGACGGGGGCTGCCAGAAACGGCCGGACGACGAGGGCTGGGGCCGCGGCTTTCGCCCGGTGATCAACGTCGACTGGATCGACGCCCAGCAATATGTCGCCTGGCTCAGCCGCAGGACCGGGCAGACCTACCGGCTGCCCAGCGAAGCGGAGTGGGAATACGCTGCGCGCGCCGGCACCGTGAGCAGCTACAGCTGGGGCGATGCCTCCGGAGAAGCCTGCGACTTCGCCAATACCCTCGATCTTTCCGGCCTCAGCCAGCACCCCAACTGGACCTGGAACGTCCTCTGCATCGACGCCTTCGCCCACACCGCTCCGGTCGGCAGTTTCCCGCCCAATCCCTGGGGCCTGCACGACATGCACGGCAACGTCTGGGAATGGGTTCAGGACTGCTGGCACAGCGACTATACCGATGCGCCCACCGACGGCTCCGCCTGGGTCACCGGCCCGGACTGCGGCAAGCGCGTCAACCGCGGCGGCGGCTGGGGCAACAACCCACGCTCGCTGCGCTCGGCCAATCGCGACGCGGACAATGCCGACGGCAGTGGCGACGCGTTCGGGTTTCGCGTGGTGCGCGAGGAAATTCCATCTCCGCCGCTGCCCGTCCCGCAAATCGCCGAGCCCGCCAAATCCGCCGAGGACTCCGCGGGCGCCGCGCCCTGATGGCCGTTTCATTCGGCTTCGATCGATGTGCAGATAGGACTGCGACGCAGCTCATGGCTGAGCCTCGTGTCGCCGTTATCAGTGGCCAGCAAATCCTTGGCCCCTCAGACACACGTGATCGGGTCGCTTGGACAGGCTCTTGGTCCGGTGTATCTGCTGGCCGGGTCAATAGCGCTTTTCGCGGGAACCTGCCGGGGTTCGCAAGCCTGCCCCCACCTCATTTCCTTGCTGCCTTCCGGCCCATGTCCGGTTTTGCTGCCGAATAACGATTAAGTAGGTAGAACTGTTGGCGTAATCGCTGATCAGTTGCAGCCGAAGTTCCATGGCGGGCTCCGAACCCTCGCCGAGGGCGCTGTCATACAAGCCGATGGTATCGAGCCTCAACTGCTCGGTCGCATGGAATTCGCCGTTGGCAGACAGCGATTCGGCAATCGCTTTCAGAAGATTTGCGGCCGCCAGCGGCTGGTCCTTGAGTTCTTCCCGGGCGCGTTTGCCGGCTTCTTCAACCACCTCGCGCAGGGTCTTGCCCTTGGAGTCGGCCTTGTACGGGTTGTCCTGGGTGATCAGATCCACCATGAATTTGGAGATGGCCTCGGCGTTGGCGCGTTCGCGATCGGATTCCTTGCGTGCGGTCTCGGCTTCGCTGCGTCTTTGGTCGAGCTGCACGGTGTAGAACGTGACCGTTGCGATCAGCGTGACGAGCGCTGCGGCGGTCGCGGCGATGGCGCGCCAGCGCCTTCTTGCAAACTTGGCGATGAGGTATCGCGACCCTTCCCTTCTGGCTCTGACCGGCAACAGGTCCAGATGCCGTTGCAAGTCCTCGCCGAGCGCTTCGGCCGAGCCGTAACGATCTGCGGGCTGGCGCCGCAGGGCCTGCATCACGATGGCGTCGAGATCGCCACGCAGACTGCGGGCGAGTTGCTGGTCGGCGGCGCTCGGCGGCTGGGCCTGTTTGCGCAGCGCGGCCAGGCTCGGCCTCGTGATCTCGCCTTCGGTGATCGCCTGCGCCACCGGGTTGCGCTTGCCGTCCGCAGTGGTGGCGTACGGCGACAGGCCGGTCAGCAGCCGGTACAGCAGGACGCCGAGAGAATAAACATCGCTGGCGGTCGTGATGGGTTCGCCGAGCAGTTGTTCCGGACTGGCGTACTCCGGTGTGAGCATGCGGAACTGGGTGCGGGTGCGCTCGTCGGCAGAGTCGTCGTCGAGCAGCTTGGCAATACCGAAGTCGAGCAGCTTGGGCAGGCCCTCGGCGGTGACCAGGATATTCGAGGGCTTCAGGTCCCGATGGACGACCAGGTTCCGGTGAGCGTACTGGACCGCGGTGCAGACCTGGCGAAACAGGTTCAGCCGCTCGCGCAGACCGTGTCGCGCACACCAGGTGTCGATCGGCTCGCCGTCGATGCGCTCCATCGCCAGCCAGGGCGCGCCGTTCCAGGTGCCGCCCCGTCGAGCAGTCGGGCGATGCCCGGATGATCCAGCCGCGCCAGGATCTGCCGTTCGGCGATGAAGCGCGCGGAGAGTTCCCGCGAGGGACCGATGTCGCGCATCAGCTTGAGCGCAGCGGTCTGCGAGTACTCACCGTCGATACGCTCGGCCCGGTACACGGTGCCCATGCCGCCGTGGCCCAGGGTGCTCTCCAGTCTCCAGGCACCGAGGGTCTGGCCGATCATGGCGTCGGCGGCTTGCACGGCGTCGGCATTGAGCGCGTCGGGGACGATCGAGGAGAGTTGCTGTTCGGCGCCCCCCTCCGCGCCCAGGAGCGACTCCACTTCGGCGCGTTCGCCCGCGTCCGGGCAGTGCGTGTCGAGATAGCGCGCGGCCTGGTCCGGCGTCAGATCGCAGACGGCGTTGAACAGCGCCTCGACGCGCTGGAAGCGGGAATCGGACGGAACGGAAGGATCGGATTCGGTCATGGGATCGGGTCTTCGTCATTGCGCCTGCATGAAATCATGACGCTGATGATCGGCCGGGAGAACCGCGGGCGGCGTTGATGGGCAGAGCTTCAACTTCTGAGCCCGCCTTATTCATGAGGAGATCAAGCGGTAGCCGTCGGCGAGGACGCGTAGCGCGAAGGTCTGGAGCGAGTCCCATAGTGGTTCTATGGGACGAGTGAAGACCGAGCGATGCGCGCCGCAACCGGGCCAGCGCCGATCCAGCCGGAGAACCCGCTCGCCGCTGGGTGAATGCATGGACTCTCCGATCGCCGAAAGGGTGGGCAATAGCCAAGGGGTTCTCCGGCGTCCTCGTGAATAAGGCGGGCTAAGCTATGCTGGTAAAAATGGAGCGGGTTATGGCAGAAGAAGCAACGAAGGTCGAAAGCTTGGTCCTCGAGCACTTGCGACACATCCGGGGTCGCGTGGATTCGATCGTCGAGAGAATCGATGACATGACCCTGCGCATGCAGCGGGTCGAGGAGCGACTGTCGCTGATGCATCGGGACATCAGTGGCTTGCATGAGGACTACGCTGGTTTATCGTCGCGAGTGGATCGGATGTCGAGTCGAACGGAACGAATCGAGAAACGACTGGAGATCGCGAGCTGACAGGACCGTAGATGCTATGACCCGCGTCGTCTGCATCGCTCGTCTCCTTCGCCTGAGAAACTGATGAGGCTAGCTCAGGCGCCGCGGGTCATAGCATCTACGGTCCTGGAATAGACCTCAGCGTTTCCCGCCGCCGCGATTAACGTTCAGACTTGGGAAATGCTGGATTCACGAACGCAAGAGTCCTATCGCGAGTTGGCCGTATGGATGGTCCGACGCAAGGCTGAGCAACGATGTCCGATCTTCGGAATAAGCGGTGCGCAGGGATCTGGAAAAAGCACGGCCGCAGTCTTCCTGAAGGCCGAACTCTCCTCCGAACACGGACTGCGGGCCATCGTGCTTTCGCTGGATGATTTCTATCTGCCTCGCACGGTCCGCCAAACCCTCGCGATGGAGGTCCATCCGCTATTCGCGACGCGCGGGGTGCCGGGCACTCACGACCCAAATCTGGGGATCGAGACGCTTCAGAAACTGCGCAGCCTGCAGCCGGGGGAGAAACGGGCGCTGCCGGAGTTCTCGAAAGCCGACGACGACAGGATGCCGGCAATCGATTGGCCAACCGTCGAGGGCCCCGTCGATCTCGTCCTTTTTGAAGGCTGGTGCGTGGGCGTGCCGCCGCAGACGCAATCCGAACTGGACATACCTGCCAACGATCTCGAAGCCAGCGAGGACGCCGATGGTCGCTGGCGCCACATCGTCAACCAGCATCTCGGGGCTTCGTACGCAGAGTGGTTCTCGCTGCTGGACGCCTCGGTGTTCCTGCGTGTTCCCGACTTCGAGTGTGTGCGACGCTGGCGTTGGCTGCAGGAGCAAGACACGGCGCGAGTGGCCGGCCGTTCGGCCCTTGGCCTGCAATCTCGAACTCAGCTGGAGCGGTTCATCAAACACTACGAGCGGCTGACCACTCATGCTCTGCGCGTGATGCCGGAGCGAGCAGACGTTGTGCTAAGCCTTCGCGAAGACCACGGCGTAGTAGAGACTCGTTTTCGCCAACCATAAGGCGCCTACATGGCGTCCAAGGCCGCTCGTGTAGCGCTCACTCCAGTGATACGAAGCTCAGACGTCACGGGTTTTCGATTCCCTTCCAGGGCAGGCGATAGCCGGTCTCGTACAGACCGTAGCCGAGGGTGCCGTCAGCCAGGCGGAACTCCATCAACTGTTCACGCAGCACGAAGGTGTCGAGCGGGAACAACCAGCTGAACATCGGCCTCGCTGTGAACTCGAACTTCCGATCTTTTTCATCGACGAAACTCCACTGCGCGCTGACCACCGACAGGCCGTCCTCGCTGAACGTCATGCGATCGTCGATCTGCTTGACGCGCAGCCAGCGCTCGCCGTCGTGGAACATGCGCATGTAAGCGGACTGGCCGCCGGTGGAAATGCCGTGGATGCCCGCCAGCGCCATGCCGTTGTCGAACACCGGCCAGGCCAGCCGGTAGTGTCTCAGCGCGTCCCAGTTGCGCGGACCGGCGGCGATGTCACGGAAGCCTTTGCCGTTGAAGTCGGTGCGCTGGCCACGATGGACCCAATGCCCGGTCACGGTGGACACACCTTCGAGATGAATATGGGCGATCTCGTTGGCAAAAGAGCCCTCCTTGTCCTGCGACATCGCGATGCAGTCCACCATCGGATGGAGTTCGTCCCAGCACAGGTCGAGCGAGAAGTCCTGGGATTCGAACGTGATGCGGGTCTTCTTCAGCGGCACTTCGGCGTGCACGCGCATTCCGGCGATGCCGATCCCTCCTGCCGGGCGCTGCTCGGTGTACGGCAGGTTGAGATTGGTGCGCGTGAACACCGGCGATCCATCCTGGAAGGCGACCAGCCAGCTATTGGACTCGCGCTGGTTCTCCAGCAGGCCGATACGGATGAACACGCCGCTACGGGTCTTGGGGTCGTAGCCGTTGTAGTAGAAGCTCTGGCTCCAGCGTGGATTGCCGTCGCCGGCGATGAAGCCTTCGTATTTCGCGTGATCCTGTTTCAACGGGTTTCTCCTGGGTTGTGGCGATTCAAGCGCGGGCGCCGATCAAGGACTCGACCGCTGGCAAGGCGTGGTCCTTGCCTTCCCAGCCTTGCATCGCGAGCCAGGCGCGCTCGCGGAGCAGCATCTCTTTTGAGTGCGCCATGACCGCGGACTCGATCGCCTTACGCCGCGGCTCGTCGCGAAGCGTGGCGGCCGCCTGGACCACGAGGCCAATGGATTCGCGCAGCGCGAGGTTGGCCGTTTCGATTTCACCGGGCTCAGCACCTACGCGCGCGAATACCTCGCGGCCCGTCGCAACACTCGATGCCAATGACGAAGCAGCCGATGCCATTTCCGGCGAGCCGGTGGCCCCATGCGCAAGCTGTCTCGCAAGTTCGAGAAAGCTGCCGAGCTCGTGGCGATCGTAGCGGTACTGCAGCGGCATCCGCTGCGCGATGAGATGCAGGCTGCCGATGATGAGCTGCGCCTGCTCCTGCGCGAGCTTGTTGTCGGGATCGACCGCCGGCAGCACCACGTCGGTCAGGGCCTTGATCAGCATGGGGATCTGGAAAGTGGCGCGAAGTTCCATATCTACAGCACCTCTGCCAGTTGGTTGCGGAGTTCTTCGAGCAGGCTGTAGGAGATGCCGGCGAGCCAGCCGACCAGCACGTCCTGATGTGTCTTGCCGTTGCGCGGCGCGCGGTAGCCTGTGGCGAGCACGATGGCGACGCCCTTGTAGTTGTTGAGGATGTCGTAGTACGTAAGCCGCCGTCGGTCGACCGTCAGACCCGAGGCCTGTTCGTAGCGCGCGAAGAATTCTTCGAGAGGCATGAGACCGCCGACGAGGAAGGTCTTGCCGCTCTCGTCCATGTGGCCAAAGAAGGTCTTGGTCGCCCACGACAGATCCTCGTGGCGATCACCGAGATAGCCGAGCTCCCAGTCGAGCAACGCGGAGATCCGGTTGTCGTCCTCGGTGAACAGGAAGTTGCCGACACGATAGTCACCGTGGACGATCGAGACGTGATCGACCGGCGGCATGTTCCGTCGCAGCCAGCCCATTGCCAGGCGCATCAGCGGCACGTCTTCGTTGGCATCTTCCTCCCACACGCGCTCCCAGCGGTTGAGGTGCCGCTCCACGGCCTGGGTGCCCAGCGCAGGCGCGTCGTAGGACGATAGATCCGCCTTGCGCCAGTCGAAAGTGTGCGTGGTCGCGAGATGTTCGAGGAAGTCCTTGCCCAGTGTTGCGCGCACGTCCGGCGGCATGAAGGTGCCCACGCCGGTGACCCCGCTGCTGGAGCGCGTCGGCTTGGCCACGCCCTTGGCGAAGCCGTAGACGATGGCCGGATACGGCAGGAATTCGCCGTAGGCATCGATCCAGTAGGTTGGCGGCACCGGCACCACGCCCTCCAGCGCCTTGATCAGTTGGTATTCGCGCAGGCGGCTCGTTTCGGTGATCGCCTCGGAAGGCTCCATGCGCAGCACCAGCGGCGTCGAGGTGCGGCCGACGCCGGGCTGGTTCCAGTGCAGCACGAAGGCCATCTGCAATTTCGACGCACCGCCGGAGAGCCAGCGGGCCTCGGTGATCTCGAAGCTGTCCTTCAACTGGCTGCGCAACAGCGCCTCGGTGCCGGTCTGCAAGGTCTGCAGGCTCAGCGGCGCGTAGGGCGGGCCGGCTCGACGCTCGAGCTTGCGCGTGAGCACGCGATCCAGCTCGCGCTCGCAGGGAAAGCGCGTTCGCAGCTGCGCGATCCACTCGGCGGTCGGACGGTTCTTGTCCAGGATGGGCATGCGGTCTCCTCTTGTTGTCGTTGTTATCCCCGGCGCGGCGGCCGCGTGCTCAGCAGCGTGCGCGGATCGCGTCGCGGTTGCGGGTCAGGTAGGCGCGGCTGAGGCCGACCTGTTGCACACCATAGCCTAGTCGTCCCGCATGGTTCACTCGCAGAAAGGATTGCAGATAGGTGTTCGAGGGATACGGCGCCCAATAGCAGGAGTTGAGTGCGGAGTAGCTCATCGCGAACGTCTTGCCGCGTACGTCGGTGACTTCCAGTTCGCCGCCCATCGGCACGGCCTTGCGATATTCCTGCGTGCCGCGTGAGGACGCGATGCCGTAGAGCTTGCCCTGGTCGAGCACGTAGCCGCTGACGTGCGGCCCCATGGCATTGGTCCTGGCGATGTCGTGACCCGTGAACAGGTGCACGGTCAGCGCTTCGTCGAAGCTCGCGTGCCACCAGATCACCGAGGAATTGTCACGCTCGGGCCGCGGGCCCCAGCTGCGATCACCGGTGTCCACGCAGTCGACGACGTAGCGCCTGCCACGCGCCACCAGTTCGCCGGTCACGCGATACGTGACGTCGTAGTGTCCAGACCACGAGGTATCCCAGGCCGGGTTCGCCCGCTTGGCGGCCATCGGATCCATTTCCGGATCGTTGAGATCGTAGGGATCATGCAGCGCGACGAAGTCGAGCTCGAAGCGCGTGTCGTCGATGCCCTCGTACTTCACCTTGTAGCGGCGCGTCGGCTCTGTCGCCTCGACCGTGAGCCCGTTTGGCAGCGAGAACGACAGCAGGGACTTCGGGCAGGGCAGATGCTGCTGGTTATCGATGTAGAGCTGCTCCTCCCAGAGATCCGTGATGCGATCGTGCAGCGAGACATCGCACATGCACACGCCGAGCATCGGGCGCGTCAGGACGTAGACGATGCCGTTCAAGGTCGTGCCCGGCACGTGGAAGGGGAGCGCGATCGTTTCCACCCACTGCCAGTGCGAGTCGGCCTTGAAGTGAAACTCGGCATCCTGTGGCTTGATCATCGGCGCGCTCCTCTCGTTGCAGGCGGTGAAGTATCGAGGGAGATTCCCATGTTATAGACATCGTGTCAATTTATAATCGACACTATGACCATCGAGGTCCACAACTCCCTCCGCCCCCTCTCATGCCCCGCATCGAATCCAGACCGACCCGAGCGACGCGCGCCAAACCTGGACATCAGCCCAGGGAGTCCATCGAGGATCGCCTGCTTGCGGCGATGGAGCGACTCCTGGAAAAAGGCCAGCGCTTCGCTGCCCTGTCGGTTGAGCAGCTCACTCAGGAGGCGGGAATCTCGCGTGCCACGTTCTACCTGCACTTCCGCGACAAGGGCGAGCTCGTGGCGCGCCTGATGGGCCAAGTCACCGAAGAGTTGATCGCGAGCACCGGCGCCTGGCTCGGCAATGCGGATGACGCTCAGAGAAAGGACCTCCAGCAAGCACTGGTCGGCGTGGTCCAGACCTTCAGGAAACACCAGGCCATTCTCGCTGCGGTGAGCGACACCGCACCCCACGACCCCAGCGTAGCCAGCCTGTACCAGGCAATGATCGATCGGACCGGTGTGCAGACCCGCCGCTCGCTGGCGACGGTCAAGCGCAAGGGCCTGAGCCGACCGGCAGCCGACAACGACGTTGCGGATGCACTGAGCGAGATGATCGTCACTTACTGCATCCGGAACGTTGGCAAGCGTGATGGCGCCGAACTGAACCGCCTCGCCAAGGCACTCGGCTATATCGCCGCGAGCGCGGTGTTCTCCGATACGTCCTGATGCGACGCAGCCCAATAAAGCCGAGGTGATCGACGAGGTCCTGGTAGGTGGACCGCGCGTTGCGTTCCAGGGTCACCTGTGTCTCGATGAATTCCCGGTGCGGCTCGCAGGCCGATGCAGGGGCTCCGGCGGAGCCCGTGGTCGGTGGCCGGGGGTGGAACACTTTGATCGGACTCGCTCTGATCCGGCTCTGCTACGGACCCGGTGGCCTTGCCGGGGCGCCGCCTTGAGCTCCCGTTCGATGCAGGAGACCATTTTATCTTACAAGCGGGCTAGCCTGTATGTTGATTAATCTGAAAGGGTGCCGTATGGTGCCGTATCAGTTTTGTTTTGCACGCTAAACGACGGGCCGAATGAGCCGCTCAGAAGGCACGAGGAGGTGGGTCTTGTCAGTGATTCGCGTCTGCCGCCGCATCGACCCGGATATTCGCCATCAGGCCGAATTCTGGCGGGACGCCCTGGGCATTTCTGACGATGAGCTGCCGCTGTTGCTCGCGTCTATATCAGACAGACCGCTGACCGGGCCCGAGGCGGAAAGCCGTGCAGCAGATTTCAGCAAGGACCATCGGAACAGGATCCAACGATCGAGATGAACAAGATCAGATGCGCGTTGATCGGACCCGGCAATATCGGGACCGACCTGCTCTACAAGCTCAAGCGCAGTGAGGTGCTGGAGCCGGTCTGGATGGTCGGCATCGACCCGACGTCCGAGGGCCTGGCCCGGGCCAGGGCGATGGGCCTGAAGACCACCGACCAGGGCGTCGATGGCCTGCTGCCGCATGTGACGGCGGACGACATCCGCATCGCCTTCGATTCGACCTCGGCCTACGTGCATGCGGACAACTCGCGCAAGCTCACCGAGCGGGGGGTGCTGATGATCGACCTCACCCCGGCCGCGATCGGCCCCTTCTGCATTCCGCCGGTGAACCTCGCGGAGCAGATCCGCCTGGGCTCCACGAACGTGAACATGGTCACTTGTGGCGGACAGGCGACCATCCCGATGGTCGCCGCCGTCTCGCGCGTACAGCCGGTGGAGTACGGCGAGATCATCGCCACGGTGTCGTCGAAATCCGTCGGCCCGGGCACGCGCAAGAATATCGACGAGTTCACGCGCACGACGGCGCGCGGCGTCGAGAAGGTCGGCGGTGCTACGCGTGGCAAGGCCATCATCATCATCAACCCGGCCGAGCCTCCGTTGATGATGCGCGACACGGTGCATTGCCTGACCGCGACCGAGCCGGATCAGAAGGCGATCACTGACTCCGTGCATCGCATGCTCGCCGAGGTGCAGAAGTACGTGCCGGGCTACCGGCTCAAGAACGGCCCCGTCTTCGACGGTAAGCGCGTATCGATCTTCCTGGAAGTCGAGGGTCTCGGAGACTACCTGCCGAAGTACGCCGGCAACCTGGACATCATGACCGCTGCCGCTTCGCGCACCGGCGAAGTGTTCGCACGCGAGATGCTCGCGGGTCGCTGGAAGGTCGCCGCTTGAGCGCGCAAGGAAACCACACATGAATCTCAAGGGACGACGGATTACGGTGCACGACATGTCGCTGCGCGACGGCATGCACCCCAAGCGGCACCAGATCAGCATCGAGCAGATGAAGACCATCGCGACCGGGCTCGACGAAGCCGGCGTGCCCCTGATCGAGGTCACGCACGGCGACGGCCTGGGAGGCGACTCGGTCAACTACGGTTTTGCGGCGGCCAGCGACGAGGACTATCTCCGTGCCGTCGTACCGCTGATGAAGCAGGCCAAGGTTTCGGCCCTGCTGTTGCCGGGCATCGGCACGGTCGACGAACTGCGCATGGCGGCGGACTGCGGCATCGCCTGCATCCGCGTGGCCACGCATTGCACGGAAGCCGACGTCTCCGAGCAGCACATCGCGCTGGGCCGCAAGCTGGGCCTGGACACCGTCGGCTTCCTGATGATGTCGCACATGGCGGACGCGGCCAAGATCGTCGAGCAGGCCAGGCTGATGGAAAGCTACGGCGCCAACTGCATCTACACCACCGACTCCGCCGGCTACATGCTGCCGGACGACGTCAGCGTCCGCGTCGCCGCGCTGCGCGAGGCGCTCAAGCCCGAGACGGAGATCGGCTTCCACGGCCATCACAATCTCGCGATGGGCGTGGCCAACTCCGTGGCCGCCGTTGCGGCGGGCGCGAGTCGCATCGACTGCGCCTGCGGCGGCATGGGTGCCGGCGCTGGCAACACGCCGATGGAAGTGTTCATCGCCGTGGCCGAGCGCATGGGCATCGTCACCGGGGTCGATCTGTTCAGGATCATGGACGTGGCGGAAGACCAGGTGACGCCGATCATGGACTTTCCGGTCCGCATCGATCGTAACTCGCTGACCCTGGGCTATGCGGGCACCTACTCCTCATTTCTGCTCTTCGCCAAACGCGCCGAGAAGAAGTTTGGCGTGACTGCTCGCGATATCCTGATCGAGATGGGCCGGCGCAAGACAGTAGGCGGCCAGGAAGACATGATCGAGGACGTGGCGCTCGATCTGCTCCGGGCGCGCGGCGTCGCGGCCTGAGCCCGACGATCTGAAAACAATGGAAGGAGGAAAGCGATGAATCCCAACACCGCATTTCGCACCGCACGTGATCTGCTGATGCGCCATCGCCAGGACTACGCCGCCGCCATGGCGGAATTCCGCTGGCCGGAAATGCCGGAGTTCAACTGGGCGCTGGACCACTTCGACGACCTGGCTCGCGGCAACGGGCGGACCGCGCTGTGGATCGTCGACGAAGCCGGAGGCGAGACGCGGGCCAGCTTCGACGAGCTGCGCATCGCGAGCGACCGCGCCGCGAACTTCCTGCGCGGCCTGGGCATCGGTCGCGGCGACCGTCTGCTGGTGATGCTGCCCAACCGTGTCGAGTTGTGGGAACTCATGCTGGCGGCGATGAAGATCGGCGCGGTGCTGAGCCCGGCGACGATGCTGCTGTCGGAGGCCGATCTGCGCGACCGCATCGAGCGTGGACAGATGCGCGGGGTGATCGTGGATGCTTCCAACCTCGCGAAGTTCGCCGGTATCGCCGACGGCTGCGTGCGCGTGTCGGTGGGCGGAGGCGCTCAGGGCTGGACCGACTACGCGCAGAGTGCTGCGATCGCCCCGTCGTTCACGCCTGATGGCCCGACCCGGTCCGGCGATCCCTGCGTGCTGTACTTCACCTCGGGGACCACCTCGAAACCGAAGATGGTGCTGCACACCCAGCGCAGCTACCCGGTCGGTCACCTGAGCACCCTGTACTGGCTGGGCCTGCAACCGGACGACGTGCATCTCAACATCAGCTCGCCCGGCTGGGCCAAGCACGCCTGGAGCTGCTTCTTCGCGCCCTGGACGGTGGGTGCGACGATCTTCATCTACAACCAGGGCCGCTTTGATGCGGCGAAGACCCTGAGCACGCTGGTGCGCTGCGGAGTGACCACGCTGTGCGCGCCGCCGACCGCCTGGCGCACGCTGATCCTGGAGGATCTGACGAAGTACCCGGTGAGGCTGCGCGAACTGGTCAGCGCCGGCGAGCCGCTCAACCCCGAGGTGATCGAACGCGTGAAAGCCGCCTGGGGACAGCTCATCCGCGAGGGCTACGGCCAGACCGAGTCCACCGCCATGCTCGGCAACCCGCCCGGCCAGCCCCTGCGCTACGGCTCGATGGGACGGCCGCTGCCCGGCTACCGGCTCGAACTGCTCGACATCGACGGCCAGCCCGTCGCGGAGGGCGAAGTGTCCGTGTCGCTCGATCCACGTCCGGCCGGCGTCATGGCCGGCTACGCGGGTGACGAGGAAAAGACGAACAAGGCGCTCGGCGGCAGCCACTACGGAACCGGGGACGTCGCCTCACGCGACGCCGACGGCTTTTTCTGGTTCGTCGGCCGCACCGACGACGTGTTCAAGAGTTCGGACTACCGCATCTCGCCGTTCGAGCTGGAGAGTGCCCTCATCGAGCACCCCGCCGTGGCCGAGGCCGCGGTCGTCGAGAGCCCCGACCCCAAGCGCCTCTGCGTGCCCAAGGCCTGCATCATCCTCAAGCCCGGTGTCGCCGCCAATGCGGAGACGGCGCGCGCCATTCTGGCGTTCACGCGCACGCGTCTGGCGCCCTACCAGAAGATACGCGTGATCGAATTCTGCGAACTACCCAAGACCGTGTCCGGGAAGATCCGCCGTACCGAGCTGCGGGCCAGCGAGGCCGAGCGTCGCAAATCCGGCCAGCGTGGGGCGCAGGAGTTTTTCGAAACCGACTTTCCCGAGCTGCTCGACGCCGCCCGGCCCTCGTGAGCGAGGCGGCGCCTTCTTCGATATTCCGAGCCACGCTGGCGTGGTCATCACCTGAGCTGACCGAGAACACCCGATGACAATCCTGAAAATGAGCCCCGAGACCCCGGTCGTCGTCAACGACCTGGAGCGTCAGCGATTCAAGGTCGCGCGCCGCAGTTTCACCGACGGTCAGATCATGCGCGACGAGTACAAGACCATCTTCGACACGTGCTGGCTCTATGTCGGCCACGAGTCGGAACTGCTCAAGCCCGGTGATTTCGTCACGCGCACCGTCGCCAGGCGCACTCTGCTGTTCACGCGCGATACGAAGAACACGATCAACGCCTTCTTCAACGCCTGCCCGCATCGCGGTGCGCAGGTGTGCCGCGAGCGCAAGGGCAACGCCAAGGCCTTCCAGTGCTTCTACCACGGCTGGGTGTTCGGTTCGGACGGCGCGCTCAAGAGCCAGCCCGGCAGCGAGTGCTATCCCGAGGACTTCAACGCCGACGGCTCGGCCAATCTCGTCCCGGTGCCGCGCATCGACTCCTACCGCGGTTTCTGGTTCGTCTGCTTCGATCGCGGCGTGCAGTCCCTGCACGACTACCTCGCCGGGGCCAAGGAGTGGATCGATATCGTCGCCGACCAGTCCGAGGCCGGCATGACCCTGGTCGGCGGCACCCAGGAGTACCAGATCCGCGCCAACTGGAAGCTGCTCACCGAGAACAGCATCGACGGCTACCACGCCATCAACACCCACGCGACCTATGTCGATTACCTGAAGAACTCCCAGGGCAGCATGTCGCCGGTGCCGTTCGAGGGGACCGGCTACGACCTCGGCAACGGCCATGCGGTGATCGAGTACCGCGCGCCCTGGGGGCGGCCGGTGGCACAGTGGATTCCGTTGTGGGGCGAGGAGGGCAAGGTCGAACTGACCAAGGTGCATGCGCGCCTCGTCGAGCGCTTCGGCAAGGAACGCGCGGACCGCATCGCCTACTCCAACCGCAACATGTTCATTTTTCCGAACCTCGTGATCAACGACATCATGGCGATCACGGTGCGGACCTACTTCCCCACCGCCCCCGATGCGATGCAGGTGTCCGGCTGGGCGCTGGCACCGGCCGAAGAGAGCGCCTGGGCGCGCAAGTACCGGCTGTCCAACTTTCTCGAATTCCTCGGTCCCGGCGGCTTCGCCACGCCGGATGACGTGGAGGCTCTGGAGCAGTGTCAGCGCGGCTTCGAGAACCTGCGCGAAGCCCCCTGGACCGACATCTCCAAAGGCATGAAGAAGGCCCGGGCCGACTACGACGACGAGTTGCAGATGCGCGCGTTCTGGACCGAGTGGCAGCGGCGGACACAGGCCACGGCGATGGCCAAGGGAGGCACCTGATGAATATCGAGACAGTCACCCGCGACCAGGTCGAGGACTTCATGTTCCTCGAAGCCGAGCTGCTGGACGAGTGGCGGCTCAAGGAATGGCTGACCCTGTTCACGGCCGACGCCTGTTACTACGTGCCCACCACCGACTCGGCGCCGAACGCTTCGCCGGACAACTCGCTGTTCTACATTGCGGATGACCGCTTCCGACTGGAGCAGCGCGTGGAGCGGCTGCTCAAGCGCACGGCGCATGCCGAATTCCCCCGCTCGAAGACGCGACATCTGGTCAGCAACGTGCGCATCCGCGGACGCAAGGACGACGAACTGGATGTCGGCGCGGCGGTGCTGACCCACCGGACCAAGATGGGCATCACCGAGACCTACATCGGCAGCTACCGGTACCGCCTGGCGGTGACCGCCGAGGGCCTGCGCATCCGCGAGAAGCGCTGCATCCTCGACATGGACGGTCTCAAGCCCAACGGTCGCATCAGCATCATCCTGTGAAGGCCGCCATGGACATCCCGTTCCGCTACCGCCGGCTCGCGTACGTCGCGCTCAACGTCACCCAACTCGATCGCAGCACCGCGTTCTACCGCGACCTGGTGGGTCTGGCAGTGACCGAGGCGAGCGACCAGGTGGTTGCCCTGCGCTGCTCGCAGGATCATCACAACGTCCTGCTGTATCCGGCGGCCAGGCCGGGTCTCAAGCGCGTGGGCTTCGAGCTGGAGAGTCGCCGCGATCTCGAACGGGCAAGGGAATACGTGCAGGGACTGGGGCTCGCCATTGAGGACGTCACGGCCGAGGAACTCAAGGCCTTGCGCACCGTGGCCGGATTCCGCTTCCGCCTGCCGGGAAGCGGGCTGTGCCTGGAGTACTTCGTGCAGATGATGCATTTGGCGCAGCCCTACGTCCCGACGGTGACGAAGATCGAGCGCCTGGGTCACATCGTCATCAACGTGGGCAACTTCGATCTGGCAATGCACTGGTTCACCGCCAAGCTGGGCTTCAAGCTGTCTGATTTCGTGCCCGGATTCGCCGCCTTCCTGCGCGCCTTCCCGAACCCGCTGCATCACTCGTTCGCCGTGCTGACCGGGACGGACGATCACCTGAACCACGTCAACTTCATGGTCAAGGATATCGACGACGTGGGCAGCGGCATGAACCGCATGAAGAAGAACGAGGTCGAGATCGTGTTCGGCCCCGGACGCCACCAGCCCTCGGAAAGCATCTTCCTGTACTTCCTGGATCCGGACCGCATGACCGTCGAGTACAGCTTCGGCATGGAGACCTTCCCGGAAACCGGGGCCCGCGAGGCGCGCCTGCTGGAGCCGGTGCCGGGCACGCTGGACACCTGGGGCAGCACACCGACGCCGGCCTTCGGCAAGATCGGCGAGATCGAGCAGGCGATTCCATGAGCCTGCGACTGAAGGACCGGGTCGCCGTGGTCACCGGCGCCGGCCGCGGCATCGGGTACGCGATCGCGGAACGCTATGCGGCCGAGGGCGCGAGACTGGTGATCGCCGATCTCGATGCAAGCTCGCTCGACGAGGCTGCAACACGGCTACGCGCAGGCGGGACCCTGGTTGTGACAGAAGCGGGCGACCTTTCGCAGCAGGACGTCGCCGAGCGCACGATCAAAGCCGCAATGACGGCGTACGGCCGGCTCGACATCCTCGCCAACAACGCCGGTGGCGGCGTTCTGCGGCCGTTCCTGGATCACACGCCGGACACCCTGCGCACGACCATCGACCGCAATCTGTGGACTTGTATCTGGTGCTGCTGGTATGCGCTGCCGATCATGAAAGCGCAGGGCTATGGGCGCATCGTGAACCTGGGTGCCGACTCGGTGCGCAACGGGCTGTTCGATCACGCGGCCTACAACGCGGCCAAGGGAGGCATGCATGGCATGACCACGGGCCTGGCGAGGGAATTCGCAAAAGACGGCATCACGGTGAACACGGTTGCGCCCTGCGTCGTGAGCACACCGCAACTCGATGAGGTCGCGGCCCGCAACCCTGAACTGGTGCGCAAGGTGATCGAGATCGTGCCCATGGGGCGACCGGGCACGATGGCGGAAGTCGCCTCGATGGTCGCCTATCTCTCCACCACCGAGGCCGCGTTCGTGACCGGGCAGGTCATCAGCGTGAACGGCGGCACCACGATGCTCTGATCATGTCCACCCTCCATCCCCTCCTCCCGGCCGAAGAACTGTTCGAAGGCGAAATCAAGAATGCGGTGCTGCCGGACGGCACCAGGATCGCGATCTACCATCTCAACGGCGGCTACTACGTCACCGACGATACCTGCACCCACGAGGCCGCCTCGCTGTCGGAGGACGGCATGATCGACGGCACGAACGTGATCTGCGGCTGGCACTTCTGCGGCTTCGATATCGCGACCGGCGTGGCGAACATCTCGCCGTGCAGCGAGCCGCTGCGTACCTACCCGGTGAAAATCATCGACGGGCGAATCCATGTCGAGTACTGAGACCGTCCTGGACGGCGCCGGGCTGCCCCGTCGGTCACGCCCCGTGAAGACGGTCCGGGCCAAGCGCCGCACGCAGGCTGAGCGCAGCGATGAAATGCGCGGCCGGGTGCTCACGGCGGCGGCGACCGTGCTGCGTCGCAAGGGTTACGCGGGTCTGCGCACCGACGAGGTCGCCCGAGTGGCGAAAGTTTCGCGCGGCGCCCAGCAATACCACTTCCCGACCAAGGACAGCCTGGTGCTGGCCACCGCCGAGAACCTGATGCGCGAGGGCCTGGAACGCGGACAGGCACGTGCCCGCGTGGCTCGCAGCGGTGGCGATCCGATCGAAGCCATCATCCAGGACTGCATGGATTTCTTTCTCGGTCCGGACTTCACCACCGTGCTCGATCTGGTGCTCGCCGGCAGCAAGGACCGCGCCCTGCGCGATCAGATCTATGCCTACACCCGCAACAGCCGGCTCGGCATCGAGGCGGCCTGGCTGGACGTTCTCTGCACGCAGGGCCTGCCGCGGCCGACGGCGGAAAAGGTGCTGTGGCTGACGATCAGCATCGTGCGCGGCTTCTCCGTGCGCGCCCTGTGGCAGCGCGACGACGCGCTGTTCCGCCTACTGCTCGACGAGTGGAAGCTGATTCTCGCCGGGCATCTCAAGACACTCAAAGGAGCACGCTCGTGAGCCTGTGGCTCGATATGCTGGGTACCACGATTCACTACGTCGACACCGCGAGCTTCGGTCGCATCCGCGTCGCCGAGGCGGGCCCCAGGGACGCGCCGGTCATCCTGTTCCAGCACGGCATCGGCGGGCACCTGGAGGCCTACTGCAAGAACCTCGTCGCCCTTTCCGACGAGTTCCGCTGCATCGCCTTCGACTATGTCGGCCATGCGCTATCGACGCGCAAGGCGATGGAGTACACGCCGCCGGTGCTCGCCGAGCAGGTGCGGGAACTGATGGATGCGCTGAAGATCGACAAGGCCCATCTCTCGGGCGAGTCTCTAGGCGGCTGGGTTTCCGGCTTTTTCGCCACGAAGTATCCGGAGCGTACGGGGCGGGTGATGCTCAATACCGGCGCCGGGATTCCCATCGTCAGCGAGAAAGGCCGCGCCGACATGCTCGACCTCATGGAACGATCGAAGAAGGCGGCGGGCCTGGCACCGAGCTTCGAGAGCGTGAAGCACCGCATCGCGTGGCTGATCCACCCCAACAACCATCACCTGGTCACGGACGAGATGGTGAACCTGCGTCTGAGGTTCTACCTGATGCCCGAGGGTCGCGAGGTGACGCCGCTGGTCAACCGCATGCTGCCGCGGCACGACGAGTTCCTCCTGCCCCTGGAACGGATCGGTCAGGAGACGATGCTGCTGTGGACGCGCGACAACCCGATCCATGACATGGAGGCCGCCCGGGCCGCCGCCGGGCGCCTTCCGGATGCACGGCTCTACGTGATGGAAGCCGATGGCGCGCACTGGCCGCAGTACGAGGCGCCGGAAGAGTTCAACCGGGTGGCGCGGGCGTTCTTCGCCGGCCGTCCGTTCTGAAGCAGGAGGAGATCGCTTATCAGGCCTGGGTTCGGCGCGAGCCGCCTTCGCGTCTTCCTGAACGTGGCAAGTCTGATCACAAGCCAGGAATGGCAGAGGCCGCACCCGGCATCGCCGTTCACGAGACCATCAGAACTGCCAGCCCACCCGCACTCCATATTGGCGCGGCGCAGCGAGCGTGCTTTCGAGCCCGAAGTCGGTAGGCCCGCGCAACACATGGTAACGACGGTCCAACAGGTTCTGTCCGAACAGGACCAGGCTCAGGTTCCACGGCGCATATAGATAGCCGACGCGACCGTTGAGAACCGCGAAGCTCTCCTGCGGCACGCCGTTCTGTGCGGTGGAATACGTTTTTGAGTTGTAGTAGTCGTCCATCGCGACTTCCAGCACGCCCTGTCCAAGCGGGATCCTCTGCACGACACCGACATTGCCAGACCGCCTGGGCGTGTGGGTCAACTGGTTGCCGCTGTGATCCATTGTCCCGGAGTAGAGGCCGAGCGTCTCGCCATAGCCCGGCCCGTTCGGAAACTCCTGGTAGATCGCATCGACATAGGCCGCGTTGAGCGTCAGCGCCAGACCGGGATTCCAGACGGGCAGCGGAATCCAGCTCAGATTCGCTTCCACTCCCCGCGATCTCGCCCGGGGTACGCTGAAGAACTGCACGATTCCGCCAGACAGCAGAGAGGTGAATCCGGATTGCAGGTTCCTGATGTGGCTGTCGAACAGCGCCGCGTCCAGTCGAACAGAGCCGTCGGCGAACTCCAGCTTGGTCCCGAGTTCCACCGAATAGACCCGCTCCGGCACGATGTAGTTGGGCGCAACGTAGGTATTGACGACGTTGTACGTCCCGCTCTTGTACGCCACCGAGTACGACAGGTAGACCATGGCCCCATGTGCGGGCCGCAGGCTCACGACCGCCTTGGGCGAGAAGTTCGAGGAGCGAGCGCTCTGCAGGTCGAACGGGAGCACGGTGGTGCTGCCATTGCCGCTGAAATCCGACAGGTCCGTCTGTGCCTGGGTCAGAAAGCGCTTCTCGCGCTGTGCCCTGCCGCCGAGGGTCAGGTCCATCCAGTCGCTCAGATGGAAGCTTCCCTGCACATAGGCCGAGTAACTGCGGGTATCGAGAACTCCGCGCGCCAGGAGCGACAGCCCGCCATCGCCCAGCGGAGTCGCCCGCAGTCCGAAGGCGTTGAAGAGTTCGCCGAGCCGCGCGCCCAGTTGGGTCAGGACCGGCAGACCCGTCAGCGCGAGTGCCGATTCGACGAAGTCGGGCGCGATCTGCACCACGGCGGGATCGAAACCGGCGCTGCTCTCAAGGTAATAGAGGCCCGCTACCCAGGTGAAATGCGTCGCCCCCCAGCTTTCATCGTGGGAGACCAGTTGCAGTTCTCCGGTGCGAAGGTCGGTGAATACATTCGTCGCGGTCAGGGCAGAGACGGGCGACGGCGAGCCATCGAAATCCAGTTCTCCCGATCCGCGGTGCCGCTGGTCGCTGCCCAGCAGCTTCAGGTCGAACCAGGGCAACTCCCAGCTCAGCGTGCCGAAGAGCAATTTCTGGCTGGCTTCCGTCGAAGAAGGAGCGTCGCCCTCTCCGACATAGTTGTCCTCCTGCGGCTGCATCCCGGCCAGGCTGCCGAGCAGACTGGGGTCGACGTTCTTGTACAGAACGGCGTACAGCCCCGACTGCTCCGACCGGTAGCCGCTCAGGCTGATCGACAGGGCGTCGGAAGGACGGAACAGCAGCTTCAGCCGAATCGCGTCGAGTTCATCGGCGGGCAGGTCGTCCGTGACATGGGTGTAGTAGGCGTCACGGCGCTGGGTTTCTCCCGAGAGCGCGGCGGAAAACCAGGAGGTGAGCGGACCGGACAGGTTGCCCTTGATCGAACGGGTATCGAAGTTGCCGACCTGCCCTTCCAGGGAGGTCTGGAAATCATCCCCCGGCTCCCGTGTCACCACGCTGATGGCGCCTCCGGTCGCGTTGCGCCCGAACAGGGTTCCCTGCGGACCCTTCAGCACTTCGACTCTCCCGATGTTGGATAGCGAGTGAACCGATGCGGCACCGTTCGGGACATAGATGCCGTCGATGTAGGTCGCGATGCTCGGGTCCGCCGAGGGAACGAAATTGTCCGATCCCAGGCCGCGAATGAAAACCAGCGGGAACGCGGCGATGCTCGCGAACTGCAAGCTGGGCACGACGCGATCGAGCTGTCTGGTGTTCTCGATGCCTCGCGCTGCGAGGTCTTCGCCTCCAAACGCCTGGATTGAAATGGGAACGTCGCGAACGTTCTCCTCGCGCTTCTGTGCGCTGACCACGATCTCGTCGATGCGGGCTGACGTCGCGGTGTTTTCGGCCTCACTTTTTTCGACAATGTCCGGGGAGGGGACCTCCACCGGAATCGTTTCGAGCAATCCCGACGGCAAGGCCGGGGCATCCCCTTCAGCGTCGGCCGGTGACGTCTCTTCGGCCGCGGCGCAGAACCCGAACGACCACGCTCCGAGCAAGACGGCCGCAGCCGCATAAGGTGATGTCAGCATTCGTTTCCCTCCTTCCTGGTTTTATCGAGCGTCATGGCGTGGCGTGGAGGCATGCAGAATCCGGTAGTGGGTCAGTTTGAATTCCGTTCGTGCCGAGTAGCCTCTGCGCGAAGCGCAGTGCGTATCGAGGCACCGGCGCTCCCTCGATACGCGGCGCTTCCCTCGATACGCCGCTTCGCGGCTACTCGGGACGAACGGGCCGGCGCTACTCGGGATGAACGGTTCGAATAAATTCAAACTGACTCACTACCCGGAATCCGAGCGGGTTCCTGCGGCGTGGTCCGATATGCTGTGGTTCCGCACACCCGCATCGCTTCGTCGTCAGCGCGATAAGCTGCAATTCCACATGTTGACGGCGTCAAGACTAGAACGGCAATGATGACAGTGTCAAGATAGACGCGCAGGAGAGCGAGTGGCCCGAAAAATCCCGACCCGCAAGCCGCCAGATCGCTACCACCATGGCGATCTGCGGGCGGCGCTGGTCCGTGCCGGCCTCGAGATGCTTCGCAAGGAAGGCATCGAGGGCCTGAGCCTTCGCGGGGTTGCGCGGCGCGCCGGGGTTTCGCAGACGGCGCCGTATACGCATTTCGCGGACATGAAGGACCTGTTCTCGGCCATCGCGGCGGAGGGCGACCAACTGCTGCGGGACGCGATGAAGGCCGGTTTCGAATCCAGCACCGATCCCATGGAGCAGTCCGTCGCCATGGCACAGGGCTACATCCGGTTTGCCTGCACCGAGCCGGGCCTTTACGGCCTCATGATGGGACCGCGCGCACTCCCCGGGCGACGCCTCGCCGTCGGCGGCAATATGAGCCAGACCACGAATGCCGCATTTGCGGAAGGTATCTCGTACCTGTTCCGGGTCGTCGCCGGAATCGTGGGCAAGAACGGCAATCCGATGGTGATCGGGGGGGGTGTGATCGCCTCCTGGTGCCTGGTTCACGGCATGTCGTCGCTGCTGATCGATGAGCAGATCTCGCACAGCATGATGGGACTCAAGGACCGCGATGCGCTGGTGAGGTTTATCGCCAGCTTCTTTCGGCCTCCGGGTTGATTGCCCGCGCGCGCCACCGACTTCCTTGGACCGCGTGCCACGGTCAACATGCATCTACCGATCCCGGGTGGGGACTTTCAGGACGAACCTAGCCCGCTAACATCGGGGTCGCCATCCTCATCCCGCACTACGAGCACCACGCAGGGCGGGGCAGGACTTCCAGCAGCATCTCGATAGAAGGAGGAGAGGAAACAGACATCACAAACCGATCCGCGGGAACGTCCCGCGCAGCGGTTCGACATGGTGTTCGTGGGCACGGGTCTGGCACCGCGCACGACGCTGAATCGCCCGGCTCATGTTGATGTCTTTAGTCCGAGGGGTAGGGCAAGGCTTATCGCGGGGCTGCTGCGGGCGCGTCGTCCGGGTCTTCGGCAATATTTCCGTCTTCTGCGAACTTTTTCTTTTCCGGTAGCAGGGTGCGCGGATCGACCGCCTCGTCGCCGACCCGGATCTCGAAGTGGGTGTGGGGTCCGGTGGAACGGCCGGTGTTGCCGACCAGGGCGATCACTTCGCCGCGCTTGACCGGCATGTCTGCGGCGACCTTCATCTCGCTGTTGTGGGCGTAGAACGTGGTGGTCTGATCGTCGTGTTGCAGGATCACCACGTTGCCGTAGCCGCTCATCTTGTCGTCGGCGTAGATCACCACGCCGTCGGCCACCGCGTGCACCGGCTCGCCGACGTCCGCCGCGATATCGATGCCCTTGTGCGCCTTGCCCCAGCGGGCGCCGTACTCGGAGCTGACGATGCCGGCATCGAGCGGCCAGCGCATATCGCCGGAATACTTCTCCGGCAGCGGAAACTCGGTGCGCCTGCGCGGCGACGCGCCGGGACGGGTGCCCGGTTTGCCGTCGCCCCCGGTCTGGCCGCTGGCGGGAAGGCGGGATTGGTGCAGGACCGACAGCAATGCGGACTCGCTGTGCGCGGCAGCGTCGTGAAATTTTTCCAGCAGCGCTTTGTCCTTGACATAACGCTGCATGCGTTGCTTGATCGCCTTGGCTTCGCCGCTGAGGGTGTTGACCGCTTTGCCGACCATGTCGCGGGCATCGCGAAACACCTCGCTCTGCTGCACCTCCTGCCGAACCTCCTGGATCGCGGCGCAGCCCGACAAGGCCCCTACCGCCAGCAGGACAAGGCCCGCGCTCTGCTTATGGTTGATGCGCATCCCCGATTCCCCCGTCCTCTTGGTCGTCGTGAGAGGGTGCGGAAACGTATCACGCGGGGCATACGTCGTCCGCTTCGGCGGATTCGCCCGACCCGGTCCGGGCCGACCCAGGAGCGCACGGCCGAATACCGGACCTCCACGCACCTCAGGCCAGCGGATCGAACAGCTTCGCCAGTGTCTCGCCGTCGAGCTTGATCGTGCCGGCGGTGCCCTCTCCAAACAGCGCATCTGCCAGTTCGCGCTTGACCGCCTGAAGCGCGGCGATCTTCTCTTCGACCGTGTTCTCCGTGTAGAGCTTGTAGACGAACACCGGCTTGTCCTGGCCGATGCGGTGCGCACGGTCCGTAGCCTGGTTCTCGACGGCGGGATTCCACCAGGGGTCGTAGTGGATCACGGTGTCGGCGGCGGTGAGGTTGAGGCCCACGCCGCCGGCCTTGAGGCTGATCAGGAACAACGGCACTTCCTGCTTCTGAAAGCGATCCACCAGGCTCTGTCGGTCCTTGGTGTCGCCGGTGAGTTTCAGGTAGGCGATGCCGCGCGCCTTCAACTCTTCTTCGATCAGGGCCAGCATCGAGGTGAATTGCGAGAACAACAGCACGCGCCGGCCCTCGTCGAGCATTTCCGGCAGCAGGTTCATCAGCAAATCCAGCTTGGCCGATTCGCGCACGGACCTGGCCGATTCCATTTTCAGCAGACGCGGATCGCAACAGATCTGGCGCAGTTTCAGCAGGGCATCGAGCACGACGATCTGTGAACGCGCCAGGCCGCGCTGTTCGATCTCGCGCCGCACCTTTTCCTGCATCGCTGCGCGCACGGTTTCGTACAGATCGCGCTGGGCGCCTTCGAGCGCGACGCTGCGGATGATCTCGGTGCGCGGCGGCAGTTCCGAGGCGACTTCCTGCTTGGTCCGGCGCAGCAGAAAAGGCGCGATCCTGCGAGCGAGTTGCGTGCGGACTTCGGCGTCGCCGTGTTTCTCGATCGGCGTGCGGAAGCGGCGGCGGAACGCGCGCTCGTCGGCCAGATAACCCGGCATCAGGAAATGGAACAGCGACCACAGTTCGCCGAGATGATTCTCCAGCGGCGTGCCGGTGAGCGCCAGCCGATGCCGCGTGTCGAGTTGCGCCACCAGTTGTGCCGATTTGGACTTGGCGTTCTTGATGTTCTGCGCCTCGTCGAGCACGAGCAGATGCCAGGGCTGCGCCTTCAGTACCTCGATGTCGCGCGCCAGCAGTGGATAGGTGCTCAGCACCAGATCGTGTTCGGTGATGCGCTCGAAATCCCGTCGGCGATCCAGCCCATGCAGCACCAGCACGCGCAGCGCGGGGGCAAAGCGTCCGGCCTCGCGGCGCCAGTTGAACATCAGGCTGGTCGGGGCGATCACCAGCGCCGGCCGATCCAGCCGGCCTTGTTCTTTTTCGAGCAGAACGTGCGCGAGGGTCTGCACGGTCTTGCCCAGGCCCATGTCGTCGGCCAGCACCCCGGCCAGGTCCATGCGCCGCAGGAACTGCAACCAGGACAGGCCGTGACGCTGGTAATCACGCAGTTCGCCCTGGAGACCGGCGGGCGGCTCCACCGGGTCCAGGCCGGAGACGCCGCGCAGCCGCTCCGCCAGTTCGCGCACGGTCCCGCCGCCGGAGTAACGCAGGTGTTCGCCCAGACCGTCGAGCAGCATGCCGGCGTTGCGCGGCAGGCGCAGGCGGCCGTCGGCGCTGAGCGGTCGCTCGTCGTACAGCTCCAGCAGGGTGCCGAGGATCGGCTTGATGCGCCCCGCGGGCAGGCGGATCAGGCGGCCGTGTTCGTCGCGGATCACGACCGGAGCGTCGTCGGACAGGGCCTTGAGCCTGGGCAGGTCGAGCCGGTCCGAGGTCTGGTGGAGCAGCGCCACCAGCAAGGGCAGCAGCTTCGTGCGCGTCCCATCGACCATCACGTCGAGCGCTAGGTCAAACCAGTCACGACCCTCCTCGATGTCTGCGTCCCAGATGTCATCCGGCTCATGCAGGCGCCAGGGGAAATCCTCCGCGACCTCGATGCGCCAGCCCTTCTCACGCAGCTTCGGCGCCTGCACGGCGAGAAAGTCGATCCATCCGGCGCGGCCGACGGTGGGATTGGGCACCCAGTAGGGCATCGGCCGGCCGTAGTCGTCCTGCATCGGAAGAATTCCGATCGAGCGCAGGTTCTGACTGGCCTTGTTCTCGCGGTCCGGCGATCGCGTGATCTCGATCACGCGATCGCCATCGACCTGCATCAGGGCCTGGTCGGCGCCGCCGGGCGGGGCGCGCACGCCGTCGTAGTCGAAACTCAGCCGTCCCACGTCGAACCATTCTTCCGGCCCGTAGTACCGGCGCAGCAAGGTGCGCGAGAGTTCGAACACCGGCACCGGCTTGATTCCCTTGCGCCGGTCGATCCGCGGTTGCGGCGGGGCCGGCACGGCCTGCGACCACTCACCCAGCGCCGCTCCCCAATCGGCCAGCAGTTGCGTTGCATCGGCGGGCGCCAGCGGCGGCGCCAGCAACAACTGGCAGCAGACTCCCGGCGGTAGTCCAGTCTCGACGGGACCGGCGAGCTGCGCGCGCGTATCGACATACCAGGGCGGCGCAAGCGGCAGTACCGCGGCCGAATTCGGCACGTCGAGCCGCGGCCGGCTGTGCGCGTCGGCGCCCAGGTCCCACATGAATTGTCCGCGGCGTTCCGGTCCGGACCTGAGCGCGGGGGTGTTCACATCGAGCCAGTGGCAACGCCCGCTGTCGAGCAGTTTGCGCAACAACTCCACGCCCCAGTCCTGCTCGACGCGAAATCCGGCGCCAGGCGACTGCTGCGCCCGCATCAGGGACAGCAGACGCCGATCCCCGTCCGTCACGTAGCGCGCCTGACTTTCGGGACCGTTGTTCAGCGGCTTGGGCGTGCTGAAGCCGCCCCCCTTGAGCGCTCGCGCCACCACCGGCTGCACCTGCACCCCGCGCGGCACCGGGACGTCGGGGTCGGGCGACAACAGGTACAGCAACCGTTCCGGCACATCCGGTGGCGGCGCAGCCGATCTTCCCGGCTCGACCGCGGACTTGAGCGCATCCCTCCACCGTTCGAACGGGCTGCGGCTGGCGCGCGGCGGCGCGCCGGGAAAGGGCTGACGAACCTGTCGCTGCCAATCCGGCTCCATCCTCTGGTCGGGCGCGTGCATCGACAGCACCGGCGGCGGCACCTCCGCCTCGTCCGGCGGGTGGTCCGATGGCGGCCGGATGTTGGCCTGGATCAGCGCGGCTGCAACGTGCTTGCAGTTGAATCCGACCGGGCAACTGCATTCACCTTCCACCTCCAGCCGCCCCTTCAGGTCGGACCAGGTGATCCGGCACTGGTAGGGCTCGTCCTCGGTCCCCTGCACACGCGCCGCCAGGGGTCCGGCGGGCGTCTCCCACCACACGCCCAGGACCTGCCCGCGACGCGCGTAATCCATGCCCTTGGCAAATGCCCCGCCCAGTACCGCGCGCAAGGCAGTGGGCCCGGGGACGTGCACCGGAGCAGGACGCTGGTCGTTCAAGCTTTGGCGCGTGCTTCCAGCGCGGCGACGGCCGGCAAGGTCTTGCCTTCAAGAAACTCCAGGAACGCTCCGCCCGCCGTCGAGATGTAGTCCACCTGTTGGTCGATGCCGAATTTGGCGATGGCGGCCACGGTGTCGCCGCCGCCGGCGATCGACATCGCCCCGGAAGCGGCGATGGCTTCGGCCAGCAGGCGGGTGCCGTTGGCGAAGGCCTCGAATTCGAACACGCCGAGCGGGCCGTTCCACACGATCGTGCCCGCCTCGCCCATCGCCGCGGCCAGCGTCCTGGCGGTGTCGGGCCCGACATCGAGAATCAGGTCGTCGGCTGCCACATCCTTGGCCGCTTTCACCGTGGCCGTCGCCGTCGCGGAAAATTCCTTGGCGGTGACCACGTCGGTTGGAATGGGCACCGAGGCGCCGCGCGCCGCCATCTTGTTGATGATGCGTCGCGCCTCGTTCACCAGGTCCGGTTCGGCCAGCGACTTGCCGATGGGCAGCCCCATGGCCAGCAGGAACGTGTTGGCGATACCGCCGCCGACCACGAGTTGATCGACCTTGTCGGCGAGCGAGTCGAGGATGGTGAGCTTGGTCGAAACCTTCGACCCACCGACGATCGCGACCAGGGGTCGCGCCGGATTGCCCAGGGCCTTGCCCAGGGCTTCGAGTTCTGCCGCCACCAGCGGGCCGGCGCAGGCCACGCCCGCGGCCATCGCCAGCGCGTGCGTCGTGGCCTCCGCGCGGTGCGCGGTGCCGAAGGCGTCGTTGACGTAAACGTCGCAAAGCCGGGCCATCTTCGCCGCGAGTTCGGGACTGTTTTTCTTCTCGCCCTTGTTGACCCGGCAGTTTTCCAGCAGCACGACCTGCCCCGGCTTCACGGTGAACCCGCCATCGACCCAGTTCTGGATCAGCTCCACCTTCTGACCCAGCAGCCCGCTCATCCGCACGGCAATGGGCGCCAGCGAATCCCCGGGTTTCAACTCGCCTTCGGTCGGGCGACCGAGGTGCGAGGTCACCATCACTGCCGCGCCCTTGGCCAGCGCGAGCTGGATGCCGGGAATCGAGGCGCGAATGCGGGTGTCGTCGGTGACCTGACCCGCATCGTCCTGCGGCACGTTGAGATCGGCGCGGATGAAGACGCGCTTGTTCTTGAGATCGAGATCGGCGAGGCGGAGAAAATTCATGGGTCTGGAGCGCGGCAGCGAACAGGAGCGCCATTGTCCGGATGAGCGGACCAAAAGGCCACGGCCCCGCGATCGGGCCGCCTCTGCATGAGGATGGGGGGTAGTGCATCAGTTTGAATTCCAGAACTCCGTTCGGCCCGAGTAGCCGCGCAGCGGGCGTACCGAGGGAAGCGTCGCGTATCAAGGGCACGCCCGGCACCTCGATACGCAGCATTGCTGCGCAATCAGTGCCGCTGTCGCGGCGCTACCACTCGGTGCGAACGGATTTCATACTGATGCACTACCGGATGGGGCGGCCCCTTGCAGGCCCGAACGGGGCCGACTCAGACGGACCATTCCAAGCGCCCGCCCGATGCAGGGCCGTGTTGCGCAGTCGTATCGCATCGCCGAAGCCACGGGTAACATGACGGGGTCTTTACGTTTCGGCCTTTTTCGACATGAATCGCTGGCGACTCACCCTTGAGCAACTGCCCTCTGCGATGAAGTAGCGTGGGGGTATCGAAGGGCGTATCCGACCCAGATAACGGCGGGTACAAATCAATATATTCAAAGCTCTAGGCGCCAATATGATCCTCATGATCGATAACTACGATTCTTTCACCTACAACCTCGTGCAGTACCTCGGAGAGCTGGGGGCGGAGGTCGAGGTGCATCGCAACGACCAGATCACGGTGGACGAGGTGGCGGCACGCAAGCCCAGCCACATCGTGCTCTCCCCGGGACCGTGCACGCCCAACGAGGCCGGCGTGTGCCTGGACCTGATCGCGCAGTTACAGGGCAAATTCCCGATCCTCGGCGTATGCCTGGGTCACCAGGCCATCGGCCAGGCTTTCGGCGGCGCCGTGAAGCGTGCACGCGGCGTCATGCACGGCAAGACCAGCCGCATCCACCACCGCGGGCGCGGCGTGTTCAAGGATCTGCCGACGCCCTACACGGCGACGCGCTACCACTCGCTGATCGTGGACCGCGCCGATCTGCCGGAGTGCTTCGAAATCACTGCCTGGACCGAACTCGAGGACGGCGGCACCGACGAGGTGATGGGCCTGCGCCATCGCAGCCTGTCGATCGAGGGCGTGCAGTTCCATCCGGAATCGATCCTGACCGAGCACGGTCATCACCTGCTCAGGAATTTCCTGGAGGGGGCGTCATGACGACAACCATCGTCGAGGCGCTGCAGCGCGTCGTCGACCATCATGGCCTGTCGCGCGCCGAGATGACGTCGGTGATGCGCGCGATCATGACCGGGCAGTGCACACCGGCGCAGATCGCAGGTTTTCTGATCGCGCTGAGGATGAAGGGCGAGACGGTCGACGAGCTGACCGGAGCCGTAGAGGTGATGCGCGAACTGGCCACACCGATGCCGGTGCACGAAGAATTCCGCGAACACCTGATCGATACCTGCGGCACCGGCGGCGACCGCGCAGGCCTGTTCAATGTCTCCACCGCCTCGGCCTTCGTGGTGGCGGCGGCCGGCGGGCGCGTGGCCAAGCACGGCAACCGATCGGTCTCGGGCACCAGCGGCAGCGCGGACCTGCTCGAAGCGGCGGGCGTGCGCCTGGACCTGTCGCCGGAGTCGGTGGCGCGCTGTGTGCACCAGGTCGGCATCGGCTTCATGTTCGCACCCGCGTTCCACTCGGCGATGAAGCACGCCATCGGTCCGCGCCGCGAGATGGCGGTGCGCACCCTCTTCAATCTGCTCGGGCCGCTGACCAACCCGGCCGGCGCCCGGCGTCAGATCATTGGCGTGTGGGACAAGGTCTGGCTGCGGCCGGTGGCGCAGGTGCTCAAACAGCTCGGCGCGGAACACGTCCTGGTGGTGCACAGCGACGATGGTCTCGACGAGATTTCGATCGCCGCACGCACCTCGTTCGCTGAGTTGCGTCACGGCGAAATTCGCTTGAGCACGCTGACACCGAGCGGGTTCGACATCGAGCCGGGTGATCTTTCCTCGATCAAGGCCGCCAGCCCCTTGCAAAGCCTGGCCCTGGTACGCAGCGCGCTGTCCGGCATGGCCGGCCCGGCGCGCGAGATCGTCACCATCAATGCCGGCGCGGCGCTCTACGTGGCCGGCATCACGCCCAACCTGCTCGAAGGCGTGAAGCTTGCGAGGGACATCATCCTGACCGGCAAGGCTGCCGAGAAGCTCGACGAGCTGGCCGAGTTCTCGCAAAGCCTGGGAAATGTTCCCCCACCACCGTGAACGACATTCTCGAACGCATTCTCAAGCGCAAGCGCGAAGAGATTGCGGAGCTGCGCAAGCGCACCAAGGCCGCGACCCTGCGTGCGCAGGCGCTGGATCAGCCTCCCCCCCGCGGATTTGCCGCGCGCCTGCGCAAGCTGGCTGACGCCAACCAGCCCGCTGTCATTGCCGAGATCAAGCGCGCCTCGCCGAGCAAGGGCCTGATCCGTCCGGACTTCGACCCGACCTGGATCGCGCAGGAATACCAACGTGGCGGCGCCGCCTGTCTCTCGGTGCTGACCGACGAGGATTTCTTTCAGGGCAGTTCGGAGCATCTGCTGGCTGCTCGCGCAGCGACCGATCTGCCGGTGATCCGGAAGGATTTCGTCATCGACGAGTTGCAGTTGCTGGAGTCGCGCGCGCTGGGTGCCGACTGCATCCTGCTGATCGTCTCCGCGCTGCCCGCGGCGCGGCTGACGGCGCTGTTCCGGTTTGCGCGCGATCTGGGACTGGACGTGCTCATCGAGGTGCACGACGCCAACGAATTGCGTACCACGCTCAACGCCGGCCTGGGGCCGGGCTTGCTGATCGGTATCAATAACCGCAACCTGCGCAGCTTCGAGACGCGCCTGGAAACCACGCTGGACCTGTTGCCGTGGATGCCGACCGGTCACGAGGTGGTGACCGAGAGCGGAATCGGTACGGTGGCGGACGTGCGTCGCATGCTGACGGCGGGTGTGAAACGGTTCCTGGTCGGCGAGTCGCTGATGCGGCAGCCCAATCCGGGGGTGGCGCTGCGTCGCCTGATCGCCTGAACGGGCAGGTCGGCGCAGGCCGGTTCAAGCCGATGGCGGAACCGACATGCGCCCTTGCCGAGCGACCTGTTGGTTCCGCCCGTGAAAAGCTGCGGGCTTGAACCGACCTAAAGCCAACCGACATCTTCCCGCCGGGTTGACCTCAAATGCCCTTGGCCGATGCGAGCACCATGATGCTCCGTCCCTGGCTGCTGATGATGCCGTCCTCTTCCAGCTTCTTGAGCACGCGGCCCGCCATCTCGCGCGAACAGCCGACGATCCGGCCCAACTCCAGCCGGCTGACGCGAACGATCGTGCCCCGGCTGTGCGTCACCGCGCCAGGCTTATTGCACAGATCCAACAATTCGCGGGCGAGCCGGCCGGCGACGTCGAGAAAAGCCAGGTCTCGCAGGCGACGGCTGGTGTCGCGCAGACGGGTGGAGAGCTGACCGGCCAGCTCGAACATGATCTCCGGCTCCTTGCGCACAAATTCCCGAAAGGCCTCGAAATCGATTTCCGCCACCAGGGTGGGCGCACGCGACCGGATGATCGCGGTGCGGGTGCGCTGCTCGCGGAACAGGCACATCTCGCCAAAAGACTCGCCCGGGTTGAGATAGGCCAGCACCATCTCGCGGTCGTTCTCACGCGTGAGCACGCTGACCGAGCCTTCGAGAATCAGGTACAGGAAGCGCGGCTCGTCGCCGGCATCGATGATGGTCTGCTTCGGCGGAAAGCTGCGCTTTCTGCACGCGGCAATGAAATCCTGGATCACCTGTTTTTCGAACATGACATTCCCACCCAAAAAATCTTTTTGTTGCTTTGGCCGAAAATAGCACAACCTTCCGGCGCGACCGCGCCTCTCAGGGGAATCCCATGCAGGCCCGCATCAAATGGATAGAGAACGCCGCCTTCGTCGGCGAGACCGGCAGCAGCCACGCCATCGTGATCGACGGGCCACCCGAGATCGGGGGCCGCAACCTCGGCTGCCGGCCAATGGAGCTGATGCTGCTGTCCGTCGGTTCGTGCTCGGCGGTGGACGTGATCCACATCCTCAGGAAAGCGCGCCAGCCGGTGAGGGACTGCTACGTGGAAGTCGAGGGCAAGCGGGCAGACACCGAGCCCAGGGTGTTCACCGACATTCACCTGAAATTTGTTATCAGCGGCGAAAGTCTGAACGAAAACCAGGTGAGACGCGCGGTGGACCTGTCGGCGGACAAATACTGCTCCGCCTCCATCATGCTCAAGCGCGGCGGCGTCAACGTCACGCATAGCTACGAACTCCGTTCGTAGGAACTGCGGTCCGCGGGCTGATTCGTTCTCGCAGACACGCGATCGTCATCCTCCTTGCCCCATAATCCGCGTTTCGGGCGCCCCGAGGGCCGGGTGCGCGCTGTCAGCAACCCTTTGGGAGAACGATGAATTGGCCAAGCCCACCAGCAACCCGAAGCTCAAGCTGCTCGGGTTCAACAACCTCACGAAAACCTTGTCGTTCAACATCTACGACATCTGTTACGCGCGCTCCGCCGATCACACACGCGAGTACATCGAGTATATCGACGAGGCCTACAACGCCGAACGCCTGACCGACATCCTGACCGAGGTTGCGCACATCGTCGGCGCCAATATCCTCAACGTCGCGCGCCAGGACTACGATCCGCAGGGGGCGTCCGTGACCATGCTCATTTCCGAGGGCCATCACGACGGCATGAGTACGCCGGGCGTGTACAAGGACTCGGTGGTCGCGCATCTCGACAAGTCGCACATCACCGTCCACACCTATCCGGAAACACATCCGGACGCGGGCATCAGCACCTTCCGTGCGGACATCGACGTCTCCACCTGCGGCAAGATTTCGCCGCTCAAGGCGCTGAACTTCCTGATCAAGACCTTCGAGTCCGACATCGTGGTCATGGACTATCGCGTGCGTGGTTTCACCCGCAACGTGCGCGGCACCAAGCATTTCATCGATCACGCAATCGACTCCATCCAGAACTTCATCTCGCGCGACATCAAGGATCGCTACGACATGGTGGACGTCAACGTCTACCAGGAGAGCCTGTTCCACACCAAGATGCGCCTGAAGGAGCTGGACCTCGACACCTATCTGTTCGGCGAGGGCGTCTCTGAACTGCCACCGCGCGAGGCCAAACGCATCCGCGAGAGAGTCAACTACGAGATCATGGAAGTGTTTTACGGGCGCAACATCCAGCGCTGACGATCCACGCAGCCACTGCTGAAGTCGGCCCTGCGCCCGTCCTACAATGCAAGCGTCGCCCGTGACCCGAGCATTGCCGATGAAACCCGCCCTCGCGCTGTTCGCCCTCACCGCCTTTGCCGCGCTGGTCGGTGTCTCGATCTGGGCCACCGGCCACATCGGCATCGTCCCGGTCATGGATGATGTCGGCGCCAACCCCGGCACCGGCAACAATCCCTGGTTGATCGCCACCCTGTTCGACGCCTACTTCGCCTTCCTGTGGTTCTGGTTGTGGGTGGCGTACAAGGAGACGTCATGGGTGTCGCGTGTGGTCTGGCTGGGGCTGATCCTGCTGCTGGGCAATATGGCGATGGCGGCGTACGTGCTGATCCAGCTCTGGACGCTGCCGCCGAACCCGACGGCGAAGGATTTGCTGCTGCGCCGCTCATGACCCCGGACGGGCAGGAAAGCTGGTGGCGCCGCCGCGTGCTGGCGCCCATCATCGGGCAGCTCAGACAGGGCACGACACCGAAACTGATTGCGATCACCATCGCCGCGGGCGTGGTGATCGGCCTGTTTCCCATCCTCGGGGCGACCACGCTGCTATGCGGCGTGTTTGCGGCGGTGTTCAAGCTCAACCAGCCGGTGATCCAGACGGTGAACTATCTGCTGTCGCCGGGGCAGCTGGTGCTCCTGTTTCCGTTCTATCGCGCGGGCGAAAAACTGTTCCAGCAGCCGCCGGTACCGATCGCCTCGATCACCGCGCTCAACGAGCGCTTCTGGGCCGATCCGATGCAGTTTTTCGTCGATTACGGCATGGTCGCGCTGTACGGCATCGCGGTCTGGGCCTTGGTAGCGCCCCTGCTGTTTTCGTTGCTCTATTTCTCGCTGCGAGGACCGGTGAGCGCGCTGGCGGACCGGACTCGCCCCCTGAGATCGAATCAGGCGTAAACCTGCTTCGTTCCACGTGCGCGCAGTTCTCCAACCAGCAGGTACAGCAGTGGGCCGAAAGAGCCGCAGGTGATCGTGATCAGGATGTAGGGCCACGCCGTGCGACCGCTGCGCCGGGCATCCACGAACATCCAGATCATGGCGAGCGTGCAGACGATCAATAGGTCGGTCAGCACTTGCCAGCCGGCGCTCGAAGGGAAGTGAAACGCGAGGATGCCCCAGTAACCATGTTCAAACAGGGCCAATGAGCTGAGCGCCCCGAAAGCAAGGACGACGAGGAGCAGCAGCAAGGATTTGGCGTTCATCGAAGACTCCGTTGAGTGAGGGTCCGGCCAGATTGAAGTCACGCAGGCGGCCTCGCAATTACGCGGCAGGTAATGGCAGCGCCGGGAGCGGAGGGCCAGAATCGGACCATGGACATGCAGACTTCAGCGGTTCCGGGCAGCGCCGCTTTCGGCCGCCTGCTGCGCGAGTGCCGCCGCACGCGCCGGCTTTCGCAGCTCGATCTGGCTCTCAACGCGGAGGTTTCGCAGCGGCACCTGAGTTTTCTCGAATCGGGCCGCGCCCGGCCCAGCCGGGACATGGTGGTGCTGCTGGCGCAGGCGCTGGACCTGCCGCTGGATACGCGCAACCGCCTGCTCAATGCGGCGGGCTTCGCCCAGCTCTACCCGCGCCGGTCACTCGATGCCGGCGCGATGCTGCCGGTGCGGATGGCGCTGGAACGCATGCTCGCAGCGCACGAACCTTTCCCCGCCGTGGTGGTGGATCGCGCCTGGAATCTGGTGATGTCCAATCGCGCGGCGCCCAAGCTGTTCGCGCTGCTCGGCGGGCTGGAGGCGATGTCGGCGCGGGTCGGTGGCACCAATCTGCTGCGCCTGACCCTGCACCCGCAAGGGCTGCGACCGTTCATCGCAAACTTCGAAGAGATGGCGGTGCCGTTGCTGGCGCGCACCGCGCGCGAGGCGGCCGATCATCCCGCGCTCGATGCGCTGCTGCAGGAGGTGCTGCGTTATCCGGGATTGCCGGCGCGCAGCAGAGTGGTGGACTGGGCAGCGCCGATGCTGCCAGTTCTGCCGACGCGTTTCGTGGTGGGTGGCGTCGAGCTGAGCCTGATCTCCACGCTGACCAGCTTCGGCACGCCGCTGGACGAGACCGCGGACGAGTTGCGGATCGAAAATCTCTTTCCAGCCGACGAGGCGAGCGAGGGACTGCTGCGTCGGCTGCTGGCCTGAACCCGCCTACTTGCGCCGACGCTTCGGTGGCGTCTCCGCAGCCGGCTTCTCCGACTCTTCCTCGGCCTTCCCGAACCAGGCCTTCTGCGCCGCATTCCACCACGCGCCCTGCTGCTCCATCAGCTTGCTCACGATGCCCACCGTTCCCTGCCGGAACGCGTCTGGCACCGTGTTGTGCCAGACCTCCTGCTGCTTGCGCATGACCGCCATGCCGTCTTCGAGAAAGCGTCCGAACGGGCCCTGCATGGCGTTGCCGTACAGCCGCACCATCTCGTGCAGGATGTCGGTGGAGAGCAGCGGTTCGCCGCCTTCCTCACGCTCGGTCAGGATCTGCAGAAGCACGCTGCGCGTGATGTCTTTGCCTTTGGCGTCGATGGCCTTGATGCGCCGGCCCTGGCGGATCAGACGGTCGATGTCGCCGAGCGTGAGGAAGCTGCCGGCCGCCACGTCGTAGAGACGGCGGCTCGAATACTTCTTGATCAGATAGGGCTCGGCCATCAGGAACTGACGAAGAATCCCCCGTTGACCGGCAACTGCGCCCCGGTGATGTACGAGGCCTGCGGCGAACACAGGAAGGTCACGGCGGAGGCGATGTCGCGGGCCATGCCGTAGCGGCCGGCGGGAATGCCTTCGAGGATCTTGTCGCGGATCGCCTGCGGCACGGCGTGGATCATCGGGCTGTCGATATAGCCCGGCGCGATGGTGTTGACCGTCACGCCCTTGCGCGCCACTTCCAGCGCCAGCGCCATGGTGAAGCCGTGTACGCCGGCCTTGGACGCCGAGTAGTTGGTCTGTCCGAACTGCCCCTTCTGACCGTTGACCGAGGAGATGTTGACGATGCGTCCCCAGCCGCGGCTGGTCATGCCGTCAATCACGTGCCGCGAGCTGTTGAACACGCTGTCGAGATTGACCGACATCACCTGCTGCCACTGATCCGCGGTCATCTTGCGCAAGGGCGCGTCGCGCGTGATGCCGGCGCAGTTGATCAGGATGTCGATGTGCCCATAACGCGCTTCGATGCCCTGGATGGCGTCGCGAGTGCTCTGGAAGTCGGAGACGTCGAACACCGTCATGTCGATGTCGATGCCGTGTGCACGGCCGCGCGCCAGTTGTTCTTCGGCCGTCGCCACGTCGCTGGGCAGTCCGGCGCCGATCACCTTGGCGCCGGCACGGTTGAGATACAGACAGATCTGCCGGCCGATGGCACCGTTGCCTCCGGTGATCAGCGCGACTTTGCCCTTGAGGGTAATTTCCATGAAGTAAACGCAGGGTTGTGAACGATTCGATCAGGCGCGCTCGATGGCCAGTGCCACGCCCTGTCCGCCGCCGATGCACAAGGTCGCCAGGCCCTTGTTGACCTTGCGCGCCAGCATCTCGTGCAGCAGGGTCACCAGGATGCGCGCGCCAGAGGCGCCGATGGGATGGCCCAGCGCAATGGCACCGCCGTTGACATTGACTCTGGCCATGTCCCACTTCAGTTCGCGCGCCACCGACAGCGCCTGCGCTGCGAATGCTTCATTGGCCTCGATCAGGTCCAGATCGCCGATGCTCCAGCCTGCCTTGGACAGCGCGCGCTGCGTGGCGGGTACCGGGCCGATGCCCATGAACGCCGGATCGACCCCGGCGTGCGCACCGGCGCGGATCACGGCGAGGGGCTTGAGACCCAGCTTCTCGGCCTTGGCGCGAGAGGCGACCACCAGCGCGGCGGCGCCGTCGTTGAGGCCCGAGGCGTTGGCGGCGGTGACGCTGCCGGTCTTGCTGAAAGCCGGCTTGAGACCGGCCAGCGAAGCGGCGGTGACACCAGCGCGCGGGAATTCATCCGTGTCGAAGATCGTTGGCGGACCTTTGCGTGAGGGAATCTCGACCGCCAGGATCTGGCTCTTGAACGCGCCGGCCTTGATCGCCGCTTCAGCGCGGTTCTGCGATTGCGCCGCAAAGGCATCCTGCTCCTCGCGGCTGATGCCGTACCGGGTGGCAAGGTTCTCCGCTGTCACGCCCATGTGGTACTGATTGAACGCATCCCACAGGCCATCACGGATCATGCTGTCGATCAGGGTCCAGTCGCCCATCTTCTGGCCGTCGCGCGATGCCGGCAGCACGTGCGGCGCCGCGCTCATGTTCTCCTGGCCGCCGGCGATGACGAGGTCGGCGTCGCCTGCGCGAATCATCTGCGAGGCCATCAGCACCGAGGTCAGGCCACTGCCGCAGACGTGACCGACGGTCACGGCCGGCACGCCCTGCGGCAAGCCCGCACGGATCGCCGCCTGTCGCGCAGGGTTCTGGCCGCAGGCGGCGGTGAGCACCTGGCCCATCAACACTTCGTCGATGGCCTCGACCGGCAGGGACAGCTGCTCGACCAGGCCGCGGATCACCCGCGCACCGAGGTCCACCGCGGGGAGGGTGGCGAGGCTGCCGCCGAACTTGCCAATGGCGGTGCGCAGGGCACCGAGAATCACGACGTCTTGCATGTGTAGGTCCTTCAGGTTGTTGATGGGTCAAGCGAGCCATAGGAAGGGTGACCCGGACCCTGGCTTGCAGAACCTGCTTCGGTTCTGTCTTTCGCACGTGAGTCGGGGGACAACCCCTTCTACAACGATTCGCAACGAATCACGACATGTGCTGGCCGCCGTTGATCGAGATGTTGGAGCCGGTCACGAACGCCGCTTCCTCGGACGTCAGATAGGCGACGAGCCCGGCAATCTCCTCAGGCTTGCCCAGCCGGCCCATCGGAATCTGCGGCAGGATCTTGCTGGCGAGCACCTCGGGGGCGATCGCGGTGACCATGGCGGTGCCGATGTAGCCGGGTGAAATGGTGTTGACGGTGACCCCGGTCTTGGCCACTTCCAGGGCCAGGGCCTTGGTGAACCCGTGCATGCCGGCCTTGGCCGCGGAATAGTTGGTCTGGCCGAAGGCACCCTTCTGGCCATTGACCGAGGACACGTTGATGATGCGGCCCCACTTGCGCGCGATCATTCCCTCCAGCACCTGTTTGGTCATGTTGAAGCAGCTGTCGAGGTTGGTGCGGATCACCGCGTCCCAGTCCGACTTGTTCATCTTGCGAAACGTGGTGTCACGCGTGATGCCGGCATTGTTGACCAGCACGTCGACCGGTCCGACCTCGGACTCGATCTTCCGCACGCACGCCGCGCAGGAGTCGTAGTCGGCGACGTCGCAGGCGAACGCGTGGAGCGGGTAGCCCTGCCCCTTCATGGTGGCAAGCCAGTCGGCCGCCTTGCGATTGCTGGGTGAATGCGTGGTGATCACCTGGTAGTCCATCGCCACCAGCTTGATGCAGATTGCCTCGCCCAGACCGCCCATGCCGCCGGTCACCAAAGCGCTCTTTTTCATCGTTATCCCTCCATGGATATGACAGCGGATGGGCTGCCCGTTTTACCGTTGCAGCACGTAAGTGCCGGGCGCCTCGCCCAGCACGGAATAAGTCTTGGCCTGGCCGATCTCGGGCGGTGTGATCTGCTGATCCGCCGAGTGCTCCGCCAGCCATTTCTGCCACGCGGGCCACCAGGATCCGTCGAAGGACTCGGCGCTCGCAGCCCACTCGTCCGGTGACTGATAGGGCGCGTCCTGGTCCCAGCTTCCGAGCTGGTACTTGCGCCGCGCGCGGCCCGGTTCAGACACGATGCCGGCGTTGTGGCCACCCGTGGTGAGCGCGAACGTGGTCTCGCCCAGACGCTTGAGATTGCGGATCTTGTAAACCGATTTCCACGGCGCGACGTGATCGGTGACGGTGCCGACCACGAACATCGGCACCTGCACGTCGCCCATCGACACGTTCTTCCCGCCGATGCGGTACTTGCCCTGGGCGAACTGATTCTCCAAGTACAACTGGCGCAGATAGTCACTGTGCATGCGATGCGGCATGCGCGTGCCGTCGGCGTTCCAGGCCATGATGTCCATGCCTTCTTCGTCGCTGAGGCCGAGCCAGTAGCGCCGGACGATGTTCGACCAGATCAGGTCGCGCGCGCGCAGCATGCCGAAGGCGCCCCCCATCCGGCTGGTTTCCAGGAAGCCTTTCTTCGCCATCTGCTGGTCGAGCCAGTGCAGGGCCATCTCGTCGATGAACAGGCGCAGTTCGCCGGCGTCCTCGAAGTCGGTCTGTGCAGCGAACAGGGTGGCCGTCTTGATCCGTTGATCGTTTTCACGGGCAAGTGCCGCGTTGGCTATTGCCAGCAAGGTGCCGCCGACGCAGTAGCCCACCGTGTGAATCCTGCGCTTCGGCAAAACCGTGCTGACCGCATCCAGTGCCTCGTACACGCCGAGGCGCAGGTAGTCGTTCATGGTGAGATCGCGGTCGGTCTTGTCCGGGTTCTTCCACGACACCATGAACACCGTGTGTCCCTGCGCCACCAGCCAGCGCACCAGCGAGTTCTGCTGCGACAGATCCAGGATGTAGTACTTCATGATCCAGGCCGGGAAGATCAACACCGGCTCGGCGTACACCGTGTCCGTCGTCGGGGCGTACTGGATCAGTTCCATCAGGGCATTGCGATGGATGATTTTGCCGGGTGTCGCGGCCACCGTTTCGCCGACACGGAATTTGGTCGATGGCGCAGCCGGTTTGTTGCGTGCGGATTTCCAGGTGTCGCCGATGAAGTTGCGCGCACCGCGCAGCAGGTTGCGGCCGCGCTGTTCGCGCGTCGCGCGCAGGATCTCCGGATTGGTCAACGGGTGATTGACCGGCGACAGCGCTTCCACCAGTTGCAGCGTGTAGAACTTCACCAGTTCGGCGTTGTGCCGGTCCATCCCGGGCAGCGTCGCGGTGGCGAGGCTCCAGAACGCCTCGCGCTTCAGTGCCGCCTGGGCCAGCCATGAAAACGGTTTGCGCTTCCAGCCGGGCGCGGAGAATCGCGGATCGCTTGTATCCGGAACCTTGCCCACCAGGGAGGCGAGCAACTCCAACTGGCTGCGTGCCAGGTACTCCATCAGTTCAAGCTGGCGGCCGGGCGACAGCGACAGGTTCATCAGCCAGTCCATGTAGGCCAGCATGAATCGGGGTGTCGGCAATCCTCCGGTGGCACTGCCGCTCAGGGCCGTGATCGACCGGTCGAGCTTGCGCGCGCGCTCCTCACTCAACCACGGTCCGGTAATGCGCCGCGACCCGGTTCCCACCGCCCCTTTGGATACCTGCATCGGTCCCGCACTCCCTGCATTTTCCACTTGCATTCTCTCGCATCATCGCGCGAATGCGAGCGTCGCGCATGAATAGGCCCGGTTTCCCGGACAGCGGTTCAGGCGGCCTTGGGGCTCAGGTCGGCGGCGAGTTCCCGACCCAGTTCGACGTAGGCCTGCTGCGTTTCCTGGGTGACGGTGCGAAGCTGTTCGACATAGTTCTGAAGCTTTCCGCCGAGCGCCTCGCTGGCCTCTTTTTGGCGCTGCAGAAGATCCTTCGGCGAAGCGATATCGGTCAAGCTCCTGAACTGGCTGGCGCCGAATTCGGCGAACGCGGCCGCCAGATCAAACTGTGAGTCGGCCATCTGTTTGAAAGCGTTCAGCCCGACCTGGCTGAGACGACCCGATCCTTCAAGGATCTTGCTGCTGGTCGCGAGAAATGTATCGACCATCGAGGTGGCAGTTTGCGATGCGTTATCCACGGTGCGACTCCTGTTGAAGGTGCGCCGATCGCGCACCGGGCCACAAATATACGCATTTTTTTCTGCATTGCAAAATAGAACGACGTGATCCGGCTGATTCACGGGTTGCGGGATCGGCGTCGTCGGGATGAATCCAGGAAGGTCTACTGCGGCCAGGGCGTATCGTCGAGTCGACGGAACAGCGGAGCCCCGGCTTTGGGCAGATTGCGCTCCAGCCAGGTCAGCATGTCGGACCAGACGCGCTGCGACTGCGCACCCGTCGGAAGGATGCCGGCGTGAGGCAGTTCGAGCGTGATGGTCGGTACTCCGAGCGTGATGCCGGCGTAATTACCGAGCGATCCCGGATAGATGCCCAGCGGCTGCAACCGCAGATAGCCGAACTTCTGCGGCGGATCGAGCGGACCGTCGAAGTCCAGCACGCCAAACGGGGCGTGGATGGCGACGATGGCATCCGGACGAAAATCGCGAATCTGCGCGGTGAGCCAGCGCGTCTCGGGCTCCGACAGGGCCGCGGTCCCGGGGAAGCGACGCGGGTCGGAATGCGTCACGCGCTTCCAGTACCCGTGCGCCTCGGCTGGCCAGTCCGGCGTGGAGAAATTGCGATTGAGATCGACGCCGGATGCGTTGACCCGGGTCGCTTTCGGAACAGCGAGCAGGCCGTCGGGGTTGGCCGCCGGAATGACCCGCCAATGAAAGGGCTGCAGGCGTTCGGAACGCAGCTTCTTCATCCATTCGAACGAGATGCTGACCGAACTGAATTCGTCACCATGAATGCCGCCGATCAGCATCACCCGAAACGGCGTGCGACGTGCAGAGCCGGGCAGGAAATCGCGGTACATCAGCGGCAGGCCACGATGACTTGCCCCTTGTCCGGCACGAAGCCCCGCGGCAAGGCAATCCGCCTCGCTGACGCTGTGCAGGCGCGCACCGATCAAGGCGCAGGCGTGCTCCACGGACGTAAGCGGAACCGCGGCCTCGGCCGCCGAGCCTCCCAGTGCGAAAACGAAAAGCCCGGCGAGAAGCCGGGCGGTAGCCAGGCTCATTGGCCCGCAATCAGGATGAGTGCTTATTTCTTGCGTTCCTGTCGAATTTTTTCGATCAGGAAGTCCACCACTTCCAGCGCCTGCGGGAACGATCCCGCCCGGGTCGAATCGGTCTGGTACTTGCCGCCGACCACGACGGACGGGACGCTGGAGATGGCGTAGTCCTTGGCCAGAGTCTCGGCGCGACGCACCTGGCTGTCCACTGCAAAGCCGGAAAACGTGCCGTTGAAAACATCGGGCAGCACGCCAGTCTGCTGGTTGAAGAACGTCGCCAGCGCTTCCTGGGTGAACAAGGGCAGGCGCTTCTCGTGAATGCCGTCGAACAGCGGCTTGTGGATCTTGTCGCCGAACCCAAGCGCGGAGGCGGTGTAGAACGCTTTCTGGTGCGCTGTCCCTTCCGGGCGCCCAAGACTGGCCGGAATGCGGATGAAGTCCACGTCGGCCGGCTTGCGCTTGGCCACCCAAGGGCCGATCTCCGACTCGAAGTGATAGCAGTGCTGGCAGCCGTACCAGAAAAATTCCTCGACGGTGATGCGCTTGGGATCGATCGGCTTGGCCACAGTCCTGACGGACTTGTACTGCTTGCCTTCCTCGTAATTGGCCGCCTTGTCCTCGGCCGAACAGGCCACGCTGAACATTGCAATGGACAGGGCAAGCGAGGCGACCAGCGCCCGCATCAGACCGCGCATGTGAAAAATCCTCTGATGACTACTGGAGACCATTGACGTACGAGGCCAGTGCGGCGATCTCCTCGTCCGTAAGCTTTGCCGCCACCGCCGACATCATCTGACCGGTCGCACCGGCCTTGCGTTCCCCGCCGCGATAGGCATTGAGCTGCGAGCTGGTGTAGTCCGCGTGCTGGCCCCCGATGTGCGGATACCCCGCAGCCGGGTTGCCAGCCCCAGTAGGACCGTGGCAGGCGGCGCAGGCCGGCACGCCGCGATCCGCCGCGCCGGCGCGATAAATCTTTTCGACCTTGACCACGGCCTCCTTGCTTGCCACACCCGGCGCCGAGGCTTGCGCAGCAAAAAAGGCTGCGAGGTCCTGCATGTCCTGATCCGACAGGGCTGCGACCTGGGCGGCCATCACCGCGTTGTTACGCGAGCCGTCCTTGAAGTGCTTGAGCTGCGCGTAGGTATACGGCGCACCCTGGCCGGCCAGCTTGGGCCAGGCCGGAATGGCGCTGACACCCTTGGGGCCATGGCAGGCCACGCATACCGCGGCCTTGGCTTCGCCGGCTGATACGGAGCCTTTCAGAAACGGAGAGGCGTTTTCTTCGGCCGCACCGGCAGCGCCGGACAGACCGAGCGCGCAGACCAGAATCAGGCCACGGATGGCATATGACATCGGACTTCACTCCCTGGTGAACCACTGGATGACGCCGGCCCGCGAACCCGTAACTGGCGACATCCGGGCGCAAGCGTTTATGGTGAAGGCGAATTTTACACGCTGATCCGATCCATGCTGAATCCTTTTGCCCAGGCCGGATTTCTCCTGTCCTGCGCCAGCCTCGCGCAATGTCCACGGGACGATCGGCCGGAGGTTGCGTTTGCCGGTCGTTCCAACTCCGGCAAATCCAGTGCCCTGAACACCTTGTGCAATCGCAAGGCGCTGGCGCGCGTGAGCAAGACGCCGGGGCGCACACAGCTCATCAACCTGTTCGAACTGCCCTCGGGCCCGCGTCTGGCAGACCTTCCAGGCTACGGCTATGCCGCGGTTCCCGGCGCCACGCGCAGAAGCTGGGCGCGCATGGTGGGGGAGTACGTGGAACAGCGACCCAATCTGCGCGGGATCGTTTTGATCATGGATTGCCGCCACCCGCTGACCGACTTTGATCGCGAACTGCTGGCCTGGATCAAGCAGGCCAACAGGCCCTGTCACGTACTGCTGACCAAGGCCGACAAGCTCAATTACAGCGCCTCAAAAAAAACGCTGACCGAAACGCGCAAAGGGCTTGCCGATCTGGGCGTCGTGGCCGGCGTGCAGCTTTTTTCGTCCAGCACCGATCAAGGTATCGACGAAGCGCGCGACGCGGTCTGGAAGCTATTTGGCTCTCCGTCGTCCGAAGCCTGAAGCCTTCTGAAAAGAAAAGGCCCGGCAGATCGGGGGAACCTGCCGGGCCAGCTTGCTCCGGCTTGGGGATGCCGGACCCGCCCAGGGAGTAGAGGCGGGGAGCACGGGAAGGGAGGTCCGGTGCTCGTAAACTTAGAGGGGGTTCTGGGGGATTAGTTCAAACCGGTTCGTAAAAATTCGCTTTGAACTGTGACGCACCGCACAATACCTTCGTAAGATCATGAATAAATGATAATTATAGTTTGGTAAGAAAATTTACCAGACAGCCCTGTCAGGTTTGTTCGAGAATCAGTGCGTTCCCTGCAAATCACGCACGCTCAACTACTTGCATGCCCGATCGCGGAATGGGCTGCGTCCCAGTTGTCACCCAGCCCATAGTCGGCGACCAGGGGTACGGCCAGCGGGCGGATGCGGCACATGCGGTCGGCAATCTGCGGCGCGAGTCGCGACATACGCTCGACCGGGCCCTCGAACACGAGTTCGTCGTGCACCTGCATGATCATGCGCAGGTCCGGCGCGTTGGCATCGAGCCAGGCCTGCACGTCGATCATGGCGAGCTTGATGAGGTCGGCCGCGGTGCCTTGCAGCGGCGCGTTGATGGCGATGCGCTCGGCGTATTGGCGCAGGCCCTGGTTCTTCGACTGGATGTTGGGCAGGTACAGCCGGCGGCCGAACAGGGTTTCGACATAGCCGCGCGCGCGCGCCGACTCGCGAGTGCCGTCCATGAAGCGCTTCACGCCGGGATAGCGACCGAAGAAGCGCTCCATGTACTCCGCCGCCTCGTTGCGCGGAATCGCGAGCTGACGCGCGAGGCCAAAAGCCGAGATGCCATAGATCAGACCGAAGTTGATCGCCTTGGCCGCGCGCCGTCGCTCGGACGGCACCTGGTCGAGCGGCAGGCCGAACACTTCTGCGGCTGTTGCCTGATGAATGTCGAGCCCGCTCTTGAACGCATCCACCAGGCGCTCATCCCCGGAAAAATGCGCCATCAGCCGCAGCTCGATCTGCGAGTAGTCGATCGACAGCAGCGCGCAACCCGGCTCCGGCACGAAGGCCTGCCGAATGCGCCGACCCTCAAAGGTGCGGACCGGAATGTTCTGGAGATTCGGATCCTGCGAAGACAAACGCCCCGTCGCCGCGACGGCCTGGTGGTAGCTGGTGTGGATGCGCCCGGTGTGCGGGTTCACCGCCAGCGGCAACTGCTCGGTGTAGGTCGAGCGCAGTTTCTGCATGCCGCGCCAGTCGAGAATCAGGCGCGGCAGCGGATGCTCGGTGGCCAGTTCTTCGAGCACGTCTTCGGCGGTGGACGGATCGCCCTTGGGCGTCTTGCTCACCACTCTCAGGCCGAGCTGCTTGAACAGGATTTCCTGCAACTGTTTCGGCGAGCCGAGATTGAACTCGGTGCCGGCGGCGCGGTACGCCTCGGCCTGCAGCTCGTCCATGCGGCCGGCGAGTTCCACGGAAATTCGATTCAGCAGCGCGGAGTCCACGCGCACGCCGGTCTGTTCGACTCGCGCGAGCACCGGCACCAGCGGCATCTCGATTTCCTCGAAGACGCGCTTGAGTTCGGACACCTCGCTCAGGCGCGGATACAGCGCGTGGTGCAGGCGCAGGGTGATGTCCGCATCTTCCGCGGAATACTCCGCGGCCTTGTCCAGCGCGACCTGGTTGAAGGTGATCTGGTTCTTGCCCTTGCCGGCCACGTCCGCGAACTTGATGGTCTTGTGGCTCAGATATTTTTCCGCCAGCGTGTCCATGTCGTGGCGGTTGCCCGCGGCATCGAGCACGTAGCTCTCCAGCATGGTGTCGTAGGCCACGCCACGAACCACGACGCCGTGACGCGCGAGCACATTCAAGTCGTACTTGATGTGTTGGCCCACCTTGGGCTTAGCGGGATCCTGTAGGAGCGGCTTCAGCCGCGAAAGCACGCTCTCCAGCGAAAGCTGTTCCGGCACACCCAGATAGTCGTGTCCCACCGGTACGTACCACCCGTGACCTTGGTCCACCGCGAACGCCAGCCCGACGAGCCGCGCCTGATTGGAATCCAGCGAATCGGTTTCCGTATCCACGCAGATCAGGCTCGCCGTTTCCAGGCTCTCGATCATGAGCGTCAGCGCCGCTTCGTCCACCACCAGTTCGGCGAGAGTGGTGATGGAATTTTCGCTGCGCTGCGGCACCGGAATTTCGCTCGGCGCCAGCGCGGCCTGTGTCGCGGCCTGCGGTTTTGCAGGCGCATCCGGCGTGCGTCGGCCCATGCTGAGCCGTGCGTGAAACGCTTCCAGAGCGGCTTCGTCGGGCGCTCGCGGTACCAGGTCTTCCGGACTCAAGCCCAGATCGAGCGCAATGCGGATCGTCGCCAGATCCTTGGCCATCGGCAGCGTGTTCAGGCTCGCGCGAATGTTCTCGCCGAGCTTGCCCTTGATGGTGCCCGCCGCCGCGACCACGCCATCGAGCGAGCCGTACTCGACGATGAGTTTCGCCGCCGTCTTCTCGCCCACGCCCGGCACACCCGGGATGTTGTCCGAGGCATCGCCCATCAGCGCGAGGTAATCGACAATGCTCTCGGGGCGCACGCCGAATTTCTCGACCACGCCGGCCGGGTCCATGCGCCGGTTCTTCATGGTGTCGAGCAGGTGCACTTCGCTCGTGACGAGCTGCGCCATGTCCTTGTCGCCGGTGACGATCAACACCGGTTGTCCAGCGGCAGCGGCGCGCGTGGCGAGCGTGCCGATCACGTCGTCGGCCTCGACGTCGGGCACCTGCAAGACCTTCAGACCCAGGGCTTCGCACAGCTCCACCACCAACGGAAACTGCGTGGTCAGGTCTTCCGGCGTGGCGCTGCGGGTCCCCTTGTACGCAGGATAGATGTCCTCGCGAAACGTGCGGCCCGGCGGATCGAACACGACCGCCAGACTCTTCGGCTGGTAGTCCTTGATGAGGCGCTTGAGCATGTTGTTCATGCCGAACACTGCGCCGGTCGGGGTTCCGTCCGGCGCCGTCAGCGGTGGCAGCGCGTGGAAGGCGCGGAACAGCCAGTTACTGCCGTCGATGAGAATCAGCGGGTGGCTACTCATAGAGATTTCGTTTATTCGCAGACAATTCCAAAAAGCGACGTAGGCTGGGTTGAAGCGCAGCGAAACCCAGCGCGCCTCATTCGCGATCCATCGCGACCGCCGCCTCGCCGGCGGCCCAATGGGGTTCCATTATCCCCTCGCGCAGAAATCGGTGGATGCTCGAATGCGGCCAGTCCACCGCGCGCGCCACCAGGCCATGCTTCACCGGGTTGAAATGGATGTAATCCACATGATTGCGCCAGTCCCGCTCGTCGCGAATCAGGTGCTCCCAGAACCGGCGTTGCCAGATTCCCCGTTCGTCCCTGCGACTGCGGCTTGCGGAGATTCGTTCGCCGGTCGGGAGAAGTCGCGAAAAGCGCGACTTGATCAGACGCCAGCGAGTGGAAAAATCGGAGTCGTTCTCCGGCAGGCGCCAGATGCAATGAAGGTGGTCCGGAAGCACCACCATCGCCTCGATCACAAAAGGATGATCGCGCAGCGTGAGCCGGAATGCCTCACGCAGTTCAGCGATGTGGCGAACCAGCAGATCGTTGCCACCACGCTCCGCCAGATTCACCGTGAAGAAATAGCATCCCCCGGCAACGCGAGCCCGTGTATACGTGCGCACGGCATACCCCGAATCAAGTAAAGACCAAGGGTAGGCTGGGTTGAAGCGAAGCGAAACCCAGCATGACGAGTTGGCTCGGCATTGGCTGGGTTGATGAAGCGAACCCAGTCTACGCGGGCTACGCGGGCTTGAGGTGGAATCCGACCGTCACTGCGATTTTGGCGATCTCACTTCCAGAAGAATCAACGAATTTTTGGTCCATGCAAAACCGACCAAAATTATCGACATTGGCTCGAAAGACATTACTCGTCTTTTCGCGTTTGTGGTCATTTATTACGAGCCAGCTCCGCAGAACGCGTAGGCTGGGTTGAAGCGGAGCGAAACCCAGCCTGCCGTTCTCAACGATCCATTCCGCGCTCCCCACGCACCAAATCCTCGAACGTCTCCCGGTCCCGCACCAGCACCGCGCGATCGCCATCGACCATCACCTCGGCCGCACGCCCGCGCGAGTTGTAGTTGCTGGACATCACAAAGCCGTAGGCGCCCGCGGTGCGCACAGCGAGCAGGTCGCCCTCTGCGATGGCCAGTTCGCGATCCTTGCCGAGCCAGTCGCCGGTCTCGCACACGGGGCCGACCACGTCGTAGGTCTGGCGTTGCGCGGTCGTGTTTTCCTGCACGGGAACGATGTCCATCCAGGCCTGGTAGAGCGCTGGGCGCAGCAGGTCGTTCATGGCGGCATCGACCACGGCGAAGTGCTTGGCCTCGCCCTGCTTGATGAGTTCCACGCGCGTTACCAGGATCCCGGCGTTGCCGGCTATCGCACGACCCGGTTCGGTCATGACTTTCAGGTTTCGACCGGCGAGCTTGGGCAGGAAGGCGCGCGCCCAGTCGGTCGGCTCGGTGGGCTGCTCGTCACGGTACCGCACGCCGAGACCGCCGCCCACATCGATGTGATCGAAGGCAATGCCTTTGGCTGCGAGCCGATCCACCAGCCCGAGCACTCGATCGAGCGCGTCGAGGTAGGGCGAGACATCGAGCAACTGCGAGCCGATGTGGCTGGCGACACCGCTGATGTGGATGCCGCGCATCTCTGCGGCTTCGACGTACAGACGTTCGGCTGTCGCGAGATCCACGCCGAACTTGTTCTGCTTGAGGCCGGTGGAAATATAGGGATGCGTCCTGGCGTCCACGTCCGGGTTCACGCGCAGCGCGATGCGCGCGCGCACGCCGAGTTCCTGCGCGATGCGGTCCAGTCGGCGCAGCTCGGATTCGGATTCGACGTTGAAGCAGCCGACCTTTTGTTCCAACGCAAAGCGAAGTTCGTCCGCGGTCTTGCCGACGCCGGAGAACACGACCTTGGCCGGATCGCCGTCCGCGGCGAGCACGCGCCGCAGTTCACCGGCCGACACGATGTCGAAACCGCTGCCGAGCTTTGCAAGCACGCCCAGCACCGCGAGATTCGAGTTGGCCTTTACGGCGTAGCAGACCTGGTGCGGCACAGAGGCGAGCGCGTGATCGAACGCGCGATAATGCCGTTCGAGCGTGGCGCGCGAATAGACGTAGCAGGGCGTACCGAAACGCTGCGCGATGTCGGCGACGCGAACCGCTTCGGCGTACAGCTCGCCGTCGCGGTTGTTGAAGTGGTCCGTCACGGCTGGGTCGGCGTGGTGGCGGGCTTGGCCTCTTCTTCTTCCGGCTTGGCTGGATCGGGCTTGGGAGCACCGACCAGGACAGGCTTCGTAGCCGGCGCCGGCTGGGTGCCGCGCAGATACAGCGGACCCGACTGGCCACAGGCCGTCAGAAAGAAAGGGATCAGCAGAATGAGGATGCGCATGGGTCGGGTCGTTCCCGCAGCGGCGGGAATCCATTAACGTGCGGTCCATTCTATCCGCCCTACCCGCCGCCCCATGAAGCTCATCGAATCCAGGACCGAAGTCACCGTTCAACCCGAGGCACCCGCGCTGGCCTGTGTAATCTGGATGCACGGCCTGGGCGCCGACGGGCACGACTTCGTGCCCCTCGTGCGTGAACTCTCCTTGCCGAAAGACGTGCCGGTGCGCTTCATTTTTCCGCACGCGCCGGTGAGGCCGGTCACGCTCAACGGCGGCATGGCGATGCGCGCCTGGTACGACATCAAGTCTCTGGATCGCAACGGCATGCAGGACGAGGCCGGCATCCGCGAATCCGAATCACGCATTCGCGCGCTCATTGCGGAGCAGCAGAAGCTGGGCATCGAAGCCAGGCGCATCGTACTCGCGGGCTTCTCGCAGGGCGGGGCGATCGCACTGCAAACCGCGCTGCGCTGCCCGGATCGACTCGGCGGATTGATGGCGCTGTCCACTTACCTGCCGATGGCCGATTCGCTGGCCAAGGAAGGCAGCGAGGCGAATCGCGATCTGCCGATCCTGATGTGCCACGGGAAGCATGACTCGGTGTTGCCGCTGCAATTCGGCGAATGGAGCCGGGACCAGCTGAAGGCCCTGAACTACGCGGTGCAGTGGCAGGCCTACCCGATGGCGCACGAGGTCTGCATGGAGGAAATCGGGCACATCGGCGCGTGGCTGACCCGCGTCATCGTCGCCTGAGCGATTTTCTCAGCGATTCTTGGGCCGTTTTTTCGTCGGCGGCTGAATTCGGGACGCCGCGCCGCGCTGATGCGGCGTCCGATTGGCGCGCGCCGCTGGAACGCCGGTTTTCAACTGAATGATCCGCGCCACGTATTGGCGCGTTTCGGCACGGGTATGCGGCGCCACGTGAGCCCAGACCCGGACTGGCGGGCGGGCACGCTTGTACGCGCGCAAGGTGGCACCCAGCCCGCTGGTATATCCGGCGAACGCGAATTGCAAGCGCTCCTTTGGCGGCAGTTGCTTCCAGCTTGCATGCCGGTACATGAAGTGGTCGTACCAGATTCCCGCCGCGATGTTCCAGCGCGGCGAATGGACATCATGGAATTCGGGCTCGAACTTCCGGATTTCCCGGAAGGTGGACGGCAGGATCTGCATCAGACCCCTCGCGCCCGTACGGCTGCGCGCATCCGGCCTGAGCGTGGATTCGGCAATGGCCTGTGCCTTGAACCAGCGCCAGTCCCAGCCTGGACCGAAGTAGCGCTTGCTGTATTTCCTGAAGATCGGATCGTATCTGTCGGTCCAGATCGGGGCGTCCACCGTCACGTCTCCGGCAGCGGCCTGCGTCGCCAGCAGCCACAGGATCGCGGCCCAGGCGCAGACGAGAGCGTTGCCACACCCGCGCATCAGTTCAGACTCAGGCCGATCACCAGGCCCATGCCGATACCGACGGCCAGAAAAACCCCCAGCACCGCCAGGCCCACGGCGAGGTTGCCGGCTTTAAGCTCGTCGCGGACATTGAACCCCACCTCCCATAGGAACACGCGGTAGGCGATCCAGCCTCCCACCAGCATCAGGCAGCCGCCCAAGGCGGCGTAGAGCAGGTTCAGCGCGATTGACTCCAGTTCATTCATCGGTGTCTCCAGTGGCTCGCCTTGCGACGTGGATTCTCGCGCGTTGGAACCCGTTCTCAAAGCGGCGCGCCTGACGTCCCGAGGACCGGTCTCGGATTTAAACCGGTCTGCGCGCGCGGGAACGCGCGCGGGACAACTGCTCCAGCGTGATCGTCTTGGCCGCCTGCTGGCTGCGCCGGATGTGCTGGGACAGGGCCTGCTGCGCGGCCACGACATCCCGCGCGATCAGGTGCTGACAGATGCCGTGATGCTCCTTGTAGGTGAGGTCCACCCTCATGTCCTCGGTGAAGTCGAGGCGCCGGATGATGTGGATGTTGTGGTTGACGCGTTGCAGATAATCCGCGAGCACCAGGTTGCCGCTGCCTTCGGCCAGCGCGATGTGGAAACCTTCATCGCGGGCCGCCATGGCTTCCACGTCCTGTTCTTCGCTGGGCTGGTAGGCCGGGTCCCACTCGCGCGCCAGCTCCTTGAGCTCGCGGTCGGGCATGTGGGTGCAGGCCAGTTCGATGGCGCAGAGTTCCAACGCGATGCGCACCTGGTAATGCTGGTCGATTTCCTCGATGTCGATCTCGCGGATGAAACAGCCCTGCTTGGGCCGCACCGTCAGATATCCCTCCAGCTGCAGGCGCTGAAGGGCCTCCCGCACCGGAGTGCGGCTGACGCCGAACCGGGCCGCCAGCTCGGTCTCGGTCACACGCGACCCAGGGTACAGCTCAAACCCCATGATGAGGGTCTTGAGCTGCCCGTAAACCTCCTGGGCCGATCCGTTGCGGATGGGGCTGCCTGAATTCATGTTGGGCTTTCGGGATACCTGGCTCCGATTGTAGGCAGGCACCGGCATCCATGTTGCATCCAACATTGCGCGCAGGATTTCGCGCTCCCGTATCCTTCTGCTGTCCCCGCCCTCGCCTTGTCGCAGATGAGCGTCGATCTCTCCATTCCCTCCCTGCGTGCCGCGTTCCGCGCTCGCGCGCTCACGCCTAGAAGTCTGCTGTCGCAGGTGCAGGCGCGTGCGCGGCAACTCAACGACGAGTACCGCACCTATATCGAGCTGCTGAGCGACGCACAGCTCGATCCTTACCTGCTGCGGCTCGAGTCGTTGGATCCCGCGTCGCTGCCGCTCTACGGCATCCCCTTCGCCATCAAGGACAACTTCGATCTCGCGGCTGTCGCCACAACGGCCGCCTGCCCTGCCTACGCCTACCTGCCCACGGAATCGGCCCGCGTGGTGCAGCGCCTGATCGAGCTGGGCGCAGTGCCGACGGGCAAGACCAACCTCGATCAATTCGCCACCGGCCTCAACGGACTGCGTTCGCCCTACGGCGGCTGCCGCAACTCGGTGCTCGCGGAATATCCGAGCGGCGGCTCCAGTTCCGGCTCGGCGCTGGCGGTCGCGCTGGGCCTGGCCAGTTTTGCGCTGGGCACCGACACCGCCGGTTCCGGACGCGTGCCCGCCGCGTTCAATGGCCTGGTCGGGTGCAAGCCCACGCGCGGCATCGTCTCCACCCAGGGCCTGGTGCCGTGCTGCCCCTCGCTGGACTGCGCGAGCTTTCTCACGCGCAGCGCGCGGGAGGCAGCCGAGTTGCTGACGCTGACCGCCAGATTCGACCCCAGTCATCCGTTCAGCCGGCGCAACCCGGCGTGGAACGCGGCGCCGCCCGCCGGCCGGCTCGTGAATTTTCGCTTCGGCGTCCCGCGTGAACAGGATTTGATCTGGCTGGGTTGCGAAGAAGGCCCGGCGCTGTTTGCGCAGGCCCGCGCGCGCCTCGAAGCACTGGGCGGAACCGCGGTGGAACTGGACTTCAGCCCCTTCCTGGCCGCGGCGCGGATGCTCTACGAACCGGCCGGCGCTGCAGAGCGGTATGCCGCGTTCGGCGCGATGCTCGATCAGGAGGACGCGGTGCTACCGGTGATTCGGCAGATCGTGTCAGCCGGAGCCGAGGCCAGCGCCGCCGACCGCGTGCGCGCAGCCATTTGCCTGCAAGCCCTCAAGCAGCAGTGCGACCGGATGCTGGACGGCGTCGATCTGGTGCTGAGCCCCACCGTTCCGCGCGCGTTCACGATCGCGCAGCTGCAAGCCGACCCGGTGCACCGCAATACCGAGCTGGGCACCTACACCAATTTCATGAACCTGCTGGACTACGCCGCCGTGGCCGTGCCGGCCGGCCACTTGCGCAACGGCCTGCCCTGGGGCGTGACCCTGTTCGGGCGCGCGTTCACCGACCAGTACCTGCTGGCGATCGCGGAACGCTTCCTGTCAACGAGACTGATCGACGCGGCCGGTGCAACGCCGAAGCGCGAGCTGATCGCGGGCGATCACATCCGCGTTGTGGTCTGCGGCGCCCATCTGCAAGGGCTGGCCTTGAATCACCAGTTGCTGGATCGCGGCGGTGTGCTCGTACGGGCAACCGAGACCGCTCCCGCGTACCGGCTCCACACCCTGCCCGGCGGCCCGCCGTTTCGACCCGCTCTGGTGCGTGATGCCAGCGGACGGTGCATCGAGGTGGAAGTCTGGGAGATGCCGAGCACCGAGCTGGGCTCATTTCTCAACGGCATTGGCGCGCCGCTGGGCCTAGGCAAGGTGGAGCTGGCGGATGGCACGATGGAGAACGCCTTCATCTGCGAGCACGGCGCGCTCGCCGGGGCAACAGACATCACGGATTTCGGCGGCTGGCGCGCGTATCTGGCCTCGCTAAAACCACACTGATCGAAAGCTTGTGCCTGCCGTTCGGCATCGATTTCGATCGTTGCATGCAATGTCGCATCCTGGCATGGATGCTGCGATACCCCGTAGCGGAAAGCGGCGAAATGCCGCACGGGGGCGATGCGATGCACGTGATCCAGGCCGAGCCTTACGAGCTGCCCTTCGAACCGGCGAGCACCGCGCTGCTGATCATTGACATGCAGCGCGACTTCATCGAGCCGGGCGGTTTCGGCGCGATGCTCGGCAATGACGTGAGCCTGCTCCGCAGCGCGATCAAGCCCATAGACGCCCTGCTCACGGCATTCCGCAAAGCCGGACTTCTGGTCATGCACACGCGTGAGGGCCACCGCCCGGATCTGGCCGACGCACCGCCTGCCAAGCTCACGCGCGGCAAGAGCGAAAAGCATATCGGCGACCTGGGGCCCATGGGCCGCATCCTCATCCGCGGCGAGCCCGGCCACGACATCATTCCCGAGCTGTATCCGCTGCCGGGAGAGCCGGTGAGCGACAAGCCCGGCAAGGGCTCGTTCTGCCAGACCGATCTGGAACTGATCCTCAAGAATCGCGGCATCCGCACCTTGATCGTCTGCGGCGTGACCACCGAAGTCTGCGTGCATACGACCGTACGCGAGGCCAATGACCGGGGCTTCGAATGCCTAGTGCCGGCGGACTGCGCGGCCTCCTACTTTCCGGAATTCCACGAGATGGCGCTGCGCATGATCAAGGCGCAGGGCGGCATCTTCGGCTGGGTTTCCGACTCGACACGGGTGATCGCAGCATTGGGCTAGCGATCGGGTTTCTTGGATTTTGGGGACAGGAGATTTTGTCATGAGCAGCAAAGCTATGAGTAGCGCCACTGATTTCAAGCCGTCCATCTGGGTTCCCGGCGACTGGAACGCCTTCTTCGGTTTCGGCACCAATATCCTGGTCAACCTGCTGACCATGACGGCACTGCTGCTCTATGTGATCAAGCTGCCGAGCGATCTCGTGTTCGGCCGCATTCTTCCAGCCACAGGATTGATGCTGTTCCTGTCCACGGTCTACTACGCCTGGCTCGCGTACAAGCTGGCGAAGAAGACCGGCCGCAGCGACGTCTGCGCACTCCCCTCGGGTATCAGCGTGCCGCACATGTTCGTGGTGGTGTTCGTGATTATGCTGCCCATCGCGGCAAGCACCGGCGACCCGATCAAGGGCTGGGAAGCAGGCCTCACCTGGGTGTTCGTGCAGAGTTTCGTGCTGATGCTCGGTGGCTTCATCGCGCCGCTGATCAAGCAGATCACGCCGCGCGCCGCCCTGCTCGGCGCGCTCGCCGGCGTGTCCATCGCGTTCATTTCCATGCGCCCGGCGCTGGAGATGTACATGGATCCGGTGATCGGCATCGTCTGCTTCGCCATCCTGCTGTCGAGCTGGTTCGGCGGGGTGCGTTATTTCAAGGGCATTCCGGCAGGCCTGGTGGCGATTGCGGTGGGCTCGCTCATTGCGTGGGGCGGTTTGGCGCTGGGTCTGGAGTTCGGCGGCATGAGCCTGGACAAGCTCGGCAGCTCCTTCGCGAGCTTCGGCTTCTCCATTCCGCTGCCTGCGTTCGACCACGTGTTCGGCGGCTTCGAGTTCCTGGCCGTGATTCTGGTCACCGCTATTCCCTTCGGCATCTACGATCTGGTGGAGGCGATGGATAACGTCGAGAGCGCGGAGGCTGGCGGAGACCACTTCCCCACCACGCGCGTCATCACCGCGGATGGGGTCGTGAGCCTGATCGGCTGCTTGCTCGGCAACCCCTTCATCAACGCGGTGTACATCGGCCACCCGGGCTGGAAGGCCATCGGCGGACGCATAGGCTACTCCGCCGCGACCGGCGTGATGGTGCTGATCCTGTCCTGGTTCGGAATTCTGGCCGTGATGATGGCGCTGATCCCGGTGGTCGCCATCTCGCCGATCCTGCTCTACATCGGCATGCTCATCGGCGCGCAGGCCTTCCAGGAAGTGCCGAAGAACCACGCACCCGCAGTGATCCTGGCGCTGATTCCCCAAGTGGCGGGCTGGGGCAAGCTGATGATCGACAACGCGCTCGGCGCCGCCGGCACCAACGCCGCCGCGGTCGGCTTGGAGAAACTCGCCGGCATGGGCGTGCTCTACCACGGCCTGGAACTGCTGGGCAGCGGTGCGATTCTGACCAGTCTGATTCTTGCTGCGATCGCGGCCAGCATCATCGACCGGGCCTTCGACAAGGCGGCCGGGTTCGCCATGGCCGGCGCGCTGCTGACCTTCTGGGGCTTCATGCACAGCGAGGCCATCGGCGTCGCCAAGACACCGCTGGTGGCCCTGAGTTATCTCGGAGTGGCTGCCCTGTTGTTCGGATGCCACAAGTTCAACGCTGCCGCGGTACCGATGAAGCCGCGGCCGCAGGACGCCATGCCCGGCAGCGAAGCCGCGATCTGATCAGGAATTCCGCGAATGGCCGAACGATTCATTCAAGCCGATCCGTACCCGTGGCCGTACAACGGCGATCTGCGCCCGCAGAACACGGCGCTGGTCATCATCGACATGCAGACGGATTTCTGCGGCGTCGGCGGCTACGTGGACAAGATGGGTTACGACTTGTCCTTGACTCGCGCGCCGATCAAGCCCATCCAGTCGGTGCTGAGCCTGTTCCGCAAACAAGGCTTCCACGTCATCCACACGCGTGAGGGTCATCGGCCCGATCTCGCCGACCTACCCGCAAACAAGCGCTGGCGCTCAAAGCGAATCGGCGCGGGGATCGGCGACGACGGTCCTTGCGGCCGCATCCTGGTTCGCGGCGAACCAGGATGGAACCTCATCGACGAACTCAAACCCTTGCCTGGGGAAGTCATCATCGACAAGCCCGGCAAGGGCTCGTTCTGCGCCACGGACCTGGAGCTGATCCTCAACCTGCGCGGCATAGCCAACCTCATCCTCACCGGTATCACCACCGACGTGTGCGTGCACACCACCATGCGCGAGGGCAACGACAGAGGCTTCGAGTGCGTGCTGCTGGAAGACTGCTGTGGCGCCACCGATCACGGCAACCACCTGGCCGCGCTGAACATGATCAAGATGCAGGGTGGCGTGTTCGGCGCCGTTTCCAATTCAGGTGTGCTACTGGCTGCCTTGTCCTGAACCGTTTCCAGGATTTCGGCAATCAAACATCCCAATCCTCTGAATCCCGTGAGACATCCCTGCTCCTGCTTGAACAAATGCAGCACGATCCAATAATGAAACGAGCGAAGCAGGAAAGTTTGGTTCTCAGAATAAATCGATCCGCGCCAAAACGGTTGGGATGATCCGACAGGGCCTGACGGCCGAGAAATGCTCGGTCCTCGGAAAGGCCACCAAGCAATCGGACATTTAGGATAGATCTGCCCAGGTTCGAGAGCACGGTCGCGGGCATCGCCCGCTCCTACGGGATCCGTCGTTCTGCAGGAATGGGCCTTGCCCGCGACAGACCTTTGCAGAGCATCCTTAGGAGCACGACCTTCCTCGGAAGATGACCCCGACCGGTCCGGACGGATGTGGTGGCAGACGCGACGTCCTGTGGATAACTGTCCTTCAGGGGTATAAACTGCTTTCCCTCCCGCTGCCCTTTTCCCGTGCCATGGCGCTTGTGGACGATCACGGTTGGACCCAGTGCGTTCAAAAACTCCAAAGAGAGTTGAGCGCCAACGAGATCGAAACCTGGATTCGCCCCTTGCAGGCGCGTCGCGATGGCGATCGCCTCGTCCTGATCGCGCCTAACCGTATGGTGATGGAGCGCGTACGGAGTGATTACCGTCCTCAGATCCAGCGCTCCTGGGTAGCCAGTGAGGGTGAAGATATCGAGGTGGACGTAATGGCTGCGACTGAGACACGGTCGAATGGTTCGCCGATCGAAGAAATCGCGGACCACGCGCAGCAGCAACTGGTCAGCAACCGCCTGGACCCTCGCTACACCTTCGAATCCTTCATTCAGGGCAAGTCCAATTCCCAGGCGCGGGCGGCAGCGCAGCAGGTTGCCGAATCGCCGGGCATTTCCTACAACCCGCTGCTGATCTACGGCGCTTCCGGCCTGGGCAAGACCCATCTGATGCACGCTGCGGGCAATGCGCTGATGAAGCGCGGCGCCAACGTGCGAGTGGTCTACGTCCCTTCAGAGCAGTGGATGAACCAGTTCGTCTCCGCGCTACGGCACAACACCACCGAAGACTTCAAGGCGCTGTATCGATCCGCCGACGCGCTGCTGATCGATGACATCCAGTTTTTCGCTGGCAAACCCAGCACCCAGGAAGAATTTTTCCATACGTTCAACAGCCTCATGGATGGGCGCAAGCAGATCATCCTGACCTGCGACCGTTTCCCCAAGGAACTGGATCGCCTCGACGACCGCCTGAAGACCCGGTTCGCCTGGGGTCTGACGGTATCAGTGGAGCCGCCGGACCTGGAGACGCGGGTCGCTATCTTGCTGTCCAAGGCCGAGCAGTTCGGGATGAGCCTTACCAATGAGGTGGCCTTCTTCGTGGCGCAGCATGTGCGATCCAATGTTCGCGAACTCGAAGGCGTCTTGCTGCGTTTGTCGGCTGGTATGCGCCTGCAAGGAGAAGCGATCACGGTGGAATTCGTACGCCTGACGCTGCGCGACATGCTGGCGCACTATGAGCGCAAGGTGACGATCGACAACATCATGTCCACCGTCGCCAAGTACTACAACATACCGGTCAAGGACCTCCGTTCGCCGCGCCGGTCGCGGATGCTGGCGCGTCCACGGCAGGTTGCGATGGCGCTCGCGCGCGAGCTCACCGAACACAGCTACCCCGACATCGGCGAAGCTTTCGAGAAAGACCACACCACGGTGCTGCACGCGAGCCGCAAGATTGAGGAACTGCGTCAGACCGATCTGCGAATCCGCGAGGACTACGAGAACCTAATGCGGCAGCTGAGCTATTGAACAAGCGTGGAATATGGACCGTTCATGACTGTGCACAAAATGTGGGCAATCTCGCGCGCAAAATCCGCTAACAGCTTGCGCACAGTTTGACGGTGGGGCAGTCAGTCATGTAGCAAGCCTCCATGTTTTCAAGAAGCATATGATTTATAAAAGTTTTACGACTTTATTCAGTCCGTGGTACGGCTCTTACTAAATAGATTTAGTATTTAAAAGACTAATCAAGAGATCAGGTGACACTCATGAAGATACAGGTAGGGAGAAACGAGCTCTTGACCGCCCTGCAGGCAGTGGTTGGCGTCGTTGAGCGGCGTCAGACCCTGCCAGTGCTTGCGAATTTCCTTCTGGAAACGCGGGAGGATGAGTTAATCGTCACAGGAACGGACCTTGAGATGGAGTTGGTGGCCCGTGCAGTTGTTCAGAACCTGACTCCTGGACGTGTCACGATTCCCGCTCGAAAGCTTTTCGACATATGTCGAGGGCTGCCAGAGGGCGCCGACATCACGATTGAAGCGACCGCTGAGCGTGTCACCGTGAAATCCGGCAAGAGCCGGTTTTCCCTGACGGCGCTCAAAGCTGACGAATTTCCGGCAATGGGTGCCGTGGTCGGTGGCAGGGAACTGCGACTCAAACGTTCTGAACTCAAGGGCTTGATCGAGAAAACGCAGTTCGCCATGGCCCAGCAGGACGTTCGCTACTACCTCAACGGTCTGTTGATGGAAGCCAACTCGCGGCGCTTGCGCGCAGTGGCCACGGACGGTCATCGGTTGGCCTTCAGCGAGTGTGTCGGCGAAACGAGCCTGACGGAAAGCTTCCAGGCCATTCTTCCGCGCAAGTCGGTGCTGGAACTCAATCGTCTGCTCGATAACAGCGATGCCGAGGTTCGACTCGTCGTCGGACAGGGGCAGGTTCAGGTGGAGATCGACGTGGTGCGTATGATTACCAAAACGATCGACGGTCGCTTTCCAGATTACGAGCGCGTGATACCGGATCATGGGGACAAGCGTGTCGTGGCGGATCGCGAGATTTTGCGTCGTTCGCTGGCGCGGACGGCCATCCTCTCCAACGAAAAATTTCGCGGCGTCCGGCTGCAACTTTCGGAGGGGCTGTTGAAACTTCAAACGCACAATCCTGAACACGAGGAAGCCGAGGAAGATATTGAGGTCGGGTACTCCGGCCCGGAACTGGAGATCGGCTTCAACGTCAACTATCTGCTCGACGCACTTGGCGCCATCAACGGTAGTGAAATCGTATTGGAGCTCAAGAACGCCGATTCCAGCGGTCTGCTGTATCAAGCCGGCGATCCGTCGAGCAAGTACGTGATCATGCCGATGCGGCTGTAGATGTCCGTCGCCCTGTTGCGGGGCGAGAATATCCGTCTGTATCGGAACCTCGAGATCGAACCGCATCCCCAGCTCAATCTGATCATCGGCGGCAACGCCGCTGGGAAGACCACGCTGTTGGAAGCGCTTTTCGTGACAGGTCGCGGCCGAAGTTTCAGGGCGCAATCTTTGTCGGAGCTCTCCGGTCCAGCCCGCACAGCATGGACCACTTTTATGGATGTCCGCGACGGCGCGGTGCATAACCGGATCGGAGTCGGCTGGAGTAGAGAAGGAACAGAGATCCGATTAAATGAGGGAAAAAACGCTAGGCTGACCGACGTCATTCGAGCGATCCCGATGCAATTGATTGACCCTACCGCGCACCGCCTCCTCGACGAGGCGCCAAGCTACCGGCGCAGTTTTGTCGATTGGGGTGTGTTCCACGTGGAACATCGCTTTCATGAAATCTGGCGTCGGTTCCAGAACGGTCTGCGGCAGAGAAACAGCGCGCTTCGAGAAGGACTGGCCGACCGGGTGGTCCAGGCCTGGAATGAAGAGTTGTCCATGTCGGCCGAGTTACTGAATGAAATGCGTGAAACACATATCGAAGCGTCGCGCCAGAATCTGATTCGGTGGTCTGAGTTCTTGATCGGTGGAGGGCGGGTCCGTTGCGATTGGCAGCGAGGGTGGTCATCTTGCGAACGATATCGCGAAGTGCTTGATCGGAACCTGGAACAGCACAGGAAAATGGGTACGACCGCACAGGGCCCGCATCGGGCGGAATTGAAGATCAGCTTTTCTGATGTGAAGGCAAAGGGCAGGGTCAGTCGAGGGCAGCAGAAGATGCTGGTCAGCGCAATGGTTCTCGCCCAGATGGAAGTGTTGGTGGGCCAGGGCGTTACCGCACCCGTCATCTTGCTCGATGATTTCGCCTCAGAGTTATCCACCGAATTTCAAACCCGCCTCGCTTCGGCGTTGGCGCAGTATCCCGGCCAGAAATTCATCACCGCATTCGATTTTCCCGCGGCGTTCAAGGGCCGAGATAGTGCATTGTTCCACGTGGAACACGGCATGGTCCGCCGTCTGCATTAATGAAAACCAGAAACAGCATATGAACGAACACGTCCCAGACACCTCCCCTGAATCGACCGCTATTCAGGGCAACTATGATTCCTCCGCGATCAGCGTCCTCAAAGGTCTGGATGCCGTACGCAAACGACCGGGCATGTATATCGGGGACACGGATGACGGTACCGGCCTGCATCACATGGTGTTCGAGGTGGTCGACAACTCCATCGACGAGGCCCTGGCCGGTTGGTGCAGCGAGATCCAGGTCATCCTGCACAGCGACAACAGCGTCAGCGTGCAGGACAACGGCCGAGGTATCCCCACGGATATCCACAAGGAAGAAGGCCGATCTGCCGCCGAAGTGATCATGACCATCCTCCATGCCGGCGGTAAATTTGGCGGCAGCGGTTATAAGGTCAGCGGGGGCCTGCACGGCGTAGGCGTGTCCGTGGTCAATGCACTTTCCGATGTGCTGCTACTGGATATACACAGGGATGGTCACCACCATCATCAGGAATACCGACATGGTGATCCGGTGGCGCCGCTAGCGGACGTAGGACCCTCGGATAAGCGCGGCACCACGGTCCGCTTTCATCCGAGTCCCACCGTCTTTACCAACATCGAGTTTCACTACGACATCCTTGCACGCCGCCTACGGGAGTTGTCCTTTCTCAACTCGGGCGTGCGCATCGTTCTCAAGGAAGAAGCGGGTGGTCGCGAGGACGTGTTCGAGTACAAAGGCGGCATTCAGGCTTTTGTGGAGTACCTCAACAAGGCCAAGACACCCGTCCATTCCACGATCCTCAATATCAACGCCGAACAGGACGGGGTGGTGGTGGAAGCGGCTTTGCAGTGGAACGATAGCTACACCGAGAACGTCTTCGTCTTCACCAACAATATTCCACAGAAGGACGGCGGAACCCACCTCACCGGCTTCCGCAACGCGCTCACGCGAGTGATCGGGGATTACCTGGAGTCTGAGGGTATCGCCAAGCGCGAAAAGATCAGCATGATTGGCGACGACGCCCGCGAGGGTCTGACATCCGTGTTATCGGTCAAGGTTCGAGACCCCAAGTTTTCCAGCCAGACCAAGGAGAAACTGGTGTCGTCGGAGGTAACCCCAGTTGTATCGAATGTCATTGGCGACAAGCTCAGGGATTTCCTGCAGGAGAACCCCCGCGAAGCCAAGCTGATCGCGGCCAAGGTGGCCGAGGCTTCGCGCGCGCGCGAAGCTGCCCGCAAGGCGAGGGATCTCAATCGCCGCAAGAGTGTGCTCGATATTGCTGGGCTGCCGGGCAAGCTCGCCGATTGCCAGGAAAAGGATCCTTCCAAATCCGAGATATTTCTGGTGGAAGGCGATTCCGCCGGCGGTTCTGCCAAGCAGGGGCGTGACCGTCACTTCCAAGCCATCCTGCCGCTAAAGGGCAAGATCCTGAATGTCGAGCGTGCGCGTCTGGAAAAGATGCTGTCCTCGGCCGAAGTCGGCACGCTCATCACCGCGCTCGGCTGCGGTATCGGCAAGGAAGACTTCAAGGTCGAGAAACTGCGCTACCACCGCATCATTATCATGACCGACGCCGACGTCGACGGCGCCCACATTCGGACCTTGCTGCTGACGTTTTTCTACCGGCACATGTATGCGCTGATCGAGCGCGGGCACATCTATATCGCTCAGCCGCCGTTGTACAAGGTCAAGTCCGGCAAGCAGGAAGCTTATGTGAAGGACGATCGCGAAATGTCCGAATGGATGCTCAAGGCTGCGCTCAACAACGCCGAGTTGGTTCCCGCCGAAAGCAATCCCGCGATCGACGGCGAACGACTCAGGCAGTTGGTACGCGACCAGTCGGAAGTCGCTGAAAACATTGAGCGCCTCACCCGACGCTACGACCTCAAAGTGTTGGAACACCTGTTCGCACTGCCAGCAGTTCCTACCGAGGCCGAAGCGCTTGATGCCTGGGCTCAGAAACTATCCAAGCAGTTGAATAAGAATGATAAAATGGGATTGCACGAAGTTCGTTCCAACCTCGGGACGGACGGACCGCTGATCCAGGTTACGCGCCGGCTGCACGGCACCGAGCACATCATCCATTTCGGCGCGGATTTCTTCGCCTCTCACGACTATCGCCGCATGTCCACGCTGCGCGAAGCTGGCAAGGGCCTGATCGGCGCAGGCGCCGAGATTCACCGCGGAGAAAAATCCCACCCCATTACGAGTTTTGATCAAGCCTACGACTGGTTGCTCGGCGAAGCGCGCCGCGGACTGACCATCCAGCGCTACAAGGGTCTTGGCGAAATGAACCCTGAACAGCTTCACGAAACCACGCTGGACCCCTCCAACCGCCGCCTGGTCCGCGTCCAGGTCGAGGACGCTGTTGCCGCCGATCAGATGTTCACGACCCTGATGGGCGAGCAGGTCGAGCCGCGGCGAGACTTCATTGAGCGGTTTGCGCTGCAGGTAGGGAACCTGGACGTTTAGCTCGCGGTGACTCGCGTCCGGGTCAAGCCCTTCGTCGTAGACATCCGCGTCACTCAACAACACCCATCGGAGAGAGAAAAATGAAACGTGCCCTCGTCGTCATCGACGTCCAGAAGGAATATTTCGACGGTGCCCTGCCGATCACGGGTCGCGAAGACTCGCTCGGCAACATCTGTCGGGTCATGGACGGGGCCGGCAAGAGCGGAATTCCGCGCATCGTGATTCAGCACACGATGCCAACGCCGGAACTGCCGATCTTCCAGCGCGGCTCGGCGGCCTGGGATCTGCACCCGGACATCGCATCGCGGCCGAGCGAGCTGAAGATCGAGAAGAACCTGCCGGGCAGCTTCACCAACACCGGGCTGGAAGAGTGGCTGCGCAAGAACGGTGTCGATACGTTGGTGGTGTCCGGCTACATGACCCACATGTGCTGCGACACGACGGCGCGCCAGGCCGTTCATCGCGGGTTCAAGGTGGAGTTTCTGAGCGATGCGACGGGTACGCTGCCGCTGGATAATTCGGCGGGCAAGGTCACGGCCGAGGAGCTACAGCGTTCGATCCTGTGCGCACAGCAGCACCTGCTGAGCGAAGTCATCAGCACGAAAGACTGGTTGAAACGGGTCGGGTAGACAGCGGTTCAATTCCTCATGCCCGTCTCCGCGGGCGTGAGAATGATGCATGCCGGTCTGGAGTGGCCCTACTTCGCGTGTCCGCCCAACGCGGCCACGAGATCCTCCATCATCTTGCCCAGCTCGCCACACATCAGCGCGAAGTCCGCATCGAAGCGCTCGTCGGCGTTGCCCTGGGGTTCGTTTTCCGCATGATCCTGCTCGATCATCTCGAAGCGCACCCGCTTGATCACGCCGGGGTCGGCCAGCACGAGGCGCATCCGGTCGTTCCAGGTCAGGCCGAGCTGGGTCACGGACTTGCCGTCCTTCACGTGACGACGCACGTCCTCGCCTTCGAGTCCATGCTTGGCGAAGCGCACCGCGCCCGGATCATCCCCGCCGCTTTTCATCTCGCAGTCCTGGTCGAGCGCGAACGCGCCCGGCACCTTGCCGGTCGCCAACCACGCAGTCATCGCGGACATCGGTGATTGCCGCGTATCGAGCGGCTCGATCGACAGCTCGCCGAGCGTTTCACGCAGCAGGGTGGCGAGTTCTTCGGCGCGCTTGGCGCTCGATGAATCCACAATCAGCCAGCCCGCTGTGGCGTCGATCCAGGCGCGCGTCATCCGACGCTTGGAGAACGCCCGTGGCAGAAGCTCGGCGGTAACCTGTTCCTTGATCTCGCGCATCTGTTTCTTGCCCGGTTTGAAGCCCATGCGAGTCTCGATCTGAGCGGCCTTCGCCAGCGTCGCGTCCTTGACCACGGAGCTGGGCAGCAGCTTGGTCTCGACACTGAGCGCAAACAGCAGCTGGCGCCCCTGGCTGCACACGAGCGCGGCGCCATCGCGCGGCGCCACCCAGCCCTGGCTTTGTGCCGTCAGGCCCGTACAGGGCAGCAGAGGGCGAGCGACGAGCTGTTCTTCGAGCGCGCCCGCCGTGAGCGTCCACGGGGCGGTGAGCCGGTACGGCAGGAGATTACGGAACCACACAGGGATTGGCCTCGTCGGCGGTCAGGCGAAAAAGGGCGGCGATGATAACGGCGTGAAGGGACTTACGCCGGGAGCGTCTGGGGACCGTTCGTCGTATTACAGCCCTTGCACCGACAATTTCTATTTCATTACAGGGGTCTTGTTGCTACCTTCCGCGGCCGTTCACCCCATCGTCACGGAATCGCCACAAAACGGTCATGGAAATGTGCTGGTCCGCCAGCAGCGCCTGCGTCAATGGCCTGCAACTCGCCTGGGAAGAAGCAGGCCCCGTGTCCGGCGAACCGGTTCTCCTCCTGATGGGCCTCGGCGGCCAATTGATCCATTGGCCGGAACCCTTCAGCCGCGAACTGGTGCAACGCGGCTTTCGCGTGATCCGGTCCGACAATCGCGACGCCGGCCTGTCCGGCGACGCGGACAGCGGCGTCCGTGTCAACCTCCTGCGCGACTGGGTTGGATCGCATTTCGGTCGTCCCGCACGAGCCCCGATGCAAGCCAATTACACCCTGCACGACATGGCAGACGACAGCGTCGGCCTGCTCGACGCGCTGAATATCGAGCGCGCGCACGTGGTTGGCGCGTCGATGGGTGGAATGATCGCGCAGCTCCTCGCCGGGCGTTATCCGCACCGCGTGAAAAGCCTGACCTCGATCATGTCGAGCACCAATCATCCGAAACTGCCCTCCGCCCGATTCGACGTGCTGCTGCGCATGGCGGGTCTGGGGCGACGGCCGCGTACGCGCGACGAGGTGATCCACCGCTCGATCCACATGCTGCACCGGGTCGGCAGCCCCGCGTATCCGACGCCCGTCGATTACCGCCGCCGGCTCGTCGGCCGCGCCTACGACCGCGCGTTTCGACCCTCAGGTCACCTGCGCCAGACCCACGCCATCATCGCCACCGGCAGTATCGAGCCCTGGCTGCCGAAGATCACGGCCCCGACCCAGGTGATCCATGGCCTCGCCGACCCGCTGTTGCGACCCGCTTGCGGCCAGCGCAGTGCGAGTCTGATCCGCGCGGCGAGGCTGGAACTGATTCCCGGCATGGGGCATGACTTTCCACACCAGTTGATGCCGCGCTGGGCGGAACTGGTCAGCGCCAACGCGGCGCGTGCCTGATGCGGAAGTAGGGCACTACAACCGCGTCAGCAAGTCCGTCGTCAGGAATCCCGTTTCGTTGAAGCTCATCAGGCCGGGTCGTCGGCCCGGCGAGAATGCGAGGCGGGTGAGGGAGCTGTTGTGCAACACGCTCATGTAGTCGGCCAGCGCGGAATCCGGTTGACCCAGAACCTCCGTCAGCACGGCCGCAATCACGCCGGCGGACGTCACCGCGAGCAGGTTCTGTCCCGAGGTGGGATCGGCCCATACGTGGTGCAACCACGCCACGACGGACAGCCGAAAATTCCTTGCGCTGACCACCCCTTCGATCTCCACTTTGCCAGCGGCCCAGGCGTCGATCTGCGCCGCGTAGCGGCGCCGCGCCTCCACGCCAGTGATCGCCGCGTGACCCAGCAGCTTCACGCCCTGAACCCGTTCCGCCGACGCGAGGATCTGCTGGCCTTCTGCGAACTCGTCCAGCGCCGGTTCTGCTGGCGTTTGCCAATCGATGCCCAGGGGTTCCAGCGCATATCGCGCGGACAGGCGATGCCGGTCGCGCGGTCCCACCCAGACGCGGCTGAAACCCCGCTCGCGCGTCGACAGATGGCGGCCCACCGCCTCCGCCTGCTGGCGCCCCAGCCCGGACAGCGTGTCGTAGCGATCCGCGCCGAAGGACGCCTGCCCGTGGCGTAATAGAACGAGCGTGCTCATGGTCTTGTGTCCTGCATGATCTGCCTCCTGCCCCGCACGGTCGTCGTGCACTTCCCGCGGGGCGGAGAAGCGCGTTAGGGTGCGGCTCCGAACGATTGTCGCTGTCCCGATCCGTCCATGCGAATGCTCCCCGTCCTTCCCCTCCTCCTGGCGACGCTGCTGGCCGCATTCCATTGCCAGAGCGTGCGGGCGATCGAGCCCACCCCGGCGAAGCGTCTCCAGTTGATCGCGTTCGGCTCGGTGGCGCCCGAAATCGCCGGGCTGATCCTCAATGGCAAGGCCGGAACCAAACTGTCGGACTATCGCGGCAAGGTCGTGGCGGTGGACTTCTGGGCCACCTGGTGTACGCCCTGCCTGCAATCGATGCCCGAACTGAATCGCATGCGTGGCCAGATTGCCGAGATGGGTTTCGGCGATCGCTTCGAGATCATCGGCGTCAACGTCGACGATGACATTCCCAAGGCGCGCCGATTTCTTGAAGTCAACCCGGTCAGCTATCCCGTGATCGGTGATCCGATCGGCATCGCCATGAGCCGCTACGGCCCGTGGAAACTGCCCGCCACCTTTCTGCTCACGCCCGAGGGCAAGGTGCACATGATCTGGCTGGGCTATGCAGAGAATTTCAGCGACGACATCCGCGACATGGCGGTCGGCCTCTTGCGTCAGCTCGGTCCGCCTCATCCGCCGGTCGCCTCGCCCTGAGCGAGCGCCGACCGTATCGACCCCCCAACGATGAATCCGAGCACTTCGATCACCGCTGCGGCGCGCGAAGCACTGCTCGCCGGACGTTCGGACGAGGCCGAGGGATTGTGCGAGAACCATCTCGCCAGCATGCCGGACGACGCCGACGCGCTCGCGCTACTGGGCACCGTCCTGGCGCGGCGCGGCGCTGTGCTGCGCGCCGTGCAGGTTCTGTCCCAGGCGATTGCCGTACAGCCCGAGCACGTGGTCGCCTTGACCCAACTCGGCCTGGTCCTGAAGGACGCCGGCAATTCCGACGGCGCCATCAACGCGTTCCAGCGCGCCCTGCGACTCCAGCCCGCGGCCTACGTCACGCGGCTTCATCTGGGCGCTGTCCTTGAAGCCAGGCACGAGCCGCATCGTGCCCTGCGAACCTATCTGCGCGCGATCCAGGACGCGCAGAAGCAGGGTCGCTGGCTCGATCCGGCGACGACCGACGAAGCACTCGGCCCCGCGGTCCGCAACGCGCTCAAATACGTGAATCGCGGACGGCGCGAATTCTTCTTCGGCCGGGTGCTCGAACCGCTGCGTGCCGAGTTCGGACCCGACGCGCTAAGACGGGTAGAGCACTGCTTGTCAATATGGCTTGGCGACGTATCCGCGGAATGGACGGATCCGCGCCAGCGTCCCACCTTCCTGTATTTCCCCGGCCCGCCGCCGAGCCCCTACCTCGATCGCGCCTTGTTCCCGTGGATGGAGGCGCTGGAGAACGAAACGGTGGCGATCCGCGAAGAGCTGCTCACGGTGCTGTCGCAGCGCGAGTGCCGCGAACCCGTGTTCGACTCCGCGCCCCTGGCCCAGGCCAATCTGCGTAGTGCGCAAGGCGCAGCGGTCTGGGATGGCTTTTATTTTTATCGTCACGGGCGACAGCGCAACGAACTGGCGAACCGCTGTCCGCGTACAAAAGCTGCGATCGACCGGCTGCCGCTCGCGCGCATTCGTGATCACGCGCCCGAGACGATGTTCTCCGTGCTCGAACCCGGCACGCACCTGCTGCGGCATCGCGGCGTCACCAACACACGCGTGGTCTGTCATCTGCCCCTGATCGTCCCGCCCGACTGCGCACTCGATGTCGCGGACCAGATTCACGAGTGGAAGGAAGGTAGCGCGCTGGTATTTGACGACACCTACGAGCACGAGGCCTGGAACCGCAGTGACCGCACCCGCGTCGTATTGATCTGCGACATCTGGAATCCCCATCTCGACGAAGCCGAACGCGTTGCGGTCACGCATCTGGTGGAAGCCATCGGCGATTTCCGCTGCGAGGTGGAACGCGAAGGTGACCTAGCGTGAAGCTGCCCCATCCCTTCATCCGTCTGCCGGTGCGCTTCGACGTGGACCGGTTACGCACGGAGGTCGCCGCGCTGCCGGCCGAGGCCTGGAAGCGGCATCCGGCCGACTTCGCGGGCAACAGCTCGCTACGCCTGATCAGTCGCAACGGCCTTGAAAACGACGATGTCGGCGGCCCCATGCTGCCCACGCCCTGGCTGCACGCCTGCGGGTATGTCCGCCAACTGCTGTCCAGCTTCGGCGTGGTCTGGAGTCGCGCCCGCCTGATGCGCCTTGCGCCCGGCGCCTGCGTGCCCGAACACGCCGACATCAACCTGCACTGGTTCCGCCGCGTGCGCGTGCACATCCCCGTTGTCACCAACCCCGGCGTGCGCTTCTCCTGCGGTGACGAGTGGGTGCATATGCAGGCCGGCGAAGCCTGGCTGTTCGACAACTGGCGGCTGCATCGCGTCGACAACGATTCCCCGCATGAGCGCATTCATCTCGTCGCCGATACCAGCGGCAGCGCCTCGTTCTGGCATTGGGCCTTGCGCGGCGCCAGCCAGGACCGCACCTGGCCATTTCGACCCGGCCAGGACGTGAGCCTGACGACGGAGCGCCTGCCGGCGGACGCGGTACTGCCGCCGGGCGAGGTGGACCTGCTGGTACAGGATCTTTGCGTTGAGGCCGAGGCGACGCCGATCGATGACGAGCCCGCGCACCGGCGCCTCGCCAGGACCCAGGCGGCGCTGCTCGGATTCGCCCAGGACTGGCGCCAGCTCTGGACCGTGTTTGGGGATTCTCCTGCGGGCCGCGCGCGATTCGCGCAGACGCGAGACGCCTTGCGCGCCGCTGTCGCCGAAATCGCCGAGGGTCTGCGCATGCGGGCCAACGGGGTCGCGCTGATGACCGTGCTGGAAGCGCGCATCCTGCGCCACGCGGTCGAGATCGAAGCGAGCGACAAGCCGCTGGTCGAATCCATTGACGCGGGGCGTGGCCCGTCGATCGCGATGCGCACGCCACTCGACCGTCCTCTGATCGTCGTCGCCGCTCCGCGGAGCGGCAGCACGCTGCTGTTCGAAACCCTGGCGTGCAGCGAGCAACTCTGGACCGTGGGCGGCGAAGCGCACTGGCTGATCGAAGGTGATCCGGCGCTGCGACCCGGCGCGTCCGGGGTGCCGGACAACCGGCTCGATGAGCGCCAGGTGACGGCGGAGCGCATCGAAGCCCTGCGCGCGCGTTTCATCGAGCGTCTGCGCGACGCACAAGGACAACCCTGGCAGGCCGCCGGCGCGCTGCGGGTGCTGGAGAAGACGCCGAAGAACATCCTGCGCATTCCATTCCTGGAACGCCTGTTCCCGGGCGCGCGATATTTGCTTTTATGGCGCGATCCGCGCGAGAACCTGGCCAGCATCATCGACGCCTGGGCTTCGGGAAAATTCATCACCTATCCGAATCTGCCGGGTCGGAGCGAGCCCTGGTCCCTGCTGTTGCCGCCGCGCTGGGATCAGCAGCGTGGACGCAGCCCGGCTGAAATCGCCGCGTTCCAGTGGGAGTCGGCCAATCGCATCGGGCTCGATGATCTGGCGCGCCTGCCGCAAGAGCGCTGGATGTCGCTGGAGTACGTGGAATTAGTCGCCGATCCGGAACGGCTCACGCGGCGGATCTGCGCGTTCGCCGGAATCGACTTTGATGAAGGTCTTACGAAGCGCGTCACGAGCACCGCTCCGGTTGCCCGCCACGGGGTTTCGGCGCCGGCGCCGGAGAAGTGGCGCCGGTATGAGAACGAGATTGCGGCCGTTCTCCCGGGCGTCGAAAACACGTGGACTCGCTTGCGCAATCTGAGGCCTGACCTCCCGTAGGTCGGCTCAAGGCCGCGCGCCGTTCGCGGCCGGAGCCGACGCAGCGGGCGGGTTGAAAATGCGGGCGTGTTGTCGGGCGGCAAGTCGGTTCCGCCTTCGGCTTGAACCGACCTACACCGACTACTCAATCCCCGAACCGATACCCCATCGCATTGATCACGTCGCGATCGCGGATCGCGACCTTGTCGCGCAGCTCGTCGTCGTAATAGCTCGTGTAAAAGCCATGCGGCGAGGTGTTGCGCGCCGAGTCGCTTTCCACGTATGCGCGCAACTCCGGCGAGATCGGTGTTTCGAGCCGTTGCAGAGCGTCGAGGAAATCGCCGCGCAGCCTTTCCTGGCGTGCCAGACGCAGGACTCCGGGCATCGAGGGCGCGTAGAGATGGTCGAACAGAAAGCCGTAAAAACCCTTCCAGGAATTGCGGATCGACGCCAGCGCAAACGCGGGCAGATTCAGTCCGCGATTGCCGTACCCGGCCGGCATGTGCGGCAGCAGTTGATCCAGCAGCGGCGACCCGGCGCCGAGATCAAGGAGATTGCTCACGGTGCCCTGGAAGTCCAGTCGGCCGTTCTCGCTCATCACGTTGAACAAGGCGTTGCGGCGCGCCAGTGCATACTGGAAGGAGTACCAGGAAACGTAGTAACTCCAGGGGCTGCGCACGAAACCGAGCACCGGCAACTGCGCCAGCGACGACGGGATCATGGAACGCGGGAGGTGATAACCGAGCTGGCGGCTGCCGGGCACGAAGCGGATCAGGGCCTCGTTGAGGAAGGTGCCGCCGGTTTTCGGCAGGTGCAGAAATACGAATGTCGGTGTCGCGATCATTCACCCGCGCTCCACGGGCGCCGCCATCGAGACGCGTGCAAGGACGGCGTCGTCGATCCTGCCCAGTTCGCGTTCCGCGCGCCCCAGCAGGTCCAGCAGCCGCGGAGTGGGAACGAAGTCGCAGATCAGGTGCGTGCGCGGCAGAAGCGTGTGCGCGTTCCACACCGCGTGCGGCGCGGAGTTGTTCAAGGTCCAGGCCTCGCCCGTAGACATCGTGTAGCAGCGGCCGGCGCTGAGCATGTGGACGCCAGGGTGGGTGAGGATGGGCACGTGAACGCGCAGCGTCTTGGCAAAGTAGGGCGCGCGATCAACATGCAACCCGATCACCGCGCCCGCCGGTAGTCGCGCCAGCAGGCATCGTTGTGCCGATCCGCCCAAGGTGATCCCGATCAATTCGCGCACATACGGCAGTTGTGCGAGCGGCGGCCGGTCTTCAATCGGCAGTATGCCCTGGGCTGGCGCGTGCCCGCGCAACCAGATCGCCTCCGCTGCTTCATGTACGCCGACTCTCCCGCCGCGGCTGCCCCAGAGTGCCTCCGGCAGCGTCGCGACTTCGGTAGCGAGGCGCCCCGCGTCGACGCGTAGCGGCAAACGGGCCGCCCCGCCGATCCATTGCAGTTTGGGCAACTCGGGTCTGCCGGGCAGGTCGAGCATCAGCGGGACGCGTAGTAAGGATGCACAGGATTGTTACGGATTCTTGACGATCACGGTGTCAGGGGAATACGGTCTGGTTGTAGTCGTCTGGCGCTGCCGCGTCGCGATGCGCCGCAAGCGTCTGATGCAAGCCACCACCACAAGGGAGCCATCGACATGACGTTGAGCATAGAAGAAGCAATGCGGCGCGCGGCACAGGGAGCCATGCTTGCCGGTACGGGTGTGGCGGTCGCCGTCTCGGGGCCGGCGCTGGGTCAGGACGCGGACAAGCCCGCCGGGAAATCGGTGGAACTCGACAAGGTCCAGGTGACCGGCTCGCGCATCCGCCGCGTCGATACCGAAACCGCGAGCCCGATATTCACCATCGACCGCGCCACGATCGAAGCGACCGGCGTCACCACATTGGGCGATCTGGTGCAGGAACTCCCGTCCATTTCGGGCGCCGCCACCAATCCTCGCGTCAACAACGGTGGCGGAACGGGTGCAGCGGTCGTCTCGCTGCGCGGCCTCAACGAACAGCGCACGCTCGTGCTGCTCAACGGCCGTCGGCTCACGGCGGTCACCAACGGTATCTCCGAAGGTGTGGATATCAACGCTATCCCGATCAACCTGATCGAGAAGGTGGAGGTCCTCAAGGAGGGCGCGTCCGCGATCTACGGCTCGGACGCCATCGGCGGCGTGGTCAACTTCATCACTCGCAAGGGCTATACCGGCCTGGAATTGAGCTATGACGCCGGTGTCACTAGCGAGGACGATGGTGATCGTCAAAGCGTCAACCTGTCGTGGGGCTTCAATACCGACAAGGGCAACGTGACGATGGGGCTGAATTACAACGACCAGGAAGGCATCTCGGCCGGCGACCGCGATTTCGCCAAGGACGCCCTGTACCTCTACGGTGGTGTGGTGTCGGCCGCGGGTTCCAGTCGCACGCCGACCGGACGGTTGTTTTTCGCGCCGGGAGGCGCGCTCGCAACCCAGTTCGGCTGCGGCAGCGTCACGCGCAACGTGGACGCCGTGGGCGATTCGTTCGACGACTACCACTGCTTCACCGGTGCGGACACGTTCAACTACCAGCCGTTCAATCTGATCCTGACGCCGCAGGAGCGTGTGGGCCTTTTCACGGTGGCCAACTATCAGATCGCGGACAAGGTCGAGGGGTACGCCGAGCTGTTCTACAACAACACCAAGTCCGGCTTCCAGATCGCCCCCTTGCCGTTCGACACCCGGCCGGACAATGTGGTGATTTCGGGGGACAATGTTTACAACCCCTTCGGTACCGACTTCGGCGGCGTCGATGCGGTGAATCCGAACGCCACGTTCCGACTCCTGGGTCTGGGCAATCGACGATCGGAATCGGAAACCAATAATGGCCAGATCAATCTGGGCATCCGCGGCGACCTGCCGCTGATCTCCGGCTGGCGCTACGACGCGAGCCTGTCTCAGGGGCGCACCGAGGAATCGACCGACACCTTTGGCTACCTGTTCACGCCCGGTATCCGCGCCGCGCTCGGGCCGTCCTTCGACGCAGCGGACAACGATCCCAGCAACGGTATTCAGGATCCTACCTGTGGCACGCCGGGCAACCCGATCGCCAACTGTACGCCGCTCAACATTTTCAACCTGCCTTCGGCGTTGGCCGATCCGGCACAGGCCGCACAATTCGCGGCGGCCAATGCGTCCTATGGCATCAACCGCACGCGTGACCTCAAGATCGCCAACCTCAACTTCAACGGCACCCTGTTCCAGTTGCCGGCCGGTGCGGCGCAGTTGGCATTGGGTTTCGAATATCGCGAGCAGACGCTCAGCAACGATGTCGACTTCCTCGCACGAGGTACGGGAGAGACACAGCTCCTCTGTCAGTTGGCCGAAGAGACCTGCACCAACCCGACCGAAGGCGAACTGCGGGCACGTGAGTACTATGGGGAGTTATTCCTGCCCCTGTTGTCCGGCAAGCCTTTTGTCGAACAACTCAACGTGATTCTGGGGGGTCGTTACTCGGACTACTCCCGCTTTGGCAGCTCGACCAATCTCAAGGGTGCCATCGAGTACCGGCCCATGCAGGAACTCCTGGTGCGGGCCAGCTATGCCGAGGTGTTCCGCGCACCCACCATCACCGACCTGTTCCTCAATGTTACCGCCAACGCGGCCACCTTCACCGATCCCTGCACCGGGCTCACCCAGGCGGCATTGGACGCCCCGGACTTTCTGGAACTGGTATGCCAGAACGTGGTCCCGGATGGAGCCTTCATTCCCGACAACGGGCAGGTTACAGGCCGCTTCAGGGGCAATACGGATCTCGAGCCCGAGGACGGTGACGTACTGACCTACGGCTTCGTTTACGACCCCAATTTCCTGAAGGGATTGTCGGTCACGGTCGACTTCTGGCAGTACCAGCTCGACGACACCATCGAGCCGCTGGACGTGAACACCACGGCGACGCTGTGCCGGCAGACCGGTGCCGATACATTCTGCGGTCTGATCAATCGAGGCCCGGAAGGGCAGGTCAAATTTATCGACCAGCCGATCTTCAATCTCGGCGAGATCGATACCTCCGGAGTTGACCTGGGCTTCAAGTACCGGGTGCCTACCACCCGCTTCGGCAAGATCCGGTTGGGGTTGGATAGCACCTACACCGAGGAGTTCGAGCGCACGGTTCTGAATCAGAAGATCGAAGTGGATGGCACCTTCGACCGGCAGGATGGAAACTTCGCGCGCTGGCGCGGTCTGGGCTCCGTCGACTGGGATATCGGCGACTTCGAAACCCTGCTGACCTGGCGCTACGTCCATGGCTTCAAGGTCAAGGACGCCGATGGCAATCCGGTGCCGGATACGGATGGTGACGGAGCACCCGAGCAGATCACGCTGAACATCGGATCGCACAGCTATTTCAACGCCTCGGTGCAGTACACCCTGCCCGCATTCAAGTCCAAATCGGGGGAGAGCACGAAGTCGGAGTACCGGACCAAACTGCTGGTTGGCGTCGACAACATTGGCGACAAGCAGCCACCGATCCTGTACCAGAATAACGTGACCAACGGAAACACCGACGTCGAGACGTTCGATACCATCGGTCGTTTCTTCTTCGCGCGTATCACGCAGAATTTCTGAGGCGCGTTTGATGGACCCGGGGCCGCGTCGCGCAAGCTACGCGGCCCTTTTCTTTATATCTTCCGAAGATGGAACCCCTCCAGCATCTGCTGACGCTCTACCGCCGCAAGCGGTACACCGAATTAATGGAGTGCTGCGCGCAGTGCCTGGTCGCGAGTCCGGACGACGTGCAAGTGCTGGCCCTGCTCGGTGCAGCACAGGCCGAGCGGGGCGATCATGCAGCGGCCATCGCGAGTTTCCGGCGCCTGACCGAACTTGAGCCGACGCAGGCGGTGCATTGGTCCAACCTGGGCACCGCCTTGCGCGCTGCGGGACATTACGACCAGGCGTTGCATGCCTACGAGGCTGCGGCAGTCAGAGCCGAGCCGACGCCAGCGTTTCTTCTCAATGTCGCCCTGTTGCATCTCGACCGGCTCGAATACGGCAAGGCGCGCACGCTCCTGCGGCAGGCCGCGGCGAAGTCTCCAAGCAATCCGGAGATTCGCGTCATGACTGCGGTCGCCGCCTATGCGCAAGCGGACGATGAATCCGCGCGCAAGCTGCTCTCCGGCCTGGAACGTTCAGCCGTCATCGATCGCGGGCTGTGGTTGCGAGCGAGCGTCATCCTCATGCAGACCGGCGCGATTGACCCCGCCGAAAGGATGCTGCGCAAATTGCTTGATACAGACCCGGGGGACGGCCTCGCCCGTGTGCGTCTGGCGCAATTGCTGGAACGCTCCAACAGGATCGACGAAGCCGAAGCGATACTCGTGAAACTCCCGCCGGAGGCCGCCTCGAGCGAGCGCGAATTCATCGAGGACCGGCTCGCGATCGAGGCGCGACTGGCGGAACGTCGCGGCAAATTTGTGACCGCCGAAGCGCGGTATCGCAGGCTGTTGGCGCAAGGTCTGCCGGAGCACGAGTCGCATCACGTCCGGTTTCCGCTGGCGCGATGCCTGGAAGCCCAGCGTCGTCACGACGAGACCATGGCCGAACTGGAGGCGGCGCATGCGTCTCAGCAGGAGTTTCTGCGGCGTTCTGCCTCACACATCCTGAAGAGTGAGCGGCCCGCGTTCGCGATCGCCGATCGCGGCTGCGATCCGGCCGATGTGGCGCAGTGGGGTGAAAGCGCTGCGGCGCCCGATCTCGCGTACAGCCCGGTCTTCATTGTCGGTTTTCCGCGCTCCGGCACCACCCTCCTCGAACAGACACTGGACGCGCATCCGGGTCTGCAGGCGATGGATGAACAAGCCTTCCTGCAGAACGCGATCGATCACCTGCGCAGCGCCCGCATTCAGTATCCGGACCGCTTGGCGGCGGCAACCGAACCGCAATTGCAGGCCGCACGGGATTTCTACTTTTCACGGGTCGACGGCGCGCTGCGCCGCGATCCCGCGCGTCGCCTGGTGGACAAGAACCCGCTCAATCTTCTGCGCCTGCCCGGGATCGCGCGGCTGTTTCCACACGCGCGGATCGTGCTCGCCGTCCGTCATCCCTGCGACGTGGTGCTGTCCTGTTACCAGCAGCATTTCCGCGCGCCCGAGTTCGCGTCGCTTTGCTCGAACCTGGAGCGGCTTGCGCGGGCTTATGTGCGGGCCTTCGATTTCTGGTTTTCAGAAGCGACCAAGCTCGTGCCGACGGTTTGCGAGATTCGATACGAACGCCTGGTATCGGACTTCGAGAACGAGACCCGCCGGGCGGTGGCCTTTCTCGATCTACCCTGGGACCCGGCCCTGCTCGACCCGGCGCGACGCGCAAAGGAGCGCGGTTACATCAGCACGCCCAGCTACGCACAGGTCACTCAGCCGGTGAACCGGTCGGCAATCGATCGCTGGCGTTCTTACGAAAAATATTTCGACGAAGTCCGCCGCATCCTGCGACCTTATCTCGACCGATGGGGATACGAGGGCTGACAAGCCCGGCGAAATCAGAACAGCAGGTAGGTCGACAGGATGTATTTATCGCCGGATGCCGGCTCAAGCCCGGCATGCGCAAACATCCAGTACGGCGGAAACATCAGGAGCCGGCCTTCGCGCGCCTCGATGCGCAGATCGAGTCCCGGAAACTCGGTTTCGCCGCCGCTGGCGACGTCGTTCAGATACCACAGGAAGACCAGGTAACGGTTGGATACCTCGTGAACCGCGTCGAAATGCACCTGGAAAGAATCACCCGCGACCGGCCGATAGCGCTTCAGGATCAGGTCAGCGGTTTTCGGCGAGTTGGGAATCGGGAGGGGGAGGGGGACGTCGCGGTTGTAGCGGCTCAGGCCCTCGTCGATCCGCTTGCGGAAGTAGCCCAGGAACGCAGGATCAGACAGGCGCGTGACGTTCAGCTCGGTCCAGGCGCTTTGGTCCAATGCGGCCTTGTGACCACGGCCGTTGGGCTGGTGAAAGCGGCTCAGCGCGGCGAAGGAGGCGACCAGTCGTGCACACATCTCCCGGTCCAGATCATGGTCGTAGACACGGATGTAGGATCTGAGGTCCGGCGTGCTCATCGCGGGAAGTATGCCGAGTACCCGTCGCCACGCCCGCGAATCGCGCGGTGTGGTGCGGAAAGAGGAATCAACATCCGCGCTGCAGTGCGGCAATGGCGGTCTTTGCCGTCAAAATAAACGCGTCTATACCCCCAACAATACCTCCATCCTGGTGCAGCTGCCGATGTTTCCGAACCGGGTTGTTGGCGCGTGCTGAAAACCGACCCGTTGTGCGGAGTGAACCCCGGAAGACGGATCGGGCGGTGGGTTGAGATCGATACGCCGCCCTTCCGACGCGTCCATATCAAGGTCCATCAAGCTCCGTTACAGCAGACCCCGGAAACCGGCACCCCGACCGCCACCGACTTTCCGTTTACGCTTCAGCAGGTTTCTGCATGACTCGACGCATCCCGTATGTCGCAACCTGTGTCCATCGGTGCGCTCGCCTCGAAAAAAATCCCTCCGCACGGAGGGAGAGCTGCGGAGGGTAAGGACCCGGCCCTTGGGTGGCGGTGCTGTCGCCAGGCCGAGCGGAGAGGGACGGTCAAAACATTTGGGCCGCCGGCGTCGGCACGGGCGAGGTGGAGTCGTCCCGCTTGCGTCATGGCGACCGCTGGCCCAAACCAATGTCCTTGCCGGGCCGTTCCTTCATCGGAACGACCCGGCTACCGACGACATCGCGGTTCAGGAGAGGGTTACTCCTCAAGGCGTGGCGTTGGCGAAAGGATCGCTCGGAGCGGCCTCGGCAGGTGCCGCTGCTTCCGCAGCCGGTGGGACGAGTTCGGCAGCGGTGTCGCCAGGAGAGGTCCCAGAGGGATCGGCCACGACGGCGGCTTCGCCTGCGGTCTTGGTCGCCAGCGTAGGCCCGCCTGCGGCCACGCCCTTGGTGACCTTCAGCTCGACCCGGCGATTGAGCTCGCGTCCTTCGTCGGTTTCGTTGTCGGCCACCGGCTGGGATTCGCCCCTACCGGCAGTGGTCATGCGTGCTTCGGCGATGTCCTTTTTGACCAGATAGGCCTTGACGGAGGCGGCACGCTCCTCGGACAGGACCTGGTTGTACTCGTCCGAACCTTTGGAATCGGTGTGGCCGCTGAGTTCGACTTCGATCTCGGGATAGGCGGTGAGTTCTTCGCCGACGTTGTCGAGGATGGTCTTGGCGTTGGTGGTGAGCCGGGCCTTGTCGAATTCGAAGTTGACGCCGCGCAACACGATGACGTCGCCCAGACCGCAGCCCTTGAGCGAAATGCGCTCGCCCGGTGCAGGCATCTTGCAGGGATCGACTTCGTCGTTGTCGTCGGCAGCCGTGCAACCCTTGTCGGCGGGGAAGTCGATCAGGCCATCCCCGTCGTTGTCCTTGCCGTCCGAGCACAGCGGCGGGTCGGTTTCATCGTTGTCGTTGGCCCCAGCGCAACCCGGGTCGCCAGGGAAGTCGATCAGGCCGTCGCCGTCGTTGTCGAGGGTGTCGGAACAGATCGCAGCAGGCGGCACCACTTCAACAGGGGGTGGTGGCGGCGGCGGCGGTGGCTTGAACCCCAGCGGCAGTTGAAGCCCGATATTGATGAGGATGTCGCCAAAGTAATTGGGGATGTCGAAATCTTCATCCCTGTCGTTCTGCCGGCGCTCGCGCTTGCCGTAGCGGTACAGGGATTCAGCGCGGATGCCGAACTCGTAGTTGCCGATCTGAATCGGGAACAGGAAACCCGCTCCGCCCTGTGCGAACGCGGTCGCGGGCTCTCGTCCGTCCACATAGTCCTTGTAGACGAGGCCGCCCCCGCCGACCAGGCCGTAAAGTCCGGGCAGGCCGCTGAACGGGAACAGCAGCCCGTTCAACATCGCGCCCTGTTCGCTCGCTCCACCCAGGTCCGTGACAAAACCGCCGATCTCCCAGGCGTAGCTGTTCTTGCGGTAGCCGACGGCGATCGAGCCGCCAGGACCGTCATCCAGCCCGCTGTCTTCATCGGCGATTTCGTAGCGCGCCATCGGCGCGACGTAGGCGCCACTTTGCAGCGGAGAGTTGTCGGCTCCCGGAGCTTCCGACTGTGCCAGCACCCCCTGGCTCGCGCAGGCCAGCGCACATGCGCTCAACAACCCTGACAACCCCTTCCCAAAATTTCTCATGATTTTTTCCCTCGATTCGCAGCAGGCTCGGGACGGATACCGTTCACGTCCACGACTTGGAAACCTTCGACGCGACCTTCGACGCGCGTATCGGCATCAAAAGCTGATGCTGAGCTTCACGCCGTATTGCAACGGTGGCGCGACGGAGTAGTTGGAACCGAAGTCGGTGGCGATGATCCCCGCGGTGTAGTACTCGTCCGTCAGGTTCTTGCCGAAAACCGTGATCCGCGCATCCCAGGGTTCATAGGTGTAGCCGACGAAACCGCCGAGCAGGCCGTACTCAGGCTGCTCGTAATCGGGATCGTTGGACGCGGTGTAGAAGAAGCCGCTGTTGTAGTAGTAATCCGCGCCGACCTCGAGCGCCCCGCCCGGAATGTTCCAGAGCTTGGTCAGGGCGATCGAGCCGCTTCTCTTGGGCGAGCGCGTGTTGCGGTTGCCGGTGTAGTCGTTGTTGGAACTGAAGATGTCGGTCGTCGGGTTGTAGCCGGAGCCGCTGGTGTACTCGGTGTACACCGCATCGATGAAGGCGCCGTTGAAGGTCATCGACAGGTTTTCGATCAGGCTGGGGAACACTTCCGTGGCGATGTCGAAATCGAAGCCCTTGGACTCCGCCGTGCCGGCATTCTCGAAGGAGACGGCGCCGCCGTTGACGAGCGATACGAACTGGGTCTGGAGATCCTTGACTTCGTAGAAGAACGCCGCCGTGCTGATCCGCATCAAGCCGTCGAACAGCGTGGTCTTGAGCCCGACTTCATAAGCGGTGGTGTTCTCAGGCTTGACGTAGGCGGGCCTGAGATAAATGGCGTAGGCGTTGTAAGCGTGTGCCTTGGTCGCTTCCTGGTAGCTGGCGTAAAGCAGCGTGTCCGCGCCCATGCCCAGGGTATCGTCGGTGAAGGGATGAAAATCGAGCGAGACCTTCGGTGAGAACTTCTTGGTCCGATCGCTCAAGGGTACGGCCCTCCCATCCGCGTCTCGTGCCTGGGTCCAGGTCAGCAGGCGAACCCTGGAGTCGTCGCCCAGCAACTGCAGGTTGGTATCCGACTTGAGCACGCCGCGCTGCTCGTTCTGGTAACGCCCGCCCAGGGTCAGCGACACCCAGTCGGCGAGCTTGGCTGTGACCTGCAGGTACTCCGAGAGGGAATCCGTCTCCACCAGCGCGGTGTTCTCCACGGTGTAGAACGGCTCGTCGGCCTGGGGCAGCGGAGGAAGTTCCAGGGGCTGCAACAGCGGGTTGGCCGCATTGAGCTCGTTGAGAAAGTCCACGAAGCCGCCGGCGGCGCCGTAGAAATTGTCGAATGCGGCCTGCAAGCCCGGGGGTACGGGCAGGCCCGTTTCCTGGGCCAAGGCGGTGGGATTGAGGTTGCCGACGGTGACACGAATCGGGTCGAAGCCCTGCTCGTTCTTGAACAGGAAGACGCCCGCGGTGATGGTCAGCCAATCGGACCCTGGAGTCCCTTCGTTGGACAAAAACTGAATCTCGGCCTCCTGGATGTCGCCGTAGTGAACCGGAATGTCGAAAGACACCAGCGGTCGTTCGGAGCCGTCGAAATCGTAGTTGTAGGGCTGGCTGTTGAACTGGTCGCTGGCCAGCAGCTTCAAGTCGAACCACGGGGCGTTGTAGACGATCTCGCCCTGGTACACCGTCGTGTCGAAATTCAGGTACAGGCGCTCGTCGACGTGGGTTTCGTACTTGCCCGCCGGAGGCACGCCGGCCAGCTTTCCCAGCAGGCTGGGATTGCGATTCAGGGGCAGCGCGCCGTTGTTCTGCGCATGCGTGCGGACCACGCCGAAGGTCATGTCCAACTCGTCGAGCGGCGCCCAGCGGGCCTTCAGGCGAATACCCTTGCTGGACTCTTCATTGAGCGCCAGGGCCGGACTGCCGCTGGTGCTGCCCTCCAGGTACGGATTGCCGCTGGCATAGAACGCGCTCATGTTCATGGCGAACGTGTCCGTTATCGGGATGTTCGTGTAGACCTTCAGTCGCGTGGTATCGAAGTTTTCGATGGCGGTCTCGACCTCGGTTTCCTGCTCGTCGAAATCGGGCGCCTTGGTGATCACGCTGATCGCACCGCCTACCGCGTTGCGGCCGAACAAGGTTCCCTGCGGGCCCTTGAGAACTTCCACACGCTCGACGGCGCCGAACTGCTGCACGATCGACGGCGCATAGGGGAAGTACACCCCATCGACGTAGCTCGCGATGCTGGGATCGGCCGTCAGCCATGCTTCCGTGCCGATACCGCGAAGGAAGAGGCTCACGAAACCGGCCTGGCTGCCGACGTCCAGGCCCGGCGTCGCCTTCATCAGGCCGGCTTGATCCGAGATGCCGCGCGCATCGAGCGACGCCGCGCTGAAGGCCTGGACCGAGATCGGCACGTCGGCCAGATTTTCTTCGCGCTTCTGCGCCGTGACGACAATCTCTTCCAGCAGGCGGCTGGTGCTGCCGGTTCGTTCGGGGGCATGAGCCGCGTTGGCGCCATCGTCGGCCGACAAAGAATCCAAGGCCGGGGCAGGCTCGGCAACCGGCAACGAGGAGAGCTCTGGAGTTCCTTCGGCAATCGGCTCGGGCGCCTCCTGCGCATTCGCACCGAAACACGGAGCCCACAAACCGACCATAGCCACAAGCCACACGCTCGGCCTCATCGTCACGACGTGTGGGGCCAGCGACGACTCACCCGAAACCTTCTTTCCCTTCATGCCTTGTCTCCTCAACCGCGTTCTGTGACGTTCAGTATTTTTTTGCTCTCACACCGGCTTTGCCGTCGGCAAATGCGCGAGCAGCGTGTTGCGCGAAGCTCGAAAAGAGCCCGCATCGAACACTTATAACAATGATTTGTTTTCTATCGATTCGGAATCCTGGGCCAGGGGCCAGACTTGGGTGTGCGCGTCTTGTTGTGATCTGCGCGTGCTACTCGGACTCTCCTCCCCGAGGCTTCGGCGCTCGTTGTGCCAACAGGTATCAAACAAATACTTGTTTGGTCGTGGGATGCATCTTAAATCCGGCTCCGGAGCGGTCAACTACCGTTTGTCGGTTGCGAGCGCGTGCTCGCGAAAAGCTCGACTCAGAGGGTGTAGACAAACCTGATTTGGCAACAGGATTTATGGCCGCGGATCACGCGAATGAACGCGGAAGGGGTCGAGGTTTAGCCGAACTGGCGCTGCGTTGCTCACCGCCCGTTCAAACCCGCCTGCCACAGAGTTTCCTGATTAGCAACGACCCTCAGCCATTCTGATTGTGGGAGCGGGATAGGCACGGGTGGTGGCGGAGGCTCGGATCAGCCTCTGGAGAATTTTCGCCAGGTCGTATCGCCGGTTGAACCGATATTG
>JBQTIX010000043.1:0-13540 GCA_052387695.1 Panacagrimonas sp. | reverse complement strand
TTACGGCCGGGGGGGGGGCTGGCCCCCATCCAACACCCACCTTTTTTTTTGTTGGTGGGGCCCATCCCCGCGACAGACCTTTGCAGAGCTTCCCTAAATCGCACGCTTCACTTGGCCACCATCACCGGCGCCTCTGCCTCCACCGGCCGGGCCTCCTGAGCGATCAGCCGCTTCAGCAGCCGGCGCACTTTGACCGGGCCGGCGTCGTTGCTGATCAATACCGGGTTGAGGCTGAAGAAATCGTCCGTGCCCATTTCCCGATGCACGGCCTCGATGACGGGACCGTCCTCGGTCTCGAAGGCGGTGTGCATCGCCAGGATCTTCGCCTGGTTGTACACGCCGTCTTCAACGATGTGGTTGCGGCGCGTGGCGAAGAAATAATGCGTGCTGTCGCCCGTCTCCGGCGTGCAGGTGTGCAGATCGTACTGTCCGACGCAGTCGTTCAGATCGAGCTGCGCCTGCGGGTCCTGCACCGCGCCGACCGAGAGCTGGATGTTCGCCGGCGGCGTCCAGGTGATGTCGAAATAGTGCCGCGCCTCGGCCTTCGGGTCCGGCAGGAACGGCGCGAGGATCAGCAGGGCGGGCGTCTGCTTCCATTCCGAGCGCGAGGAGATCGAAGTCGGCGTCTCACGCAGCTTGGGCGTCAACGGCGATAACTGCCCGCGCGTGGTGATGATCTCGCCGTGGACGTGGTCGATGTGGCTGAGATCCATCACGTTGTCGATGATCAGTTCGTAGTTGGCCTTCATGTGCATGTAGGTCGCCGCCACGGCATTCGGGTGACCGACATCGAGTTCGCCGAAGTCCGGCAGCTTGCTGGCGTCGGCCGGCGCCTCGCCCATCCAGATCCAGATGAAGCCGTACTTCTCCAGCAGCGGATAGCTGCGAACCCTGGCGGCCCGCGGAATCTGGCCCATGCCATGCGGGTTGTGCGTGCACTGACCCTCGCAGTTGAAGCGCAGCGCGTGATACAGGCAGGACACCTCGTCGCCGATCCTCTTGCCCAGGTGCAACGGCGCGAAGCGGTGCGGGCAGCGGTCGCGCAGCGCCACCGGCGTGCCGTCCTGCTTGCGGTAGATCAGGATCGAGGTATCCAGAATCCTGCGGTGGAACAGCGCCTCGGGCCCCACCTCGGTGCTCAGGGTGGCGGCGTACCAGGCGTTTTTCAGGAAGATGCTCGGGGTGGGGTTACTCGCTTGCATGCCGGGGTCTCCTCGTCGTTCCGGTCGTCAAAATCCTATTGTCCGATTATCCGGTGCCGGGACCGAGCCTGATACTGGCCCGGCTAATCCCGGAAATTCTCGAACTGCAAGGGCAGCTCCAGCTCGCTCTTCTTGAGCAGCGCGATCGCCGATTGCAGGTCGTCGCGCTTCTTGCCGTTGACTCTGAGCTTGTCGCCGTTGATCTGCGCATCGACCTTGAGCCTGGCGTCCTTGAGCTTGGCCACGATCTTCTTGGCGATCGGCTGCTCGATGCCCTGCTTGACGGTGATCTTCTGCCGCGCGCCGGCCAGGTTGACCTCCGGATCCGCCACCTCGATCGCACGCAGGTCGATGCCGCGGCCGGCGAGGCGCTTGCGCAGGATGTCGATCATCTGTTCGAGCTGGAACTCGCTCTTGCCGCTCTGCGTGATGACGAACTCTTCCAGCACGAAGCGCGCGTCGGAGCCGCGGAAATCGAAACGGTTGGACAGGTCGCGGTTGGCCTGGTCCACCGCGTTGGTCAGCTCGTGCTTGTCCACCTGGGAGACGACGTCGAAGGACGGCATGGCGCGGAAGAATCCTCTTCAACTGGCCGGAATGAGCCGAAAGATTACCGCGTCCTCGCTATTGGACGCACCGATCACCAGTTGCAGGGTGGTGCGTCCGCCCACCACGGTTTCCAGTTGCGTGAGCAGGCCGGAGAAGGGTTGCGCAACCAGGTCGCCGACGCAGCTTCGATTGAACTGGACCCGGTAGACGTTGAAGCGCGTGTCGATCAGGCTGGCCCGCGCGTTGATGTAGTTGCAGTCGTTGCGGTCCATCCCGAAAAAGCTGCCGTCGCCGGTGAAGCTGAACGCGGTCAGGTTATCGCCAAACGGATCGGGCTCCACCCAGTCGCCTTCGAGATTGGGCAGCCGCGAACCGCGCAGGGTCTGGAGCTGGTAGCTGAGGTTGGTCGAGCCGGCCTCGCCATCGGCGCGGATGTAGGTGCCGGTGAGTTCGGCCTCGGGCTCGAAGGTGCCCACGAAGTCGGCGGCGACCGGCTCGATCAGCGAGCCTTCATCGCCCACGTCGGTGTGGAACCGCGCCTGCGCGGTGAAGCCGCGGCCGGTGGTCTCGTACAGGCCGGAGACCAGGAAGCTGTTGTCGTCGGCGATCAGCAGCAGGCGGTTGTTGACGTCGATCAGGGCCGTGGTTTCGATTTCCAGCGGGTTGGACTGAAAGGTCGTGCGGCCGAAGAACACACCGGTGGGCGAGACGATGGGCGTGCGCACGTCGGGCACATCGAAGCTGTCCACCTGGGAGTTGCAGCCGGCGAGCAGCAGGGTCAGGACCAGTGTGATGACGGATGCGCTTCGCGTCTCCGCCCTGCGCCAGACCGTTTCGCCGCCCCTTGGGGACTGTCTGCGCAGGGCTGCATTCATGGGTCGGGTGCAGGTCGGCTCGAGGCCACGGCTTTTCGTGGCCGGAGCCGACCGGTGCCGGGCTTCGTCAAGGGCGCGCCGTGTCGGTTCCGCCTTCGGCTTCAACCGACCTACGAGCCGGATCGAACCTGCGCGGACCTTCCTTGGGATGGAGAAGGGAGGATTCATATCTGCCTCATGGGCGCGGCCACAGCGGAGGGGGTTCGGGCGGAAGCTGCGGTTGCGAATCTTCCGAGAAGCCTGTGTTCGACTCGGTCGGCAGACGCGCGCTCAGCCAGTCGGTCAGGCGCTTGTGGTTGTCCGCGATGATCCTGTTGGCGGGCGCCAGGCGCAGCGCACGCGCCAGCAGTTCCGCTGCCGCATAGGGATCGTTTTCGGACAGCTTGATCACGGCCAGATTGTTCAGCGACGCCGGATCGAAAGGATTTGCGCCCAGGCGCGCTTCCAGCGACTTGAGGACGAGTTGCGGTGCGCGGTTCGACTCCGCGCCCGCCGCCGATCCCAGCGTCAGCGCAAACCCCACCACGACTGCCTGGACCCGTTTTCCGATAGCGCTCATGTTCGTCAGTACTGGTAGAACGGCGCGATCGGTTCCGGATCCCGTGCCGTCAGCGGCAGGCCGGAGAAGTAGTAACGGATATAGCCCTGGGCCTGGAGTTCGCGGAAGTCGCGGGCGTTGTCCACGGAGAACAGGCCGCCGACGCTCAGGCGCGCGGCCATCCGGTACTCGGTCACGCCCTTGACGGTGTAACCCAGGCCGGAATTGCGCTGCGATTCGTAGCCGGTGATCAGTTCGCGGTCCGGCTCGATGCGCGCCAGCCGTTCCAGCTCCTGCTGCAGGGCGTCGAAGCCAGGATAGAACGCGGCGCCGTCCTCGCGGAAATTCTGGATGCCGAACGAGGCGCCGAGCCGCCAGGACAGCGGGCCGCTGTTGCCCGACCACTGCACCGGCAGGGCCAGGGAGGTGAACAGCTGCGGGCTGAAATATCCGCCGTGGCCGAAGCTGAAGAAACGCCGGTTCTCCTCGAAGCCGAACACGGTCAGGTTCACGCCGTAGGTCAGCGTCTGGTTGGGCGCGATGGCGCTGCGACGGAAGAAGCCGACGCCGCCGAGGGCCTCGTAGTTGGTATCGACGTTGCGGCCGTCGAAAGTGTAATAGCCGAGGTAGCTGTACAGGCCGAATCCGCCGCTGTCATAGGCCAGATCGACCCGGCCGCCGCTGCGCGACACGCCGCCCCAGGGCCGTCCGAGCAAGGGGTCCTGGGCGCCGGCGTAGGCCAGCAGGCTTTCGCTGACGGCGCGGCGAGAGAGGTCCAGCTTGAGCCGCAGATTGCCGGGGCTGACGCTCCAGCCGAGGCCGCCAACCAGTCGGTCCTCTTCGAACCCGATCGGCGTGGCGCCGATGTCGGCCTCGAAGTTGCCGAACTTGTAGCCCAGACCAAGCGCCACGCCGCTGGCATCGCGGGTCGATGCGTCCTGTTCGGCATTGACCAGGGCCGAGGTTCCCAGGCGCAGCAGGCGCCGGCCGCTGGCGTCGCCAGCGTCGAGATAGACCGGCGTGATCGTGGCCGAGAGGCGGCCCAGCTCGGTTTCACGGGAAATCCAGGTGACCGGGACTTCGATGTTGAACAACTGCGACAGGCCGCCCTCGCCGTCGCGGCTGCGGATGGCCACCAGTCCACCGGTCCAGCCGCCGGTTTCGGATTCCAGGCGCTCGATGGTCTGCCCGGCGGACTGCGCCATCGCGACTCGCGCGTCGGCCGGGCGACCCGATTCCTTCGATGCCGCCTGCTGCCCCGTCTCCGGTTTCAGCAGCACCACCGACGCCACCGGCGGCGCGCGCCAGAGGCTGGCCTGACGGTCCTGCTCCAGCGAGGCGAAGGTCTGCGCGCCGGCCGCCGGCAGCGGGCCGGCCTGCGAGCTTGCGGATGCGGACGGCGCGGCAACCAGGGCCACGCTCGCGGCACGCGGGGTCAGCGGACCCAGCGAGTCCGGCGCCGAGGCGGTCAGCACGGCGATGATCGGCCCCGGCAGATTCAGGTCCGGTTGGGTGGAATCGATCCACGCGAGCTGCGGCGGCGGCTGGTCTCCGCTCGCGGTCTGACCCAGGCGTTCGGCCCGGCGGTAGGCGGCGAGCGCGGCGCCGCGACGACCTTCCTGTTCGGCCTGCCGGCCGCTCAGGCGCCACCAGCGCGGATCGTCCGGATAGCTGCGCAGGCCCTGATCGATCTCGGCCTGCGCCGCGGCGAGCTGGTTGCCGGCGAGCAGGGCATCGATCAGACCGAAACGCGCGTCCTCGTCGTCCGGATCGCGCTCGACCAGGCCCCGATAGACCAGCACCGCCGCGTCGGTGTCGCGTGCATCGGTCAGCAGGCGCGCCAGCGCCATCTGCACGCGCGCGTCGGCCGGGTAGCGCGCGATGGCGTCGCGCAACTGCACGTAGGCGCCAGCGTAGTCCTTGCGCTCGCGCGCCCGGTCGGCCAGCTTCACGCGGTAGCCGACGACGAGGGTGTCGAGTTCGGCCTGCTGACCGGCGGTGAGCGTCGTGTTGCGCGCCAGGTCGTCGGCCACCACCTCGAACTCGCCGTCCTGCTGCGCGCTCAGCAGCATCGCCGCGTACTGGATGCGGGCGGAGGGCGTGGCGCCGTTGTCGAGCGACATGACCTTGCGCATGTAGGCCACCGCACGCGCCGGATCGCGCAGTTCGGCCCAGCCACCGGCGAGCGCGGCCAGCAGCTCGGGGTCGCCCGCCGTGGTGGTGTCGGTGTCGATCATGATCCGGTAGGCCTCGCCGGGCTGGCCCTGACGCATGGCCTGTCCGGCGCGCTGAAGCTGGTACTGCACCCAGGCGCGACGCTGCAGGGCGCGCGCATCCGGGGTTCGCGCTTCCGGTGGAAACTGCTGGAGCCGGTTGAGCACCTCGGCCCAGGCCTTGCGGTCGGCCTCCAGGTAGGCCTGCGCCATGCGCACTTCGATGCGGTCGCCGTGCGTCGAAGCCAGGCCGTCCAGCAGCGAGGCCGCCTCCGCCGGTTTGTTCTGGGCGCGATAGATCGCGGCAAGGTCGAGCCGCACCCAGGGGTTGGTCGGCTCGTCCAGCAGGGCCTCGCCGAGCAGGCGCTCGGCCTCGGCCAGATGGCCGGCGGTCTTGGCCGCCTCGGCCTGTCGGCGCAGGCTCTCGGCGCGCAGGGCCGTGACCTGGGGTTTCAATTCGGGCGGCGCCTTCTGCGCGAGTTGCAGCGCCTCGTCGTAGCGGTTGGTCCGCGACAGGACCGTGAACAGGGCCTGCATCGCATCGGCGTTGCCGGGATCGCGGCTGAGGATTTCGCGGGCGATGCGTTCGGCATCCGCCTCCCGGGCGCGATTGAGCAGAACGTCCACGTAGGCTAGCCGGATCGCGTCGGGAATCTCCGCGATGGGCGCCGCGAACGCGGCCTCGAAGCCGGTCTCCGCAAGCGGAAAATCACCGTCCAGCCGGGCCTTTTCCGCAGACTGGATGTTGAGCCAGAACGTGGCGGACTTCAGCGCATCGGCCCAGCGGTTCGCCCGCGCCGGTGAGGCCGCCTGCGCCTGCGCCAGGTAATTGCGCGATTCCTCGTAGCGCTGCTCGCGCAGCCGTACGATGCCGATTCCGCCCAGGGCGTCGGCGTTGTTGGGACGGGCGGCGAGCAGCTCGTTGAAACCCGCTTCCGCCGCCGCCAGTTCACCGGCGTCCACTTGTTCGAACAGGCCGCGGATACGTGCCCCGTAGGCCTCCGACGCTGCGCTTCGGGACGCGGCGGAGAGATTGTCGAGCTGCCTGCTGACCTCCGGGTCGTCGCCCGCTGCGGCGAGATAAGCGCGGTAGCGCGCGGCGTCGGCGGGGCTTCCTTGCAGCCAGATCAGGGCCTGGCGCCAGGATTGCTGGGCGGTCTGGCCCACCACCGGGTTGCCTTGCAGTTGCACCAGGCGGTCGATGCCTTCACGACGCGTCTTCTCGCGATACGTCATGTGCTGGGCGAGCGCCAGCGCGATCGTCGGATTTTCCGGGCTCTTGCCCGCGAGCTGGCGCATGAAGGCCAGCGCCGGCTCCCAGCCCTCGTCGGTCGCACCCAGGGTCTGGTGATATTCCAGCGCGTACGGGCCGCTGGTGGGGACGCCGCCAAAGGCCTCGCGATACGCCGCCAGCGCTTCGGGGTAGTCCTTCCTCCCCGTCGCATCGCGCGCCCGGGCGAGGGCTTGCAGGTTGGGGGTGGATTCCGAGCGCTGCGCGGTGGTTCCGCCGCCCAGCAGTTTTTCAGCGTCGGCCAGCGCGGCCGAACCGGGCGCCACGCCGCGCAGGGACTCCAGGTACTTGCGCGCCGCCGCCGCGTTGCCGGACTTCATGGAAATGGCGACCAGTCGCGACAAAGCCTCGGTGTTCCGTGGGTCCGCCGTCACCACCCGCTCCCAGGCCTGGCGGGCGCGGTCGAGCTGATCGCGGGCATCCCAGAACCGGCCCTGCTCGACCAGCGTCTTGAGCGCCGCCGGGTCGGCCTGCGCCACGACCATCATCGGCGCCAGGGCGCCAGCGGCCAGATGCAGCCCCAGAAAAATCGAACGCACCCGTTTCATGGCAGCTCCAGCCGACCATCGGCCGCAAATTTGAACCGGCCCTGGGCGAAGCCCTCGCCGAACAGCGCCAGCACCTGGTCGTAATAGCGCGCGGGCGCGCCGATCAGATCGCCGACCCTGGCCTTGTCCAGCCGTGTCTGTGCGGCGCCATCGAGGTCGGAGGCGGCGACGGCCAGCAGGAAAGGTCGCAGGGCCGCGTCGAAGCCCGGCGGCCCGACCCCCTCGGCCGCGCGACCGTCCGGATACCAGCGCTCCGGCGTCCGGCCGGCCGCGCGCAGCAGGGCTGCGAACGGGCGCAGGCGCTCGGTCAACGCCTTCGCCTGCGGCAGTCCGGCCGGCCCGAAGCCGGCCCAGAGGAACACGCGGATGGCGTCGTAGCTGCCTGCGCCATCGCTCTGCTCGTCGCGCCGCGGTCCGTCCGGCGTCAGCAGAAACCAGTCGGGCACGCGCCCGCCGGGAGTCAGGTCGGGAAGAAGTCTGACGTAGCTGTCCAGGATTGACTGCCAGGGTCCGTCGGGCTGCTCGGCGGCCAGATACTGGAGTTGGAACGGCGGCACATAACTCGGGTTGAGCCGCAGGCCGGCGGTCGATTCAAAGCCGTCGCGGCCCGGCAGGAGCACGGTGAGGTCCGCGACCTGACGCACCTCGTGCATCGCCACCAGGGACAGCAGCGTGCGACCCTTGGCCGCGAGCAGCGGGCGATTCCACAGCCGGCCGGCTTCCAGCAGGGAATAGCCCAGCCACAGGTTGGCATCGGAGGCGGAGTTGGGGTCCAGCACGCGCCAGCGGCTGTCGGCGTCCTGACCCCACAACCAGGCGGGCAAGTTCTTGCCGAGATCGCCCTGGGCCAGGTTGTTCTCCGTCCATTGCAGAATCTGGTCATAGCGTGCGACATCGCTGGCGACCAGGGCGAAGAACAGCGCATAGGCCTGCGCTTCGGAGATGCTGCGACCGCCCGCGGTCCAGTCCACCACCCGGCCATCGTCCTGGATGTAGCCGGCGGCGAACTGCTCCCAGGCCGGCCAGGCGGCGGAGGCGGGGGCGGAGATCAGGGTCAGGGCCAGGCAGGCCAGGTTCAGGCGGAGTCGCGTGGCGTACATCCAGCCCGCGATGGTGGATGCGCTTCGCTTATCCACCCTACGCCTACGCCGGCAGTGGTTTGTAGGGTGGATAAGCGAAGCGCATCCACCGGCGACAGCCGCAGAAAACCACCGTCTCATTTCGCGTTGCCCGTCTTCAGCCGCAGCACCGCCCGCCGCCGCAGCCGGGCGAACAGCAGCACCACGGTCAGGAAGGCGATGCCGAGCGCCAGCGGCGCCATCAGGTAGGGACGCTGCGCCAGCCATTCCCGGATCGCGTGGTACCAGGCCAGATGGCCGGTGCCCCATTGATCGCCGAGCAGGTAGCCGGTGACCTCCTTGCCGTGAACCAGGGACACATCGCCTTCGATGAACTGCCGGCGCGACGAATCGATCAGGGTCTCGGTCACGCCCACCAGCGGGGCGCGATCACCGGCCGTGACCCAGACCGCCGACCGGTCCCCGAAGGGCGAGCGGGCACCGATCAGCACCCCCAGCTCGCGCCCGCCGGTGGCCAGGACCCGGCCGGCGAACTGCTTGGCGCCGACCAGGTCGCGCTGCGCGATCCAGGCGCGAAAGCTCGCCGCCCGGCTGGTCTCGGTCAGGCGCGCGCCTTCCTTGGAAATGAGCAGCGGAAGCCGCTCGATCCAGTCCTCCGGCAGCTTGAGCTGATCGGCCCGGCCGATCAGGATCAGGTCCCGATCCGAGTAGGTCATCGCATTGGCGATGCTGTCGATGGCCAGGCGAAGGCCGGGTGCGCCGGTGGTCTGTCCGAGATGACCGGCCAGCATCAGGGCCGCGGACAGGGCGTCTTCGTCCGCGTCGTGGGGCAGCAGGAACGCGGTTTCGCCGAGGTCGGCGCTCAGCGAAAACGGCAGGCCGCCGTCGCGGAAGCGGGTCAGGTCCGGCCAGCGCGCGTAGCGGCCGTGACGGCCGAATTCGACTTCGGAATCCGGGTCCACCGAACCGCCCAGCGCATCGGAGACGAAGTGCTCGCAGGGCTTGGAAACTGCGCGACGGAACTGGTACTGCAAGGTGAGCTGGTTGCGCGATCCCAGGCGGAAGGCGGGAATCTCGATATCGACCTGATCGTTGACCTCCTCAGCCTCGCGGCTGGGCGGCTCGCCGGCCCGCGGCAGGATCACCGAGCCGACGAAGGCGTCGTTGAACAAGGTGCTCAAGGTGGAGCCCGGCGCGGTGATCGGCGCGTAGCGGTAACGCAGGTCCACGGTGGCGCCGACCTCGTCCAGAAAATACACGTCCGGCGGCAGGCGGAAATCAAAGCCCATCGGACCGGGATTGAGACCGCGCACGCTGGTCGCACCCTGGCTGATGTCCGCCAGACGCGTGCGCCGCGACGGATCGATCCAGCGCGGTGCAACGCCACGTGCGGCCGGCGGCGGCAGGTCGAGCTGCTGGACCTGGGCCACCTCGCCTTCCAGGCTGATGGCGCCCATGACCAGGGCCTGCGCGGCGCGCAGCAGGCCGGCTTCGTCGGAGGCTTCGATCAGCAGCAGCCGGGCGGCCGGATTGCGCGGGTTGGGCACCACGCGAATCCGGGCCCAGTCCGGCGCCGGCCCGAGTTCGCCGGCGAAGGCATTGCCGATGCGCAGCACCACACCATGTCCCGGCGGCAGCGCCGACAGGAGCACCGGGAATTCGGCGCCGCGGTAATCCGCCTGGGCACCAAACCAGCTCGCCACCACCCCGGCGGCGCTGAGGGCGTCGCGCTTGGCATCCGTAGCCAGGGTGAACGGCAGCGTGAGACGTCGCTGGTCGTTGGGCTCCAGGAAGGGCCGCGGCAGCAGGGCCAGGTCCGGCGGCAGGGACAGGTTGGCCAGATTCAGTTCCAGTTGCGACTGGTTGCTGATGACGCCCCAGAGGCTGGAATGCGTCGGGTCCTCGCATTCGTCCGGCGAGTTGGTGTAGTGCATCGCCATGTCGAAGCGGATCTGGTTGAACTCCTGCACCAGGCTGGGGTTGATCTCGATCAGGCGCTCGGTGCCGCTGGCGGTGTCCAGGTCCAGATTGAACGTGGACACCACCTCGTCGTTGACCAGCACGGTCAGGTGGCTGATGCGTTCGATCAACGAGGGTGAGTGCGAGTAGCGCAGGCGCAGGCGTGCACGGGTGACCACCTGGTCGCGACGCAGGGGCAGTCCGGCGCTGGCCTGGCCGTACACCGTGACCAGGCGCATCGGGTACTGCGCGCCGAGGTCCTGCAGGGAGATGACGCGCCGGGTTTCCTCGGTGACCCGGTCGGTGGTCAAGGGGGGCGGGGGCGGTTCCGGGGGTGCGGGCACCGGCGCGACAGCGGCGACGGGAAGCGGCGCGGAACGGACCGCAACAAGGACCGGAGCGGCAGGCACAGGCGGCGGCAGGGCGGCGGGCACGGCGGCCGGGTCCTGCGCCACCGCTTCCGGACTCAGACCCGTGGCGGCCAGAAACGCGATCAGCAGCAGAACCGCGGACGCCGACACGGCGCCGGCCGCCTTGGCCGGCTCGGGCTTGCCCCGGAACAGCGACAGCGTCTGCCGCCCGACCCATTGCCAGAACTTGCGCGAGCCGGACAGCGATATCCGGAACACCTGCGCCAGCGATTTGAGCGGGCGGTCGCGGACCGAAAGATCGCGCCAATCGACCCAGGCATCGGCGCGGCCGAACAGCGCCTGGGTGAGGTTGGCTTCCTGCTTCAGATCGAGCTGGCCGAGTTCCACGGCGACGACTCCTGTGTCCATGCGGCGAACGGCGGCGGGCAGCCACACGCGGCGCCCGGGAGATTCAATGGATACTTCCACACCGTCGCCGATGGCCAGGGACAGCGCTTCGGCGGCGCGCAGGGCGATGCCGTTGGTCGACAGATCCTGGGTGGTCGCCGTGACCGTCTGGCGCTCGCCGAGCTTGCGCACCAGCACCGGCAATTGTTCGGCCACCCGCACTGCGCGGCGGGTCTGCTTGCGCTCGCCGGCCACGCTCATCGCGGCGCCGAGCACGACCAGGTTGTACGTGGCCCAGACCATGTTGAGGATCACCGTGGACAGTTTTTCCGAGTCGCCAAAGACGATGCGGCCAACACCCGCGACGATGCCGAGCAGGTTGATGATGTACAGCACGTAGTAGGGCTTGGCGATGTCGCCGTCGAAATAATCGCGCTCGACGATGCCGCCCTTGGCGGTGACGTTGAACTTGCCGAGCTTGGGATTGATCAGCGCCAGGGTCGTCGGCAGAATGATGAAGATGGCCAGCACGGTCTCGTAGACCTCGGCCCACCACGAATGCCGGAAGCGCCCCTGCAGGCGTGAGTTGGCCACCACCGAAAGCACCAGGTGCGGCATGGCGTAGGCCAGGATCATCAGCGCCTCAGCCTGGATGATCTCGGCACCCACCAGCAGGAAGGCCATCGGGCTGGTGAGGAACACCAGGCGCGGCAATCCATAGAAGAAATGCATCATCGCGTTGCAGTAGCACAGCCGCTGCCCGAGGCTCAGGCCCGGCGCGATCAGGGGGTTGTCCACCCGGAAAATCTGCGCCATCCCGCGCGCCCAGCGGATGCGCTGGCCGATATGCGCCGATAGCGATTCGGTGGCCAGCCCGGCGGCCTGCGGAACGCTGATGTAGGCCGAGTGCCAGCCGCGCTGGTGCAGGCGCAGCGCGGTGTGCGCATCCTCGGTGACGGTCTCCACCGCGATGCCGCCGATCTCGTCGAGCGCAGTGCGCCGGATCACCGCGCAGGAGCCGCAGAAGAACGTCGCGTCCCAGAAATCGTTACCGTCCTGCAACAGGCCGTAGAACAGTTCGCCCTCGTTGGGGACCTTGCGGAAGGTGTCGAGGTTGCGTTCGAACGGATCGGGCGAAAAGAAGTGGTGGGGCGTCTGCACCAGCGCGTTGCGCGGATCGGCGAGCAGCGTGCCCACCGTCATCTGCAGGAAGGAGCGGGTGGGGATGTGATCGCAGTCGAAGATGGCGACAAACTCGCCCTGCGTCTTCTCCATCGCGCGATTGATATTGCCCGCCTTGGCGTGCTTGTTGTCGGAGCGCGTCAGGTGGGTGGCGCCCACCAGCTCCGCGAACGCCGCAAACTCCGGCCGGCGCCCGTCGTCGAGCACGTAGACCTTCATCTTGTCCTGCGGCCAATCCATCTCCAGCGCCGCCAGGATCGTCGGGCGGACCACCGACAGCGGCTCGTTGTAGGTGGGGATGAAGATGTCCACGTTGGGCCACAGCGCGTCGTCCTCCGGCAGGGCCGCGGGTTTGCGGTGCAGCGGCCACAGCACCTGGAAATAGCCCAGGAACAGAATCGTGTACGCGTACAGCTCGGCCATCAGCAGGCCGATGGCCAGCGGCAGGTCCAGGATCGAGTGACCTTCGCCGATCGGCAGGGTCTCGGTGAACCGCCAATACAGATAGCGGCTGGAAAACGCCACCGACAGCGCCATCAGGAAAATCGACAGCAAGCGCGTCGGCCGGCGGAACAGAGCCAGGGCGACGATGATCGCAAACGTGGCGTTGGCCACCTGCCACCAGAACGTCAGCTCGGTGGACGCAAAACCGAACAGCATCAGGCCGATGATGGCGAACAGCAGCGCGAAAATGGCGTTCGACAGCCGGCCAGGACCTTCGGACCGCGGCTTGGATATCTGATCCATATCTCAGATTTCGGGTCGCGAATCGGCGTCGCGCGGCGGTGTGAGGCTCATCAGGCGGCCAAAAATATCGCCGATCGGCAGATGCTCCGGCGGCAGGCTCGGCGTATCGGGCTCGCAGCGGTGTACGGGCAGATTCAGGCGCAGCGACAGCTTGCGCTCGCGCCGCAAAGGCTCCTGCCGCACGAGACGGCCAAAGGCTTCTTCCAGTCCTTCCTGCGCGGTCGCCGGGAGCGTGGTTCGCGGCGGGGACGGCGCAGAAGGCCTGACCGGCGATACCGGCCCGGCCGCCTGCGGCGCAGGCAGGTCGGGCTCCGCTGCGGACTCGGGCTCCAGTTCCGCCGGGGCACGATCGAAGGTGCGGAACTCGAAACTGTCCATGCGCAATTGCTTGAGCAGGCGCGAGACGTCGTTCTGGCTACGGGTGGGGGTGATCTTGTTCATGAGCTTATCGAGCCACCGGGTTGAGCCGCTTTACTTCTTTACAAGGATCCCGCGACACCTTGGCCTGGGAGGGTGGATGCGCGTGGCGTTTACACCCGAAAGCCCCGGGCCCGGGGGGGGGGGTAAGAGAAACCCCTCCCCCCGGTGCGCCCGGGCAC
>JBQTIX010000042.1:0-12177 GCA_052387695.1 Panacagrimonas sp. | reverse complement strand
GGCTTGCGCCCCCCCCCGGGGGCGGCCTGGGTCCGGGGGTGGGGGGCTGGCCCCGGCCCCGGGGTCGCTGGGTTTGTGTGGGGGGGGCCCCCCCCCGCGACAGACCTTTTCAGAGCTTCCTCAGTCCTTGCGGGACCTCAACTTCAACGCCCGCAAGACCTGCGCCGCTGCCAGGGGGCGATCGCCCAGATGCGGCGCCAGCGCGGCGCGCAAGACAGTGCGTGCATCGTGCAGTTCACGCGCGGAGTGCAGGGAATCGTCCCGCAGCGCGATCAGGCTGCTGCCGGGGATGGCGTTGATGTCGTCGTTTGCGCAGGGCATCGGTTCGCGTTCGGGATCGAGCCGGTAACAGCGTTCGGGATCGAGATCGTCCGGGAGATCGAGGCCGAAGCCCAGTTCGGACAGCAGGCGCTTTTCGAAGAAGCGCAGCGCGCGGGCGTCGGTCTCTGCCAGCATGTCGATCGCATCGGTGTAAGCCGCGAACACAGCGGCGTGCGGGTCATGCCGATGCAGCAGGCGCAGCAGCAGTTCATTGAGGTACCAGCCGCTGAACACCTGCTCGCCGCTCAAGCCCACCGGCAGGCCGTTGGCCTCGACTCCGGTCAGCGTGCCGAGGTCGCCGGCTTCGTTCCACGACAGCAGCAGCGGCCGGAAGGATTGCAGCAGGACGCGCGTCTTCGACTTCGGCCCGCGCACGCCGCGCGCCACCAGACCTACACGGCCGAAGTCCTGCGAGATCGCCTCGACCAACAGACTGGTATCGCCGTACGGCGAGGACTTGAGAATCCAGGCGGGTTGCAACGACACCCGCCGCATGGTCAATCGCCGCTGAGCCCGAACTGGCGCAACGCCGCCGGATCGTCACTCCAGTTCTCGCGCACGCGGCACCAGAGCTGCAGAAAAACCTTGGCGCCGAACAGATGCTCGAGTTCCTTGCGCGCCGCGGTCCCGACTTTCTTCAGCGCGGTTCCGTCCTCGCCGATCACGATCGATTTCTGGCCTTCGCGTTCAACCCAGATGATGGCGGAGATCCGTCGCATGCTGCGCTCGATCTCGAAGGTCTCGATCGACACGGTGAGCGCATACGGCAATTCCTGGTGCAGCAGGCGGGTGAGCTTTTCACGCACCAGTTCGGCGGCGGTGAAGCCCTCGTCGTGGCCGACCAACATGCCAGGCGGATAGAGCGCGGGGCCTTCCGGAAGCCGGATCAGAATCTCCTTGACCAGCGCTTCAAGGTTATCGCGCTTGGTCGCCGACAGCGGGATCACGAACGCGAAGTCGTACAAGCTCGCAAGCTTTTCGAGCTGCGGCAGAATTTCGGTCTTGTCGGCGACCCGATCGACCTTGTTGAACACCAGACCCACGGGCGCGGGCAACCCTTTGAGCTTGCCGAGCGCAGCGGCGTCTTCCTCGGTCCAGCGGCCGGACTCGACCACGAACAGCGCCAGATCGACATCCGGCAGGCTGCCGGTGGCGGCGTCGTTCATCGCACGGTTGAGCGCGCGCCTGGCCGACAGGTGCAAGCCCGGCGTATCCACGAACACGATCTGCCCATCAGGATGGTGCAGTACGCCCTGGATGCGCTGGCGCGTGGTCTGCGGCTTGTGCGAAACGATGCTGACCTTGCGCCCGACCAGCGCATTGACCAGCGTGGATTTGCCGACATTGGGCCGGCCGATGACGGTGACGATTCCGCTACGCATCGACGGCTCTCGAACTCAGGTCGCCAGGTTTATTTTTCATCGGCCATCAATCCCTCTAATAGTGCTTCTGCGGCCCGCTGTTCGGCGATCCGTCGGCTGGCGGCGCTGGCCTCGGTGACACGCTCCGTATCGACGAGCCTGGCACAGACCCGAAAATTGCGCCGGTGCGGCGGACCCGATTCGGACAACACCTCGTAAACCGGCAACGGCCGGCAGCGGCCCTGCAACCACTCCTGCAAGCGCGTCTTGGGGTCCTTCAGAGATTCGGCGTCCGGAAGATGGGCGAGTTCCGGCTCGAACTGACGCAGGCAGACCTCGCGCGCTGCATCAAACCCGCCATCCAGAAACACCGCGCCGATGATCGCCTCGAAGGCGTCGGCCAGCACCGAGTCACGGCGCCAGCCACCGCTCTTGAGTTCACCCTCGCCGAGTTGCAGCGCATCACCCAACTCCAGCCGGCGCCCGATCTGCGCCAGCGAGGTTTCGCGCACCAGGCTGGCGCGCAACCTCGAGAGAGCGCCTTCTTCGGCCTTCTGCTGATCGCGGTACAGCCGCTCAGCGACGATGGCACTGATCAGCGCGTCGCCGAGAAATTCCAACCGCTCGTTATTGGCGGATGAATACGAGCGGTGCGTCAATGCCCGCCGCAGATGCTCGGGTTCACTGAAAACATAGCCGAGCGTACTCGTGAGACGTTGGAGGTGATCCACCTGATGACGTTCGTCAGTACGGCGCGGTGCCGGAATTGCGCATCGGCTCCTGACCCGCAAACTCGACCACGACGAAGATGTTGTAGAACAGGTGGACCCGCGCCTCGTAGTCGTAGATCAGCGTGCGACCGCGTTCCGTGCGTTTGATCTTGATGTCCCGGGGCTTGAGCTGATCGACGTAATCCGCATCCCAGCCCCGCTGCAGTGCGTCGCGAATGGTCAGCGGGTCGGCGGTCGCCATTTCCGGATCCTCCGCCACTCGTTTGACGATGCGTTCGACCGTCATCTGATTGAGGTACAGCGGCCCGACCTTGATCACCACGATGGCGACGAAGGCGAGCGCGCCGAGCACGAACAGCAGCCCGACCCAGCCGATTCCTCTCTGCCTGGCCGGAATGCGCAGACTCATCAGTGAATCGGCGTGAAGATGCGGGACAGGGTGGGTCGCATGCGCGCGGAGTCCCAGCTCATCCAGATGAAAAACGCGCGGCCGACCAGATTGCGCTCCGGCACCGTGCCCCAGCCGCGCGAGTCGAAGCTGCCGTCACGGTTGTCACCCATCGCGAAGTACTGACCCGGAGGCACGGTCATCTCGAAATCCCGGGCCGGATCGTTGGGATTGACGATGATGTGGTGCTCGCGACCGTTGAGGTTCTCCTTGTATCGGTAGGCGGTGCCGCCGGGGAAGCTGGGCACGTTGTAGACGCCGTCCGCGTCCTGCGTCTGTGCTTCGCCGTTCACGTAGAGCGTCTTGTCGCGGTAGGCGATGGTGTCACCGGGAACGCCGACGATGCGCTTGATGTAGTCGACGGAGGGGTCGTGCGGATAACGGAACACGACGATGTGTCCGCGCTGCGGCCGGTCGCCCTTGATGAACTCGGCATGGAACACCGGGTCGCGCAGGCCGTAGCTGAATTTGTTGACCAGGATGAAGTCGCCCACCAGCAAGGTCGGGATCATCGAGCCTGACGGGATGCGGAAGGGCTCGGCCAGGAACGATCGCAGGATCAGCACGGCGAAGATCACCGGGAAGAAGGAGCGCGAAAAATCGACCAGCCAGCCGGGCTTGTCTCCGCCCGCGGCCAGGCGTCGACGACGCTTGGCCAGCCACAGCGTGTCGGCCAGCCAGCCGATGCCGGTGAGCAGGGTCAGCCCCGTGAGCAGCACGGCAAAATCGAAATGCACGTCCGGCGGAAGGTTCATCTTCTTCTCAGTTCTTGCGGTCCACACCCAGCACGGCCAGGAAGGCTTCCTGCGGAATCTCGACACTGCCGACCTGCTTCATGCGCTTCTTGCCTTCCTTCTGCTTGTCCAGAAGTTTGCGCTTGCGCGATACGTCGCCGCCATAGCACTTGGCGGTCACGTCCTTGCGCAGCGCCTTGACCGTGCTGCGGGCGATGATCTTGGCGCCGATCGCGGCCTGGATCGCGACGTCGAACATCTGCCGGTGGATGACTTCCTGCATGCGCTCGCACAGGTCGCGCCCGCGGGTGAAGGAATTGTCGCGATGGATGATGGACGCCAGCGCATCGACCTTGTCGCCGTTGACCAGCACGTCGAGCTTGACCAGGTCCGCGCTCTGGAAGCGCGCGATCTCGTATTCGAACGAGGCATAGCCGCGCGACACGCTCTTGAGCCGGTCGAAGAAATCCAGCACCACTTCGGCCAGCGGCAGCTCCACTTCCAGCTGCACCTGGGCGCCCAGGTAGCGCAGGTTTTTCTGCACGCCGCGCTTCTCCATGCACAGCTGCATCACCGGGCCGACGTAGTCGTGCGGCATCAGCACGCGGGCGCTGATGATCGGCTCGCGGATGTCCTCGTACGCACCGGCCTCGGGCAATTCGGCCGGGTTGTCGATCCGCTTGATCTCGCCGCCGGGCAGCTCGATCTCGTAGATCACCGACGGCGCCGTGGTGATCAAGTTCAGACCATATTCGCGCTCCAGGCGTTCCTGCACGATCTCCATGTGCAGCATGCCCAGAAAGCCGATGCGAAAGCCGAAGCCCAGCGCGGTCGAACTCTCCGGCTCGTACTGCAAGGCCGAGTCGTTCAGGCGCAGCTTGGACAGGGATTCGCGGAAATCCTCGAAGTCGTCGGCGTCCACCGGGAACAGGCCCGCGAACACGCGCGGCTGGATGTGGCGAAAGCCCGGCAGCGCCTCGATGCTGGCGTTCGACGCCAGGGTGAGCGTGTCGCCCACCGGCGCGCCGAAGATGTCCTTGATGCCCGCGATCAGGAACCCGACTTCGCCGGTCTCCAGCCGGTTCTTGAACACGCGCTTGGGCGTGTGCACGCCCAGCATGGTCACCTCGTGATCCTTGCCGGTGGACAGCACGCGCACCTTCTGGCCCTTCTGCACCGCGCCGTTGACCACGCGGATCAGCGACACCACGCCCAGGTAATTGTCGAACCAGCTATCCACGATCAGGGCCTGGAGCTGGCCTGCGGGGTTGCCCTTGGGCGGCGGCAGTTGCTTGATCACCGCCTCCAGCACCTCGGGCACGCCCAGGCCGGTCTTCGCGGAGATGCGCAGCGCGTCGGTCGCCTCGATGCCGATGACCTGCTCGATCTCTTCGGCGACGCGATCGGGCTCGGCGTTCTGCAGGTCGATCTTGTTGAGCACCGGCACCACTTCGAGGTGCATTTCCAGCGCGGTGTAGCAATTGGCGACCGACTGCGCCTCGACGCCCTGGCTGGCATCCACCACCAGCAGCGCGCCCTCGCAGGAGGCGAGCGAACGCGACACCTCGTAGCTGAAGTCCACGTGGCCCGGCGTGTCGATCATGTTGAGCTGATAGATCTGCCCGTCGCGCGCCTTGTATTCGAGCGAGACCGCCTGCGCCTTGATGGTGATGCCGCGCTCGCGCTCGATCGGGTTGTTGTCCAGCACCTGCGCCTGCATCTCGCGTTCCTCCAGGCCGCCGGTCAACTGGATGAAGCGGTCCGCGAGCGTGGACTTGCCGTGGTCGATATGGGCGATGATGCAGAAGTTGCGGATGTTCGCCAGATTCATGGCGTGGGTGACGGGCGCGACGCTAAAAGGCCGCGGAGTATACCCGTTCGGGTTGGGCGGTCCGGCGGGAAAGATCGGGATAGATCGGTTGTAGGTCGGTTGTAGGTCGGTTCAAGCCCGCGGCTTCATGCGGGCGGAACCGACATGCGCCCTCAACAAGAAGCCGCGCATTTCCCGACCTCGCCCGTCGGGTCCGCCCGCGAAAGGCACGCGGGCTTGACCCGACCTACACACGCTCCTGCGGTGGCATCGCCAGCGCAGTGTCGGTTCCGCCTTCGGCTTGAACCGACCTACAACCGACCGGCGCCACAGGATCGAATCGGTGCAGACCTGCGCCCAGAACCATGGACTTTCGACGACCGTCACGTCACTCCCGTGCCTGCCCGCTCCATTGCTGCACGCGCCCGTCCACCTCCAGCCACACGCGGTGCCGGATCTCCTCGGTCTTGAATCCCAGTGCCTTCGGCCGCAGCACGCCGGGCAGCACCGCGACGTCGTAGATCTCCTCCACCGCGCCTTCGATGCGCAGCCAGTGACGGGCATCGCCGGATTTCAGATCCACCACGGCCACGCCGCAGCGCGCGCTCGCGTTCCTGGCGGCCAGACGTTCTTGCAGGGGCAGCCCCGCGAAGGTCTTGTCGTGCCGCGCCTTGGACAGCCCGATCACCGCGCTGTCGCCGACGAACGCCAGGCCACGGCCGTAACCCGGACAGAAGGCCACCGATTCGAAATGCCCGCTCGCCGGATCGACGAAGCCGAAATCACCCCTGCCCGAGTTGAGCAGCCACAGCCGCCCGGCGCGCATGCGCGGCGAATGCGGCATCGACAGCCCCCTGGCGACGATCTCGTTGGCGTCGACGTCGATCACGCAACCACCGTCCTGCCGACGTTCGCGCCAGCCATCCGCCACATCGCTCTGGCTGCACGCGGTGGCGTAGCGCGGCCGTCCCTGGTCCAGCGCCAATCCATTGAGGTGGCAGCGATCCTCCGCCGCCAGCCGGCTGATGAAGCGCGGCTTCCACAATGGCGAGAAATTGTGCCGCTCGCTCACCGTGCCCAGGCAGGAGAACAGCGTGCTGACGAACACCACCCGGCCGTCGCCGTCCACCGCCACGTCATGCACGTCCACGTCGCCCGTCGTGTAACCGGCACGCGGCACGAACAGCCGGTCGAAGCCGTTCTCCTGCGCGCCCTCCGGCACCACGTTCTCAAGGCGCCACAACTGGAACGCCGACGCCAGCCACAGGGTCTGCGTGTCCGACCACAGGCCCATGCAGCGGTTGAACGTCCGCTCGAAGATCGACAACCGGCCGTCCGGCTTGAGCCCCACCAGAAACAGCTTTCCCGACTGGTAGCAACTCAGGGCCAGGCTCACGCGCGCTTGCGCCAACCAGGCCGGGAAATGGCGCGAGGCGTCGATGGACAGCGGCGTGGCCGGCGGGGGCTCGAGGTTCATCGCCGGACTCTATTGATGCGGCCCGCAAATTGTTGGATGGAGCATGGTGTTGACAATCCTCGCATCGCTGAACGGGGATGGTGACTACCGCATCAATAGCACGGAGCATCGTTTGATGATGGGTCCGGCCCGTTCGTGCTGGTCAACCAACATCGCCGAGAAGTGAATTCCCGACGCTTTTCAAAATATTTGCGGGCCGGATCAATAACTGACCCCTTGCCGGCGGCAAGCACCGACGATCCGCCGTCAGCGCTGAAAATCCGCCCGCTGATCAAGCGACCATCGCAATCGAATCGCAATCGACCCACAATCCGGCCCCATCCGCTCCCGCCGCGATCGCCCCCCAAGCGTGTTCCTGAAATACAGCTTCGCCGTCGCCGTCCTGATCGCCACCGGCCTGTTCGCTGCCGGCCAACTGGGCTTGCTGGTCGACATGGACACGGCGCCGCCCTATGTCCTGGCGGCCCTGGTCCTGGTCGCGGCCGCCGGCGCCTGGTTCGTGGACCTGCTCGACCGGCGCCTCGCGGCGATGCAACTGGCGGTGCAAAAACTGGCCGAAGGCGAAGATTCCCTGCGCATCGGCGCCGCCACCCGCGGCGCTCCGGACTCGCTGGCGCGGCCGTTCTCGGAGATGGCCAATGCAGTCAATCTGCGCCTGTCCGAGCTGCATACGGTGATCGCCCAGCAGCGCGCCATCGCTGAACACGGGCCGGACGCCATGTGGGTGTTCCACGTCGAAGGCTTCCAGATCATCGACGTCAACGAAAATTTCGCCAAGCTCACCGGGCACCCGCGCAGCCGCCTGATCGGCATGAGCCTGGTGGCCATCGCCCCACCCGAACAGCTCGGCCAGCCAACAGAGACCTACCTGCGCAGCCTGATTCAGCGCGCACTGGCCGGCGAGAAACTCGAAGTGCCCTGGACCGTGCGCCGCACCGACGGCGTGGACGTGCCCTGCGAGCTGCGCGCCATCCATCTGCCCGCGCCCGGCCGCACCCTGATCTGCGGCGTGCTGCTGGACATCTCCGAGCGCCACCGCACCTTGTCCGAACTCGATCTGCGGGTGCGCTTCGAATCCCTGGTGTCGCGCCTGTCCACCCACTTCATCGGCCTGCCGATCGAGGAGGCCGGCGAAGCGATCAGCGATGCGCTCGGCGAAGTCGGCCGCTTCGCCGAGGTGGATCGCGCCTATATCTTCGAGTTCAGCGCCTCGCGCGAGCGCATGAGTTGCAGCCACGAGTGGTGCGCCCCGGGCGTGGCACAGCAGTTCGACCGCTTGCAGGATCGGCCCGCCAGCGCCTTTCCCTGGCTGACGACGCGGCTGGCCCGCGGCGAAGGGGTGGCGCTGACGCGAATCGCCGACCTCCCCGCCGAAGCCCTGGCCGAGCGCGCGGAATGGGAGGTGGAATCGGTCCGTTCCATCCTGCTGGTGCCGATGCAGGGCGGCAGCGGCGTGGTCGGTTTCGTCGGTTTCGACGCCGTGAACCAGGAGCGCGACTGGCGCCCCCAGCTCAGCACCCTGCTCAAGCTGTTCGGCGAGATGGTCAGCAACCTGCTGGCGCGCAAGCAGGCCGAGGAGACCCTGCAAGTGCAGAACGAGAATCTCGCCCGCAGCAACTCCGAGCTGGAGCGCAGCAATCAGGAATTGCAGCAGTTCGCTTATATCGCCTCGCACGACCTGCAGGAACCGCTGCGCGCCATCGGCGGTTTCTCCGGCCTGCTGGCGCGGCGCTACAGGAACAAGCTCGACGCCGAGGCCAATGAATATCTGGAGTTTCTGACCGGCGCCGCGACGCGCATGCAGCGCATGATCGTGGACCTGCTCGACTATTCGCGGCTGGGCCACGAACCCAAACCCTTCCAGCTCCTGCACCTGCGCGATCCGCTCGACGCCGCCATCAACCTGCTGCAGACGGCGGTGCACGAACTCAAGGCCGAGTTCCTGATCGGCGATCTCCCGCGCGTGCAGGGCGACGCCCAGCAGCTCACCCAGTTGTTCCAGAACCTGATCGGCAACGCCCTCAAGTTCCACGGCGGGAACCCGCCCGAGATCATGTTCTCCAACCGCCGCCAGGGCTCGGAATGGGTGATCTCGGTGCGCGACAACGGCATCGGCATCGATCCCGATCGCGCCCAGGACGTGTTCCAGATCTTTCGCCGCCTGCACTCGCAGGAGCAGTACCCCGGCACCGGCATCGGCCTGGCCGTGTGCAAGCGCATCGTCGAACGCCATCGCGGCCGCATCTGGGTGCAGCCCAACGAAGGCAGCCCTGGCGCGACGTTCTCGTTCTCGCTCCCAATGGTTACCGACTCCGCGGCTTCCTCCCTGTCGGAACCCCGGTGGCCGGAGCCCGAATCGACGGTGAACAGTGGATAGCAACCGCTGGTGGGGCGAGTTTCAGGGAAGGTCTGCACAGGGTCCGTCCATCTCGTAGGTCGGTTGTAGGTCGGTTCAAGCCGAAGGCGGAACCGACGCTGCGCGCACTCGACGAAGGGTGCCCGTCGGGTCCGCCCGCGAACCGCACGCGGGCTTGACCCGACCTACCCTCGAATTCAGACCCGTGCAGAGCCTCCTCAGGGAAGGTCTGCACAGGGTCCGTCCGTCTCGTAGGTCGGTTGTAGGTCGGTTCAAGCCGAAGGCGGAACCGACGCTGCGCGCCCTCGACGAAGGCCGCCCGTCAGGTCCGCCCGCGAAAAGCACGCGGGCTTGACCCGACCTACCCATGAATTCAGACCTGGGCAAAGCGTCTTGGAACCCCGACACGCGCGGCGCGAGCGACTTTTAAGCCCCCGAAGCGTCGTCACGCCCCACCCCCAAATCCCGGGGTCAACCCGTGTCCATAAATTCTTATCAACGCAATCAATAAGTTATTTCAAGTCAGAAATAATTCAGGAATTCTTCAGGAATTCGTCAGGATTCCAGACGCCATTCCCGCCACCTTGATGTCCCGCACCGAAGCGCAGCCGCGCCGAGGTCCGGGCAAACAGGGGTGGCACAGCGATGAACATCGAAGTCGCGTCGAATTTCGACACGGACGCATTGCGGGTCCGGTCTCCGATCTACGCGCGCCGCTCAGAATCCGGTTGGCATCCCGGCCGGGCGGTTCCCGGACCCCCGACCTCCCCATCCAGCGCCTACCGGCTGCCGGTCCCGTGCGAGGCCATCCTTCGCGCCCTGGGGTCCACCATTCCGGCAGACGAGGTTGCGCTCACCATCCAGCACGGCGCGGGCTTCGCAAACCCGCCCGAGGACCGGCTCTCCATCCGCATGGTCGGCGAGCGCCGCTCCCGCCCGCGTCTGAGCCCGGTTCGCGAACTATCCATCCGCCACGCGAGGGACGCCTCCGAGTGGACCGAAAATCGCTGGGCCGGGCACCAGAGCCGCTTGCACTTGCGCGCCGTCCTGTGGCGCGACGCCGGGCGCACCGTCCTGGTCGATCTGATCCGCAGCGCGCCGATCAAGGGCTTCCATCTACAGGACGTCCTCACCCTGCGGCAGATCCTGCCGGGGCTGGCGCTGGCCTTGCGCGCGAGCCTCGACTGCGCCCCGTCCCTGCTGGCCACCGACCTGTTCGAACGGCTTCCCATCGGCATTGCCTTGCTCGATGCCGAGCAGCGCATCCTGTTTCAGAACGTCTCGATGCGCCGCCTGCTGGCCCGGAGAGAAGCGCTCGTCGCGGATAGCGGCGTCCTCTGGGCCCAAAGCGAAACCGGCCAGCACGACCTGGCGCGCGCCGTGCGGCAGGTCCTCGACGGCACATCCCCACCGCGCAGCGAGCTGATCGTGTTGCCGCGCACCTGCGGCAACCCGCCCTACCTTGCCGCCGTCGAGCGATTCGATGGCAGCCACTGTTCCGCGCCCGGTCCACGCCAGCCGCTGGTCCGACTGAGCGTGGCCGATCCGGACCACAGCAACGAAGAGGCAATCTCCCGTGTTGCCGAGCATTTCGGACTCACCCAGGGCGAGACCGAAGTGGTGCAGGCCATGCTGCTCGGCCTGAACGTGATCGAGTGCGCCGCCCGCCTGGAACTCGCGATCAGCACGGTGCGCTGGCACCTGAAACGCATTTTTGCCAAGACCGGCACCGCCGGCCGCGCCGAACTGATCCTGCTGTTCGTTCGCGGCACGCAGTTGTGCGGAGGCTGAGGTGAGACTCGCCGCGAAAGTCTGCATGTAGCGTCACGCGATGACGGCCGGTTCGATTCGAGCGAACAAAGCGCGATGCTCGGGCCAGGCATCAAGCGCGGCGGACGACTACGGATGCCGTAGGAGCGGGCCATGCCCGCGACCGTGTTCTCTAACCTGTGCAGGGTGGAAGGTCTGCACAGGCCCCGGTCGCGGCAGAGCCGCTCCTACAGAGTCAGCTACTTGTAGGAGCGACTCTGCCGCGACCCCTCGATCCGGGAACCTGTGCAGGGTTTCCTTGAGGCATGCGCAAGCGAGTGGCGACGATCAGGCTCTCCGCCGAGACGCCGAGCTGATCGCAGAGCGCAAGTCGCAGAGCTCAAGAGAGTGTCGGCTGACGCAGGCCAGGCTCCAGCAGCGAAACGTCGGTGCGGTCCATATCGCATGGAAGGGCCAGGGCCTCCTGGCTGATCCCGGCTTCGGAGCGAGCATCCCTGAACATCTGGCCCCGCGCTGGGCACCGAACAGCCTGCCTTCAACGTGTGCGATTCCGCCTGCCGGTCCCGCTCAGGCAGGGAAATTCCTCTGCGATCCGGCGCTGGAGACGAAGCAGCCGCTTGTGAATCCGCTCTCGACGACGGCCTGTGCATCGCCAGCGTCGTCCACGCCCTGCAACGCAGCTCAGTGTTTTCAAAGACTTACAAGAATTCATAAATTCTTCAGGAAAAATTCAGGATTTCGTCAGGATTCGGGGAAGGAAAAAACGCCCAATTCCCCCACCACTGCACGCCCATCAAGGGCTGACTCTGGACAAACGATAGACCAGGATGCGGAGAGTCTGGCCGTTGTCGCCAGCGAATACCCGGGCTCGGCGGTGGTGACGCAACTCGGGTCCGTGCGCGGAATCCTGAAAGGTGAAACCAATCTGCGCGGCTTTCACCTCGCTTACGCAGCCGGCCTTTACGACTACCTGCAGGAACCGCAGGCGCAAGCCCTGACCGAACGCCTGTTCGACATGCTCGCGCCAGGCGGAAAGCTGATCGTGCCCAATTTCCTGGCCACCAATCGCGGCCGCGGATACATGGAAAGCTTTATGGACTGGCACCTGATCGTGCGGACACGCGAACAGATCGAGCGACTGGGTACGCGGGGGGGGGGGGGGGGGGGAA
>JBQTIX010000041.1:0-77394 GCA_052387695.1 Panacagrimonas sp. | reverse complement strand
TCCGTACCTGTCGCTTCATTGTGGCCGCGGCTAATGCGCCGCGGATGCCTTCCGTACGGGCTGAATGTACGGTTTATGCTCGGGAGCTTCAATGAGGCCGCGGCGAATTCGCCGCGGATGCCACCTGGGTCACCTGCGCACCACCATCGTTGACCGTGCGCTTCAATGAGGCCGCGGCGAATTCGCCGCGGATGCACGCCAGCGAGCTGGCCGCGCTCATTGATCAGCGCCGGCTTCAATGAGGCCGCGGCGAATTCGCCGCGGATGCGCCACGCCCGGCGGCTGGGTGGAGCACCCCGGGCAATTGCTTCAATGAGGCCGCGGCGAATTAGCCGCGGATGCCTAGCGGCCGAAGGCGTAGTAGTCCTCGCCGCGACGGCTTCAATGAGGCCGCGGCGAATTCGCCGCGGATGCCTGCGCCAGTTGCGCCAACTGCGCGCGCACCGCCTCGCTTCAATGAGGCCGCGGCGAATTCGCCGCGGATGCCTCTCAACGAAGGCCCCGCCAAAATGCCCGACGACTAGCTTCAATGAGGCCGCGGCGAATTCGCCGCGGATGCGACGATCAGACGTTCGCGCGGCACCCCGGCGCGGATGCCGGAATCACCGCGGAGCAGGGCGGCGAGCAGGAATTCGCTTCAATGAGGCCGCGGCGAATTCGCCGCGGATGCAGTCGGCGCTGGAGCCCGCACGCCGACTGGTCTGCAAAGGTGGATTGCGAGCGCTGCCAAAAACCGGCCGACTGGCTTTGCCCGCAGAGACCCACCGGCCGCGAGGTTCCAGAAAAAATCGCTGATTGTCAAAGACCTGGCTCCGCGCGAGCGCTGCCCGGCTGTGCGCTGCCATCGGAGCGCTCGCGCGAATATGGCAGCTCGGGTACGGCGTTCGTTCACGGCTCCACGCTAAACGATGATCGGCTCGCGCGCCACCGCGTCAAAGGTCTTGCCCAGGCTGATGACGCGCGGCTTGACCTGATCGGCGTGGCCAAGGTCCATGATCAGGATGTGGTCCTGAGTGTCGACGATGGCGCCGTCAAGCAGATGCTGCATTTCGGCGAGACGCTTGCGCGAAAGCCGACACTGGAACACGGACAACTGCACCCATTCTCCGTAACCCTTGAGCAGCTTATGCACGCGCCGGAGTCGCTTGGGGTCGCACACGTCGTAGGTGACCAGGTACAGGTGTTCGTCCATTTGCCTGGTCTACCGTGTGGTGAAGTTGGGGTTCTCGGCAATTTCGCCGAGCAGGAAGCGACCCAGCAGCCGCGCCTGCATTTCGAGCAGCCGGCGATAGCTGAGCTTGTATCCGAACAGGGGGTGCGTGACCTCGTGACTCATGCGCCGCTCGAAGGTGCCGATGAAACGCTTGCGACCGGCCTCCGCAAGATTGGTGCGGCCGGGCCCACCGACAAAATCCGTGGGACGAACCTCGCCGTTGTTGATGGCCTGAATCACGCAGGAGTCTGCGATCAAGGGACGGAACGGTTCCATCATGTCCAGCGCCAGTGCGGGTCGGCCGTAGCGCGGCTGATGGTAGAAACCGCGATACGGATCGAAGCCCGATGTGACCAGCGCCACGGTCCATGCGCGGGTGAGTAGCGCGTAGGCGTAAGACAGCAGCGCATTGACCGGGTCCGCGGGCGGGCGCCGATTGCGCTGCGAGAAGTTGAACGCAAAGCCCGGTTCTCCATCCTGCTTGAGCAACTGGCCGAAGGCGCCGAAGTACGCGGCAGCGGCGGAGCCTTCCACGCCCAGCAGTTCCGCGAGCGAGCCGGCACGGCTGGCCGATTTCATCGCCTGTTCCAGGCGGTCGATCACCGTGTCGGGCGGCGTCTGCCCGCGCCAGTTGCGGCGCGTGAGCGTGCGCGAGTTCTGAATCTTGGCGCGCACCCATCCCTTGGCCAGTTGGAGACACACGCGCTCGTCGTCCGCGCCACGAAACTGTGCGGTGCGCAGTTCCACGTTCTTGTGGCCCATGCCCGCGGTGTAGCCCAGAAACCAGCCGCCGTAGGATTGCCAGACCACCGGAATCTCGCGGCTCATCAGTTCGTGCAAGGTCGGCGTGGTGACGTAGACGTTGCCTTGCAGCACCACCTGCGAAATCTCCGCCAGCCGCGGCCGCGCCGCGAACTGGTCGTCCACCGTCACTTCCAGCGTGTCGCCGGACTTGGCGACTTTGGCCTTGTGCGCCTGCACGTACAGCGGCAGTGCTTCGGTCAAACCCACGGCGATGGCGCGCGGCGGCGTTTCCCCGCGCCGCAGAAAATTCACTTCGTCCGGAAGACAGATGCCGACCAGCGAGCAACGCGGACACTTGGGCGAGTCTTCCAGCGGGGCGGGGATGCGGCCACCCAGCGCGATACCGCGCAGACCGTGAATAGAGGAGAGCGTGAGGTCGCGCAGCTCGGCGTCGAACACCACCGGCACGCGCTCGCGCGACTCGACGAAGTACAGCACACCCTCGTCGCAGGTGTAGCCCTGGTCTTCCAGAATCAGCCCCTGGATGCAGAGCTGCACGCGCTCCGGGTCGTACGCGCCGCGCGCGACGTGCGGGCGCTTGCCGCGCTTGTAGTCCACCGGGACGACCTGGCCGTCGCTGCCTTCGATCAAATCCAGCTTCGCAATGAGTCCGAGACGCGTGGACGACACCGTGACCGACCGCGCGTGAATGCGTTCCTCCTGCTCCAGCTCCTCCGCAGGCGGCAGCTCGCCGGAAGGCTTGTCCACGCGCTGGTGCCGGCTGCGGCCTTCGACCGTATCGCCGGAATCGGCCCACTCGCCCTGCACCCATTCCAGGTACGCGAGCCGCGGGCAGTAGACGTACTCGTTGATCATGCGCGCCGGCAGCAGCGGCTGATCGCCCGTCAGCTCGGGAAACGGCAGAGGCAGTTCGTGCTGTTGCGCTTCCATGCATCCCTCCTGATCGGGCAGGCTTGTGTCCGTCTACCTCACGTTCCCGAAAGACTGCATGGGCAAGCTCAGCAAGCGCAAGCTCGACGCTCTTGTCGAAGCGGCGATCGTCGACGCCTCTCCCTCCGGGAGAGGGGAGCCCAAACCCTCTCCCGTGGGGAGAGGGTGGCGCGAAGCGCCGGGTGAGGGAGAGTCAAAGGGGCCTGCGCGACTGAATCACGGAATCGTCCAATGAGCGAATACCAGTACTACGAATTCCAGGCCCTGGACCGTCCGCTGACCGACGCTGAAATGCGCATGATGCGCGGCGTCTCCACCCGCGCGACGATTACCGCGACGCGCTTCGTCAATCACTACGAGTGGGGCAACTTCAAGGGTGACGTTCGCGAGTGGATGAGGAAGTATTTCGATGCGTTCGTCCATGTCGCCAACTGGGGCACGCGCGAGTTCATGCTGCGCCTGCCGCGTCGATCGCTCGATCCCGAGCTTGCGCGGCGTTATTGCGTGGGCGAGGCCGCGTCCGTGCGGGTCGAGAAAGACGTCGTGATTCTGAGCTTCGATTCCGAAGATGATGAAGGCGACGAGGAATGGGATGAAGGCAGCGGCTGGCTGTCGGCGCTGGTGCCCTTGCGTGCCGACCTCGCCCGCGGCGACCACCGCGCGCTATACCTTGCATGGTTGTCGTGCGCGCAGCATCGTGAGCTGGACGACGACGCAGCCGAACCGCCGGTGCCACCGGGTCTGGCCACGCTCAGCGCGCCGCTGCGGGCCATGGCCGACTTTCTTCGCATCGATCGCAGCCTGATCGCGGCTGCCGCCGAGCGCAGCGCGGAGCTGACGCAAGCCGACCCGCCGGAAGCGCTGGCAGAATGGATCGCGGCGCTGCCCGTGTCGGCGAAGGACGACTGGCTGTTGCGTCTGACTCGTGGCGAAGAGTTGCAGGTGCGCGCGGAACTGCTCGGTGGCTTTCGGGAATCGCACGATTCCTCGGACGCTGCTGCCGAGCCCGCGCGGACCGCGGCGGCATTGTTGGACACCGCGGATCGGGTCACGCAGAAGCGCCGGAAAGCGCAAGCGCAGAAAGCCGCCGCAGAGGCCGCGAGGCGTGAGCGCGAACAGGCGGCGCTTCGTGAAGCGCACTTGCAGAAGCTGAGCGGCCGCGAGCCCGAACTGTGGAACCGGATCGAAACGCGGGTCTCCACCAAGCGCCCCAAAGACTACGACGCGGCCATCGCCATTCTGGTCGATCTGCGCGAACTTGCGGAGCGTCGGCACGGCGGCGCCGAATTCAGCGCAAGCCTGGCGCGATTCCGGCAAGCACACGTCCGCAAGCAGAGCTTGTCGGATCGCATGGCACGAGCCGGCTTCGAATAAGCGGTGTCGCGCCGTTTTCGCTTGGCAAACCTGTAGGAGGGGCGCAAGCCCCGACCGGCCGCTCGAATTCCGGAGCCAGGCTCGCTCGGCGGGTGACTGTCGGGGCTTACGCCCCTCCTACAGCGGCGCGCTTGTTCGAGAGAAGATCAGGAACCCTGATATTCATCCGTGTCGTGGAAGATTATCATCCACATCATGGAAGATTATCACCCACGCTGGCTCGAATCCCGCCTTCGCGATGCGCTGAGCGACACCCCCGTGATCCTGCTCAACGGCGCGCGCCAGACCGGCAAGAGCATGCTGGCCGAAACCTTTTCGAAAGCTCATGCCGGCCGCTATCTCACGCTCGACGATCCTACTGCTCTTGCCGCCGCAGAGCGCGATCCGGTCAGCTTCATCGCAGGCGAAGACCGTTTGCTGGTGATCGACGAAGTGCAAAAATCGCCCGGCCTGTTCGCCGCCATCAAGCGCAACGTCGACCGCAACCGGCGCCCCGGACGCTTCCTGCTCACCGGCTCGGCCGACGTGCTGATGCTACCCAGCGCGGCAGAATCGCTCGCCGGCCGCATGGAAGTGCTCACGCTGCACCCGCTCGCCCAAGGCGAAATCGCTCACGCGAAACCGAAATTCATCCAGCAAATATTCGCGAATAAGCCTGCCGCCTTGCTCCCCTCTCCCACAGGGAGAGGGGTCGGGGGTGAGGGAGAGTCTGCCAAAGTATCCGCGCAACTCACCACCCTCATCGCCACCGGCGGATACCCCGAAGCCCTGACCCGCAAACGCGCCGACCGGCGCCGCGCCTGGTTCGAGTCCTACGTCACCACCATCACCCAGCGCGACATCCGCGAACTGTCCAACATCAGCGATCTCACCGCCCTGCCGCGCCTGCTCAATCTGCTCGCCGTGCGCAGCGGCGGTCTGACCAACGTGGCCGAACTGGCCCGCGTGTCCGGCGTGCCGCAAGTCACCCTGCATCGCTACCTCGCACTGTTGGAAGCCAGCTTCCTGTTCCGGCCGCTACCGGCCTGGCACGCCAATCTCGGCAAGCGCCTCATCAAGACACCCAAGGCCTACCTGCTCGACAGCGGCCTCGCCTGCGCCGTATCCGGTGTGGATGCCACGACGCTGATCGACGCCCCGCACTACGGCGGCCTCCTGGAAACCTTCGTGCTGGGCGAACTCCGGCGCGAATGCGCCGCCCTGCCCGAGCCGCCGAAGGTCTACCACTACCGCAGCGCCGGCGGCGTGGAAGTGGACTTCGTGATCGAAGACGCCGCCGGCCGCTGTGTGGGCATCGAGGTCAAGGCATCCAGCAGCCTCGGCGACAAGCACTTCAATGGGCTGCGTGACCTGGAAGCCGGGCTGGGCAAGCGCTTTCACTGCGGCGTGGTGCTGTATGGGGGTAGCGAGCGGGTGAGGTTTGGGGAGAGGCTGTGGGCGGTGCCGGTGCAATAGAAACAAAGACCGTCACCCTGAACCACCCTGTAACGGGCTATGATTGTGTACCGTTTTCTGTACCGGAAGCTGTCATGGACTTCGTCACCGTTCGCGAATTGCGCGCCGAATCGGGCAAGGTGTGGGAAAAGCTCGCCGCTGGCCAGGAGATCGTCATCACCCGCAATGGCAAGCCGTTCGCCATCATGGCGCCGACCGAGCCTGCGGAAGTCGAGGGCAATCTGCGGGCGTTGCGCGCGGCCCGGTTCGGCGCCGCGTTGAGGGCGATGCAGCGACACGCCGTCGAGACCGGTCTCGACAAGATGACACTGGACGAGATCAACGCTGAGATAGCGGCAGCGCGCCAGGAGAGGCGCAAGCGTGAAGCAGGCGGTCATTGACACCAACGTCCTGGTTGCTGCAGGCATCAATCCGTCCGGCACACCCGCGAAGGTTCTGGCCGCTGTTGAAAGCTTGGAACTGCAACCGGTGCTCAGCGCGGAAGTCATTTCCGAATACCGCGACGTGCTGACCAGAGCGCACTTCGGCTTCAAAACGGAATGGATCAGCCGCCTGTTCGATAATTTCGAGGCACTGGGACTGTTGCTCGATCCAGCACCGGTCAACAGCGCCAGCCTTCCCGACCCAAGCGACGCTCCGTTCATCGCGTTGGCCCGGCACGCCGGCTGCCTGGTGATTACGGGAAACGCCAAGCACTTTCCGGCGAGCGCTGGCGTTGTGGTGATGACTCCGGCGGAGTGGGTGGTGCAGCAAGCAGAGAGAGACTCGGCGGATAGTGCGTGAGTTACAGCGAGCCCGTTGCGCTTTGTGACGCCGGAGCGAAGCGCTATCGGATGCTCAGTCCATTGCCGTGAACAATCCAAGTCCGAAATGACATCCGAAGCCCAATGCGACGGGGCCGCGGACAGGTTCGGCAAAGCGGAGTTCGACGAAGCGCCCCAGCGTGTCCGGCTGATTCAGACCGCGCTTGCGGCGGAAGCGATGGAAGTGCACCGGACGCAGCTTTCGGCCGCCGATTGAAACGTCGATCTCTTCCAGGAAATCCACCTGCTCGATAGCGGGACGTGAAGCGTCGCGAAGCTGCCACTCGCGTCTCAACTGGGCGCTGACGGCTGCGCGTGTCGCTTCTAGCGAACGAAGCTGTGGCTTCTTGAGATGCCAGGGGTGGAGATAGGGCGTGACGCTGCGCCAGACACGCGCTTCCTGCGCAATGCGCGTGATACCGCCGAACAGTTCTGCGCTGCCGAGCCCTTCGATCATCAGGCGAAGCGGCTCGCCTTCATCCCGCTTGAGCGATTGGAGCGAGGTCAGCACTTTGACGGTGTTCGCGCTGAAGCCCGAAGGCACATGCACGAGCAGGTGATCGATCGCACCGTCGCCATCCGCGTCTTCGGGAAGCCAGAACGCATGTCCGTGGCGGTTGTCGTCGCCCAGATCGTGGCCCGAGAGTTCCTCCGGCAGCGATCCTTCGCCCAACAGTCTTTTTGCTCGGCCCATAGCCGCTGCTCGCAGGGCTTCGCCGATGCGAACCGTGTCTTCGATTCGCGGCAGCGGTTTTCCGTAAACCACGTAGCGCGCAGTGGTGGGCAGCGCCGTTGACCGGGCGCGAGTCTGTTGCTTCGCGATCCTGGGTGCGAGGGTCCGCAAGGCGTGTAGCGGTCGGAAATAGGGAATGACACGTGCGCAAGGGGGAGCGCTCCAGCCCGCGGCCTGAAGCTCTCCGGTTTCGACACTCACTGCCGCAATCCAATCGGCAGGAAGTGTGATGGCAAGCTTTCGCTGCTCGCCTTTGAGCTTTGCATCAGGGGCGATCCCCGCCGCCGCCAATTGATCGCGCCGGAAGACTTCGTAGACAGCGGGTGCACTCGGCGTTTGCAGGCGAACGATCTCGGCAATGACTTCGCCGGTTTCGGCGTCCACCGATTCCGAAGCGTCGGAAACGTCGGATAGAGGGCGGCAGTTGATACCGGTGATCTCGCGCGTGCGTCGCGCCTCCACCCACGATTCGGCGCGACCCAGGAAGCCGAGATTTTCGAGAAGCGCGTCCAGCAGTTCGGCCTGCGCCTCGCTGAGTTCTAGGTTTGGCCATGCAACGACGAGAGGATCATCCTGCGAGACACGGGCGAAAGCATCGAACACCAAGGTCTTCTTGTCGCCCTTGCCCGGCATGTAGTGCCGTGTGTGCGCATGGATGGCGACTTCCGGCAGCCGGAACAGCGGCGGCTCGGACTCCGCAAGGCGCGCGAGCAGTTCGTGCAGTCGCTCCATTGGGAACCTTGTGTGATCCAGCTTGCGATGCCAGACGGCGATGAACGCACGAACGATGCGCCACACGTCCGGCGGCCAGGCGACGTCGGCCTCGTTGACATGCCGGCCCCAGGGCGTGGCGTGGTAGCGCCCGGCGGGGAAAGTGAAGCCGATGGCGAGCATGGCGTCAGGCTGGTTCGATCTCGTCCTCTGGCTTTGCGCCCTTCTCCTTCTTCGCCTTGGAGGAGGCTTCCCATTTGATCGTTGTTACCCGGTCCGCCGGCCACTTCTGTTCGTCCGCCACACTCGCGATCAGCCTGGGCAAGGCGGCATCAAGCACCGCAAGGGTGGGCATCTCAAATTCTTTCGGACGCTTGACGATCAGCCCAGCGTCCTGAGTTTCCAGATCGCAGGCCGTGCGCAGACGCAAGCCGCCATGCAGCAGCGCCTGAATCTTGAACAGCGAAAGTGCGACGAGCAGATTCGAGACCGCATCCCCCAAGCCAAACGCGCGAATCTGGGCCAGATCAAGATTGAAGTAAGCGACGATTTTCGGTGACGTGAACTCTGAGCGGGCGAAGGGAACGTTGCCGAAGCCTTCGCTGCTGGTCTGTCCTTCGCCGCCTTTGCCGGGTTTCACGTGATCGTTTTTCACGCCGCCGCTTTGTGCTTCTCGTACCCCGGCAGCCTCGATAAAGGATGAGAGGACGCGAGGGAGCCGTAGGCGACCGCCAGCGAGATCCGGCTTCGCGAGGAACACACCGTGAATCAGAGCGTTGGTATCCAAGTTCAATAGCACCAGCGCGAGTTTCCTAATGTCTACCGAACCTTCGTCCATTTGCGCCAGTTGCCCCTTGAGCAAATTGAACACCGTCTTGTCCTTCCCTTCCAGGATGTACGGCGAATTGACGCGATGTGCTTCCAGCACCGTGTTGGTCAGAGCCGCTCCGTTTTTGTCGATCACCTTGACCAGCGGTAACCCCTTGAGCGGCGCGACCCAGTCATCCGCAACCTTGTCCCAGCAGACCGTTTCCAGCCGGTTGGCCATGCTCTGTGCGGATTCCACGAGCAGCATCCGTTCGCCATTTGGCCCCTCGTAAGTAGCGGCGCCGAGATTGGGGAAGCCAGTGGGCTGGAAGCGAGTGCCCTGCAAGGGTTGCAAGTGCGCTTCCAGCAGCAGACGAGGGGTGGTGGCTAGAGCGGCAAAGTTCAGCGACATGGCGGACTCCTTCAGGCTTGCGATTCGGTTGAGGGTTGTTCTTCTGCTTCGAGATTGAGCGAGCGGATCAGGCGCCCGGTTTCAGCAAAGCTCAGGGGAATGCACAGCGCGGCGAGCCAGCGCGGGCCGTCCGCACCGGTTGCGCGCGGCGGATCGCGGCCGGGCAGCTTCACGCCGAACGTGCGCAGCCGCTGCCAGGCGAGCCGGATGGCTGCGTGCACATCACCGCCAGCCAGCCGCGCCGGGATTTCTGCGGGCAGGCGCAGCTTGCGGTCTTCCGGCAGCCAGTCGAGCTTCAAGGCGTGCAGCAGACCTTCCGATGTGAAGAAGATTTTCAGCAGTGCGAACGCGGGCGGCAGCATCGGGTCGCGGCTGCCTTGCGGGTCTTCCAGTTCGCGCAAGTCCACGCAGGCCAGACCGCCGAATAGTTCGGCGATGCGGGTGTCGTCCGTGTCGTTTGCGAGGAAGGCCGCGAGGTCATCGCAGCTTGCGCCGCAGGTGCTGGCGAGCGTTTCGCCCTCCGCACCTTGTTTGGCAGCTTCCAGCCTGCGCCGATGCAGCAAAGCTGCAAGATTTCCTGCCAAGGGACCCACACCCCAGACAGCAAGCGCAGAGGTCGGCTCCCAGCCGCGATCACCCTCTGCGTTAAGCAATTCACCCACTCTTGCCAGGTGTCGTCGCGCGTGCAGAACACTATGCCTCTTCTCGTTGACTAGATGCAGGCCCGCGAGCGCGGCGGCAATGCGGAACTCGGGCGAGTCGCTGGCCCGTTCGCCACCCGCCTTGATGGCCCACACCGGCGAAAGCCGGGGCATCGGTGCGCGGACCGATTCCTGCGATTTCGGACTGATGCTCAAAGCCGATTCGATGCGACCTAGCTGCCGTAGAACGGTTTGCAGTGTGAGGCGGCTGGCCTGCTGGGTCAGCGCGAAAAGAGCGGTGTCGAGTTGTCGCGCGGCCGATCGGAAAGCGTTGGGTGCGTTGTCGTCCCTGGCGTAGCGTTGAACCGAGGCCAGCCAGTTGCGTCGTTCCAGTTCGTTGATGAGATCGGCGTCGGGATTGCGCCGCACAGGAACGCGACTGAGCGGCGTGGCAAGGAAGGCTTTGCCGGATCGCATCAAGAAGCCATAGCGCTGAAAGGCTTCGATGCCGCGATCCACTCCCAGTTGCGCTACGGCGCGGGCGAAGTCGAGGCCATCGCGGGTTGACTTGCCGTTGAGCGCGGCGCGTCCTTCGGTCAGCAGACAACGCAGTTCGTCGATGCTGAAGGCACTGGACCAGAGCGGCATCCAGATTTCGCCGCGGGCGTCGCCGTCATCGTTCGCGCTCGCCGAGCCGACGGTTCCAGCGCGGCTTCGCACGGTGAAGGGCGCGGCGAGGATGGCTGGATCACTTGACTCCAGCCGACGCGCAGTTGATGCGCCAAACAGAACAGCACCCTCCAGCATCAGCACGAAGTCCCAAGCATTGATGCTGGCATCGCCCTCGAACGCAGACGAGGCATTAGGGCCTCCTGCGGCTCCGGGAGAAAACTGACCGATGGCGCGATCAGACTGTGCCGTGGCGGCCAATCCGAATATCGCCGAGTCGAGGCTGCCTTCGCTGCCGGGCCGGGGGCTTCCAGAAGCGACGTCCAACAATTCGGAGAGCCGCTGCATAAAGTTGTTGGTGAAATCCAGGCGACCGTCGTTGCCACCCGTGCCGAGCAGTGGCGGATAGCGCGGATCGTCGCCTGACAGGATCACCGCCGCGTCCATCCAGCGCAGCAGTGGTTCCGGCGCGATGTTGCGTAGTGCCTGAAGGAACTTGGCTTTTTCTTCCAGCTTCGGGCTCTCTTTCAAGCCGAAACGAATCACCGCTTGTTGCGCTGCCGAGATCGCCTGTCTGTAGTGGTCGAATCGTGCGGACTGCGATGCGACGAGCGACTGGATTCCTAGCCGGTTGTCCTTGGGGTAGAAACCGCTGCCGCCATTCCACGGCGCTACCAGCGGCGTCGGCCGATACCGCTCCAGAAAAAACCTGCGCAACTCGTCTGCCGTCAGCCGCGTACGCAGCACGAAGACATCGTTGCGCCAGAAGCCGGTGGCATCCGGGTCGCCGCCGTCATCGGGGCCGGCTTCTGCGACCAGCCGTAGCACAGCCAGTGCCTTGAGGTAGGACGCGAGCGGAGTCGGCGTGCATCCGGGCAGTGGGATTTCGTTGACGTGCAGCGGCTGGACCAGACGTTCCTTCCAGAGCTCCATGAGCGGCCTCAAGTTGCGCCGGTCGGCGGCGGCGAGCGCCTCGAAATAGCGATTCCGGAAAGGCTCCCCTATCGGAACCAGATCCACGGTCGGCAACTGCAAACGTCGCAGGAGTTCCAGCAGCCACAGGCGGCTGATACGGCCGTTCAAATCCGGGAACGGATGGATGGAGAGCAACTCGCCTTCTGCGTAGGCCAGCAATTCCAGCAGAAGATCGTCGGCGTCTCCGCTGAGGTGCGCGATGCGCTCGGCGAGATTGCGCACGTAGTCCCGAATCCGGACGGGAACCTGCGCGGGCGCGGGCGGAACGTGTTCGCGAATCTGATTTTGCGAGGTGCGGAAACGTCCGGCCTCGTCCGGGAAAAGCTCGCTCGCGAGTAGCGAATGAAATTCCAGCAGAAGGGATTCGTCGAGCGCTCGCGTTTCGAACTCGCCGAGGCGGATACGGTGGTCGAGCCTCAGCAGCGGCTCGGACAGCCGCTCGCTCAGGTCCGCGTAGTTCAGCTCTCCGAGCGCGGTGTGGAATCGGGGCTGGGTTGCGTCAGCCGCGCGTGTTGCGCCTTCAGTCGATCCAGGCTCACCGGTTCGCGCTCGAAGGCCATGCTCTGCCAGGTTTGCAAGGGGCTGCGCGCAAGCATCTGCTGCTGACGCTGCTCCGGCGCCAGTTGGCGCCAAGCTTGTATGGCTTGTTTCCAGGTCATGCTCGGGATTCTGCTGCGGGTCAGTGCACATTGCCAGCCTCCTGCTCGGCACGGGTGGCGCGCCAGTCGGCAACGCGCACCAGCGCCTCCATCCAGGCAAGCCGGAACGGGCCGAACTCCGCGAGCAGACGCTGCGTGCGCGTGGTCCAGGACGGTCCTTGCCGGCCTTCGCCGAGTTGCATCAAGTCCAGGTGCAGTGTGGTTTCCGGCACGCTGGCGCCATCGTCGAACCGCAACTGCGGTAGCACGTCGCCCTCCCAGATTCCGCGGGCGAAGAGGCGTCCCGCTGGCGCTTCGGTTTCCCCGGGCCAGGCGCGCAGCGACATGCGAACTTTGCCGTGGTGGGCGGCAATCAGGTAAGCGATCAGGTCTGCATCGTCTTCGCCATCGTGCTGATCGAGCCAGGCCACGGCGGAGGCGAGTTCGTGTCGGAAGTGCTTGCGTGCTCGGGTTTCGCCTTTGACTTGATACCTGGGCCGGCCAGAGTTGCGCGCGACCCCTGTGGCCGGGTCTGGCGTGGACCCAGACTTCGCCCATAGGCCGTCGCCGAGTGCTTCGCCAGCGCTCTTCAGGTGCGCGGTGCGCAGCATGGACTGGAATGCCGCGTGAGCTTTGCCGACGTCGTGCCAGAGGGCCGCGCGAATCACCGCGGCGGCTTGGTCCGGCTTGAGAGAATCACATAGCGCGCGGGCCTCACGCTCGACATCCGCGAGGTGGCGCGACAGCGATACGGCGTGGCGTTGTTGGCTGCGATGATCGTCGTCCAGCGCTTCGACGGTTGCCCCGCGCGAAGACGGCAAGACGGTGACTCCGGCTTTCTGCTCGGCATCCAGCCCAAAGCGCTCGCTGTAACCGCCGCAGGCTGCACGAATCATCAAGGTCATGCCGGGGCGCAGGCGCTGATTGCCGGGACTGGCAATGCGCGACCACTCGCGTTCGCGCGTGTCCCAGATAAACACGTCACCACCCTTCAGCGGTTTGAGCAGCTTGGCCGCCGCACCCAGTCCGGCGCGGCAGAGTTCCTCACGCGATGCGGGTGCCTGGTCCCCGGCTTCTGCATCCGTGTTCCATTGGCGCCAGAACAGCAGCACGTCAGAATCATCTGCATCGCGCACGTAGGGAGCGATGTCCACGTCGAAGCCCGAGAGATCGGCTTCGGTGCTGAACAGATCGAGAAAATCTTTTCTGCGTAGCACAGGATGCAGCGGAGCTTGCGCGGTGACTGGCGGAAGGCTTGCGGGTGCGGCGCTTTGCAGGGTCGTCAGCAGTTTCCGGGCAACTTCGAGGTCGGCCGATTCGTAAGGTTTGGCATCGGCCACGTCCATCCAGAACACCTGCGCGTCGCCGGATTGATTGAACTCGCCATAGCGGTTGCAGCGGCCGAAGCGCTGCACCATCGAAGCCCAGGGCGCGAGTTCGGTGAACAGCACGCGCGCGGACAGGTCCACGCCGGCTTCGATGGCTTGCGTCGCGACGATGATGCGGCCCGGCCCGCCGGGGTCCAGCACTTCTTCGAGCTTGCGATTGCGTTGCGCGCGCTCGGCAGCACGGAAGCGCGAATGGATCAGCAAGCGCTCGGGCGCAATGGATAACGGTGGCATGGCAGGTTCGGCCTGGTTCCGCTTAGCAGCAGGCGCGGGATCGAACAGCGATTCGAGCGATCTCATCAGACTCTGTGCGCGTTCGACCGTGTTGAGAATCGCCAGGGTGGTCGTGCCCGGCTTGTGAGCAGTTCTAATCTGGTCAGCTAGCGCACTCGAATAAGTTGCGATGGACGACCTGTCTTCTCCCGCAAGCGCGGCGGTGCTGCACGCCAGCGGCTTGAACGATTCGCGCCGCATGCGCACCGCGTCGCATACCTTCTCCGCCTCGCTGAGTTCGAGCGAGAACAGTGTCTCCGGCTTGAAGTCCACCGTCTCCAGCCACTCGCGCCGCAACGTAGCCGAAACCCACAGGCTGCGACTGGTGCGTGTACCTGCGAGCTTGTGCCGGAAAGCGTCGAGTTGTGCGCTGGTGACCAGGCCCGGCCCCATCAACTGCACCTCGTCGAACACCCACATCGCGTCGTTGTGCAGCCAGGCGAAGTGCACAGGCCACTGGTACCGGCTCATGCCGTATCCACGCATCAACGCGCGTGACAACAACATGTCCTGCGTGCCGATGAGAATCTGATCTTGTTCCGGGTGCTCGGCCCATACCGGCTTTTCAAGGTCTTCGGAACCGCCCATCAGCACGTTCACTGAAACGCGGTACTCGCCCGGTTTGCCGAGGGCTCCGAGATTTCGCAGCCAGCTTTCGCAAACCCGCTCGGTCTGTTCGACTAGCACGCGCATGGGCAGGCAGTACACAAGACGGCGCGGTGTGTCCGCATCGGGTGCGATGCGCTCCGCATTTCGCCAGCCGCGTTTCCACAGCCACGACAGGACGACAGCCGCGGTCTTGCCCATGCCGGTGGGAACATCCAGCAGGTCTGGCCAGGCTTCCGTTGCGAGCCGCTCCTGGTATGCGAAAGGCGTCTGGCCAGAAACGCCGTCCTTGGCAGTGGCGTCGAAAAAAAACGTCGCGAAGTCCATCAGCGTTTGTCCTGTTCTTCTCGATTGTTCGCGGAAAGCCAATTTGACCGGGGACCGACCCGCTGTGCCGTCTAACTCTATTCGACGCTTCTCCGGATTCGAGCGCGTCTTCACCCACCCCACGCACTCACAAATCGCAGTCGTCTCCGCCGAGCAGCCAGCCGAGACCCAATACACCAAGTAACAACCATTTGAGTTGCCAAGCCCACCACGCAGTCGCGGTGACAAGAAGAAACAGGCCGACTTCGCGCCAGTGCATCAACGCGAGTATGCCCAGTCCCACCGCGCTTGCCGCGATGATGATCGCAATCAGGGGACGGAGGATCATGATCGCGGCCTGCCGCTGTCACTCGAGCCTTGGTCTTGACACGAGGCCCTGCACCTAGCGGGCTTGTTCACGACGCGACTCCCGCAGGCAACAACTCGATTTCCACCTCGATCCGCTTCCATGGATCGCGGTCACGTAGCAGGGTGGCGATCCGCGCTTGGAGGCTCTGGCCGCGATCCAGAAGCTGGCTGACGGCGGCGTTGTCGAGCCGCGGCAGGTAGCCGAGCTTGATGCCCTGGAAGTCGATGCGGACGGCACGGGCGTCGTGGCGGTTGTCGGGTTCGCGAACCATGGACAGCGCGGCGCCGACGGCAAGCTGCGGCCACAGCTTTTCACCGTCGTGGTACTGGAAGCCCGCCAGCGGCGAGCGTTGCAGGACAACGCGAGGCGTGGCGGAAGCGGCGCGCACGGCGAACGGGGCTGCGGCGATCGCGCCAGCCGAGAACAGGATTCTTTGCAGCAGGGTGCGCCGGTTCATTGCGGGTCTTCTCCGGGCTTTGTTTTTCTTCGGGGATCCGATTCCAGCACACCGCCGGATCAATTCCTGATGCGGCGAATGCGCCCGGTTCCGGCAGTGTCGGCGGAGGATGCCGATTCGTATCGATCGGCCGCTGCGCGCAGGCGGGTGCGCACGGCTTCGCGCAAGGGCGCTGGCCCCAGCACCTCCACGTCCGCTCCGAAGCGAAGAATGTCCATGACCAGTTCGTCCGCGTGGTGGTACGGAATCTCGCGGACGAGGCTGCCGTCGTCGCCAAGTTGGTCCTGCTGTTGCGGGTGCCAGCGCTCGGCAGCGACCCAGCTTGTTGCGGCAGGTACGAAGCGCAGCCGCGCAAGGGCGCTGGGCTGGCCGGCGAAGATGCCGTAGCTGGTGGCGAGCACCTGGTCGAGTGCGGCGGCTTCGACGATGCGGATCGGCTTTTCGCTGCGTTCTGCCGCGATGATGCGATCGAGCGCGAAGGTGCGCAGCGCTTCGCGCACGTGACACCACGCGTCGAGATACCAGTTGTCGCGATACAGGGTCAGCCGCTGCGGCGAGATTTCGCGCGGCGCCATTCGATCGGTGCTGCGCGCGTGGTAGTCCACGATCAGGCGCTTGCCGTGGGCCAGGGCGTCGGCCACGCAGGCGAAGTGCGGACCGGCGTCGCGCGCGGCCATGCGCAGCAGGCGCAGGCGTTCGCGCAACACCGGCATGTCGATGCCGTGGCGCCGCGCGATGGATTCGATCCTTTGCCGGAACGGCGCCAGCGCTTCGGCCAGCAGGCCGAGCGGCTGGCGTTGCAGAACGCCGTCGAGCACGAGCAGCGCGGAGAGTTCGTCCGCCGAGAACCACAGCCCGGGAATCTCGAAGGTGCTCTCGCCGTCGTAGCGGTATCCGGCCAGAAGCCGGTCGTAGACCAGGGGCGCGCCGAAGGTGTCGCGCAGTCGCTGGATGTCGCGCTTGACCGTTGCCGGTCCGCACTCCTGTAGCTCGCACAACTCCTGCAGCGCAACGGCCGACACGCGCCGCGCGGCGAGAATGCGATGGAGCTTGAGCGCACGGTCGAAGGGATTCATCAGGGATCGGACATTAAAGAACCGGCGTGAACCATCAAGACGACCGCGCCAGCTTCAGCCTCTTTTCGTCCTTGGTGAGCGCGGAGTCGGGTGCGCGCGAGCGATGCCATCATGCGACGCACTTCTTCTGGAGGCTTGTGTCGCAAGGGAAGTATCACGATCTCGGTACGGCGATGATCGCGAAGGCCTCGCCCCGGATGGCGTGGAGCGTGTCGAACGGCCGGTGCGTGGGCGTGCATAGCATGATTGATTAAAGCCCTGTTGTTCGGGCGCGATTATCGGGGCCGAAAAAATTTGCCGTGAAGGAGGCTGGCGGCGCAAGCCGTTCGCGCCGAAACTGCGCGCATCAATTCGGTCAGGAGCGGCGGGTGGATGCGGAGCAGTCCCTGGGGTCGGCCATCGTCGAAGCGGCGGGATTGCTCAAGGGCGCGCGCCGTCTGCTGGTGATCACCGGCGCCGGCCTCTCGGCGGATTCCGGCCTGCCGACCTATCGCGGCATCGGCGGATTGTATGAGTCGGATGCGACCGAGGACGGGGTGCCGATCGAGGTCGCGCTGTCCGGCGCCATGCTGGCTCTGCGTCCGCAGCTCACCTGGAAGTACCTGAGCCAGGTCGAATCGGCCTGTCGCCATGCCCGGTATAACGAGGGCCACGCGGCAATTGTGCGGATGGAACGCCACTTCCGGCGCCTCACCGTGTTGACCCAGAACATCGACGGCTTTCACCGCGACGCCGGCACCACTCACCTGATCGAGATGCATGGCAACGTGCATGAGTTGTACTGCACCGAGTGTGCGCGTCAGTGGCGGGTGAAGGATTACGCTGAGCTCGGGATTCGACCGCGCTGCGAGGATTGCCGCGGCGCCGTGCGGCCGCGTGTGGTGTTGTTCGGCGAGATGCTGCCGAAGGCCGCGTTACTGGCGCTTCAGGGGGTGATCGGCGAAGGGATCGACGCGGTGCTGAGCATCGGCACCACCAGCGTGTTTCCGTACATCGCCGGGCCGGTTCGGCAGGCGGTGCGCATCGGCGTGCCGACCATCGAGATCAACCCCGGTGAGTCCGAAGTGTCCTCGGTCGTGCGGCTGCGCATCCGCGAACGCGCGGCGGTGGTGCTGCCCAGGCTGATGCGTGCACTCGAAAGCTGAAGCGTGACGGGCCTGTCCCAAGCGCTCCGACGAGTACGAGAAGCAGGTGCGCGAACGGGATGGTCCGAGGCTCGCGCCGGACCAGGCGGTGGATGCGCTTCGCTTATCCACCCTACCCAAACTACCCGAACTGGCAGGGAAGTTCGGGTGGCGGTTCGGCGCTCGGCTTAACCCCATTCAATGGCGTGGCCCGTTGATACCGGGACCTTCCCCACGCCGGAGTCAACGATGTCCAAGCCCGCAGCCGTCCCCCGCCAATTTGCCCTGAATCTGTTCGCGTCCGCCGCGACGGCGCTGGCGATTTCGCTCAGCGCCTGTACGCAGACCGATGTGCGTCCGCAGCCTGAGAACAAGGCGGAGGTACCGGCAGACAAGCCTCGCCAGCGCGAGGAGGTTCAGCCGGCCGAACAAGCTGCTGCGCCGGCCACCGCCCCGTCGCCCGCGCGGACGATCGCCGACGCCTTGTGGGAGCACCGGGGTGCGGAGTTGGAGCAGAGAATGACGAGGATGGAGTCGCTCGGCATGCCGAGCTTCGCGCCCCTGCCGCCCCCGTTCGTCGCGCCGCAACCGGACCGCGAAAACTACACCAGCCTCGATACGAACCCGGTGCAGCGGGCGGCCGAGCAGCCGGTGTCCACGTTCAGCGTCGATGTCGATACCGCGTCTTACGCCAACGTGCGGCGGTACCTCATGAACGGCCGGCTTCCGCCCAGCGATGCGGTGCGCGTGGAGGAGCTGATCAATTATTTCGACTACGGCTATACGCCGCCACGCGATCGCAGCGTGCCGTTCTCGATGGTGACCGAGATTGCGCCGACGCCCTGGAACACTAAGACCCACCTGCTGCACGTCGGCATCCAGGGCTGGGTACCGGAAGCGAAACCGGTCGGCAGCAATCTGGTGTTCCTGGTTGACGTGTCGGGCTCGATGCAGGACCCGGACAAGCTGCCGCTGGTCAAGACCGCGCTGAAGTTGCTGGTCAATGAACTGGGACCGAAGGATCGCATCAGCCTGGTGGTTTATGCCGGCGCTTCGGGCGTGGTGCTGGAGCCGACGCGGGGCTCGGACAAGGCGACGATTCTCACGGCGCTGGATCGGTTAGAGGCGGGCGGCTCGACCAACGGCGCGGCCGGAATCGAGCTGGCGTACGCCATGGCGAAGCAGGGCTGGATCGAGAACGGCGTCAATCGCGTGCTGCTCGCAACCGATGGCGATTTCAACGTCGGCGTGACGCGCTTTGAATCCTTGCTGGACCTGGTCAAGGAGAAGCGTAAGACCGGCATCGCACTGACCACGCTGGGCTTCGGCGAAGGTAATTACAACGATCATCTGATGGAGCAGCTCGCCGATACGGGCGACGGCAACCACGCTTACATCGACTCCGCTCAGGAAGCGCACAAGGTGCTGGTGCGGCAGCGCGAGGGAACGCTCACCACGATCGCGCGCGACGTGAAGATCCAGGTCGAATTCAACCCCGCGGCGGTGGCCGAGTACCGGCTGATCGGTTATGAAAATCGCATGCTGAAGCGCGAGGACTTCAGCAACGACGCGGTCGATGCCGGCGACATCGGTGCCGGCCACGCGGTGACTGCGTTGTACGAAGTCGCCCTGGTCGGCAGCGGTGGCGAGCGCATCGAACCGCTGCGCTACGGCGACAAGGCCGGGTCTGCAACCACGAAGGCCACGGAGCTGGCCCATCTGCGTCTGCGCTACAAGCGGCCGGAGGATGGGACGTCCGCCGCCAGCCATCTGATCGAGCGTCCGCTGCCGGTGGGCGACATCCGCGCGGAGCTTGCAGGGACCACGCCGGCCTTCCGCTTCGCGGCGGCGGTCGCGGGCTTCGGCCAGTTGCTGGCGGGCGGCGTTTATGGCCAGAGCTTCGACTACACTGCGGTCGAGCGTCTTGCACAGGGCGCGGGTGAGGATCGTCACGGCGATCGCGGCGAATTCCGCAAGCTGGTGCAGCTCGCGGGCAGCTACTCGCTGGGCGCGCGCGGCGAAATCGGGAAGCTCGACGAGATGCATCGATAACAAGGGGGGAAGGCGACTGGAGGCCAGCCTTGAAGCCGCGGATCTGCTCGACGCCGGCGTCACTGCCGACGAGCAGCTCATGGCGCGCTACCAGCGCGGGGACATGGCCGCCTTCGAGCAATTGTTTCGACGGCACCGCGATCCCGTTTATCGCTATCTCCTGCGTGGCTGTTCGGACCGCGAGCGCGCCGCCGAGCTGTTCCAGGACGTCTGGGCCTCGGTGGTCCGCGTGCGTGCGAGCTGGGTGCCGCGCGCCAAGTTCACGACCTGGCTGTATCGACTTGCGCACAACCGGCTTGTCGACGACTACCGCCTTGCGCGTCTGCCAACCGAGCCGCTGGATGCGGAGCTTGCCGTCGCTGCGCCGGAGCATGAGCAACCCGAGGCGGCGACCGCGGGTCGCGAGCGGCTCGGTCGTGTGCTGGAGGCGGTCGCACGGCTGCCGTTCGAGCAGCGCGAGGCCTTTCTGCTCAAGGAGGAAGGCGGCTTGAGTCTCGACGAGATCGCCGAGGCGACCGGCGTCGGCCGCGAGACGGTCAAGAGCCGGCTGCGTTACGCACTGGTCAAACTCCGGGAGGAACTGAGCGATGTCCTCTGATCCAATCGACCCACCACCGCGTCAACTCCCTGACGACTCCGAACTGGACGATTTTCTGGCCGGACGAAGTGCGATCGGTGCGGCTTATCGCGAGGCCTCGCGCGGCGAGCGGGCGCCGCCTTCGCTCGATGGGTCGATACTCGCCGTGGCGGTGGCCGACGCCGCACAAGCGACGCCGCGCCTGCGGCATCGGCCGCGCTGGCTGCCGATTGCAGCCACGGCCGCGAGCTTCGTTCTTTCGGTTTCGCTGTTGATCGATCTCTGGCGCCAGCCCGAGACGAGGATGTCTGAAGCGAGCATGTCGATGCCGGTGAGTGAGGCGGAATTTTCGGTAATGAACTCCTTCCCTGTCGGCGCTGCACACGAAGCAGCGGCGGCGCCGGAGCCCCAGCTGGTCAGACCTGCCCCCGACGCGCGCCAGGCGCACCGATCGAACGACCAGGCTGATTCATCGGCCAAGAGTATTGCGGACCAGAAGAAGCGTCGGGCCGAAGCGGAAGGAAGGGTCTTGTCGCCGCCGCCAGAGAAGCCCGAGTCGGGCTTGGAATTCACGCGGCAGTTGCGTTCACAATCGGCGCCGCTGATTCCGCTGATCGCTCCGGCACCCCAGACTGATGCGGAGGCCGCGGCGCCGGCCGAACCGACCGCCGGATTGCACCGCGACAGCGAGGCGGCAAAGGACGCTTTGCCACACCGGGAGCCTGCCCAGGCACCTGATGCACTCCGATTTCTGTCAGGCGAAGCCTTGAGTTCGAAACGGTCTGCGGAAGCGGGGGCCCCGGAGTTCGCGCCGGGTTCCACCGATGCCGCGATGCCGGTGGAAGCCCTGTCCAATCCGGATGCCTGGATCGAGCGGATCCGCGAGTTGAATCGGCGCGGCGCGGCCGATGCCGTGAGGCGGGAGATAACGCGTTTCCGCGAGAAGTACCCGCAATACGAGCTGCCTTCCGATCTGAGCGTGTTTACACCCGTGGCCCCCGCACCGGTCGCGACGGAAAAGTCCGATACCGCACGCGATCCGTGACGCTGTGGTCGGCGAAGCCCTGCCGCGGGCGCCGTAAGCGCTAAAATCGCCCGTCTTTTCAAACAATCTACCGCCATGCTGGATCGCATCCGTGAAGACATCCGCAGCGTGTTCGCGCGCGACCCTGCCGCGCGCAGTACCTTGGAAGTCCTCACCTGCTATCCCGGCCTGCATGCGGTATGGGGCCATCGGGTCTCACACTGGCTTTGGGTCCGCGGCTTTCAGTGGCTGGCGCGACTCAATTCCCATCTCGCGCGCTGGCTGACCGGCGTCGAGATCCATCCCGGTGCCACGATCGGCCGGCGCCTGTTCATCGATCACGGCATGGGGGTGGTCGTTGGGGAGACCGCGGAGATCGGCGACGACGTGACGCTCTACCACGGCGTGACGCTGGGCGGCGTGTCCTGGAACAAGGGCAAGCGCCACCCGACACTGGGTAACAACGTGGTGGTTGGCGCAGGCGCCAAGGTGCTCGGACCGTTCACGGTGGGCGAGGGTGCTCGCGTCGGGTCTAACTCCGTGGTGGTCAAGGAGGTGCCGCCCGGTGCGACCGTGGTGGGCATTCCGGCGCGCATCGTGGCCGAATCGCGAGAGCCCTCCGCAGCGCTGGCCGCCGCCGCCAAGAAGATGGGCTTCGACGCCTACGGGCTGACCCGCGACACCACCGACCCGGTTGCCAACGCCTTCGCCGGACTGGCCGAGCACATCGACCGTCTCGACGAACGCCTCGTACAGGTGTGCAGGGCGCTGCACCAGATGGACGCGCGGATGCCGGAGATGGAGATTACCAAGTACGAGTTGCCAGAGTTCTGTCGCGAGGGGAAGGTCGTGGATTCGCTGGCGGCGGGTGGGACACGGCCGGAAGTCGTCAAGAAATAAAGCACCCTGCGATCCTCGCCCCCTCTCCTGCTTGGGGGAGAGGGCAAGGAAAGGGAGTTCGGCGGTCCGAAAGAGACAGCCTCCTCTGGCAAAGACACCATGCCCACCTACCTCGACCACAACGCCACCACGCATCTCGATCCAAGGGTGCTGGACGCCATGCAGCCCTACCTGTCGGGGCCGGCGGCGAACGCCTCCAGCCTGCACCGCTACGGACGCATCGCACGCGACGCGGTGGAGCGTGCACGCGCCCAGGTTGCGCAGTGGGTGGGTTGCGAGGCGAAGGAAATCGTCTGGACCTCCGGCGGAACCGAGGCCAACAATCTCGCAATCAAGGGCCTGTGGGACGGGCATGGCCGCGTGCTTTACGGCGCGACCGATCATCCTGCGGTGATGGAGGCCGCCGAGTCGCTGAGCGGTGAGACGCCGTCGCTCGTCGAGCCGATTGCGGTTGACTGTGATGGGCTTGTGGACCGGCTGGCGTTCGATGCGCAGATCGCCGCAGGGGAGGTGTGCCTGGTCAGTGCGATGCGCGCCAACAACGAGACGGGCGTGGTCCAGGACGTGGCGAGGATCGCCCGACAGGTCCATGCCATCGGTGCCTTGATGCACGTCGATGCGGTGCAGGCGGCCGGCAAGATTCCGGTCGATATCCAGGAACTGGACTGCGACTTGATGAGTCTCTCGGCACACAAGATTTACGGCCCAAAGGGGGCGGGGGCCCTGGTCGTGCGCAGCCACGTCGAACTTCGGTCGATCCAGCATGGTGGCGCCCAGGAACGCCGGCTGCGCGGGGGGACCGAGAACGTGGCAGCGATCGTCGGATTCGGCGCCGCGGCGGAACTGGCAGGGTGTGAACTGGACGAGCGTCGCGCACATGTCCTGCCGCTTCGCGATCGTCTCGAACAGGCGCTGGCGACACGATCAGACATCACGTTCTTCGGCCGCGCGGCGCCGCGGATCCCCAACACCTTGCAGTTTGCGCTGGCGGGATGGGACGGTGAGGCGCTGCTGATGGCACTCGATCGGAAGGGTTTTGCGGTGTCTTCGGGGTCCGCCTGTGCATCGGGTTCGGGCGAGCCCAGCCACGTGTTGCTGGCCATGGGTTACGACCGGGTAACGGCCAAGGGCGCGGTGCGGATCAGTCTGGGCAAGGACAACACCGTGGCCGACGTGGATGGCTTCGTCACCGCGCTGGCCGCCATCGCGTCGGGTTGAATTCGATGATTTACCTCGATTACGCCGCATCCACGCCGCTGGCGGCAGAAGCCTGGGAGGCCATGCAGCCCTGGTTGCAACCGGGCGGCAGCTTCGCCAACCCGGCCTCTGCGCATGCTGCGGGGCTCGCGGCCAAGCGCGCGGTGGAAACAGCGCGCGAACAGGTCGCAGGTCTGATCGGTGCTCAACCGGAAGAAATCATCTGGACCAGCGGCGCCACCGAGTCCAACAACCTCGCCATCAAGGGCGCCGTCGAGTTTCACGGTCGCGAACGCACGCACCTGGTCACTTCGCGTATCGAACACAAGTGCGTACTCGACACCTGCCGCTGGCTGGAGTCGCGTCCAGCGGGGAGGGGCGCGCGCGTGACCTACCTGACGCCCGACCGACTCGGCCGGATCCAGCCGCAACAGGTGTTCGACTCGCTGACGCCGGACACGGTGCTGGTGTCGCTGATGTGGGTGAACAACGAGATCGGCAACGTCACCGATATTCCCGCCATCGCGACGCGCCTGCGTGAGCGCGGGGTTCTGCTGCACGTGGATGCGGCGCAGGCTGCCGGCAAACTGACGATCGATCTGCGTTCGGTGCCGATCGATCTGATGTCGCTGTCGGCGCACAAGCTCGGCGGGCCGAAGGGTGTGGGCGCGCTGTTCGTGCGGCGCAAGCCGCGGGCGCGTGTGGCGCCGCAGATGCACGGCGGCGGGCACGAGTGGGGCATGCGCTCCGGCACGCTGGCGACGCATCAGATCGTCGGCATGGGGGCCGCTTTCTGCTCCGTTCCGGCGACATTCGCGGAGCGCACCGCGGCGCTTCGCGAGCGGCTGTGCGAGCGGTTGAAGTTGCTGGATCGCGTGCACCGGAATGGTGATCCCTCATGCGCAGCACCCCATGTTCTCAATCTCAGTTTCGAGGGGGTGGAAGGCGAGTCGCTGCGCGCCGCGCTGTTCGATCTCGCGGTGTCCAGCGGCGCAGCCTGTTCCTCGGCCACTGCCGAGTCTTCCTATGTGTTGCGAGCGCTCGGGCGTGATGACACGCTGGCCAACGCTTCGCTGCGTTTTTCCTTTGGACGCGAGACGACGGCGGATGAAGTCGATGCCGCGGCGCGGTGCGTGATCGACGAGGTGCGAAAATTGCGGGAACTGTGGCCGTCAATTGCGTGAAAGCTCTCTTGCCCTGAATCATGCACACCTTCGATGTCGTGGTCATCGGGTCCGGCCCAGCCGGTGAGGGCGCGGCCATGATGGCGGCCAAGAATCATCGCCGGGTCGCGCTGGTCGAGCGTCACTTCGAGGTGGGCGGCGGCTGCACTCATTGGGGCACCATCCCCAGCAAGGCGCTGCGCCAGGCCGTGAAGACGCTCAACGACCTGCGCCACAACCCGCTGACGCGCAATTACTACAACGCCAATCCGCCGCAGTACCCGCAGATTCTGTCCAGCGCCGACAAGGTGGTGGAGACGCAGATCGCGAGTCGCAGGCGCTACTACGAGCGCAATCGCGTGCCGGTGTTCGAGGGTGCTGCGCGGTTTCTCGATGCGAAGCGTGTGGAGGTTCTGGGGCAATCCGGCGCGCCCGAGATCCTGAAGGCGGATCATTTCATCGTCGCCGCCGGCTCGCGTCCGTATCACCCGCCGGACCTGGATTTCTCGCATCCACGGGTGAAGGACAGCGATAGCATCCTGCGCTATCCGCATCACCCCTTCGCGATCACCATCTTCGGGGCGGGCGTCATCGGCTGCGAGTACGCCTCGATCTTCGTCAACCTCGGCGCCAAGGTCACCCTGGTCAACACCCAGGACCGCCTGCTGTCCTTCCTCGACGACGAGATTGCCGAGGCCCTGTCCTATCACCTGCGCGAACAGGGTTGCCTGATCCGGCATCAGGAAAGTTACGAAAAGGTCGAACCGCGCGAGCGCGACGTGGTGCTGCATCTCAAGAGCGGCCGCAAGATCAAGTCCGACGTGCTGCTGTGGGCCAATGGACGTACCGGTAATTCCGAGGGCATGGGCCTGGAGACGCTTGGAATCGCGCTCAACTCGCGCGGGCAGGTCAAGGTTGACGATCGATACCGCACGTCGCTGCCGCACATCTACGCCGTCGGCGACATCATCGGCCCGCCGGCGCTGGCGAGCGCGGCCTACGTGCAGGGTCGCTTCGCCGTACAGCACCTGCTGGACCCGAGCGCGCAGCCGCAGTCGCAGCACATGATCCCCAGTGGCATTTACACCATTCCGGAAATCTCCTCGGTCGGAAAAACCGAGCGCGAACTGACCGATGAGCGCGTGCCCTACGAGGTGGGACACGCGGCGTTCAAGAGCCTGGCACGCGCGCAGATGACCGGCGAAACCACCGGCATGCTCAAGCTGCTGTTCCACGCCGAGAGCTTGCAGGTGCTGGGCGTGCACTGCTTTGGCGACCGCGCCTCCGAGATCGTGCACATTGGACAGACCGTGATGGCAGACGCGGCGATCAACGATCTGCGCTATTTCATCAACACCACGTTCAATTATCCGACGATGGCGGAGGCCTATCGGGTGGCGGCGCACAACGGACTCAACCGGCTGGCGTGAACGAAAGTGGATGACGTAGGTCGGTTCAAGTCGAAGGCGGAACCGACACTGCGCGCCCTGCGACAAAGGGCGTCCGTCGGTTCCGCCCGCATGAAGCCGCGGGCTTGAACCGACCTACGCCGACCCGCTCAACCCATAATCAACCGATATGGAAAATCCGCTGGGCTACCCCGCTGAGGTCTGGCGCCTGTTCTGTAAAACGCCGCGCGCGGGCCGGTTCGATCCGGCGACGACGGGCGTGATCGCAGCCGAATCCGGTACGCCGGCCGGGAATTTCCGTCTCCGGCTGGAATGCCGGATCGAGGCGGGCCGCGTGGTGGACGCGCAATTCCAGGCCTTCGGCTGCCCCTACACGATTGCTGTCGGAGCTTGGCTGGCGGACTGGTGCGTGGGCCGTGTCATGGCGGATCTGAACGCGCCGCCGGTCACCGACCTGCGCGCGGTGCTTGAAATTCCCGATGATCGCGCCCACTGTTGGCTCATGGCGCAGGACGTTCTGCGCGCGCTTGATCCGGATGCCACGCCAAGATGAGCCTTTCCCTGACCTCTACCGCCGCCCAACGCATTGCCTCCCAGATCGCCAAGCGCGGAAAGGGCCTTGGTCTGCGCGTGGGCGTAAAAAAATCCGGCTGTTCCGGCTGGGCCTACACGATGGACTACGCCGACCAGATCGCGGACGACGACCAGGTCTTCGAGGCGCACGGCGCACGGCTGGTGGTGAAGTCGGATCACCTTGCCGTGCTCGACGGGATGATCCTGGACTGGCAGAAGCAGGGCCTCAACGAATCCTTCAAGTTCCTCAATCCGAACGTGAAGGCGCAGTGCGGCTGCGGGGAGAGCTTCGCCGTCTGACCCGTGTCCGGGGAGCAGGCTCTGCCGCTCCATCCTCAATCAGACCGCCATCGGCGCCGTGATCGCCGGGTGATGACGGTAGTCCTTGAGGGTGAAGTCGTCCGGCTCGATACGTTCCAGCCAATCCGGTTCGTACTTGCCCGTCACGGCATACGCCGGAATGCGGTCCGAGATCAGGAGTTGCGGCGCCGTCAGCGGCTCCCGACGGAGCTGCTCTTCGAGCATCTCGACATGGTTCTCGTAGATGTGGGCGTCGCCAACGAAATACGTGAACCACTTGGCCTGGTAGCCCGTCAGCCGGGCAACCAGGTGCAAGAGTGCAGCCCCCTCGGTCAGATTGAAGGGACAGCCCAGCCCCAGGTCATTTGAGCGGATATAGAGGCAAAGCGATAGCGTCTTGCCCGTTGGCTCTGGCAGAAACTGGTACAAAAGGTGGCAAGGCGGCAACGCCATCTCGTCCAGCTGCGCCCAGTTCCATCCGTGAAAAAGGATTCGCCGGCTGCTGGGGTCCGACATGATGGTGTCGAGACAATACCTGAGCTGGTCGATCGCCTTGTAGAGCAGGATCTGCTCTTGCCCATGATCGCCGCGAACGGTTCCGATCCGGCTGAATCCACGCGCCAGGGCAGCTTCTATCTTTGCCTGCGCTCGCGGCTCACCGGTATTCACCAGCCGATACGCAGGCCACTGGCGCCACTGAACGCCGTAAACGGGCCCGAGGTCGTCCTCACCATCACGGGAAGGGTTGGCGAGCCATGCGGCGTTCGCGTTCGCATTCTGATCCCACACCCTGCAACCCAGCGCGCGAAAGTTCGCCGCACTGCGCGTTGCTCGCAAGAACCCGACAAGTTCGCCAATGGCTGAGCGGAAAGCGAGCTTCTTGGTGGTGACGGCGGGAAACCCTTGTTGCAGATCGAAGCGCAGCATCGCGCCCGGGAGGCTGATACTGCGCACGCCCGTTCGATTGTTCTGCCAGGAGCCTGTTTCAAGAACAGTTTGTACAAGGTCCAAGTATTGCTTCACGCGCCGCCCCGGTTCCTGGAATTCATTCAATTTTCGCCGCTCATTTTACTTCAGAGGCCCCCGACGGAACCTAGCCAGCCTCGAAACGATCGAATATGAAATGTCCGACAATGGCAGTTTTCTGCTGTACATAATGTAAAAAAAGGGGCGGGTAGACTCCATGCAGCGATTCAACTGTCATAAGCACGACAGCGCTTACCGTCACGAGATATTTTCTCCATTCACGCCAATTCTTAGATTCTTCTAATGATTTCGCGGTTTTTTCCATACTTGAGATGGCCGCTTCTAGTGGATTTTCGTTTAGAAGCGTCGCTAACTTCGCAGCTTGGTAAGCCGATATCGGCCTTACTCCGCTGCGCCATTGCGCTACCGTAGGCGGTGTGACTTTTAAATAGCGTGCTACGGCGGAATCGCTTTTCAGCTTTTCCCGCGCTTTATCTAGAAGCTCCATCGTTTATCTCCCGTAGCTGTTAGGCAATGCTATTGCAACTCCTATTTAGCGATGCCTAGCCTTAGGCGTTGCTAACAGGCGGGGGCCACATGAGTCACACCAATCATTTCAATCAACCGGGCGGCACGGTTCGGCCCCCCGCTGACGCGCTTGTTCAGCGCAACCGCGCCGCCCTGGTTGTTCATTCCCAGTCCGATTTCGGATTTCCCCACTCCTTCGCTCCGGCGCATGAAGGCCGTGAGGTCTGTCGGAGCTGCGGCACCATCCGGTTCCTGATTGCTGGCAAGTGGGCCTATCGCGACGGTGACGGCATTGGCAGCAACCGCCAGCCCGTATGCCAAGGCTCCTTCTTTCGGGCTTGTCTTTCCGCTGTCTCTACGGCCAATCGATCTGACGGATTTTCGTCCGGGTCCGCTGTATTACCCGGACAAATGATCATGGGTGATCAAAACACCCTCGGAAGCCCCCCCGGACAAAGTACCAACTATAGGGACTTCCGCGATTCAGGACTCACCCCGGAAACGGTTGCCTGAGCCATGCTCGTGGACTGGCTAACCCTCCGGTACGAACTCCGCAACGACGACGATCGAGTCCTTCTCGACCGTTGCACCCAGGGACGCACCCACTGCGAAAAGATCAAAGGCGGCGAGCTCGTCTCCATGTGGTGGCCACGCGACAAGACCACCGACACCCATCGCGTAACCGTTGGCCTGTCTCTCGGCGCCATCACCATTGAAGGCTCACCCGCTCGAGTCATGGGCGATTCCAACGTCTTCGGCTCCGGCGACCCATCAGCGTGTTGTAGATCCATGATCGAGGCCGCGGGCAAGCTGCTCAACGTCAGACTGCCTCCCGCTATTGCCTGGAAGTGCACCCGGCTCGATCTAACCCAGAACTACGACTGCGGTCCACACGTCGCCGAAGCGCTCGACACCCTTCGACACGTCTCTGGCGGACACCTCAAGGTCAGCAGCAAAAACAACGGCTGCTACTGGAACCCCGGCTCCGACCTCTGGTCAGCGGTCGCCTACATGAAAGGCCCCCACCTTGCCCGGCAAGCCCGCGCCGGCAAGGTCCGCGAACCCCAAGAACACGTCGAACTCGCTCATAGGCTTCTACGCCTGGAAGTTCGCATCAGAAACCAATACATGCGGCGATGCCGCCTGAAGGTCACAGACATGACCGAGGAACAAGCAATGGTGATCTACAGCCACTTCGCTCGGAAGATTCTCCCCCCCGACATCGCAATCACTGACGAACAGCAGCTGCTCGAACTCATCGTCAAGACCTACGGACCTCGCCTCGGCCGTGCACTCATCGGCACCTGGGGTCTCGTCAAGGCACTCGGCCCTGACGGCGCGCGCGAGCGCATGAGCAGCGCAACGTGGATTCGTCATCAACGCTACCTCGCTGGCCTCGGCGTCGGCAAAGCCGACCTCCACGCCCGAAAGATCGTCACCTTCCGACCCCGACCGGTAAACGCCCGCCCGGTCGATTCATGGGAACAACTCAAGCGGGCGGCATGAGGATCACCAATGAAATTTATTACAACCGCACAAGTCATCGGCGCACGCTACTACGACATACCCGACGAAAAGACCGGCGAGATTCGCCGCTTCACATCCGTATTCACCGTGCAGCAATCGCAGGCCAATCCTGATCGCTGTGGCTTCGAAGCCGGCAAGCTCAGCGGCGACAACTCCGATCTTGTCAAGCAACTCGCCGCGATCAAGCTCCCGTCGGAAGTACAGATGGAAGTCGAGATCAATCCAAACGCCAAAGGACAGGCCAGACCTCGCGTCTTGCGCATCATCGGACCTGCCGCAAAGGCGCCTGCGTGACTCGCAACCTGCTCGGGTTCTTGGGCGGCTTCTTTTTCGTCGTAGTGCTCGCCTTCGCAATGGAATTTGCACAAGCGATTGACGTCCATATCAATCCTGTCGATATGTGTTCGCACCAAGGTTTTGAGCTGTACTTCACGCAAGCAGACGGAAAAACCGGATATGTCCAATGTGGGCTGGTCCTCCCGGACGACTACCATTTGGTGATGCTCGGCGACGCGTTTCTTCCCGCTGAGCCTGAGCCGTTCGACATCACCACCCTGAGCCAACAACGACTACGCGACGCGTTCGCCGCTGGCTTCGTCGTCATCGCAACCGGTCTCCTGATCGTCTTCGGCGTCCGAATCATCATCCGAGCGGTGCGGACCGCCTAACACACAGGCGTGCGAACTGGCCCATCGCGCGCTTTCACCTACCGGGCCGCACAAATCGGAGTCAACCATGCAGCTCATTAAACGTCGTACCGCATCCATCGTTGCACCCGTTCTCGCCGCGCTCGCGACCATCACCCCCGCGATGGTCTACGCGCAAACGAGTTACGCCAGCCTCACCAGCGCCGTCGATTGGGACGACGTGAGCACCGGACTTGTTGCCATTGGTGCTGCGATCGTCACCGTCTACGTCGTATGGCGCGGCGTCAAGATGCTCACCAGCGCCGTCCGCGGAGCCTGAGCGTCAATCGTGACGGGGCAGGGTGCAGCCTGCCCCTGATCGAACGACGACCCGAAAAAATGGCCGACTTCTACTACTTCTCCTTCTTCATCTTCGGAGCGGCGATCGCATGGGCGGCCTTCGTGCATCTCGATTAGTAGTCATCGTCTTCCTCGCGCTCTCGAGCCAGACTGCACGCGCGCAACTTGCAAATTGCGCGTCGGGATTGTCCAAGGTCTACAACATCTCGACTTTGTGCACTCAGCTGCCCACGCCTGAAGCGGCCGCTTCGTGCCGAGCAATGGAAATCACACTGCCGAACGCTAGGTATCGACTTTCCGGACCCTGCGCCGCGGTAAATTCCACAACGCTGCACTGCCCCGGCATCTTCTCTAATCCGAGCAGTGGAAATACAGGGTCGACAAATTTTGCCGTTACCCAGCAGTGCGTGACCGGAGTATGCGGGTCGCCGGAAGGCACTGAGATAGAAGTCGGTCTCTCGGGCACCAATGCACCCGACACCATTTGCCAAAATAAATGTACGTACAGGCGTACCTACGGAATCATGTTTCCGTCTCTTGGCGGCGGCGGTGGTGGCTATCAATCGACAGGCGCCAGTTGCGGTGCGACGACATCGGGCCTTGGCTCACCTACTGGTGGCGGTGAGTACTCCGAAGACACGCAGTGCGGCACGTTCAACGGCGAACGCATCTGCGTCGCCTCACTTTCAAACGGTCAATGTGCCAGGACCAGCGGCGGTCAAGGCGTTTGTGTAACCGGCCTGTTCGATAACACCCAATCGCCGCAGGCGCCAAACGCAGGCGTTCCGAATTTGCCTGCATCCGCCGACATGATCGTTAACGACTACATCAACGTTCAGACAAACCACTACTACAACCAAAACACGATGAACGGCAGCACCACCACGCCCGGAAATCCCACCGGACCCGATGCCGGCGGCCCAGGAAGCGGCGGCGGTGGCACCGTACCCGGAGACGACGACGGTGATGGGAATTGTGAAATCGGCGAGGACTGCTTTAACAACGTTCCAGGCGATGACGACAACGACGGCGTGTGCGAACCCGGCGAAGCCTGTGACGAAGAAGAAGAAGAACAACCCAGCGGAGAGTGCGAAGAAGGCGAAGACTGCTCCGCGAATTTCTCCGTGCTTGATGACGTACCTGGATTCGCGGAATCCGTCGCCAGCTTTCAAACCCGAGTTGCTGCCTCTCAAATCGCCACGTCGATTAACAACCTCGGTGCGGTCATCCCAAGCGGCGGCGCGTGTCCGACATCCAGCTTCAACGCACTTGGAACAAGCTTCACTATCGACGCGCATTGCCAGCTCGCCCAGCAATTCGGCGGCGTCATTCGAGGGTTCTTCCTCGCGATGTTTGCCCTTGTCGCCATTATCGTGTTCTTCAAGGCGTAACCGATGAGCCTTGCATCAAACATCATCCAAGGCATCGAGGATCTCGGAAACTTCCTGCTCGATGTCTTGTTGTACGTCCCGAAAAAAGTATGGTCGGAGCTCCTCGAAGCCCTTGCGTCGGTGATTGAGGTGATTCCGGCGCCCGAAGCCGTCTCTGTCTGGAACGCACAAGCTGCAAACGCATTCGCAGGTGCCGGCTTCTTTGTCAACCTCGCCGCGCTCGATGTCGGTATCACCCTTGTCGGCAGCGCACTACTCGCACGCTTTCTGCTACGGCGCATCCCGTTCATAGGCTGATCAAACCCATGAGCATCATTTGCTACACCGGTCTCCCAGGTTCTGGGAAATCCTATTCCGTCGTCGAGAACGTCGTCATTCCCGCGCTCAAAAGCGGCCGTATCGTCGCTCACAATCTCAGTCTGAACGACACCGCTCTCGGCATCGTCTGCGACGGGCTAAAGCCCGAGCAACTGGTAGAGATACCGCGCGATTGCACGCCTCAAGAATTCATCCAGCTATGCCCGCTCGGTGCCGTTGTCGTCATCGACGAGGTTTGGCGGTACTGGCCTGCAGGCATCAAGGCCAGTGAGGTGCCGTTAAACGAGCTCAAGTTCTTCAAGGAACATCGTCACCGCGTCGGCGAGGCCGGCGTAGCGACCGAAATCGTCGTCGTCGACCAAGACCCCAAGACCGGCGTTCCCGCTTTTCTCCGAGCGCTGATCGAGGCGACCTACGTCCACGAGAAGATGTCCAAGGTGGGCGCCAAGGGATCGTTCCGCGTCGACGTGTACGCGCGCTGCCAAGGAGCCGAGCGACCCTCCAAAGGCGCACTGATCCGAAAACTAGCCGGACGGTACAAGCCCGAAGTGTGGAACTGCTACGTCAGCCACACCCAGGCCAAGCGAATCGGGGAAGCCGGACTCGAACTCGCCGCCGACGGCAGAGCCAGCGTTTGGAAAAGCTGGACCGTACGCGCTGCCATTGCTGGTGTCGCGCTCTTTCCTGTCGTTCTGTGGTGGGCGTCCGATCGGATGAGCCAGCTCGGCACATCCGACGACCACGCCGCAGTGACGACAAAGTCCGAGCTCCGGCCGCTTCGCGAGCCTGCGAGCGATCGGCCGGCGCTCGGCGCAACCGTCCAACCAGGCACGCAAGAAGGCGTTAACGCGCACGCTACAGCCGAGCTCGGCGACGCAGCCACCGAACCCCAGGCAATCCCACTGGAGAAGCCCCAGGCGCCAAACTGGACCGTGCTCGGAGTTCTGACGAAGGCAGACGGCACAGGGATCGCGCTTCTGCGATCAAGCCTTGGGACCCGCAGGGTCAAGGTGCAGGAAAGCTGCTACCTCGATCCCTTGAACTGGGTCTGCGAAGTCGACGGAGAAGTGTCTGCCCCGTGGACCGGTTCCAGCTGGCGGACCTACTCACGCGTCGATCCGCTCTGATCGACCGTTACTCGTCGACCAATTCCAGGCGTCGCTCGATTCGGTCACTACGCTCGTCGATTCGATCGATGCGCCGGCTTAGAGAAGCGTTCGTTTCCTCGATATGACCCAGGCGCTGTTTCACCTCGCGCATATCGTCACGCAGCTGGCTCAGATCTGCGCGGATCGCTCTCAAGTGTTGCAACACAAGGTTATCGTTCGGATCGGACATGGCGTGTACCTCCAAGGACCACAGGCTATCGTCTCGCTCAACCGTTTGTCGATTTCCGCTGGTATCGGTTCCTGGCGGTGGCTCGGGCTTCCGACGCTGTTTTTCGCCTGGGGGATGGCGCCGAGCCGGCGCTGTATGCCGGCTTGGTGACAGCCACCTCTCACCAGCGTAGCGAGGACATGTCAATTGCCGATCCGTCGGGCCGCGGCTTCATGCGGCGCGTCGGGCGGCGATTGATATGACCGCAGCGCAGCGGTAGCTGTCGGAGCGCGGCCCGCAGGCCGCGCGACGAGTGGCCTTAGCCGTTGACCGCACGTCGGACAGTCGTGCTCGGTCGAGCCCAGGAACGCCGCGACGGCCTCGACGATCTCGTCAATGTTCGTTCCTGACCCCTCGATTGACCGCGCGGACATAGCGCCTCCTTGCGTTTACGGACCCTTGTGGTGCGTCCGACAATGGCAGTTGTCGGACCCATCATTTTGATTGATACTGCCGCGATGAAACTAAACGGCGCCAAATCTGTAGAAGCCCGTCCAGCTCGCGATCAGGCGATCACGCAGCTGCTTGCTCAGACACCCGACGCAGTCGTCGAAAGGCTCCGCGCTCTGGCGGACGACCTGAAGCTTGCTTACGCCCCCAACACCTTACGGACCTGGCGCGCCGACTGGCGCATCTGGACCGAATTCTGCACCCGAACCGGCGTAGCTGCCTTGCCCGCCAGCTTGCCGGCCCTCCGAATTTTTTTGCTGGAGCGCGTCGCCGCCGGGCGCAAACGCGCGACGCTCGATCATTACCTCGCCACGCTCGCGGTGGTGCATCGGCTGGCGCAACTCCCTTCGCCCATGGATTCGATGGAAGCCCGCCTGATGTGGCGCGGACTCCGTCGCGAACATCTGAGCCTGCGTCAGCGCCAGGCCAAGGGACTCACCCTGGCGGATGTCGAGATCATCCTGGAATCCCTGAAGCCGGATGTCCCCCGCGATATCCGCGACGCAGCGCTCATCAGCCTTGCCTTTGAGACGATGTTCCGCCGCTCCGAACTGGTCGCTTTGCGCTTTGAAGATTTCCACGTCGAGCCGGACGATTCCGGACGTGTGTTCCTGCGACACAGCAAGACCGACCAGGAAGGTGTCGGAGTCCTCCAGTATCTGTCGCCCGAAACGGTTGAGCGCGTGCGGCGCTGGATCGTCGTTGCCGGAATCATCGACGGAAACCTGTTCAGATCCACGCCCCGATCCAACCAGGCGGATCGCTACAGCACCCCGCTATCGGACCGCGATGTCGCTCGCATCTTCAAGCAGCGAGCCCTCGCAGCGGGCATGGACCCGGAGCGAATCTCGGGACACAGCACCCGTGTCGGCGCGGCGCAGGATCTGCTCGCGGCTAACTTCAGCGCTGCCGAGATCATGCGTCAAGGCCGATGGAAGTCCGAGCGCATGATCGTCCGTTATGGGGAGAGCCTGAGCGCCGGCCGCGGCGCCATGGCACGTCTCATCGGGGCAAGAAAGCGCAAGGACAGTTGAGCTTGCGACAGCGGCACCCAAAAAATCGGGGCGCCCGAAGGCGCCCCGATCTGAAACTACGACCTGTAAACGGTGAACCCGAATCCGGATGCCGGAACGGGTCTGGCCGCTTTAGAAGTCGCCGCCCATTCCACCCATGCCACCCATTCCACCCATGCCGCCGCCGCCCATCGGAGGACCACCGGCCGCTTCCTTGGCCGGGGATTCCGCGATCATGGCCTCGGTGGTGAGCAGCAGGCCGGCCACGGAGGCCGCGTTCTGCAGCGCCAGGCGCGTAACCTTGGTCGGGTCGATGATGCCCAGCTCGATCATGTCGCCATAAGTGCCGTTGGCGGCGTTGTAGCCGTAAGAACCGGTGCCTTCGGAGACCTTGGCCAGCACCACGCTGGGCTCATCGCCAGAGTTCTTGACGATCTGGCGCAGCGGTTCCTGGATGGCGCGCTTGAGGATGTTGATGCCGATCTGCTGGTCGGGGTTGGAAGCCTTGAGCGTATCGAGCACCTTGCAGGCGCGAACCAGCGCAACACCGCCGCCGGCGACGATGCCTTCTTCAACGGCCGCACGCGTGGCGTGCAGCGCGTCTTCGACGCGTGCCTTCTTTTCCTTCATCTCCACTTCGGTGGCAGCGCCGACCTTGATCACCGCCACGCCGCCGGCCAGCTTGGCCAGACGCTCGTGCAGCTTTTCCTTGTCGTAGTCGCTGGTCGCGGCTTCGATCTGGGTACGGATCTCGGCGATGCGCGAATCGATCTTCGCCTTGTCGCCGGCGCCATCGACGATGGTGGTGTTTTCCTTGTCGATCTGAATCTTCTTGGCATTGCCCAGGTCGCTCGGGGATACCTTCTCGAGCGTCAGACCCACGTCATCGGCGATGACCGTGCCGCCGGTGAGAATGGCGATGTCCTTGAGCTGTTCCTTGCGACGATCACCGAAGCCCGGAGCCTTGACGGCCGCAACCTTCAGGATTCCACGCAGATTGTTGACGACCAGGGTGGCCAGGGCCTCGCCTTCGACGTCTTCGGAGATGATCAGCAGCGGGCGGCCCTGCTTGGCCACGTTCTCCAGGACCGGCAGCAGGTCGCGGATGTTGGAAATCTTCTTCTCGGTGATCAGGATCAGCGGGTTTTCCAGCTCGACCGACTGACTCTGTGCGTTGTTGATGAAGTACGGGGACAGATAGCCACGGTCGAACTGCATGCCTTCGACCACGTCCAGCTCGTTGTCCAGGCCCTTGCCTTCTTCAACGGTGATGACGCCTTCCTTGCCGACCTTGTCCATCGCGTCCGCGATGATCGTGCCGATGGCCTCGTCCGCGTTGGCGGAGACCGTGCCGACCTGCGCCACGGCCTTGCGGTCCTTGCACGGCAGCGAAATGCGCTTGAGCTCGGCGGACACGGCCTCGGCGGCCTTGTCGATGCCGCGCTTGATGTCCATCGGGTCCACGCCCGCGGTGACGGCCTTGAGGCCCTCGTTCACGATGGCCTGGGCCAGCACGGTGGCGGTGGTGGTGCCGTCGCCAGCGAGGTCGGAGGTCTTGGAAGCCACTTCCTTGACCAGTTGGGCGCCCATGTTCTCGAACTTGTCCTTCAGCTCGATCTCCTTGGCCACGGACACGCCGTCCTTGGTCACGGTGGGGGCGCCGAAGCTCTTATCGAGCACGACATTGCGGCCCTTGGGGCCGAGGGTGACCCGGACCGCGTTGGCCAGGATGTTCACGCCGTGCACCATGCGGGCGCGGGCGTCGTCGCCAAACTTCACGTCTTTTGCAGCCATGTTTTTATGCTCCGTTAACTGTATTCAAGGTGGGCATCGCTTAGCGAGTGCCCACTCCTTGGGTTTTGGTTCGATGGGCGCTGGACGCTGTTTAGGCGATCACGGCCATGATGTCGTCTTCGCGCAGCACGACGAGGTCATCACCATCAACCTTCACTTCGGTGCCGGAATACTTGCCGATCAGGACCGTGTCGCCGGCCTTCACGTCGAGGGCGTGGATCTTGCCGTCGTCCGAGCGCTTGCCCGGGCCGACCGACACGACGGTGGCGCGGAGGGGCTTCTCGGCGGCGCTATCGGGGATGAGAATTCCACCCGCGGATGTCTTGGCTTCTTCCAGACGCTTGACGATCACGCGATCATGCAGGGGACGCAATGCCATATCTCTACTCCTGTTTTCAAATGCTTGGGATTGATTCACAGGAGATTGCGCCAACCCGTCGGACGACCGTGTTAGCACTCTCCCATGAAGGCTGCTAATTGTTGGCGACCATCCCGCAGGTTTCAAGGGGGCACGGCGCATTTCGGGAGATTTTTTTATGCCGACATCGACACCGCCCCCCAATCAATGCCGGCCGGTGTGCCCAAATCCCCCTGCTCCACGTTCGCTGGCCGCGAAATCCGACACCAGTTCGAACTCCGCCCGCACCACCGGCACGACGACAAGCTGCGCGATACGCTCGCCCGGATTGATGACGAAACCCGTCGGCCCGCGGTTCCAGCAGGACACCATCAACTCGCCCTGGTAGTCGGAATCGATCAAGCCGACGAGATTGCCGAGCACGATGCCGTGCTTGTGGCCCAGCCCTGAGCGCGGAAGGATCACCGCTGCGAGACCCGGATCGGCGATGTGGATGGCGAGCCCCGTCCGGATCAGCGTGGTCTGCCCGGGCGCGAGGTCCAGCGGGGCGTCGAGCAGGGCGCGCAGGTCCATGCCGGCGGAGCCGTCAGTGGCGTAGGCGGGCAAGGGCAGCTCGCGGCCGAGGCGGGGGTCCAGCACTTTGAGTTGGATGCGGGTCATCGACGGTAGTGAATGGATGAAGCGGGAACAACTCAGGTCTTGTCCTTGCGCCATTCCGGAAAGCCGGGCAGTCCGTCGCCGAAGCGCACCCAGGCAACGTCGTCGCTGAGCCAGGAATGGTGCGTGGGCGGAAACGCGTCTGGCAAATCGAGGCTGCACGCCGTGATGTCGATGGTCCCGGCATTGTCCTTGTGCTCGTAAGTCAACGGCGTTCCGCACCCCGGGCAGAAACGTCGCTTCACCGCCGCTGACGAATGGAACGCGGACGGCTGGCCGCGGATGAACTCGAACTGGTCGTTGCGGAACGTGAGCCAGGGCGTCACCGGTGCCGCCGAAATCCGTCGACAACTCCGGCAATGACACACCATGGTATTGCTGGGCCTGCCCGTCACACGATAGCGGACGGCGCCGCAATAGCAGCCACCTTCGTGGATTTCCTCGCTCATGAACTGGTCCTCGCGCGGTGGTTTCAGACCGAGTTTCGTGCCAGCAGGTGCTGCACGATCAAGCCCGCCAGTTCACGCGCCAACTCATCCTTGGCCCCATGAGCCAGCGCCTGATTGCCGTCCTTCCAGTAAACCGTGAGCTGGTTGTCGTCGCGATCGAACGCGAGTCCCGGGCCTACGCGGTTGGCCGCAATGAGATCGAGCTTTTTCTTCGCCAGCTTTTCGCGCGCGTGCGCTTCAACGTTCTCGGTCTCAGCCGCGAAGCCGACCATGAACAGGTTCGGCCGCGCCGCGCGCACGCGGACGAGAATGTCCTCGTTGCGCGTCAGGTGCAGGGTCAGGTCGGCGTCCTTCTTTTTGATCTTTTCGGCAGAAACGACGGCCGCGCGATAGTCGGCTACGGCCGCCGTGCCGACGAAAAGGTCGGCGCCCTGCGCCGCCTTCAGCGCGGCCTCGCACATCTGCTGCGCCGTTTCGACATCGATGCGCGTGCAGCCCGTCGGTGTCGCGAGATTAGTCGGACCGGAAATCAGCGTGACGCTCGCACCCAAGGCCGACAGCGCGGCGGCCAGCGCATACCCCTGCTTGCCGGAGGACCGGTTGGTGATGAAGCGCACCGGGTCGATGGGCTCGCGCGTGGGACCCGCCGTGACCACCACATGCTTGCCACTCAGGGGGCCGGACGTCAGGAGATGAACCACGTCGGCACGCAGATCGAGCGGCTCGCGCATGCGCCCCTCGCCCACTTCGCCGCAGGCCTGGAAGCCTGCGCCGGGGCCGAACACGTGCACCCCGCGTGCGATCAGCTTCGCCACGTTGTCCTGCGTCGCCGCGTTCGCCCACATCAGGCGGTTCATCGCGGGCGCGACCGCGATCGGGCGGTCGCTGGCCAGCACCAGGGTGCTCAGCAGATCGTCCGCGATACCCTGTGCGAGTTTCGCGAGCAGGTTGGCCGTGGCGGGCGCGACGAGAATCAGATCCGCCCAGCGCGCCAGCTCGATGTGACCCATAGCCGCCTCTGCCTGGGCGTCCCACAGCGAGTCGCGCACCGGCCTGCCGGACAGGGCCGAGAAGGTCGCCGGCCCGACGAACTGCCTGGCGCCCTCGGTCATCACGACCTGAATTTCGGCACCTGCTTCCATCAGCCGGCGCGTCAGATCCGCAGCCTTGTAGGCGGCAATGCCGCCGCTGACGCCGAGCAGGATGCGGCGGCGGCAGAGGTTTTGAATCGGGACAGAATTCATGGCGAGCAGTGTAACGGACCGAAGTCTCTGTCCCAGGCAAGCCTGGACCTATCCGACCCGGCGAAGCCCGACGTGCTGGCGGACCTGCAGTGATGCGCTAACCTAGCGCCCATCCGCACGCCCGCCCTTGTGGAGCTACCCATGCTCGGCACCATTCCAGGTCTGTCCACCTCCAACACCTCGCCGCTGCTGCGCTTCGAGAGCCAATTGATTGCGCGCTCCGCCGAAATCGAAGCCTGGTTCCGCGCGCAGTGGCGTGTGACGCCGCCGCCGTTCTACTGTTCGGTGGACCTGCGCAACGCCGGCTTCAAACTGGCGCCGGTAGACACCAATCTGTTTCCGGGCGGCTTCAACAATCTCAATCCCGCGTTCGAGCCGCTGTGCATCCAGGCGATCCAGTCCGCGGTCGAGCGCGCCTGCCCCACCGCGACCGGTCTGCTGCTGGTGCCGGAGAACCACACGCGCAACAGGTTTTACCTGGAGAACGTCGCCACGCTGGCCGAGATGATCCGCAAGGCCGGCTACAAGCTGCGGATCGGAACGCTGATCCCCGAGATCCGCGAGCCCACCGCCATCAAGCTGGAGATTTCCGGGCGCGAGCTGCTGTTCGAACCGTTGCTGCGTGACGGCGACCGGGTGAAGGTCGGCGATTTCTCGCCCTGCGTGGTGCTCCTCAACAACGACCTTTCGGCCGGTATCCCTCCGGTACTCGAAGGCATCGCGCAGGTGATCGTGCCACCGCTCGGCGCCGGCTGGCATGCGCGGCTCAAGACCCAGCATTTCGGTCAGTACCGCGACGTGACCGCCGAGTTTGCGAGGATCGCGAGCATCGATTCCTGGTGGGTCGATCCGCTGTTCCGCAACTGTGGCCAGATCAACTTCATGAAGCGCGAAGGCGAGGAATGCCTGGTCAGCAACGTGGAACTGCTGCTCGAAGACATCCGCGAGAAGTACCAGGAATACGGCATCGCCGAGGAGCCCTTCGTCATCGTCAAGGCCGACGCCGGCACCTACGGTATGGGCGTGATGACGGTGCGATCGGCGCAGGACGTGCTGGAGATGAATCGCAAGGCGCGCACGCACATGTCCTCTGCCAAGGAAGGGCGTGAGGTGACGGGAGCCATCATCCAGGAGGGTGTACACACCTTCGAGACCTGGGGGCCAGACAATCACACCGCCGAACCGGTGGTGTACATGATCGACCGCTTCGTCGTCGGCGGCTTCTACCGGGTCAATGAGAAGCGCGGCAATCAGGAGAATCTCAACGCGCCGGGCATGAGCTTCAAGCCCCTGCCGTTCGATAGCTGTTGCAACCATCCTGACCTGTCGCAGGCGCCGGACGCCAAGCCCAACGAGTTCTACGCCTACGGCGTGGTCGCGCGGCTGGCGCTGGTGGCGGCGGCGCGCGAGATCGCGGCGATCGAGAAGCTGCGGCAGCCGGCGTGAGCAACCGGCAAGTCGTGGGCATGGCCCGCTCATACGGAACCACGGACGCCGTAGGAGCGGGCCATGCCCGCGACAGACCTATACATAGAGTCCCTGGAGGGGCGAGCGCGTGAGCACCACCGACGCCGACCTGTCGGCGCTTGCCCGGACTCTGGGCCTCCGGCTGCTGGAGCGAGGCGAGTGGGTCGCGCTCGCCGAATCCTGTACCGGCGGCCTGGTCGCAAAAGTGCTGACCGACATCCCCGGCTCCTCGGCCTGGTTCGAGCGCGGACTGGTGACGTACAGCAACCTCGCCAAGCACGAGTTGCTGGGTGTCCCGATGGCGCTGTTCGAGACCCAGGGCGCGGTCAGCGAGGCCTGCGTGACCGCCATGGCCAGCGGGCTGATGGCACATTCGCCGGCTCACTGGGGTGTGGCGATCACCGGCATCGCCGGGCCCGGCGGCGGTAGCCCGGACAAGCCGGTCGGCACGGTCTGGATCGCCTGGGTGCAGCGCGGATCGCCGCTACAGTCACAGCGCTTCGTGTTTGCGGGAGACCGCGAATCGGTGCGCCAGCAGTCTGCGCAGAGGGCGCTGGAGGAATTGCTGCATCTCGTGTAGCGCTGTACCAGCGGCCACGACATCCTCGGTCCGGGCTTTCAGCGCGCCGGGGTTCCCTCAAGGACGCTCTGTACAGGTCTGAATCATGGGTAGGTCGGGTGTAGGTCGGCTCAAGGCCACGGCTTTTTGTGGCCGGAGCCGACGTGCGCCGGGCTTCGTCAAGGGCGCGCAGCGTCGGTTCCGCCTCCGGCTTGAACCGACCTACGAGCCGGATCGAACCTGTGCGGAGTTTCCCTAATGACTCAACCCGCCGCGTTCTGCATCAGCCGGACATAGAACCGCACCATATTGGCGTAGTCCGCGACACCGACGCGTTCGTCGGTCCCGTGGATGGTCGCCAGGTTTTCCGGCAGGAGCCGCAAGGGGGCGAAGTTGTATCGCGCTTGCGCGACCGCGCCGTAATGCCGCAGGTCGGTGGCGCCCAGCACCAGCCCCGGCGCGACGACGGCCTCCGGGAAAATCTCGTTGACCGTGCGCTCCAGCAGCACGAACCCGGGAGAGTCGGTTCCCGACACCGGCGAGGGATCGCCATTGCTCTGGCCTTCCAGCGCGACCTCGACGCCCGGGTCGCCGATCACCCGCCGCAGGTGCGCCTCCACCATCGCCAGCGTGTCGCCCGGCAGCAGCCGGAAATTGATGATCGCGTAAGCCTCGCCGGGCAGGACATTGTCCTTGACCCCGGCATGGAACACGGTCGGTGCGGCGGTGGTGCGGATCATCGCGTTGGAGGTTGCGTCTGACCTCATGCGGGCGCGCAACAGCGGGTCCAGCAGCCAGCGATTGCTGACCGCGAGGCGCCGGCCCAGCGGCATCTCCGCGGCGAGCCGGTCCATCATCGTGGTCACCGGCGCCACCAGGCGCGTCGGCAGCGGATGGTCCTGCACCCGTGCGACCGCGCGGGCGAGCTGGCCGACCGCAGTCTGCGGCGGCGGTCGCGCGGAATGGCCACCGGTCGCGTGCGTGCTCAGCCGGAACGATCCGTAACCTTTTTCGCCAACCATGATCGAGGCCACCGGCGCGGCCACGCCCGCGATCACGCCCTGCGTCACCGAGCCGCCCTCGTCGATCGCGAACGCCGCCTGCACCCCGCGCTCCCGCAACCGCTGCGCGATCTCCGCCGCACCGTTGCGCCCGCCGATTTCCTCGTCGTGGCCGAACGCGAACATCAGGGTCCGCGGCGGCGTGAATCCTTCGCCAAGCAAATGCTCCGCCGACTCCATCAGCGCCACCAGGCTGGCCTTGTCGTCTATCGCGCCACGGCCCCAGACGCGGCCGTCCGCAACGACGCCGTCGAACGGCGGATGCGTCCAGCGCGCCTCCGTCCCAGGCTCCACCGGCACCACGTCGAGATGCGCCAGCAGCAGGATCGGAGACATCGAAGCGTTGCCCCCGGTCCAGGTAAAAAGCAGGCTGCCGGTGCCGACGACTTCGCGCTTCAAGCTCGCATGCACGCGCGGGAAGCGCACCAGCAAGAAATCGTGAAATGCGGAGATCGCAGCCGCATCGTTACGGGCCGCATCCGGGTAGGACACGGTCTGGATACGGATCGCCTGCGCCAGACCCTGGGCCAGCGCTGATTCGTCGAGTGCCAGCACCGCGACGGGCCCGGCGCGCTTGACCGGCGACCCGACCGTCAACAGCCGTGAGCCCGCGACGATCAGGAAAACCAGGGCGAGCGTCAGGACGGCCTGAATGATTCTGTGTGCCATATCGACCCGGTCCGATCGTTGATTCGGGGGTGCGCCCAGGCTCCTAGCGCCGACCGCTTTTCCCGCCCCTGGGCCGCACGTACAGCACCAGACTGTGCCCGACGATCTCGAAGTCGTGGCGCTCGGCGATCTGGTGCTGAAGCTGCTCGATCTCCTCGCTGATGAACTCGATCACCTTGCCGGATTCGATGTCGACCATGTGATCGTGATGCTCGCCGCGTTCCAGCTCGAACACCGCGTGCCCGTCCTCGAAATGATGGCGCTTCACCAGGCCGGCCTGCTCGAACTGCGTCAGCACGCGATACACCGTGGCCAGGCCGATGTCCTCGTCGTGGTTGATCAGATCCTTGTAAATGTCTTCCGCCGACAGGTGTCGGGTGGAACTGCTCTCCAGGATCTCCAGGATTTTCAGGCGCGGCAGGGTGACTTTGAGGCCAGCGTTACGCAGGTCGGTGGATTCCACAGACGGGCTCGGGAAGTGGTGAACGGGTTATTATCCCCGCTCATCCTGTGCTAATCCATTGCGGCAACTCTCATGCGCGTGCTCCTGCTCACCCTGCTTCTGGCCAGCCTGTGCGGCTGCCAACTGATCTACAAGCTGCCGACGCGGCAGGGCAACGTGATCGAGCAGAAAGACCTCGACAAGCTCAAGGTCGGGATGACGCGCGACCAGGTGCGCTTCGTCATGGGCACGCCGCTCGCCTCGACGCCGTTCCGCAGCGATCGCTGGGATTACGTCGGCTATTACAAGTCGCCGCGCGGCGATATCACCCAGCGTGCGGTCACGCTCAATTTCAACGGCGATCAGCTCGCCAGCCTGGTCGGTGCCGAGCCGCAGCCGGGCGACCTGCGCTTGGAGCGGCCCGATGCCGAGGCCGTTATCAAGCAGGAAAAGAGCGATCGCGCGGAAGCCCAGCGCGATGCCGAGGAAAACGGCAGCGGCGGGATCAGTCCGTCCCAGCTGCCGAATCCCTGAGCACCTTCCGCACAGGTCTGTCGCGGGCATGGCCCGCACCTACAAAATAAGCAATGCCGTAGGAGCGGGCCACGCCCGCGACCGTATTCCTGAACCTTAATGACTTTCCTCAAAGACGGCGCTTAGCTGCTGCGGCGCGCTGCCGGCGCGTGGCCTTGGGATCTGCCCGCAGCGACCGATAGATCTCGACGCGATCACCGTCGGCCACCCTCCAACTGCGCTCGCGCAGGCGGCCAAAAATTCCCACCGATGCATTCGTGAGGTTCAAACAACCCGCCTGGGAGTGAAGCCCCGACAGCGCGATCGCCTGGTCGATGCTGGTTCCCGGTGCAACTTCAAGCGCCACGACGAGCTGACGATCCTCCAGCGCCAGCACCACCTCGATCGCGCAAACCTCGTTCAAGCGTCGGTCCACAGCGACGAGAACCAGTGCAGCAGATCGAATCCGTGGAGCAGCACCACCAGCAGGCCGATCCGCGCCGGGTAGCGCAGCATGAAACGCCATAGCCCATGCAGTCGGCGCTCGCGCGGTCCCCACACCGCAAGGCTCAGATCACGCGGCAGCACACGCGCCACGAACACGCAGATCAGCAGACCCCCTACCGGGATGATCACGAAGCTGGTCAGATCCTGCATCCACTCAAAGAAATTCCGGCCCAGCAGTTCCATGTCGGCGGCGACGCTGAAAGCCAGCAGGCTGCCGAGCCCGAGAAACCACACCGCGATGGCGCTGCCCATCGCCGCGAACACGCGGGTCTGGCGGTAACGCTCCATCAGGTATCGCGTCACCGGCTCCAGCAGCGCGATACCCGCAAGCAGGGTCACCACGAACAGCAGCCCGTAGAAACTCACCGCCAGCCACACCGCGCCCAAACCGATCGGCAGCGCCTGCGGAAATGTCTGGAAGATCATCGTCAACCCGCCGCTGGGTTGCAGGCCGGCGCCCAGCACCAGCGACATCAGGCCGATACCCGCGGCAATTCCAAAAGTACAATCGGCCGCGATCACCCACAGCCCCAGCCGCACCAGCGGCACGTTCGCCGGCAGGTAGGCGCCCAGAGTCATCATCACGCCCAGCCCGAGCCCCAGCGTGTAGAACGCCTGGTACAGCGCCTCCACCGCGCCGCGCCAACCAAACTTCGAGACGTCCGGGGTCAGGATCGCCGTCAGCGCCACGTCGGTCTTGCCATACGAATAGGCCAGCAGCGCAAACGCCAGGGTTAGCACCAGCGCCGCCGGCGTCAGCAACCGCGCCGCGCGCTCGATGCCTTCGCGGAACCCATAGCTCACGATCACCGTGACCACAACCATGAACAGGGTGTGCCAGGCCAGGCTGCGCTCAGGGTCCTGCGCCAGCTTGAGAAAAATGCGCGAGGCATCCTGTGCGTCGCGACCGGCCAGGAACCCACCCGCTCCGCGGAACAGGTACCCGAGACTCCAGCCCGCGATCACGCTGTAGTACGACAGGATCATCACCGCGCCGACCACTGACAGCCGGCCGAGCCAGCGCCACGCGCGGCCCGCGCGCCCGAGTTGGGAGAGTCGCGCAAACCCGGCGCCGAGTTCGTCGCGCATCCAGCGGCCCAGGGCCCACTCGGCGACCAGGATCGGCAGTCCGACCACGAACAGGCACAGCACGTACGCCACCAGAAAAATCACGCCGCCGTATTCGCTCATCAGGTACGGCACCCGCATGCTGCTGCCGATGCCCAGCGCCGCGCCGCTCGCCACGGCGAGAAAGGCGGGCTGGCTGGACCAGTAGCCGAAACTGCTTTCGCGGATCTGCATGCGAGCGAGTGTAGCGGTGATGTGGCGCACCCGATCCGTATACTGCCGCTCATGAACGCTGCGCAGCCCCACAAGAAAAAGAACGACAGGACCGACGACACGCCGCGACTGATCGCCGCCAATCGCCGTGCACGCCACGACTACTTCATCGAAGAGACCTACGAGGCCGGCATCGCCCTGCTTGGCTGGGAGGTCAAGAGCCTGCGCGACGGTCGCGCCAACGTCGCCGAGGCCTACGTCATCATCCGCAGCGGCGAGGCTTTCCTGGTGGGGGCGCACTTCACGCCGATGAAGCAGGCGTCCACCCACGTCAACCCCGACCCCACCCGTACACGCAAACTCCTGTTGCACGAGCGGCAGTTGTCGCAACTGATCGGCAAGGTCGAACGCTCCGGCTACACCGTGGTACCGCTGGACCTGCACTGGACCCGCGGCCGCGCCAAGGTGCAGATCGGCCTGGCCAAGGGCAAGAAACAGCACGACAAGCGCCAGGACTCCAAGGAGAAGGACTGGCAGCGCGAGAAGGGTCGGCTGATGCGGTCGAAGGATTAGACGTGCCCCGTCGGGTCCGCCCGCATGAAGCCGCGGGCTTGACCCGACCTACACCCGACCTGCGCCTCGCGCACGACTGGCGGGCGTCACTACACTATCGAGCACCGGGCTTCGGCCTACTCCCAATGCGTATGGCATGGACGACAAGTCCGCGTTGCTCGGCAGCCTGAAGATCGATCGCGGACCGCTCGAAGACCGCTCCTCATCGCCGTGGAAGTGGGCGCTGATCGCCACGGCGCTGCTCCTCGTCGCCGCAGTGGCCTGGGCGATGCTGCGACCCGATCCCGCGATCGACATACAAACCACCACGGCGCGCGCCGCGGGAACTGCCACGGCCGGCAGCGGCTCGGTGCTCGACGCCTCCGGTTATGTCGTGGCACGCCGCCGCGCGACGGTGTCGTCGAAAATCACCGGCAAAGTGGTGGAACTGCTGATCGAGGAGGGCACCAGGGTCGAGCAGGGCCAGGTCCTGGCCCGCATCGACGATTCCAACATCCGCACGCAGCTCGCTTATGCACGTGCGCAACTGGATTCTGCGCGCGCCGCGCTGACCGAAGTGCGCGTTGCACTCGCCGAGTCCGAGCGCCAGCTGCGACGCACCAGCGAACTGGCGCAAAAGCAGTTGGTCAGCCAGTCGGCGCTGGACACGGCTCAGGCAAGTGTCGATACGCTGCGGGCGCGGCTGGAGAGCACGGAGAAAAACGTCACGGTGTTCGACCGCGCCCTCGCGGTCCAGGCGCAACAGCTCGACGACACCATCGTGCGCGCACCGTTTGCGGGCGTGATCACGGTGAAGAACGCGCAGCCGGGGGAAATGATTTCGCCGCTGTCGGCCGGCGGCGACGGCACGCGCACCGGCATCGGCACACTCGTGGACATGGACTCGCTGGAAGTGGAAGTCGATGTCAACGAAAACTTCATCAACCGCGTGCAGTCTGGCCAGTCAGCGGAGGCGGTGCTTAACGCCTATCCGGACTGGAAGATTCCGGCCGAGGTGATCGCGGTGATTCCAACGGCGGACCGGAGCAAGGCCACCGTCAAGGTCCGCATCCGGCTCAAGGTCCAGGACGCTCGGGTAATTCCGGACATGGGCGCGCGGGTCAGCTTTCTGACGCCGGCCCGCACCGAGGCTCACGATGCGGCAGCACCCCTGCGACCCCTCGTGCTGGTATCTGTGAATGCGGTGCAGCGCGACAATGGCACCGCCATCGTGTTCATCGTCCGCGACGAGCGGACGGTGGAGCGCCGTGCGGTCACGCTGGGCGGAACGCGCGGTGCGGACCTCGAAGTCAGTGCGGGCTTGGTCGGTGGCGAGCGGCTTGCTGTAGGTGAGCTGGCCGGTCTGGTGGACGGCATGCAGGTCAGGATCGGGAAGAACAAGGAGTGATGGGATGGCCGGCGGATTGATCGAACTCAAGGATGTCTCCAAGCATTACGTGCGCGGCAAGCAGCGCGTGGAGGTGCTGGAGAACCTGTCGTTGTCCATCGGCCAGGGCGATTTCCTGGCCCTGATGGGGCCTTCCGGCTCCGGCAAGACGACCTTGCTGAATCTGATCGGCGGGCTGGACCGGCCTAGCAACGGCAGCGTGACGGTAGGCGGAGAACGACTGGAAAAGCTCAGTTCCGGTGGACTCGCGGCCTGGCGTGCGCGGCACGTCGGCTTCGTCTTCCAGTTCTACAACCTGCTTCCCGTGCTCACCGCGGCGCGCAACGTGGAACTGCCGCTGCTGCTGACCAAGCTGTCCTCCGCGCAGCGGGCAAAGCACGTCGAGACCGCGCTGAAAGTCGTCGACCTGGCGGATCGCGCCCGGCACAAGCCGAGCGAGCTCTCCGGTGGACAGGCGCAGCGCGTGGCGATCGCCCGCGCGCTGGTGGCGGACCCGACCCTGCTGGTCTGCGACGAGCCGACCGGCGATCTCGATCGAAAAACGGCAGACGAGATTCTGGGGCTGTTGCAGATGCTCAACCGCGAACACGGCAAGACCATCGTGATGGTGACGCACGATCCCAAGGCGGCAGAATTTGCAACGCATCAGTTGCACCTCGACAAGGGGCAATTGGTGGAACAGGTGGCCGCGTGAACATTCAGCTTCTTTGCCCGCCCCTCGCAGGTCGATTCAAGCGACTGTCGGGGGCATGGCCCGCTCCTGCGGAATGCGACATGTGTAGAAGCGGGCCATGCCCGCGACCGTCGTATACCGAAAATCGCCAGACCCCGTAGCCGCCATGAAATACCTCCCCCTGCTCTGGGCCGCGCTGTGGCGCCGCAAGCCGCGCACCATCTTCACCGGCCTGTCGATCGTGGTTTCCTTCCTGCTGTTCGGCCTTCTGCAAGCCTTCAACACGGCCATCAACAGCGGCGTGGAAGTCTCCGGCGCGGACCGTCTGGTGACCACCGGCAAGTATTCGCTGACCCAGGTCCTGCCCTATGCCTATTACGAGCAGATCAAGAACGTGGACGGCGTCACAGCGGCGACGCATGCGTCGTGGTTCGGCGGCGTCTACCAGTCCGAGCGCAATTTCTTCGCTCAGTTTCCGTCTGACACCGAAACCTATCTGGATCTCTACCCCGAGATCCTGATCGCGCCGGAACAGCGCGAGGCCCTGCGCAACACCCGCACCGGTGCGATCGTGGCCAAGACCCTGGCCGACAAGTTCGGCTGGAAGATCGGCGACAAGATTCCGCTCCAGCCCACCATCTGGCCCAAATCCGCGGACAACAGCGCCTGGGAGCTGGACCTGGTTGGCATCTTCGACGGCGCCACCGCGGCCGAACGCGGGCAGATGGAGATGATGCTGTTCCGCCACGATTACTTCGACGAGGCGCGCCAGTTCGGCAAAGGCACGGTCGGCTGGTTCATCACGCGGGTGAGCGATCCTTCGCAGATGGCCGCGGTCTCCAGCCGTATCGACGCGCTGTTCGCCAACTCGCCCAACCCGGTCAAGACCCAGACCGAGAAGGCATTCAACCAGGGTTTCATCAAGCAGATGGGCGACATCGGTTTCCTGATCAGCTCGATCATGGGCGCGGTGCTGTTCACCCTGCTGATGCTGACCGGCAACACCATGATGCAGAGCGTGCGCGAGCGCGTGCCGGAGCTGGCGGTGCTCAAGACCATCGGCTTCAAGGACGGCCAGGTGCTGGCGCTGGTGCTGGCCGAGTCCGGCCTGATGTGCCTGCTCTCGGCGGGGCTTGGAATCGCGCTCGCGGCTGTGCTGATCCCGGTGATTGCGCCCAATCTCCCGGCCGGCTTCTCGGCGATGGAGCTGCAAGGCGATGCGGTGCTGCGTGGCATCGGGATCGCTTCCGTGCTGGCGCTGCTGGTCGGCGCGCTGCCGGCGCGGCGCGCCATGCGGCTCGACATCGTCAACGCGCTGGGAGGTCACTGAAATGTTCAAGCAGATCTTCGCCGTGACCGGCATGAACCTGCGGACCATACCGGGACGTCTCGGAACCTCGCTGGTGATCGTCGTCGGCATCGGCGGCGTGGTCGGCGTGCTGGTCGCCCTGCTGGCGATGGCCGAGGGCTTCCGCATCACCCTGGCGTCCACCGGCAAGACCGACCGCGCGATGATTCTCCGCGCTGGCTCCAACGACGAACTGGCCAGCGTGTTCAACGTCGAGACCTGGAACATCCTGCGCGAGCTGCCCGGTATCCGGAAGGACGCCGACGGCAAGCCGCTGGCGATCGCCGAACGCTACATCCTCACGGATGTCGCCAAGCGCGGCGAGAACACCGGTGCCAACGTGGTCGTGCGCGGCACCACGCCCGACGTGCTGCGCGTGCGGCCGGAAGCAAAGATCATCGCCGGCCGGATGTTCGAGGAGGGCAAGCGCGAGGTCGTCGTCGGGCGCAGCGCCTACGACCAGTACGAGGGCCTGGAGATTGGCGACAGCGTCGAGGTGCGCGATGGCGCCTGGCCCGTGGTCGGTATTTTCGACACCGGCGGCGACGTGCACGAGTCCGAGCTGTGGGTGGACGTGAGCAGCCTGCATTCGGCGCTGCGCTCCACGTTCTACGCCACCGTGACCGCGCAACTCGAAGACGGCTCGCCCGAGACCCTGCAAGCCTTCAAGGACCGCATCACCACCGATCCGCGGCTGTACGTGGGCGTGCAGCGCGAGCCGGACTACTACGCCTCGCGCTCCGTCGGCCTGGAAAAATTCATCACCTACCTCGGCTACTCGGTGGCGACGATCATGGGCATCGGTGCCGTGTTCGGTGCGCTCAATACCATGTACGCGGCGGTGGCCACCCGTAGCGTCGAGATCGCGACCTTGCGTGCGATCGGATTCAACGCCGTGCCGGTAGTGATTTCGGTGCTGATCGAAGCCGTGTTGCTGGCCTTGATCGGCGCCGTGCTCGGTGCAGGAATCGCCTACGTCGTGTTCAACGGCTACACCGTCTCCACGCTCAACTTCCAGACCTTCAGCCAGGTCGCGTTTGCATTCCGCGTGACACCGGACCTGCTCTGGCAGGGCGTCGTCTGGGCCTGCGTGATCGGATTCTTCGGCGGGCTGTTTCCCGCAGTGCGGGCCGCGCGGCTGCCGGTGGCGGAGGCGCTGCGGGCGGGCTGAGCGAAGTCCGGCGGAGATACCCGGACGCGAGCACCTTGTGCTCGCGGTGCGCGTCGGGTCCGCCTTCGGCTTGAACCGACCTACGAGCCGGATCGAACCTGTACAGACCTTCCCCAGGCGGTCCTGCAGTCGGACTCATCGTCCCGTGTCGCCACGCCCGCGTCACCGCTCCGGGTGTAGATTGCCGCTCCCTATCCGATGTGGAGCAAATCCATGAACGCCAAACCCATCCCCGAGGGCTACCACAGTGTCACGCCCTATCTCATCGTCGACAACGCCGCTGCTGCGATCGATTTCTATGTCGGGGCTTTCGGCGCAAGCGAACTGTTCCGTCTGCCGATGGGTGACAAGATCGGTCATGCTGAAATCAGGATCGGTGATTCGACCGTGATGCTCTCCGACGAGTGGCCGGAGATGGATGCGATGAGCCCCAAATCGCGGGGCGGCGGGACCTGCGGTTTCATGATCTATGTGCCGGACGTAGATGCGGCGTTCGATCTCGCGGTCAAGACCGGGGGCAAGGTGGACAGGCCGGTGGCAAATCAGTTCTATGGCGATCGCTCGGGCACGATCGTCGATCCGTTCGGACACAAATGGACTCTGGCGACGCATGTCGAAGACGTCGACCCGGAGGAGATGCAGAAGCGCATGGCGGCCTGGTCACAATCGCAGGCTTGAGAGGCCTCCGGTGCGCCTGACGCCGGCCGGGATTCGCGCGCGGTTCGTCGACGCGGCGACGGCAAAATTTGCCGGCCAGGTGCCGGATTTCGTGACGCTTAGAAAACTGGTGACCGGACGCGGCGGCGGATTCCACAACGATCACGGCGCCATCCGCACGGCCGACCCGGCGGTGTGTGCCCGGATCGAGCGCGCCGCCAACGTGATGGGCCTGCGCCGTGAACGTGAATACGAGTTCCCGGCCAAGAAGCTCCGGAGCTTCGATCTGCAGGTGATCGGCGAAGACGCGGACGAATTCAAGCTGTTCGTCTCACAGATCGATCTCGCCGCCTATCCTGCTGCGATTGCGGAGTTGATCCGCCAGGACACTGAGGAACAGGCAGCGGCAGGTGACCACGCGCCGCTCGACGCGCTGATTGCGCAAGCGGCGCGCGACGGCGGACTCGACTCTGTCCAGGCCGACCGGTTCATCGATCTGCTTCTGCACGGACTGATGACGCGTGCCGGGCCGCCACTGTGGCGTTCGACCCTGGATGCCGTCGCCACGATCTCCGGTGAGGCGGCAAGCGCACTGGCCCTGGGAGCGGATTTCAACCACATCACGCTCGACGTTCACGCGGCCGGCTTTGGCGACATCGAAGCGATGGTCACGGTGATGCTCGAGCGCGGCTTCTCCATGCTGTCCGAGATTCAGGGCGGGCCCGGCACGCCGTTGCGCCAGACTGCGACGCTGGCCGTGCCTCAGGCGACCGCGGTCCGCGAGGCCGACCGTCAATTCGGAATCGCCATGACCGAGAGGCAATTCGTCGAGATCATCGAGCGCAATCAGGCGATCAACCGCTTTGGTGACGCGCAGTGGCGCGACGATGGCCGTCCGCTGATCTTCCGTCATTTCCTCGCGGCCAATGCAGAACGGATTTTTGAAGCGGCGTCGTCGCGTCCGGGCAGATCCTGAGCTTTGGCGGAAGCGGCGACGCCGTCGATATCGAGACGATTTCCCGAGACCGGACGCGCCCGCCGCGGCACTGACAGACTCTGGCGGTAGCCGACGCATCCGGTCCAAGTCCTGCCGTTGAGGCAAGAAACGGTCCCAATTTGCGCGAAACGACGCCGACGCCACACCCGGCCCCCTACCAGGCCAACGCAAATAGATATTGCAATCCGGGACCCAGACGCGGTTTGGCATGCAGCTAGCCTTTTGTTCTTCGGCGTTTTTTCCTGATTCCTTGCTCGATACCTGACTTGTGACTCTGGTACTTGCAAGCTCATGAATATCGGATCATCTTTTATTTCCTTAGACCATTCGTTAGGCTCCGTTTCAGGGGGAGTACGGCTTGGTCACATCATCACCCTGAGGACCGCTAGAGTCTCGGGCGTTGCGCTTCCCCTATTCGCAATTTTGTTCAGTCTTCCGTGGGGGAAGCCAACCGATGTATCCGTCAAAAATCGCGACGTTGATCGTCGCTTGCGCCATCCTGTTGTCGCCTTTCGCCGTGTCGGCGGATGACCCGGTCGCGGTTCCCACGTACGAGAGTATCGGCCTGTACTGGCGGGGCGCGGCTGCTCCCTCCCCGGCCGATGGCGACGAGGACGCTCAGGTGGAATTTCGTCCGAGCGGAAGCGACGACTGGCAGGACGGCCTGCCGCTATGGTTCGATCGTCGCGATGGCGAGTACCGCGGTAGCTTGGTGCACCTTCGGCCCGGTCAGCGCTACGACATCCGGATCACGCTCGACAACGGCACGTCCCAGACCCTGACGGCGTCCACCCGGAGCGACGACTACCCGATCGCGCGCACCGTGTACCTGCCGGCGAACTCGAATCAGACCCTGACCATCACGCAGTCCGGCTCGCCGTCCGGCTATGTGCTTTACACGCACGCTCCCGGATCGACCGCGACCATCGATGTCAACAAGCAGGCGGAGTACAACGTCTTCATCAAAGCCAGCTATGTGATTGTCCGCGACGTAAGGCTCATGGGTGCGCGGCAGCATGGGGTCTTCATCGAGGCAGTCAGCCCCTCCGGCAGTTCGCTCAGCGACATCGTGATCGAGAACAACGACATCAGCGATTGGGGCAGCCGCTCCGAGACCGACGCCAGGTTTGGCCGCAATCTGGATTCAGCGGTCTATGCGAGCGCCCGGACCTCGGTCAGCCGCCTGACCATTTCGCGCAACAAGCTGCACCATCCCAGCACCACCGCCAACAGTTGGGAAGAACGCAACGCCGGGAACCTTCATCCGAACGGCCCGCAAGCCATCACCGTGCGCACGGCCGAAAGCGGCCTGGTGATCCGTTACAACGAGATCTACTCCGACGCGGCCCATTACTTCAACGATGCCATGGGGTCGGTCAACAACTTCTCGACCACCGGGTTTCCCAACCGCGATGCCGATATCTACGGGAATCTGATCACGCACGTCCGGGATAACGCCATCGAACCCGAAGGCGGCAATCGCAACGTCCGGATCTGGGGCAATTACATCGACAAGATTTTCGTCCCGTTCGGCGTGGCACCGAACCAGGGCGGCCCTCTTTACATCTGGAAAAACGTCACGTATTCAATGTCTTCGGGACCGCAAAACCAGCGCAACGGTGCCTGGGTCAAGACTCGCAATGTGGCGTCCGGGTCGCGTGACTGGGGTGGCGGACGCATGTATATCTTCAACAACACCGCGCTCAAGCCCAAGCCTGGAGAAGGCATCGGACCCAACCAGTTCATCGGTGAAACCAGCCTTCTGGACCGGCTGAAGAACATCCGCACGCTGAACAACATCATGCAGGTCAAGACCACGAACGCCTTCAGCATCCTCGAGGCCTTCGGTCAGAACGTCCTGTTCAACTTCGATCTGTTCAATGGCAGGATCCAGGTGTCCTTGTTGTCGCTGCACGAACGCAACGGCGTCAGGGGAGCCCCGGTCATGGCGTCCGGCTGGGGCTTCGACGATGCCAATCGCACCGGGATTTTTTCGCTGGCTTCCAACAGTCCCGGATACGATCGGGGGACGCGTATTCCCAACTTCGTGACCGCGTGGATGGGCAACGCGCCGGATATCGGGGCGCACGAGGCGTCGACGCCTCCGATGGAGTTTGGCGTCGATGCATATTTGACGGCAGAGCCTCCTCCCCCACCACCTCCGCCCCCACCACCCCCACCGCCACCGCCTCCACCGCCGCCTCCCCCGCCGCCTCCCCCACCACCGCCGCCTCCCCCACCTCCGCCTCCCCCACCTCCGCCTCCCCCGCCACCGCCTCCACCTCCCCCACCGCCTCCACCGCCACCGCCACCGCCTCCCCCACCTCCCGGGGACGGGCCCGATCCGGTGGCCGTGTCGAACTACGAGAGCATCGGCCTTTATTGGACAGCCGCGGCCCCCGTGTCACCGGATGACGACGACGCGCAGGTCCAGTTCCGCGAAAGTGGCGCGGCGGAATGGCAGGACGGACTCCCGCTTTGGTACGACGCCCGTTGGCGCGAGTACCGCGGCAGCCTGGTGCATCTGCGACCGAACCAGAGCTACGAGATCCAAATCACCCTGGACGACGGGACCGGACGGACTTTCACTGCGCGGACGCGCAGCGACGAGTTTCCGATCGCCCGCACCGTGACCCTGCCCACCACGTCCAACCAGACCCTGGTCATCACCGAATCGGGCACACCCTCGGGTTACGTGCTTTACACCGCCGCGGCGGATTCGACCGCGACGATCGACGTGGCCAAGAATCGCGACTACAACATTGTGATCGAGGGCAGTTATGTCATCGTTCGCGGGGTGACCTTGAGAGGCGCCGCCAAGCACGGAATCCTGCTGGGCAAGAACGACGGCTCCAACGCGATCATCAATGATGTGGTGATCGAGGACCTGGACGTCAGTGCTTGGGGCAGCCGCTCGCCATTGAATTCCGCGTTCGGCCGCCTTAACGATTCCGCCATTTACGCCACCAACAAGACCGCGCTGAGCCGGATCACCATCCAGCGGAACCGCCTGCATCACCCCAGCACGGATGCCAATAGCTGGGAGGAGCGACATGGAAGCTCGTCCGAGCCCGCCGGTCCCCAGGCCATCACGTTCAGAAACACGCGGGAAGGGCTGGTCATCCGCTACAACGAGATCTATTCCGACTCGACTCACTATTTCGCGGATGGGATGGGGGGCGTCACCAACTACTCCAGCGACCGCTTCACCGGCTTCGACGCCGACATCCACGGCAACTTCATTTCGCATTGCTGGGACGAAGGGATCGACACGGCGGGAGGCAATCGCAATGTCCGAATCTGGGGCAACTATCTGGACAAGGTCTATGTTCCATTCAGCATCGCGCCACTGATGGGCGGACCGCTGTACATCTGGAAGAACCTGAGCCACGCCAGCGCGTCCGGGCCGGCGAATTCACGCCCCGGTCCCTGGATCACCCAGCGCAATTTCGGCTCCGGCGCTATGGATCGCGGCGGAGGACGCGTCTACCTGTTCAACAACACGGCCCTCAAGCCGAGGGCCGGACAGGGCGACACGGTCTCCAGTTTCCTGAGCGAGCTCAGCGAGCCGGAGCGGTTCAAGAATATCCGCACGCGAAACAACGTGATGCAGGTGAGAAATACGGGTTCGTACAGCATCTACGAGCGCTTCGGTCAGAACATATCGTTCGACTTCGACCTGCTTAATGGCCGGAGCCTGTTCTCCAGTCCGCAGGAGGCCCACGGCGTGTTTGCCGCGCCGGTCATGACTCCGGATTGGGGATTGAACAGCGCCACGCTCAGCGGCAACTTCGCGCTCGATACCGGCAGCCCCGGCGCAGACGTGGGGACCCCTATCCCCAACTTCCTGACCTCGTGGACCGGCACCGGCCCGGACATGGGCGCGCATGAGGCGTTGACCGAACCCCTGCGGTTCGGCATCCGGGCGGGTCAGCAGGACTGAAGCAGGCGGGTCGGGACATACCGCGGGGCGCCTTGCGTCGCCCCGCGGAATGCGTGCGACCCGGTCAGAGCATCCTGACGACCCGATCGTTTACCTCACCTCACGGGAGCAGCCTCATGCGCAGTGCAACGCAAATCGTCACCGACTTTCTCAAAGCCTGGGAACCCGCCTTTGGTTACCGGACGGCGCTGGACGAGTACTTCACCGCGGACTGCGTCTACGAGAACGTGGCGCTCACACATTCGACAGGTCCCGCGGCGGCCAAGGCCCTGATGGAAAACTTCAACGCCCAAATGGGTTTCGCCCGCCTGTCCCTGGAAATGGTCAACATCGTCGTCGCGGGCAACATCGTCCTGACCGAGCGCATCGATCACCTCTGTGATGTCGACGGCAAGCGCCTCGTGACCCTTCGCCTGATGGGCGTCTTCGAGATTCGCGACGGCAGGATCGCGGCTTGGCGCGATTACTTCGATACGATGCCGTTTCGCGGCTGAGCCCTGTCCTGGGCGCGGCCGGCCCCATCCGGCCCGGGGACGACTGGGTTGCGTGCACGGAACACCCGTGCGCGCTACCTTTGTCGCATGACTGCAACAGCCGATCCGCTTCCTCCTCGCCCGCAGCCTCCGCGCGACGAGGACTGCTGCCGCAGCGACTGCCCGAACTGCGTGTTCAACCTGTATGAACGCGAATTGGAGCGGTGGCAGGAACGGGTTGCGGCCCTACACTCCGCAGGCAAAGCCTGTAAGTCAGGAATGCAGTCCGGGACGTGTCAGACTTTGACTGCGGCTCCAGACCGCACGCCTACCTGAGGGCAAGCTTCCCGCCCATGCGCGGGACGGAAGAACAGGTCGGCCGCAGGGCAGAATTCCTCCACTCAGGGTCAGGCGTCCAGGGAGAGCAATGATGACCGGAGGTTCCGCGACTGCGGGTTATGGTGGATATGTCCTGGCGAATTTCCTCGCCAAGGAAAGGACCGTGGCGGACACCAGCTACTCGCGCTGGTTGGTGCCTCCGGCCGCGCTGTGCATCCACCTTTGCATCGGCATGGCGTACGGGTTCTCGGTCTTCTGGCTGCCACTGTCGAAGGCGGTCGGCATCACCCAGTCGGTGGACTGCCCGGCCGGTCTCGACTGGTTCGAGTTGATGACGCGCACGGACTGCGACTGGAAAGTCAGCCAGCTCGGCTGGATGTATACCTTGTTCTTCGTTTTCCTCGGATCCTCCGCTGCGCTCTGGGGCGGCTGGCTGGAGCGCGCAGGTCCGCGCAAAGCCGGCCTGGTCTCAGCGGTGTGCTGGTGCGGCGGGCTGGTGATCTCGGCACTGGGCGTGTATCTGCATCAGATAGGGTTGATGTGGCTGGGTTCCGGCGTCATCGGTGGGATTGGCCTCGGCCTGGGCTATATCTCTCCGGTGTCGACGCTGATCAAGTGGTTTCCCGATCGCCGCGGCATGGCCACGGGCATGGCGATCATGGGCTTCGGTGGTGGCGCGATGATTGGCGCGCCGCTGGCCAATCACCTGATGGGCTTCTTCGCCACACCCACGTCGGTCGGTGTCTGGCAGACCTTCCTCGCGCTGGCGGCGATCTACTTCGTGTTCATGATCATCGGCGCGCTGGGCTATCGCATCCCACCGCAGAGCTGGAAGCCCTTGGGCTGGACGCCCCCGAAGGACGGCACCCACAACGCCATGATCACGATCAGGCACGTGCATCTGAAACAGGCACACAGGACACCGCAGTTCTGGCTCATCTGGGGCGTGCTGTGTCTCAATGTCAGTGCCGGCATCGGCGTGATCGGCATGGCCTCGCCGATGTTGCAGGAAGTCTTCGGCGGCAGGTTGATCGGCGTCGACGCGGCCTTCAACACGCTCAGCGAAGCGCAGTTGATGGAAATCGCTGCCATCGCCGCCGGTTTTACCGGCCTGCTGAGCCTGTTCAATATCGGCGGCCGGTTTTTCTGGGCCTCGCTCTCGGATCGCCTCGGCCGCAAGAACACCTATTTCGTGTTCTTCGCGCTTGGCATGGCGCTGTACGCACTCGCCCCCACTGCGGGACACGCCGGTAGCGTGGCGCTGTTCGTCGCGGTGTTCTGCGTTATCCTGTCGATGTACGGTGGCGGCTTCGCGACCATTCCGGCCTACCTCGCCGACATGTTCGGCACCCAGTTCGTCGGCGCCATCCACGGCCGACTGCTCACTGCCTGGGCCACGGCCGGCGTGTTGGGCCCGGTGATCGTCAACTACATTCGCGAGTATCAGCTCGACCGCGGAGTCGCCAAGGCGCAGGCCTATGACACGACGCTCTACATCCTCGCCGGGCTACTGGTTCTCGGCTTCCTCTGCAACCTTCTGGTGAAGCCGGTCGCATCGCGTCATTTCATGAGTGATGGCGAACTCGAAGCCGCGCGCAAGCTTGCTCACGAGGCTGCGCCAGACCAAGCCAGCGCCGTCGCCTCCACGACCCGGCCCGGCCACCTGAACCCGCTGGTATGGATCGCATGGCTGTTCGTGGGAGTACCGCTCGCCTGGGGCGTCTGGATCACCGTGGCCAAGGCAGCGATCCTGTTCCGTTGACTCCTCTGCTTGGGCTCAGCTCTGCGGACGCTGCACCCGACCCTCTGCGGCCGCCATCGGGTCATACCCCGGCGTGCGGAACAGTCGGTGCAACTGCCTGCGCCGCACGCCCATGTTGCCGCCGTCGTAGAGCGGGAAACACAACGCGTCCTGCATCAAGCCGGCCAGCGGCGTCAGATCGGTGTAGCTGTCCACGCCGACCAGGCGCATCGCGTCGTACACCACCTGCACGCACAACTCCGAGGTGTGGATTTTGGTCATGATCGCCAGTTCGTCGCCGGCGCGATCGGTGGTGTCGAGGTAGTGGCAGGCTTTCCAGGTGAGATAGCGCGCCGCCTCGATGCGCATCTTGATGTCGGCGAGCATGTAGCCAACGTTCTGGTGCTCGATCACCGGCACACTGCCGCTGCGCCGGTCCGTCTTCGCGAACTCGAAGGCGACGTCGAACGCTGCCCGCATCACGCCGGTGCAGGCCGCGCCGATCAGGGCCGCGGTCCAGGAAAAGGCGCCCGCACAGATCCGCGCGCCATCGCCGGGCTTTCCGAGCAGATTGGATGCCGGCACCCGCACCTCGTTGAAATGGATGCGCGGCGAGACCACGGCGCGATGGCCGACCGTGTCGAGAAATCCGACGACTTCGACACCGGGCGTGTGTCCGGGCACGCAGATCACGGCCAGCGATTCCTGCGGCGGCTTGGCGGGGTCCGTACGACAGACCACGGTCAGCAGGTGCGCGCCCTTGCCATCCCAGCCGCTGCCATTGGTGGTGTAGTGCTTTTTGCCGGAGATCACCCATTCGTCGCCTTCGCGCCGTGCGAACGTCTGCACGCCGAAAGCCGGGTCGGGGCAGTCGAAATTGGACCCACCGCTGACTTCGGTGAACGCGAAGGCCGCAAGACGGTCCGCCGGGCGTTCCAGAAAATCCGGCAGGAACCGGCGCTTCTGCTCGTCGCTACCAAACTGCAATAGCGGCTCCAGCCCGAGCCCCGTTCCGAGCAGGGTCGTAGGGACGTTGATGTCCACCGCGGCGAGTTCCTCGGCCGCTATGGCGAAATCCACCGTCGGAAATCCGGCGCCGCCATAAGCTTTGGGGATCAGCGCATGGACGAAGCCGGCCTGCGCCATCTGGGCGTAGAAGGGCTGCGTGGCGTAGAAGCGGTCCTCGGGTTTTTCGTGGGCCGCGATGGCGGTCTTGACCTTGGACAGAACGTCGCGCCCGAAGGCCCGGGCACCGGCCTGAAGGGCCTGCTGTTCGGCGCTGAGACTGAAGTCGATGGCCATCTCATTCTCCTTTTGATCAAACAGCAATGGTGCGCCACCCGCGGGCCCTCGATCGGCCCGATGGATGCGCTTCGCTTATCCACCCCAGCGGTCTCACGTAAGGTGGATAAGCGAAGCGCTTCCACCACGGCGCGACCTCTACTTTCTACTCAGATAAGCCGCCACCGCCAGTAGATCCTCCTCGGTATCGACCCCCCGCGGTGGCGGGTCCAGCGTAACGCCCACCTTGATGCGAAATCCGTGCGTGAGGGCACGCAGTTGTTCGAGCGCCTCGCACTGTTCCAGTTCCGAAGCCGGAAACTCGCTGAATTGCGCGAGGCTGCCGACCCGGTACGCGTACAAGCCGATGTGCCGGTACGCCAGATCCGCCGGCATGTGGGCTGCGGCATTGAGCGCGGAAACCGGGTCGCGCTTCCACGGTAGCGGTGCGCGCGAAAAATACAGCGCGTAGCCGCGCCGGTCGCGCACGAGCTTGACCACGTTGGGATTGAGCCAGTCCTCGGCCGAGTGCAGCGGATGACACAGGGTGGCGATATCGGCCGCTGCATCGGCGTCGAGAAGCTCGGCCGCGTCGCGAACCAGTGCGGGTGGCATCAGGGGTTCGTCACCCTGCAGATTGACCACGATCTGGCGCGCACCCCAGCCCTCGGCGCGCGCGACTTCGTTGATGCGATCGGTTCCCGAATTGTGGGTCACCGCGGTCAGCCGCACCTCTGCGCCGAACGCGCGCGCGGCGTAGGCGACCGACTCGTCATCGGTGGCGATGATCACCTGCTCCGCGCCGCTGGCGCGCGCCGCTTCCCAGACATGGCGCACCACCGGTTTGCCCGCGACCTCGCGCAAGACCTTGCGCGGCAGCCGGGTGGAGCCCAGGCGCGCGGGGATGACGACCTTGAACGGGAAGCTCATTTACTTATTTCTTGAGTTCGGCTTCGTCCAGCGGGCGAGCCTCGTCTTCGAGCATCACCGGAATGCCGTCGCGGATCGGGTAGGCCAGGCGCGAGGCACGGCACCAGAGTTCGTTGCGGTCGGCGCGCCATTCCAGCGGGGCCTTGGTGACGGGGCAGACGAGGATGTCGAGCAGGCGCTTGTCGAGCATGGCGATCAGAATTTCAGGGAGGTTATAGATTGTTGCACAAGGTTTTCGTCGGCCGCGTCGATGCTCGCACTCACCGGGACGGCGTGGTGCCGCGATCCGGAGAAGACGCGGCATTTCACGGCGTCCTTCTCGGTCATCAGCACGGGCAGCGCATCGCCAAATGTGATGTCGCCGGCTGTGTAGGCATGGTGGTCCGGAAATGGATGCGGAATGACTTCGATGCCGCGCGCCGCGAGCATGTCGAAGAAGCGCGGCGGGTGTCCGATCCCCGCCACCGCATGAACCCTCCGGCCGACGAAGCGCCCCACACTGATCACCCCCCCGCCTCGCAGCGCCACGACCGAATCCGTGACCAGCCGCATGTCCAGGGTCGGCGTTCGCGGCGCGCGGAAACCGCCGCCGTTGGCCACCACCAGGTTCACCTCATCCAGGCGCGTGGCCGCTTCGCGCAGAGGCCCGGCGGGCAGCAAGTCGCCGTTGCCCAGACCGCGCCGACCATCGACAACGCAGATCTCCAGTCCGCGCTGCAAACGGTAGTGCTGAAGACCGTCGTCCGCGACCAGGACGTTGACTTCGCCGGTTTCGATCAGCGCGCAGGCGGCGCGCACCCGGTCCGGGTCCACCATCACCGGCACACCGGTGCGCCAGGCGATCAGTACCGGCTCGTCGCCGGCCTGCGCCGGGTCCGAATCATGTCGGACGCGCAGCGGATAGCCCGATGCGTGACCCCCGTAACCGCGCGAAATCACACCCGGTCGATGACCCCAGGCCCGCAGCCGCTCGACCAGCCAGATCACGAACGGGGTCTTTCCCGTGCCGCCCAGACTGATGTTGCCGACCACGATGACGGGACAGGCCAGGGCCGGGGCTTTGCCGGTCAAGCGCCGGCGTCGTGCGGTGGCGATCGATCCGTAGATCGCGGCCAGCGGCCGCAGCAGCACCGGCGAGGGCTCGGGCGTGTACCAACGCTGCTCCAGCCAGCGCAGCATCGTCACGCCGGATCGTCGAACTGCATGCGATGCAGCGCCGCGTACAGTCCATCTCGCGCCAGCAGCGCCTCGTGCCGGCCCTGCTCCATCACGCGACCGTCCTGCATCACCACGATCAGATCGGCCTTCTGGATGGTGGATAGCCGATGGGCGATGACCAGGGTCGTGCGTCCCATCACGAGCCGCTCCAACCCGGCCTGGATCAGCCGTTCCGACTCGGTGTCGAGCGCCGAGGTGGCCTCGTCGAGAATCAGGATCGGCGCGTCCTTGAGCAGCGCGCGTGCAATGGCGATGCGCTGGCGCTGTCCACCGGAGAGTTGCGCGCCGTTGGGGCCAATCGCGGTGGCCAGACCTTGCGGCAATTTCTCGATGAACTCCCAGGCGTGCGCCGCGCGAGCGGCCTCGACGATCCGCTCCTCGGACGGAGGCGGCTGCGCGCCGTAGGCGATGTTGTCCGCCAGACTGCCGTTGAACAGCCGCACCTGCTGATCCACCAGTGCGATCTGCGCGCGCAGAGAGGCGACCGGATAGTCGCGCAGGTCGTGGCCATCGAGGGTCAGCACGCCCTCGTCGGGATCGTAGAAGCGCGGCAGCAGCGACAGCAGCGTGGATTTTCCCGAGCCCGACCTTCCGACGAACGCAACGGTCTGGCCAGGCGCGATCTTCACCGACACGCCGCGCAGGGCCTCGCTCATCTCCGCACGATAGCGAAAGCGCACGTCGCGAAACTCGATTTCGCCGCGCGCGCGCGCCAGTTCGACCACCCCGCCCTGCGGTTCGCGTTCTTCGGCCATGAGCTTGAACAGATCGGTGGCGGCGGAGATGCCGCGCTGGAGTTTTTCGTTGACGTTGGACAGCGCGCGCACCGGATTCATCAGCGCCAGCATGGCGCCCATGAACGCCACGAACGTTCCGGGCGAAATGCGTTCCAGCATGTCCGGCTGGGTGGCGAAATAGACGATCGCGGCGACAGCCCAGGCGGCGATGAACTGGATCAGCGCGTCGCTGCCCGACTTGGTGGCGACGTTCTTCATCGCCAGCCAGCGCGCACGTTCGTTGATCTCTTCGAAGCGGTCGCGCTCGAAGGACTGCGCGTTGCTGATCTTCACCACGCGCTGGCCGCCGATGGTCTCCTCGGCCGCCTGGGTGACGATGCCCATGTTGTCCTGAATGCGCCGTGAGATGTTGCGGAACCGGCGCGACACGGTGCGCACGATCAGCGCGATGATCGGCGCCACGATCAGGGTGAACACCGCGAGCTGCCAGTTGAGCCAGAACAGCAGCCCGATCAGGCCGCACACCGTCAGGCCGTCCTTGATGACGGTGGTCAGCGCCGTCGTCACCGCTTCGGCCACCTGTTCGACGTGGTAGGTCAGCCGCGCAATCAGGTGCCCCGAACTGATGCGATCGTAGAACCGTGTCGGCATCGCCAGCAGGTGATCGAACAACTGGGCGCGCAAGGTCTTCACCACCTGGCGCGCGACCCAGGACATGCCGTAACTCGCGGCGAACGAAGACGCGCCGCGCAGGATGAACAGGCCGACGATCGCCCAGGGCATGAGCCGGATGATTTCCGGATCGCGCTTCACGAAACTGCCGTCCAGGAGCGGCTTCATCAGACTCATGAAACCGACTTCGGTGGCTGCTGCCGCGGCCATGCCCAGGGTCGCGAGGATGAACACGCGCCAGTGCGGCGCAGTGAAGCGCAGCAGGCGCTTGTAGACCGTCAGGGGTCGATAGTCCGGCAGCGCATCGAAGCTCATGGGGACGAATCCTAACCGCGCAGCGCCGCCGGCCTCATCGCTTACACTCGCACGATCCGTTCAGTTTCCAGAATTGCACATGGCCAAGACCCTGTTCGAGAAAATCATCGACCGCGAAATTCCGGCGAGCCTGGTGTTCGAGGACGAGCGTTGTGTCGTCATCAAGGACATCAATCCCACCGCGCCGTTGCACCTGCTGGTGATTCCGCGCAAGCCGATGCCACGCCTGTGCGACGCCGTGCCGGAGGACCAGGCCCTGCTCGGTCACCTGCTGCTGGTGGCCAGCAAGGTGGCCGCCGATGCAGGGTACGGCGATGCCTTCCGGCTGGTGATCAACAACGGCGCCGCAGCGGGTCAGAGCGTGTTTCATCTGCATCTGCACGTGATCGCCGGGCGGCCGTTGAAGTGGCCGCCGGGCTGAGATTTCATCACGGCGCCGGCATCGCTTCAAACGCCCGCCTCAGGTCTTCCACACGATCGCGGTTGACCCCGAAATCCTCGTAACCGAAGCGCGACGCCGATCGCACTTCGATCTTGCCTCCGGGCAGCACCAGCATTTCCAGGTCGTCGCGATAGCGCATTTTGGGCGAGACGAAAACTGCGTGCAGGTAATCCGTCGCCTCGTCCTGGATCTGCCCCCCCATTCGCTCCACCACTTCGCGCAGCATCGAGAACGCGGTTGAAGGATCGGCGGTGTAACCCAGCGCCGCCACGCGATGCTGGTCGTCGGTTGCGACGGAAGACACGCAGCTCGGTCGCGGTGGGCAGGCCGCAAAAACCCGGGTCGAGACATACAGATCGCCCGGCGGCGTCAGCGTCTTGTAGACGCCCAGCCCGACAACCGCGATGGCAGCAATCAGCACCAGCTTGAACAAGGTTTTCATTTCTTGATCTCCCCTTTCTTCGCCGGCTGCGTTTGCATCAGCAGCGAGGCGTCCAGCCGTACGTCGAACCAGTTGGCGCGCCAGCACAGGTGCGGTCCCGTCGCCCGACCCGTCTTGCCGACCCTGCCGATCACATCCCCCTGCCTGACATCCTGTCCCACGACGACGTCGAGCTTCGACAGGTGCAGGTAGGTGGTGGTCACGCCACGGCCATGATCGAGGATGATCGTGCCTCCGGTGTAATACAAGTCGGCGTCCGCCAGGCGCACGATGCCGCCCGCAGCCGCATGTACCTTCGTGCCCTGGGGCGCAGCCAGGTCGATCCCGAAATGCGGCTGGCGTGGCACGTCGTTGAGGATGCGATTGGAGCCGTAGACGCCCGTTACCTCGGCCGCGACCGGCCAGCGGAATGCCGAGGCGAACTCCGGGCGCGGCGTATCGAACGTCCGCGCCTCACCGACCCGGCGCTGATCGTCTTCGATGCGGGTCGCCACATCGGCCGGTGGCTCCACCATGGCCGGGGGCAGGCCGCCGATTTTTTGCACGTCATACTGCCGCTGATCCACCGCGTATTCATGACGTATGGCAGGCTCCGACCCGCTCACGACGTCGAGCACCACGGTGGCAGGCGCATCGTAGCCGAGTCCCAGTGCAAATCGACCCTGTTCATCGGCGACCACGCGATGTCCCCCAAACCGGATTGTGGTGCCGGGCGTGATACGTCCAACCATCAGGGCACCCTGTTGCCATCGCACCGAAAATTCCGGCGTCGCTGCGGGGGCTGTGGTTGCGAGCGACATCAGCCCCACGACAAACAGTGCCAGGACCCGTCGGAGATTCTTGCCGCCACTCGGGCTCATCACGGCAGCCAGAGGGTCGTTCACGCTCTTGTGAGGCGATGCGCAGCGTCGGACAGCGGCAACGTCTCCTGCCGCTCCTCGCCACGGAAGCGCAGGGTCACGGTCTGCTCCTCCGCCTCCTTGCGGCCAACGATCACAATGACCGGAATCTTCTTCGTGGCGTGCTCGCGAATCTTGTAGTTGATCTTCTCGTTGCGCAGATCGGTCTCGACCCGCAGGCCGGCCTGCTTTAGCACAGCCTGCACTTCTACCGCATAGCCATCGGCGTCGGAAACGATGGGTGCGACCACCACCTGCACCGGCGCGAGCCACATCGGAAAGGCGCCGGCGTAGTTCTCGATGAGAATGCCGATGAAGCGCTCGAAACTGCCCAGTACCGCGCGATGCAGCATGACCGGGTGCTTGCGCGAACCGTCCTCCGCCACGTACTCCGCGCCCAGCCGTTGCGCCAGCACCATGTCGAGTTGCAGGGTGCCGCACTGCCAGTCGCGACCGATGGCGTCGCGCAGCACGAACTCCAGCTTGGGGCCGTAGAACGCGCCCTCGCCCGGGTTCATGGTGTAGGGCAGATCGGCTCCTTCAACCGCGCTGCGCAGCGCATTCTCCGCGCGATCCCAGGTGGCGTCGTCGCCGGCGCGATTCTCCGGCCGGTCGGAGAACTTCACGCTCACGCTCTCGAAGCCCAGATCCTTGTACATGCGCTTGAGCAGATCACAAAACGCGACCGTCTCGGCGCCGATCTGCTCTTCGGTGCAGAAGATGTGGGCGTCGTCCTGCACGAAGCCGCGCACGCGCATGATGCCGTGCAAGGCCCCGCTGGGTTCGTAGCGGTGACAGGCGCCGAACTCGGCCATGCGCAGCGGCAGGTCGCGATAGCTGCGCGTGCCCTGACGGAAAATCTGCACGTGGCAGGGGCAGTTCATGGGCTTGACCGCGAGCACGGACTTGCGCTGCTCGCCCGCAACCTCGCCTTCATCGACTTCGGCGATGAACATGTTCTTGCGGTAATTGGCCCAGTGCCCGGAGTCCTCCCAGAGTTGCCGGTCCACCAGCAGCGGCGTGTTCACCTCCACGTAACCCGCGGCCTCGATCTGCTGGCGCACGTAATTCTGGAGCGTGCGATACAAGGTCCAGCCCTTGGGATGCCAGAACACCTGGCCCATGGCCTCTTCCTGCAAGTGGAACAAGTCGAGTGCGCGGCCGATCTTGCGGTGGTCGCGCTTCTCGGCTTCTTCCAGCATTCTCAGGTGCGCTTTCAGTTCATCGTCGTTGGCAAAGGCCAAGCCATAGATGCGCTGAAGCTGCGCGTTTTTGGCGTCGCCACGCCAGTAGGCGCCGGAAACCTTGGTGAGCTTGAACGCGGTGCCGAGCTTGCCAGTGGACGACAGGTGCGGACCCAGGCACATGTCCAGCCAGGCATCGCCCTGACGATAAATCGTCAGTTGCTCGTCAGGCTTGATGCCCTCGCGTATCCATTCGGCCTTGAAGGTCTCGCCGGCCTGCTCGAAGTGTTTCACCGCCACGTCGTGCGGCCACACCTCGCGCGTGATCGGCAGATCGCGCTTCACGATTTCGCGCATCTTCTGCTCGATCTTTTCGAGATCGTTTTCAGTGAAAGGCTCTGCACGCGCGAAGTCGTAGTAGAAGCCGTACTCGGTCGAAGGCCCGAAGGTGATCTGCGTCCCCGGAAACAGTTCCTGCACCGCCTGCGCGAGCACGTGCGCGGCGTCATGACGGATCGTTTCCAGCGCCTCGGGCTTGTCGCGCGTGACGATGCTGATGCGCGCGTCCTGCTCGATGGGACGGGTCAGATCCCACAGCTCGCCGTTGACCGAAACCAGCGCGGCCTTCTTGGCCAAACCCGGCGAGATGCCCTGCGCCAGGCTAAGGCCGGTAACGGGCGCGTCAAAAGACTTCTGGCTGCCGTCGGGGAAGGTAATGGTGAGGGACATGATCGGCTCAGGAACTCGGGACCAGCAGATTTTCAAAGGGGTTCTGATTTTTCCAGCGGTAGCTGCGGAAGTCGCGTCGATCGGTGGTCAGGATCCGGCCATGACCCAGGTGTTCGGCTAGCAGCACCAGGGATGCATCGGCGTAGTCCATCGGCAAATCGCGATATTTGTGCATGAGCCGCGCGATCTTCGGGAGATCTTCGGCATCCATGTCCAGCACCTCGACCGGGCCGTCGCGCAGGGCCTCGACAAGTTGGAGCATCGCGGCGGCGTGCTGACGCTGGTAAAGCAGGTGACAGGCTTCAGCGATGACGGCGTGGGTGGTAATGAACCCTTCCGCTTCGAACTGGACCGCGGCGTACAGCGCCGCCTCATGATCCCGGTCGCGGCGGTTGTAGACGGCGACCCAGAAACCGGCGTCAGCGATGACCATATTTTTTGTCGACGGCCTCACGGACCAGTACCTTGTAGTTGGCAGAGGCGTCCGGGCCGAGATCCACGGCACCAATCACGCCATGCTTCTGCAAGGCCTCCATCAGCGTCAGCTTGCCGCGGCGCGGTCGTCTTGCGAAATGCTCGGTCAGCGCCTGCTCCACCACCTCCGTGACTTTGAGCCCTCTTTCGCGACGCTCCTCGTCGAGCAACCGAGCCAGCTCCGGCTTGAGCCGCACAGTCACTCGGTCCGGCAGGTTCGCCAGCTTGTATCGCGGAGTGTGTTCTGCGACCTTCATCGCACATCTCGTCGGACAGTGTCAGACAATTCTACTCCTTTCGCATCGCTGCCGAAAGTTAGAGACCCCTGGAGAATCGCAATAACCGGGTTAGCCAACTGCCTTTTCCAACGCGGCCTTGAGTCGCGCCAGGCTGCGCTCGCGCCCCAAAAGCGCCAAGGTCTGGTCGATCGGCGGCGACACCGCCATCCCGGCCACGGCCACGCGGATCGGCTGCGCCACGTCCCCTAGCTTGAGCGCACGCTTTTCGGCAACGCCGTGAACCGCCGTGTGCAAGCCCTCGGACTGCCAATCCTCCACTGCACTGAGGGCCTCCATCAGTGCCACCAGCACCGGCGCCGCCTTGGCCGTGAGATGCTTGGCCGCGTCCTTCTCGTTGTAACCGCTCAGATCCTCATAGAAGAAACGCGACTTCTCGGCCATCTCTGCCAGGGTGCGGCAGCGCTCGCGCTGTTGCTCGATCACGGCCGTCAGCGCCGGGCCGTTCGATGGGTCGACATTCAGGCGCTGCAGATGCCAGTTGAACTCCGGCGCAATCACCGCCGGGTCGGTGATCTTCAGGTACTGGTGATTGACCCAGTAAGCCTTCTCCATGTCGAAGCGCGCGGGGCTGGCCGAGACGTGATCGAAGTCGAACTTCGCCATCATCTCCTCGCGCGTGAACAATTCCTGGTCGCCGTGGCTCCATCCCAGCCGCACGAGGTAATTGAGCATCGCCTCGGGCATGAAGCCCAACGCGCGGTACTCCATGACGCCGAGGGCTCCGTGACGCTTGGACAGCTTGGCGCCGTCGGCGCCCAGGATCATCGAGACGTGGGCATAGGCTGGCGGTGTGACACCGAGCGCGCGGAGGATGTTGATCTGTCGCGGCGTATTGTTGACGTGATCGTCGCCACGGATGACATGCGTGATCCCCATGTCCATGTCGTCGACCACTACGCAGAAGTTGTAGGTGGGTGTGCCGTCCGAGCGCGCGATGATGAGGTCGTCGAGTTCGACGCTGTCGAACACGATTTCGCCCTTGATCAGATCGTTCAGCACGACCTGCCCTTCCACCGGATTCTTGAAGCGTACGACGGGCTTGACACCGGTAGGCGGCAGCGGAAGAACCTTGCCCGGCTCAGGTCGCCAGCGGCCGTCATAGCGCGGCTTCTCCCTGCGTGCCTGCTGCTCGGCACGAAGCAGGTCCAGCTCCTCTTTGCTCGCGTAGCAGTAGTAGGCGGTGCCGGCCGCGAGCATCTGCTCCATCACCTCTGCGTAACGGCCGAAACGCTGGGTCTGGTAGATCGGCTCGAAGTCGGAGGCCAGCCCCAGCCAGGCCATGCCTTCGAAGATCGCGTCCACCGCCTCCTGGGTGGAGCGCTCGCGGTCGGTGTCCTCGATGCGCAGCAGGAATTTGCCGCCGCGTGCCTTGGCGTAGAGGTAGGAGAACAGCGCGGTCCGCGCGCCGCCGATGTGGAGGTATCCGGTGGGGCTGGGCGCGAAGCGGGTGACGGTGGACATGAGGGTGAAGCTCGGGAGACTGGCGGCGCGCGCCGCGAACGGGCGCGATTCTAAACGGGTAGCCGTGTGCTCACGGCGCCACCGGCTCCGCATTGCCGGTCTGCGCAAAGCGCTGGAACCTTTGCATCTGGATGCCAAGCACGCCGTCGACGGGCGACGCCCATTCCGCCAGTCCCCCGGGCCGATAACCGCCCACGACATAGTCGAGCGTCACCTGGGTGCCCTGCTCCACCGGCGTCAGGGTCCAGGTGAGAATTCCCGTGCTCGCGGTTTCCTGCAACGGTCCGAGCGCGCCGGACAAGCGAAGCTGGCGATGGGCCTGCACGTTGATCACCGTGGCATGAACCACCGATCCGGCCGCATAGTGCTCGCAGAAACATCCCGCCGGCGCGGCCTCGATCTGCATGTTCCGTGCATCGCCCGAGTAGGTATGTCCCTTGTCCCACCAGTGCCCGACCTGCTCGACCAGCAGCGGCCAGACCTGTTCCGGCTTCAGTTTTCCGATCAGAACCTGATGGCGGATCGTGAATCCCGCGGCCGAGGCTTCCACCGTTTCGGCCCGCGCCACGGACGTGATCAGCGCTATCGAAATGGCCAGTATCCATTTGCCCATGTTCACTCCCGGTGCCTGTCTCGAACCTCCGACAGTCTGAACCACTCGCGGAGCGGGCGCTAAGCTAGGGGGCCGCAGCCGCGTTTCGCCCCATGACCATCCTCTTCGTCGAACAACTCACCGTTCTCGACTTCGCTTACCTCGATCCGCAGCGCGGTCTCGTCGGTGAGAGCTGGATCGTCCATGTGGAACTGGAGGGCGAACTCGACCGCCAGTCGATGGTGCTGGATTTTGGCGAGGTCAAGCGCAGCCTCAAACGTCTTATCGACGGCAGCATGGACCATACGCTGCTGGTGCCGGAGAAGGCTCCGGAAACCCGATTGACTGAAGTCGCCGGATCGCTTGAAGTCCAATTCACTTCGGCCCGCGGTCTGATCGAACATCGGTCGCCACGCTGCGCGGTAACCTGTCTGCCGGACGCGGTCATTGAGCCAGATTCTGTGGCGGAGTATCTGGTCCAACTGGTTCGTCCCGTGGTGCCCGCCAGCGTCCGTCGGGTTGGCTTTCAGTTGCTGCCGGAAGCCATTGCAGGGCCAAGCTATCACTATGTCCATGGCCTGAAGAAGCACCAGGGTCATTGCCAGCGGATCGCACATGGTCATCGGTCGAAAATCGAGGTGCGCGCTCAAGGTCAGCGTGACAGTGAACTGGAGCAACAGATTGCGCAGGACTGGGCCGACATCTATCTCGGCACCCGGGACGACGTGATTGCGCAACGCCCGGATCGCATCCGCTTCGGGTATGAGTCGCCGGAGGGCAGGTTCGAGCTCGAATTGCCGGCCTCTTGCGTGGATCTGCTGGAGACCGACAGTACGGTCGAGCGCATCGCTGAACACTTGCTGGCCGCGAGTATTGAACGCCGGCCGGGTGCAAGACTCGAAATACGCGCGTACGAAGGCGTCATGAAGGGCGCCATCGCCCGCAGCTGAGGGCCGACGATCAGGCTCGTATAATCCACGCCCGTTTTTGATCGAGAGTTGCCATGTCCGACGTCCAGTTTTCCAGGCGCTTGAGCATCGAACAGGTAGAGGAAGGCCATGAACTGGCGCCGAAGTTCGACGAGCACGGCCTGATCCCCTGCGTCACCACCGCGGCCGGTTCGGGCGAGGTGCTGATGCTGGGCTATATGAACGCCGAGGCGCTGCGCAGGACGATCGAGACCGGCGAGGCGCACTACTACAGCCGCAGCCGCAAGCAACTCTGGCACAAGGGTGCGACCAGCGGACTGGTGCAACGCATCGTGGAAATGCGCATCGACGACGATCAGGACGCCATCTGGCTGCGGGTGGAGATTCCGGGCGACGCGAGTTGCCACGTGGGGTACAGGTCCTGTTTCTACCGTTCGATTCCAACTGGCAAAGGCGCAGCGGTTCGCGAACTGCACTTCACCGAAAGCGAGAAGGTTTTCGACCCGAAGAAGGTCTACGGCGATGCGCCGAATCCGACCCTCTTGTAGCAATCGGCGCGTTGCGGCCGGCTGGGCGGCAAACGGGACCGCTCGGCAGGCAGGTTTCCCCGGGCAATCCGAGGTCAGAATTTCAAGAATTGGCCGCGGAGCCAGTCACGATGACGGTCTTTTGGCACGGGCATCCCACCGCCACCGTAAATTTTTATTGGTTTTTACAGCGACCCGGCCGACCCCGGAAAAACCTTCACTATTTGAGGTATCCCTCTGTCTTTAGGGAGTTTCGAGAGACTCATCGACAATACTGAAGGCACTGTCAGTAGCGGCCGCTTGTCGGCCGCCATCAAGTCCCCGACACCTGATCGTCGGGCCAAAGCGATCGCAAACTCGTAGCCCGGCCCGGCACTTAGCCGAATAATCCACAGGTGCCGCACAGTCTGAACACTTGTCGTGCACAGCTTCGGCCACAGAATCTAGGGGTTGACCCACCCGAAAACCACTAGATATTGTTACTCGACGGTGAAACTGCACCGGCCGAACAAGCCTGAGGAATAGAGAGCATGAGTCTGCATACCGTCCAAGGGGAAACCGTCCCCGCCGAAGTCCGTCGATCGCCCATTTCGACCGCTCCAACCACCGCCGAACTCGCCGCCACTGCGCCAGGTGGCATCAAGGTGATCCGCCGTAACGGCAAGCTCACCGGCTTCGATGGCTCGAAGATATCCATCGCGCTCACCAAGGCTTTCCTGGCGGTCGAGGGCGGCCAGGCCGCGGCCAGCTCGCGCGTGCGCCAGCTCGTGAGCGATCTCACGCAGCAGGTGACGCAGGCGCTGACGCGTCACCTCAATGGCGGCGGCACCTTGCACATCGAGGACATCCAGGACCAGGTCGAACTGGCGCTGATGCGCGCAGGCGAGCACAAGGTCGCGCGCAGCTACGTGCTGTACCGCGCGGAGCGTGCACATCAGCGCGCCGCCGAAGCGGCGAAGCTGCCTTCCGCCCAGATCGCCAAGGCCGCGCTCCACGTCAAGCTGGACGACGGGTCCATCGTCGCGCTCGACGAAGTGCGCATGCGCCGCGTGACGTCCGAGGCCTGCGCCGGCCTGGCCGGCGTGGATGGCGAGGAAGTCGTCATCGCCGCCGTGCGTGACCTCTACGACGGCATTCCCGAAGCCGAGCTGAGCCAGGCGCTCACCCTCGCCGCCCGCGCGCGCATCGAGAAGGAGCCCAACTACACCTATGTCTCGGCACGCCTGCTGCTGGACGCCATGCGTCACGAGGCGCTCAAGTTCCTCGGTCAGCCGCAATCGCGGCCGACCCTGGAGGAGATGAAGCCCCTCTACCCGGACTATTTCCGCGAATACATCCACAAGGCGGCCGCGCTGGAACTGGTCGATCCCAAGCTGTGCCTGTTCGACCTGCAAACCCTGGGCGAGGCGCTGATCCCCGAGCGCGACACCCAGTTCGATTACCTCGGCTTGCAGACCCTGTACGACCGCTACTTCATCCATTCGAACAAGGTGCGCTTCGAGCTGCCGCAGGCCTTCTTCATGCGCGTGGCCATGGGCCTGGCGATGAACGAGATCGACCGCGAAGCGCGCGCCATCGAGTTCTACAAGCTGCTCAGCTCCTTCGACTTCATGAGCAGCACGCCGACCCTGTTCAACAGCGGCACGCTGCGGCCGCAGCTCAGCTCCTGCTACCTCACGCAGGTGCCGGACGACCTGCACGGCATCTTCGGCGCGATTCACGACAACGCGATGCTGAGCAAATTCGCCGGCGGCCTCGGCAACGACTGGACGCCGGTGCGCGGCATGGGCGGCTACATCAAGGGCACCAATGGTAAGTCCAACGGTGTCGTGCCCTTCCTGAAGGTTGCGAACGACACGGCCGTCGCCGTGAACCAGGGCGGCAAGCGCAAGGGCGCGCTCTGCGCCTACCTGGAAACCTGGCACCGCGATGTCGAGGAATTTCTCGACCTGCGCAAGAACACGGGCGACGACCGCCGCCGCTGCCATGACATCGACACCGCCAACTGGGTGCCGGACCTGTTCATGAAGCGCGTGATGGAAGACGGCCAGTGGACCTTATTCTCTCCTGAGGAAGTGCCCGACCTGCACGACCTCATGGGCGCGGCGTTCGAAGCGCGTTACGTGACCTACGAGAAGCTCGCCGACGAGGGCCGTATCGGCAACTTCAAGCGCATCCAGGCCCTGAGCCTGTGGCGCAAGATGCTGAGCATGCTGTTCGAGACCGGCCATCCCTGGGTGACGTTCAAGGACCCCTGCAACCTGCGCAGCCCGCAGCAGCACGTGGGCGTGGTGCACTCGTCGAACCTCTGCACCGAGATCACGCTCAACACCAAGGCCGGCTCCGAGATCGCCGTGTGCAACCTCGGCTCGGTCAACCTGCCGAGCCACATCGTGGACGGCCGTCTCGACGAGGCCAAGCTCGAGCGCACCATTAACACCGCGCTGCGCATGCTGGATAACGTCATCGAGTACAACTATTACTCGGTCGCCACCGCGCGCAATTCCAACCTGCGCCACCGCCCGGTCGGCCTAGGCGTGATGGGCTTCCAGGACGCGTTGTACAAGCTGCGCCTGGCCTACGAGTCCGACGAGGCGATCAAGTTTGCCGACGAGTCCATGGAGGCCATCAGCTACTTCACCATCAAGGCCAGCACCAACCTGGCCGAAGAGCGCGGCGCCTACTCCACGTTCAAGGGCTCGCTGTGGGACCGGGGCATCCTGCCCATCGACTCGATCAAGCTGGTCGGCGATGCGCGCGGCAACCAGTACCTCAAGCAGGATGCTTCCCAGTCCGGCCACTACGACTGGAACACGTTGCGCGTGCGCGTGCAGACCGTGGGCATGCGCAACTCCAACTGCATGGCGATCGCCCCCACCGCGACCATCGCCAACATCACCGGCGTGGCGCAGTCGATCGAGCCGCAGTTCTCGAATCTGTACGTGAAGTCCAACCTCTCCGGCGAGTTCACCGTCATCAACGAGTACCTCGCCAACGACCTCAAGGCCCTGGGCCTGTGGGACGAGGTGATGGCGCACGACCTGAAGTACTACGACGGCAGCGTGCAGAAGATCGACCGCGTGCCGGTTGATCTGAAGGAAATCTACAAGTGCGCGTTCGAGGTGGATTCGAAGCGTTTGATCGACGCCGGTTCGCGTCGGCAGAAGTGGATCGACCAGGCGCAGTCCCTGAACCTGTACATGGCAGCGCCGAGCGGCAAGAAGCTCGACGAGCTGTATCGCCACGCCTGGGTGTCGGGCCTCAAGACCACCTACTACCTGCGCACCTTAGGCGCCACGCATGCCGAGAAGACCACTATCACCGATGGTCGGCTCAACCAGGTGGGCAGTGGGGATGGCAAGTCGGGCGGTGCTACGCAAATCACGATGCCGCGTGCGGCAACGGACGTATCGGGTTCCAACGTCTGCTCCATCCTCGATCCGGGTTGTGAGGCTTGCCAATAAGCATGAGCGAGATGCCGAACCCACCTGTAGGAGGGGCTATGCCCCGACAGCGCGCTCTGAGACCAGACCGAGGTTCGATCTGCGAAGACGCCGTCGGGGCAGAGCCCCTCCTACATGGGATCGCGCCATCCGCACCCTGCGCAAAGGGATTCGCTTAAATGCTCACCACCACCCTCCTCCCCTGGCTCCACTACCTCGGCCTAATCCTGCTCTCGGGCGGAATCGTCGCCGAGATGTACCTGCTGAAACTGGACCCGCGGGAAGACGTGGTGCGCCTGCTGCCACGAGTGGACCGCTTCTACTTCATCGGCGTGCTGCTCATCCTCATCAGCGGCCTAGCCCGCATGAGCGGCAAGGGCATGGCCTACTACCTGCACAACGGCGCCTTCCACGGCGTGCTCACCCTGTTCGTGATCGCGGCCCTGGTTTCCTTGCCGCCCACGTTCCGCTTCATCAAATGGCGCAAGGCACTCAATGCCAGCGGCGTGCTGCCCGACGCCGCGGCCTGGGCCGGCACGCGCAAATTCATCCACATCCAGACCGCGCTCATCGCGGTCATCGCCCTGCTCATGGTGCTCACCGCAAGGGGCATCGGGGCTTAAACCCATTCAAACCGGATCGCCGCAACGCGGTCCAACAAGAACACCGGAGAACCGACATGCTTTCCTGGGACGACGAACCCGCAACCCCCGCCACCAAGCCCGCAGCAGCCACCGCGCCTCGTGCGCCAGCGACTCACGGCCCCATCGTGATGGCCGCCGCCGTGCAGCACCCCCTGCCTAAGCCGCCCGTGCCCGCGCCGGAAGACTTCCGCCTCAAGCAACCGCAGTCCAAGGTGGAACACGGCCACACCGGCCTCGAAGACCTGGACATGGGCGCCAAGCGCATCCAGGTCGACGACAAGAAGATCATCAACTGCCGCGCCGACCTCAACCAGCTCGTCCCCTTCAAGTACAAGTGGGCCTGGGAGAAGTACCTCGCCGCCTGCAACAACCACTGGATGCCGCAGGAAATCGGCA
>JBQTIX010000040.1:0-21930 GCA_052387695.1 Panacagrimonas sp. | reverse complement strand
GGTCGGTGCCGATCTCGAAGGTCACGGTGAGCGCGTAGGAGCCGTCGTTGCCGCTCTTGGAACTCATGTACAGCATGTCCTGCACGCCGTTGACCTGCTGCTCGATGGGCGCGGCCACCGACTGCTCTACCGTCGCCGCGTCGGCGCCCGGAAACGTGGTGCTGACGACGATGGAGGGCGGCACGATCTGCGGGTAGCGCGCCACCGGCAAGGTGGTGAGCGAGATCGCACCCGCGATGGTGATGATGATGGAGATGACCGCCGCGAAGATCGGGCGGTCAATGAAGAAGTTGATCATGGTTCGGCGATCAGGGCTCGGAGATCAGGGCGCGGTGGCGGGCTGCGGGTTCACCGCGGCACCGGGCTTGAGCTTCTGCAAGCCCTCGACCACCACGCGATCCCCCGACTTCAGGCCCTGCTGCACCAGCCAGTCCGAACCGATGCGCGCGCCCATCGTCACATCCGTCGGCTGTGCCTTGTTCTCTGCATCCACCACCCACACCGAGGTCTTGCCTTGCAGCTCCTGCACCGCGCGCTGCGGAATCAGCAGGGCCTTGTCGATGCGGTCGGTATCGATCAGCACGCGCGCGAACTGCCCGGTCAGCAGCTCGCCTTCCGGGTTATCCACCAAGAGGCGCACCGGCAGGGTTCCGGTGTTCCGGTCCACTGCGGCCTCGATGAAATTGAGGCGCGCGGGGCTCGGATACTCCACGCCGTCCGCAAGCACCACGCGGAACACGCGCGTGGGATCGGGCTTCTCGCGGGTGATACCGAAGCGATGCGCGAGTTCCAGCATGCGGCGCTCGCTGATACTGAAATTCACGTACATCGGATCGTTGTCGTAGACCGTGGTCAGCAGGCTCGCGTACGCGGTGACCAGGCCGCCGACACGCATCTGTGCGCGGCCGACGATGCCGTCGATCGGCGAGGTCACGGTGGTGTAGCCGAGGTTCAGCTCGGCCGTGCGCAACGCAGCCTGCGCGGCGTCGACCGAGGCGCGCGCCGCGCCGCGCCGCGCGGTCATGGCATCCAGCTCCTGCTGGCTCACCGCGTTGATCGTCGACAGCGGCGCGCCGCGCTCGTAATCGCGATCGGCCTGCACCATCGCGGACTGCGCCTGGGCCACCGCCGCAAGCGCCTCGGCACGCGCCGCGATGTAGGGCTGCGAGTCAATGACGAACAGCACCTGCCCCTTCTTCACGTGCGCGCCTTCCACCACTTGCTGGCCATCCAGCAGCCCGCCCACGCGAGCCCGGATCTCGACGATGTTGGAAGCCTCGGTTTCGGCCACGTACTCGACGGTCACGTTGGCGGTTCGCGGCTGAAGGATCAGCACCGTCACCTCCGGTAATGGCGCGGCGGGCGGAGCGGGCTTCGAGCACGCGCCGGCGATCGCAGCCAGGGCCAGGACGGCGCTGCGAAGGCAAGGCAATTGAGCCGGCATGAGTCCACTCGAAATAAAGGGGCAGGGGCATTATGGAAGGAACTTCCGATCTTCCGGTGCTTGATCTGTGCATCGCCCTGTCATCGGGATCATCGGGCTGGACACTGCAGCGGGCCAGGGGGATCCACCGCAAGTCTCGAGCCCGGTGGGATCCCCTATCTCATGGACTAGAATGCCCGCGCTTTCCGCCTTCAAACCGTCTGCAATGAACCCAATGATCGCAAGCTCTCCCCGGTTGTCCCGCGCGCTGCTCGGCGTGCTGATCGTGCTGGCGGCCTGCACGGCAGAGGCATTCGACCTGGAGGACGTGGCGCGCCGCGCGCAGACGCTGGCGGCAGCACCGTATCAGGCGCCGGAGTCGCCGCTACCCAAGGAACTGCTGGACCTGAGCTACGACCAGTACCGCGACATCCGCTTCAACACCGACAAGTCGATCTGGCGCGGCAAGAACCTGCCGTTCGAGCTTCAACTCTTCCACACCGGCCTGTATTTCAAGCACCCGGTGCGCATCAACCTGGTCACCGCGGACGGCGTCAATCCCTACCCTTTCAAATCCGGCCTGTTCAATTACGGGCGGCTCAATCCGCAGCTCGATCCGTCCAAGTACGGCGACATCGGCTACGCCGGCCTGAGAGTCCATTTCAACCTCAACAACGGCGAATACAAGGACGAGGTCCTGGTGTTCCAGGGCGCCAGCTATTTCCGCGCACTCGGCAAGGGCCAGCGCTATGGCCTGTCGGCGCGTGGGCTGGCGGTGGATACCGCCATGCTCTCGGGCGAGGAGTTCCCCACCTTCACCGAGTTCTGGGTCGCCTGGCCGCGGGCCAAGGACGATCACCTGGTGATCTATGCCCTGCTCGACTCCAAGAGCGTCACCGGTGCGTACCGCTTCGAAGTGCGCCCGGGCGTGACGACCTCGATGGACGTGCAGTCCCGCGTGTTCGTGCGCCAAGGCGTCGCCAAGCTCGGCATCGCGCCGCTGACCAGCATGTTCCTGTTCGGCGAGAACCAGCGCAGCAACACGGAGGACTATCGTCCCGAGGTGCACGATTCCGACGGCCTGATGGTGCACACCGGTGATGGCGAGTGGATCTGGCGGCCGCTGGCCAATCCCAAGCGCCTGATCGTCACGTCCTTCGGCACCACCAACCCCAAGGGCTTCGGCCTGATGCAGCGCGATCGGGTCTACGACCACTACGAGGACCTGGAAGCGCGTTACGAGCTGCGTCCCAGCGCCTGGGTCGCGCCCAAGGGCGACTGGGGTCCTGGCCGGGTGGAACTGGTGATGATCCCGACGCCGGACGAGACCAACGACAACATCGTCGCCTTCTGGGTGCCGGACAACGTGCCGGCACCCGGCCGCGGCCTGGACTTCAACTACCGGCTGAACTGGCAGATGACCGAAGAGACCCGGCCACCCGCCGGTTGGGCGGTGCAGTCGCGCAAGGGCCATGGCTATGTGCGCGAGGCGGACGATTCGATCCGCATGATCGTGGACTTCGACGGCCCCGCCCTGCGTGCGCTCAAGCCCGACGCCAACGTGTTCGGCGGCATCTGGCTGGGCGACAACGGCGAGTTGCTGGAACGCCAGGTGTTTCGCAACGAGGTCACCGGCGCCTGGCGCCTGTCGTTCCGCTTCCGCCGACAGGACCCGGAAAAGCCGGTGGAGATGCGCGCGTTCCTGAAGAACGACGCCGACGTGCTGTCGGAAACCTGGAGCTATCTGCTGTCGCCGTGAACGACGAAAGGGACCCTGGGCCCGATCCGCTTGGGGCCACGCTCGACCCATATTGCGAGCGCCTGAACCTGTCGCCTGCGCAACGCGCCGAGGTTCTCGAACCGGCCGCGCTGCCCGGCGCGGCGGAACGGTTTGCGCAGGTGCATCGCGCGCTGGGGTCGCTGGTCGAAGGCGAGTCGGTGTCGGTCGGATCCGTCGGCGCGAGGCTCAGAAAAGGATCGCATCCGCACCGGCGTGGCGATGCGGATCTGCATCGCGCGATGACGGACGATACGCGCGGCTACACCCGACTGATCACGACCCCGCCGCTGGCGCGCGCCTCGATGACGCCCCTGCCCTGGGATACCAATCTGGTTGATCGCGTGACACGCGCGCTGCGCGCTCGCGGCCTTGCTGCGCGCGGACGCATGGCCAGCCGCCACGATGATCCTCTGGCCGAAGCGGCGACCGCCTCCGATCCGGACGTCCACTGGCGCGGCGCCGCGATCCGCCGTCGCCTGGTGCTGCTGGCTTTCATCATCGGCCAGACCTGGATGGCCACGTACTTCATGACCGCGATCCTGCCCTACCACGGCAGTCACTGGCTGGAGATGGTGATTCTCGCCATCTACGCCGTGCTGTTCGCCTGGGTCGGCGCGGGCTTCTGGACCGCGTTGATGGGATTCTGGGTGCTGGCGCTGGGCCGCGATCGCTACTCGATCTCGGCCACCGGCGAACCCGAGGTGCCGATCGCGGACGACGCGCGCACCGCCATCCTGGTGCCGATCTGCAACGAGGACGTCACGCGCGTGTTTGCCGGCATCCGCGCCACCTACGATTCCCTGGTCCGCACCGGCGAGCGCAAGCATTTCGATCTCTACATCCTCAGCGACAGCAGCGAGGCGGACACGCGGGTCGCCGAACTCGAAGCCTGGCTCACGCTCTGCCGCGAGGTGCGCGGCTTCGGCCACATCTACTACCGGCGTAGGGTCAACCGCATCCGCCGCAAATCGGGCAACGTCGCCGACTGGTGCCGCCGCTGGGGCAGCCTGTACCGCTACATGATCATCCTCGACGCCGACAGCGTGATGTCGGGCGCCTGCCTCAAGCGGCTGGTGCAGTTGATGGAGGCCAATCCCAAGGCCGGCATCATCCAGACGGCGCCGCGCGCGGCCGGCCGCGAAACGCTCTACGCCCGCATCCAGCAGATGGCCACCCGCGTCTACGGGCCGCTGTTCACCGCCGGCCTGCACTTCTGGCAGCTCGGCGAGAGTCACTACTGGGGTCACAACGCCATCCTGCGCGTGGCGCCGTTCATGCGGCATTGCGCGCTGGGCAAGATCGAGGGCAGCGGGCCGCTGGCCGGTGAGATTCTCAGTCACGATTTCGTCGAGGCGGCGCTGATGCGTCGCGCCGGCTGGGCGGTGTGGATCGCCTATGATCTGCCGGGCAGCTACGAGGAGATGCCGCCCTCCTTGCTGGACGAACTCAAGCGCGACCGCCGCTGGTGCCAGGGCAATTTGCAGAACTTCCAGTTGTTCACCGCACAGGGTCTGCATCCCGCGCATCGCGCGGTGTTCATGACCGGCGTGATGGCCTACCTGTCGGCACCGCTGTGGTTCCTGTTCCTGGTGCTGTCCACTGCGCTGCTGGCGATGAACGTACTGTCCGAGCCGGTGTATTTCACCGAGCCGAATCAATTGTTCCCGCTGTGGCCGGAGTGGCATCCGGACTGGGCCATCCGCCTGTTCGGTGCCACCGCCACGCTGCTGTTCCTGCCCAAGATGCTGGCTGCCCTGCTGCTGCTGATCCGGCCGGCCGAGCTGCGCGGGTTTGGCGGCCCGCTGCGGATGGTGTCGAGCGTGGTGCTGGAGACCTTGTTCTCGGCCCTGCTCGCGCCGATCCGCATGCTGTTCCATACGCGGTTCGTCGTAGCCGCCCTGCTCGGTCTCAAACTGGTGTGGAAATCGCCGCCGCGCGGTGACAACGAGACGACGTGGGGCGAAGCGCTGTCGAAACACGGCGGTGGCACCTTGCTGGGATTGGCCTGGGCCGCCGGGATCTACCAACTGGACCCCGGTTACCTGTGGTGGCTGCTGCCGGTGGTCGGCAGCCTGATGCTGTCGATCCCTCTGTCCGTGTGGTCCGCGCGTGTCAGCCTGGGCCGTGCGTTTCGCGGGCTGCGCCTGTTCCTGATCCCGGAAGAATCGATGCCGCCGCGCGAGCTGCGTTGGCTGCGCAACGCCGTGCGCCGCGCGACCGCACCGCTGGCCGATTTCCGCCGCGCCGTGGTCGACCCGGTGATCAATGCCTTGGCCTCGGCCTACGGCATCCCGCGCGAACGACGGCCGGCGGCACTGCGCGACCAGCACGAGTGTCTGCTGGAGCGCGCGCTCCGCCAAGGGCCCGAGGCGCTCGACGACCTCAGCCGCAACGTGGTGCTGCACGATCCGCTGCTGCTCGCGCGCCTGCACGCGCGGGTGTGGACGGCGTCCGACGCGGCGCCTTCCTGGCACCCGGCATCGAACGCTGATTCCGGTCCGTAGGCAGGATTTGGCGCGAGGAGAAACCCACCCTTCCGGCACTCCACCCTCTCCCGATCCCGCCCCTTGACCCTCATGCAAGCCCTCCTGCATTCCACCCTGTGCTGGGCCGTGCGCCTTCTGGTAAAGCCCCTGCTCGGCCCGCCGGTGCCCATCGCGGTACAACGCGCGGGGCTCAAGGCGATCGGCCTGATCATGCTCAGCGCCAAAGGCGTGAGGCGTACCGCAAGACGCATCGCGGGTGTTGCAGTGGACTGGGTCGAACCTGAAGCCGGCGCAGCGAAGCGGGTGCTGCTGTACCTGCATGGCGGCGCCTACGTGATCGGGTCACCGGACTCGCATCGCGCCATCACGACTCACCTGGCACGCGAAGCCAGGGCCGTGGTCGTGGCGGTCGATTACCGTCTTGCGCCGGAACACCCCTACCCGGCAGCCTTGGATGACGTGCTGTCGGTCTACGCCGAACTGCAGAAGGAATTCGGCGCGGGGCGGATTGCCTTCGTCGGGGATTCTGCCGGCGGCAACCTGGCCTTGATCAGTGCGCTGGCCTTGCGCGACCGGACGATCGACCTGCCGGCAGCCATCGCGCTCATCTCGCCCTGGGTGGACATGACCGGCTCGGGTGAGTCCATCCGCAGCCGTGCGCACCGCGACCCCATGCTGCGCGCAAGCTGGATCGGGCAGGCGGCGAGACTGTTCGGTGGCGATCTGGCACCTGACGATCCGCGGCTGTCGCCGCTGTTCGCCGAGCTTCGCGGCCTGCCGCCCCTGCTGATCCAGGTCGGCAGCGAAGAGATCCTGTACGACGATGCCATTCGTTTGTCAGCGCGGGCTGACGCGGCGGGGGTTGAAGCGACGCTGAAGGTTTGGGAGACGCAGTGGCACGTGTTCCAGCTTCATGCCGGCCTGCTCGACGCGTCGAACCGCGCACTGGCCGAGATCGCTGGCTTCGTGAATGGGCACTGGGCCGAGCCGCAACGCTGAGCCGCTGTGGGGCATCATGTTCGCGCCCCCCTTGTCCGCTTCCGGCCATGAATCTCGTCCTCGGCTGCATCCTGGTCTACGTCGTCCTCCAGCTCGCCATCGCCTTTGCCTTCGCGCGACGCAACCGCAACGAGGAGGACTACCTCCTGGCCGGTCGCAGCCTGGGTCCGTGGATGGCGACCTTCACGGTTTTCGCCACCTGGTACGGCGCGGAGACCTGCATCGGCGCGACCGGCGAGGCCTACGCGTATGGCCTGTCGGGCGTGCTGGCCGATCCTTTCGGGTACACCATCGGCATCGTGCTGATGGGCCTGATCTTCGGCAGGGTACTGTGGACCAAGGGCATCGTGACGATGGCCGACCTGTTCCGGAATCGCTACGGCCGCGGCGTGGAGCGGCTCGCGGCGATCGTGATGGTGCCGTCCACCCTGATGTGGGCGGCGGCGCAGGTGCGGGGCTTCGGCCAGATCCTGGCCTCGGTCAGCGAGGTGGGGCTGATCGCGAGCATCACGCTGGCGGCGGCGGTGGTCATCGCCTACACCGCGATCGGCGGCATGTGGGCCGATGCGGTCACCGACTTGGTGCAGGGCCTGGTGCTGATCGCCGGCATCGTCGTGCTGTTTGTCGTCTTCCTTGACCTGGGCGGGCTTGAACACGTGACCCGCCTGCCGCCGGAGAAGCTCGATCCCCTGAACGAACGCAGTTGGCTGGACGCGCTCGATACGCTGGCGGTACCGATCTTCTCGACCATCGCCGCACAGGAACTGGTGTCCAGAGTGCTGGCCATGCGCAGCGCGGCGCTGGCGCGCAGTGCCACCGTCGCGGCGGGTTTCCTGTACCTGGCGATGGGCGTGATCCCGGTGATCATCGGGCTGGGTGCGGCGGCATTTATCGGCACCGATGGCGATCCGGAACAGGTCATCTCGCTGTTCGCGCAAAAGCATCTGCCGCTGCCGCTGTACATCCTGTTTCTCGGCGCGCTGGTCTCGGCGATCCTGTCCACGCTCTCGGGCGCGCTGCTGGTGGCGGGCTCGCTGGCCGCGCACAACGTCTACGCGCCGCTGCGGCCGGGCATCAGCGAGGAACACAAGCTCAAGGCCAACCGCTATGGCGTGATCGCTTTCGGTTTCATCGCCTACGGCATCGCGCTGGCCAGCGACAGCATGTATGAGCTGGTGCAGGAGTCGTCGAGCATCGGCACCTCGGGGATCCTGGTGCTGCTGGTGTTCGCGGTATGGGCGCCGCGGCTGGGGCAGGCCGCGAGCGCCTACGCGGCGCTGGTCATGGGGACGGGAACCTATCTGGCCTGCGCCCACCTGATCGGCATGGAATCGCCCTATCTGCTGTCGGTGGCGGTCTCGCTGATCGCCTACCTGGCTTGCGCGCCTCTGGGCCGGAAGGTGCTCCCGCCAGCCCAGCGGAACGTCGTCACAACCGCGTGAATCAGTACTTCACCGCGCAGCCGTAGGGCTTGCTCAGCGGCGTGGTGACCGGCTTGCCGGCCATGGACTCGTTGAGTGCGAGCTTCACGAAATTCTTCGAACTGGGGATGTCGGCCGAATCGGCGCTGGGCGTGTCGTCGATGCCGCCGGCGTAGATCACATTGCCCTTGGGATCGATCACGAACATGTGTGGCGTGGTCTTGGTCTCGTAGGCATGGCCGATGCTGCCCGACTCGTCGAGCAGTACCGCCGTCGGCGCCGCGCCGCGCGACTCGGAAAGCTTCTTGGCCCCCGCTGCGTCCACATGACCCTGCTTGCCCGGCGCCGAAGAGATGACCGACAACCAGGTCACGCCCTTGGCGGCGAACTCCTTCTGCAGGCCCTGCATGTTGCCGGTGCCGTAATGCTTCCTGACGAAGGGGCAACCATCGTTGGTCCATTCCAGCACCACGTACTTGCCGGAGTAATCGGCCAGGTTGACGGTCTTGCCGTTGTCGGCCGCCACGCTGAACGTCGGGGCGGGCTTGCCGATCTCGACGGCCGCCTGCGCCGCCGTGGTCGCCGCCAGCGCCACCACACCGGCAAGGCCGGCACTCTGAAACACTCGCATCAGACTCATGATCTCTCCTTGGAAGAGTGAAATGGAATCAAGAAAAAGGTTTACTGAAACGCCTGGACCACGATGTCCGGGCTTAGGACCTGCGGCAGCACCTGCGGTTCCGCGCCCTTGCTGGACGCCAGGTATAGCGGCACGCCGCTGCGGCCGTAACGGGTGAGAACGGCGGTGATCGCCGGATCGGACCGCGTCCAGTCACCCACGAGCAACACCACGTCGCGACTGCGGAACAATTCCTTGACGCGATCAGACCGCAGTGTGCCGCGCTCGTTGAGCTTGCAGGTCAGGCACCAGTCGGCGGTGAAATCGACAAACACGGAGCGGCCTTCGGCGCGAAGCTGCGCAAGCCGGGAGTCGCTGTAAGGCTCCCAGCCGGCCGCCACCTGCTTGCCCGTTTCGCCGGTCGAAACCCGCAATGCCGGATGAAATGCCAGCGACACCGCGGCGAGGATCGCGGCATAAGCCAGCACCCGACCCGCGCCGCCTCGTGCGCGCCCCATCACCCACACGCCGAAGCCGACGAGCACCAGCCCGAGCAGGGCCAGCCCCATCCCATCGCGGCTGGTCAGGCCGCCGAGCACCCACAGCAACCACACGGCCGTGAGATACATCGGAAAGGCCATCACCTGCTTGAAGGTTTCCATCCATGCGCCGGGCTTGGGTAGGAGGCGGGCGAATCCGGGAACGAAGCCCATCAGCAGGAAGGGCAAGGCAAGGCCCAGCCCCAGCGCCGCGAACACGGCCAACCCGGAAATCGGCGGCTGCGCCAATGCGAATCCGAGCGCTGGAGCCATGAACGGCGCTGTGCAAGGACTGGCGACGACCACCGCGAGCACGCCGGTGAAGAACGATCCGCTCAGCCCCGGCTTCGACGCCAGATCCTGCCCCGCGCCCATCCAGGAACTTCCGAAATGCGCGACGCCGGACAGCGACAGACCCATCGCGAACACCACCGCCGTCAGCCCGAACACGAAGCCCGGGGACTGCAACTGGAAGCCCCAGCCGAGGGCCTCGCCGCCTGCGCGCAGAGCAATCAGCAGGCCCGCGACCAGCACGAAGGATCCGATCACGCCCCCGGTGTAAGCCAGCGCATGACGCCGGTTGCTGGCCGCCGACTCGCCGCGCGAGTGCATCACCGACAGCGCCTTCATCGCCAGTACCGGGAACACGCAGGGCATGAGGTTGAGGATGAGTCCTCCCAGCAGCGCGAACAGCAGCATGCTGCGCAAGGTTGCGTTCTCGATGTCGCTGACGGGGGCTTTCACGACAGGGTCTTCCGGCACCGCCTGCATGCCCGGGATCACCTCCTCGCTGCCCGGCACGATCGCGACCTCGCCCGCCTGGGCCTCGATCGAATAAGCGCGTGTCGCACCGCCCTGGCGAACCACCAGCACGCCCTTGACCGGCGCCCTGGCCTCGACGAAATATGGCGACAGCGCCTGGCTCAGGCGCAGGTCGGCGCCGGGTTCCATTGCGATCCGCTGCTTCGCCGCGTGGGCGACCAGATCGTTGGCGATGGGATAGAACTCGATCTCCGCATCGCGTGCGAACGAGGCGCTGCCGATCGCCAGCGACAGCGTCGTGTCCTGGATCGCGTAGCGCACCGACCCGTCCGTCGCCACCGGCTGCGGTAGCTGCTCGCGGGCGGAGCGGAATGCGTCGGTCCAGCGGCCGTCCGCCCGGGGATTTGCGTCCGATACCGGCAGCGCCAGTTCCAGGTCCGCTTCGCCGGGGATGCAGATATCGGCACACACCAGCCACTTGGCCTTGGCCGCCAGCGTCACATCGCCGTCCGTCCCTGCCGCGACCTTCAGCGGTACCAGGTGCAGGGTCTCCTGGTCGTAGCCGTAGTTGGTCAGGTCGCCGAGCGAATGCCGGTGCGGGTAGGGCCACTGGATGTCGCCGGCACTCAGGCCCGGCGGAAGCGTCCACTCCAGCTTGGTCGGAATGCCGGAATCGCCCGGGTTCTGCCAGTAAACGTGCCAGCCGCTTTCGGGCTTGAGGCGCAGGGCGATCCAGTTGTCCGACTCGCCCGGTTGCAGGCCCAGATTTTCCGCGATCAGTTCCGCTTCGACGTGATCGGTCTGCACCGGCGCAGCGTCCGCAGCCAGGCTGGGGATGACAAGCAGCGCGGCAGGGAGGAGTCTGAAGATCATGGAAGGTTCAGAATGCGGGCGTCAGTCTGACCCAGTTTCATCCATCCGGTTCCGGGGCGTCCATGCACCCTCACCTGCGGCGGCTTCGAATCTTTCTGATGCTGTCGGTCCTCGCCGCTCCTGGGTTCGAGTCCCGCGCCGGGGATTCCATGCGTTGCGGCTCGCGGCTGGTCTCCGTCGAAGCGCTGGCGGCAGAAATTCTGTCCGCCTGCGGCGAGCCCGATTTCCGCGATGTGTTCCCATACCCTGGCGTCGAGGGTCCGGGCGTGATTGCCGACGTCGAGCAGTGGAGCTACAACTTCGGACCGAACCAGTTGCTGCGCGTGCTCAAGCTGCGCAACGGCCGGCTGATCGACATCGAGTCGGACGGCTATGGCTTTCGTCGCGACGCTGCGTCGCGCTGCGACCCCTCGGCGCTGGTGGACGGCCTGTCGAAATTCCGCCTGGTGAGAAGCTGCGGCGAACCCCTGACCCGCCGCAGGCTCGGCTACGTGCAGACCCAGCCGCGGCACCGCGATCGCAGCGGCGGCCACTCGCGTCCGCGTCGCAGCTACCCGATCGAGGTCTACCGCGAGGAGTGGGTCTACAACTTCGGCAGCCGGTATCTGCTCAAGATCGTGACGCTCGAAGACGGCGTGGTCGCGGACGTGCAGAACGGGGATCGCGGATTTGACCGGCGCTAGATTCGTGCAGCGGTAGTCGGCGCAGGTTGCGCGGGTGAGGAGCAGAGGGGTTCCGGTCAGAAACTGGAATGCGCGAAGGCGCGTATTGGGCCGCTCTATCCTACGCAGCCGACCGGCCCGCCCAACCCGGGCGAATGAGCTTTGTTGGCCGCTCTGTCGAACCCGCTGAAACCTATACCAGCTTGCCGTGGCAGTTCTTGTATTTCTGCCCGGACCCGCAGGGACAGGGATCGTTGCGACCGACCTTGCGGGTCTCGCGAACCACGGTGGCGGGACGCGCGATGGTCTCGGCCGGCTGCAGCGTCCGGACAGGCGTGCCCGCAGGACGCGGGGCGGCGGACGCCGGCTGGGTCGCAACCGGCACCGCCGCGGCCGGGGGCGCCGACCCGTCGTGCATCGCGTCGGGCGCATCGGCGTGCTGGAACTGCAAGGGACGCGCTTCGGCCGCGCGCCGCTTTTCTTCGATTGCCTGCACCTCGGCCTCGGTCTGGATCTGCACCCGCGCGAGCATGCTGGTCACTTCATGCTTGAAGCGCGCCAGCATCGTGTTGAACATGGTGAAGGCTTCGCGCTTGTACTCCTGCTTGGGGTCTTTCTGCGCGTAGCCGCGCAGGTGGATGCCCTGGCGCATGTAGTCCATCGCCGCCAGATGTTCGCGCCAGAAGTTGTCGAGCACCTGTAGGGAAATGGCCTTCTCGAAATGCTCCAGCACCGGCGCGCCGACCTTTTCCTTCTTCTGCGCGTAGGCCTCGGTGAGCCTGTCGCGGATACGGGCGCGCAGGCCCTTCTCGTCGAGTTCCTTTTCCTGGTCGAGCGCCTCGCGGATCTTCAACTCCAGGCTGAAATCCTTCTTCAGCGCATCCTCCAGACCCTGCACGTTCCACATGTCCTCGATGGACTGCGGCGGAATGTAGGCGTCGATCACGGCGCTGATGACGTCGCCGCGGATTTCGTCGACCAGCGGCGACACGCGCTCGGCGCCCATCAACTCGTCGCGCAGTTCGTAGATCGCCTTGCGCTGGTCGTTGGCGACGTTGTCGTATTCCAGCAGGTTCTTGCGGATGTCGAAGTTGTGGCCTTCGACCTTGCGCTGCGCGGTCTCGATTGCGCGCGTGACCCAGCGGTGCTCGATGGCCTCGCCCGGCTGCATGCCGAGGCCCTTCAGCATCGCGCGCATGCGCGGCGGGGTGAAGATGCGCATCAGGGTGTCGTCGAGCGACAGGTAGAAGCGCGAGGCACCGGGATCACCCTGGCGACCGGAACGGCCGCGCAACTGGTTGTCGATGCGCCGCGACTCGTGGCGTTCGGAGCCGATCACCAGCAGGCCGCCGCTGGCGACGACGGCGTCGTGCCGCTTCTGCCATTCGAGCTTCGCCGTTTCGCGAGCTGCCGCGTCATCGTCAGGAAGCTTGTGCAGCTCGGCTTCGAGCGAACCGCCGAGCACGATGTCGGTGCCGCGACCGGCCATGTTGGTGGCGATGGTCACGGTGCCGGGACGACCGGCATTGGCCACGATCTCGGCCTCGCGCTCGTGCTGCTTGGCGTTGAGCACCTCGTGGACGATGCCCTCTTTCTTGAGCATCGTGGACAGCAGCTCGGAGGTCTCGATGCTGGCCGTGCCCACGAGGATGGGCTGGGTCTTGGCGTGCGCGACCTTGATGTCCGCGATCACCGCCTCGAACTTCTCCGCCGCGGTCATGAACACCTGATCGCCGCGATCCTCCCGCACCATCGGCTTGTTGGTCGGGATGACCACCACTTCCAGGTTGTAGATGTTCTGGAATTCGAAGGCCTCGGTGTCGGCCGTACCGGTCATGCCGGAAAGCTTCTTGTAGAGCCGGAAATAGTTCTGGAACGTGATGCTGGCGAGCGTCTGGTTTTCCTGCTGGATCTTGACGCCCTCCTTGGCTTCGATGGCCTGGTGCAGGCCGTCAGACCAGCGCCGGCCGGCCATCATGCGTCCGGTGAATTCGTCGATGATCACGACCTGTCCGTTGCGGACGATGTACTCCACGTCCTTGCGATACAGATGATGCGCGCGCAGCAGCGCATTGGTGTGATGCATCAGGATGATGTTGGCCGCGTCGTAGAGGCTGTCGTCCTCGCCGAGCAGGCCGTTGGACCGCATCAGGTCTTCGAGCTTCTCGTGCCCCGCCTCCGAAAGAATGATCTGGCGCGCCTTCTCGTCAGCCCAGAAGTCGCCCTCGCCTTCTTCCTCTTTCTGGCGTTCGAGCCTCGGCACGAAGGCGTTGATCTTGCGATACAGGTCCGGATCGTCGTCGGTGGGGCCGCTGATGATCAGCGGCGTGCGGGCCTCGTCGATCAGGATGGAGTCCACTTCGTCGACGATCGCGTAATGCTGGCCGCGCTGCACCTTGTCGCCGAGCCCGAAGGCCATGTTGTCGCGCAGGTAGTCGAAACCCAGCTCGTTGTTGGTGGCATAGGTGATGTCGCAGGCATAGGCCTGGCGCTTCTCGGCCTGCGACTGGCCGGAGACGATCACGCCCACGCTCAAGCCCAGGAAACGGAAAATGCGACCCATCCAGTCCGCGTCGCGGCGGGCGAGGTAGTCGTTGACCGTCACCACGTGCACGCCCTTGCCTTCGAGCGCGTTCAGATACGCACCGAGCGTGGCGACCAGGGTCTTGCCTTCGCCGGTGCGCATCTCGGCGATCTTGCCCTCGTTGAGCACCGCGCCGCCGATCAGCTGCACATCGAAATGGCGCATGTTGAGCACGCGCTTGCCGGCCTCGCGCACCACCGCGAACGCCTCCGGCTGGATCTGCTTGAGCGTCTCGCCCTTGGCCAGACGCTCGCGGAACACCGGGGTCTGCTGAACCAGGTCGGCGTCGCTCATCGCGGCGCATCTGGATTCCAGTTCACCGACGGCTTTCACCAGTCCGCGAAAGCCGCGGACAAGGCGCTGATTGCGGCTGCCGAATAGGCGGGCGAGCCATTTGTTGAGCATGTTTGCTTAGGACTCGGCGAAACGCCGGCAGGGACGGACAGGCCAGCGGGAGCGGCAGAAAACGGCCGCCCACAGTGATTATTTGCGACTATTCAAGCGAATATTATGCGCTGAGTGATGGGTGCGGATGACGGCTATTCAAGCCACGATTCAATCCGCCGCCTCAAGGTTCACTGCGCCGCCTGAATGTATTGCGCCGGATTGACGATATAGCCGTTGAGCAGAACCTCAAAATGCACGTGCGGCCCGGTGGAGCGGCCGCTGCTGCCCAGTGCCGCAATCTTTTCCCCCTTCTCCACTTTCTGCCCAAGCTTGGCGAACACGCGCTGACTGTGCCCGTAGCGGGTGACATATCCATTGCCGTGATTGATCTCCACCATCAGGCCATAGCCCGCTCGTCGCCCGGCCTCGGTCACGATGCCACTGGCCACCGCGAGTACGTCGGACCCGACGCGGCCGGCAAAGTCGATGCCCTCGTGGCGCACGCGACGTCCGTTGAACGGGTCTGCACGCAGGCCGTAAACCGAAGAGATGTAGCCATTCTCGATCGGCCAGCCGGAGGGCTTGAGCTCACGCTGCATGCGCCCGGCCATGAGGATGTCTTCGAGCACCCGCATCTGGCGTTCGCGCGTCGCGAGCTTTTCCCCGAAAGCTTCGAGCGAGGCGAGCACCGGGTCGCCGTCGAAGGCTTCGGCTTCCGCGGTGGACTCGGGGCCGCCCATGGGAGGCGAATCCTGGAAGTTGAATTCACCGGGGTCCAGCCCCGCGATCTCGGTCATGCGGCTGCCGGCGGCATTGAGCCGCAACACGTGCGCCTGGAGCTGCGCCACGCGCTGCGACAAGGCGCGCGTGTTCTCTTCGGCAACAGCCTTGGCCTGCGTCAACTCCTCGCGCTGCTCGGCGAATTGCCGGGTCCAGAGCTGCACCAGTTCCGGCGACAGGCCCTCGCGACCGCCCGCCATCGCCCAGCCGGCCAGCCACGAACCGCCGACGATGCCGACCAAAATGCACGCAAGCGGCGCCCATAGCACGAAGTTTTTCGGTGCAAGCGTAAATCGCCAGGTGCGGCGACGGTCGCGTCTGAATACGATGACGTCCATCGTGAAGATTCACCCCCCTATCCTGCTCACTCAAAATGACGGCTGATCCTTCGGCCCTGCACGGACGCCTGGTCGGAAAACCCGGCGAGTTCGGCAGCCTGCTTGAACAGGTGCGACGCATCGAAGCGCTGAACCTGGCCCTGCGGCAGTGGACGAATGACCCCTGGCTCAACTCGATCCGTGTCGCCAATCTCCGTGGCGACACTCTGGTGCTGTTTGCGGACAACGCCGCCGCGGCCACCACCCTGCGTTACCGACGTGACGATCTGTCGGCCTATCTGCGCGAACGCTGCGGGCTGGCGATCGACCGGATCGAAGCAAAGGTCAGGCCGAGCCGGACCTGACCGGGCGGAGTCTAAGCGTGCCCCGGATTGGGGCGCAAGCCAGCCCTTTTGTCTGCGCGGCAGCTTCGCATGGCGCCGTCGCCGACCGCGGGGTCGCCTCCTGGCGCTGCGCCTTTCGCCGCTGGCCTGGCGCGTTTTCGCGCCACTGCTGTGACGCATCTGCACCATCAGATTTTAAGCGTGACCGAGGCCCGCGCGGATGCTTAGACTTCGCCAACCTGTCTCGGAGAAACCCCATGGATGTTCGCGCAGCAATCGCAATGGAAGCCGGCAAACCCCTGGTCATCGACACCGTACAACTCGATGGCCCCAGAGCGGGCGAAGTGCTGGTCGAGATCAAGGCCACCGGCCTGTGCCACACCGATAAATTCACGCTCTCGGGCGCGGATCCCGAAGGCATGTTCCCCTGCATTCTCGGCCACGAGGGCGCGGGCATTGTCGTCGATGTCGGCCCCGGTGTGACGGGCCTCAAGAGGGGCGACCACGTCATCCCGCTGTACACGCCGGAATGCCGCGAATGCGACTACTGCACCTCGCAGAAAACCAACCTGTGCCAGAAAATCCGCGGCACCCAGGGCAAGGGGCTGATGCCGGACGGCACCAGCCGTTTTTCATACCACGGCAAACCCGTGCTGCACTATATGGGCTGCTCGACATTTGCGAACTACACCGTGCTGCCGGAAATCGCGCTGGCCAAGGTGCGTGAGGACGCGCCGTTCGAGAAGATCTGCTACATCGGCTGCGGCGTGACCACGGGCATCGGCGCGGTGCTGTTCACGGCCAAGGTCGAAGCGGGTGCCAACGTGGTCGTGTTCGGGCTCGGCGGCATCGGCCTCAACGTGATCCAGGGCGCGAAGATGGTCGGCGCCAACAAGATCATCGGCGTGGACATCAACCCCGCCCGCGAGGAGATGGCGCGCCGCTTCGGCATGACCCACTTCGTCAATCCGAAAGAGGTCAAGGGCGACATCGTCGGCCATCTCGTTGAACTCACCGGCGGCGGCGCCGACTACAGCTTCGAGTGCATCGGCAACACCACCCTCATGCGCCAGGCGCTGGAGTGCTGCCACAAGGGCTGGGGCGTCTCCACCATCATCGGCGTGGCCCCGGCGGGCGCGGAAATCAGCACCCGCCCGTTCCAGCTGGTCACCGGCCGGCGCTGGCAGGGCACTGCGTTTGGCGGCGCCCGCGGCCGCACCGACGTGCCGAAGATCGTGGACTGGTACATGGACAGGAAGATCGAGATCGATCCCCTCATCACCCACGTCATGCCGCTGGAAGACATCAACCACGGCTTCGACCTGATGACCCGCGGCGAGTCGATCCGGGGCGTGGTGGTGTACGGATGACGATCGAGAAGCGCAGCGAGCATCGCTGCTTCGGCGGTGTGCAGGGCTATTACAGCCATGCGTCGGCCGCGACCGGCAGCAAGATGAATTTCTCGGTCTTCATGCCGGCCGCGGCTCGCCAGGACAGGCTTCCGGCGCTGTACTACCTCGCCGGCCTGACCTGCACCGAAGAGACCTTCATGATCAAGGCCGGCGCGCAACGGCGAGCCGCGGAGCTGGGCCTGGCGCTGGTGAGCTGCGACACCAGCCCGCGTGGACTGGGGTATCCCGGTGAATCGGAGAGCTGGGACTTCGGCGTCGGCGCCGGCTTCTATCTCGATGCGACGCAGGAACCCTGGGCCAGGGGTTTTCGCATGGGCAGCTACATCAATCTCGAACTTCCCGCTCTGATCGAAGCCCATTTCCCGGTCGCGACCGATCGCCGTGGCATCTTCGGCCACTCGATGGGAGGGCACGGCGCGCTGATCACCGCGCTGCGCAATCCGGAGCGCTGGAACAGCGTCTCGGCTTTCGCCCCGATCAGCAACCCGATCCATGTGCCCTGGGGGCAGAAGGCCTTCGGCAACTACCTCGGGTCCGACCGCAAGACCTGGGAAACCTGGGACGCCAGCGTGCTGATGGCGGCCAGATCGCACCCGACCGAGATTCTGATCGACCAGGGCGAGGGAGATAATTTCCTGGAGCGCGAACTGCATCCGCACACGCTGATCGCGGCCTCGAAAATCTCGGGCCAGCAACTCACGCTGCGACGCCACGCCGGCTACGACCACGGGTACTACTTCATCCAGAGCTTCGTGGCGGATCACCTTGCGCATCATGCGGCGATTCTCGACAGCTCCTCGTGATATTCCAAGGAGCGATCAGACTGCGGGTGCAGCTACCTGCCTGTTGAATTGCTGGCGAACACCTTCTTCAGGATTTCGCTGGTCCGCGCCGCCGGATTGCTGCGGATGGATTTTTCCTCCTCCGCCATGCGCAAGAACAATCCATCGAGCGCCTTGCTGGTGACATAGTCGTTCACATCCATCTTCACGCCGGCGAGACTGGCGAAAGGGCCGGCCGAGGCCATCAGCTTGTCGTACTTCTGAACCAGCCCGTCCCCGGCGGTGACCTTGGCCACCAGCGGCTTGAACTGCGCGGCCAGGGTCGGGCCGGTGGTCTGCCGGAAATACTGCGTCGCCGCATCGGGTGCGCCCTGAAGGATATCGCGCGCGTCCTTGAGCGTGAGCTTCTGAACCGCCAGCGAGAACACGTCCGCGGCCACCGGCACGGCTTTTTCAGCGGCGCGGTTGAAGGACAGGTGCAGCGCATCCAGCTTCGATCCGTAGCCGCCAATGCGCAGCAACTGATCGGCCTGGGTGATGGTCCTGGGAAGGGGGATGCGAAAGCGCTCGCTGGCCCAGAAGCCGTCGGACCTTCCCAGTTGCAGCACCGCGTTCTTCGTACCCTTGGCCAGGGCCTCACGCAGGCCCTGAACGATCTCGGCATCGGCCAGGGCAACAGCCTGCGGGTTGCTGGCAGCCTGATCCAGGATCTGCTTGGCCATGTCTTTCCAGCTTTGCGCGGCGACGACGCCGGCGCAGGCCACTCCGACGGCGAACACGAGGGGGCGGATCATGGCGGGAGTTCCGGCGGTGAGAGGCAGCCACATTTTAGTCGGCCCTGGTGGATGCGCTTCGCTTATCCACCCTACACGGCGGGTGACGGTGCGAAAAAGCCCGCGCACGAAACGCACGACACTCGGTCGTGATCCGTGGATTTTCCGCTGGTGTAAAGTCGAAGTGCACCGGGTCAGCGCTTGCACACGGGACGCCGAGCACCCCAACGAAAAGCAAGAGGAGAAACATGCATGGCCAATGAAGCGGTGGATTACGGAAAACTGTTCCGTCTCGACGGCAAGGTTGCGATCGTGACCGGCGGCGCGCGTGGCATCGGCGCCGAGATGTGCCGCGCACTGGCCTCGGCCGGGGCCTCGGTGCTGGTGACGGATGTCCTGGACGAAGGCCGCGCGACCGCCGAAGCACTGCGTGCGAGCGGCGCGCGCGCCGAGTTTCTGAAGCAGGACGTGACCATTGAGGAGCAGTGGGAAACCATCGTGGCCTCTGCCGTGCAGAAATTCGGCGGACTCGACGTGCTGGTCAACAACGCCGGCATCGAGCGCATGCAGTTCATCACCGATACCACGGTGGAGGAATTCCGCCGCATCCAGGATGTGAACGTGACCGGCGTCTTCCTCGGCTGCAAGCACGCGGTCAAGGCGATGCGGCCTGGTGGCAGCGCGGGACGCGGCGGGTCGATCATCAACCTGTCGTCCATCGCCGGCATCACCGGCATCATCGCGCTGGGTGCGTACAACGCGTCCAAGGGCGCGGTGCGGCTGCTGACCAAGTCGGTGGCGGTGGAATGCGCGCAACTGAAAATCGGCGTGCGCTGCAATTCGATTCACCCGGGCCTGATCCAGACCGCGATGGGCCAGCACTTCCTGCAGAACTTCGTGGACCTCAAGCTGGTGCCCGACGTGGCCACCGCGGAAGCCGGATTCATGGCCTCGATCCCGATGGGGAGCTGGGGCGCGCCGCGGGACATCGCGGCGGGCGCGCTGTATCTGGCTTCGGACGCGTCACGCTACATGACGGGTTCGGAGCTGGTGATCGACGGCGGCTTCATCTCGGTTTGAAGGGGCGCGCATGTCCTGTGAATCGTTAACGCTCGACGTAAGCGAGGGCCTGGCGCGAGTCACGCTGAACCAGCCCGACACCGGCAATCCGATCGACGGAAAGTTCTGCGTCGAGTGGCTCGGTCTTTCCAACGAACTGGCGGGACGCAAGGACGTGCGCGCCGTGCTGATCACGGCCAAGGGCCGGTTTTTCAGCGTGGGTGGCGACATCAGCGCGATGGTCCGGAAGATCGACACCCTGCCGGACGTCATCCGCGAGTGGACCGGCAAGCTGCACATGGGCCTGGGGCGTCTGGCGCGCCTCGACGCTCCCATCGTGGCCGCGGTGCATGCGACCTGTGCGGGCGGCGGCTGTTCCCTGGTTGCCAATTGCGACCTGGTGTTCGGCGCGCGGTCTGCGAAGTTCGGCGCCAATTACGCGCAGATCGGCTACAGCATCGATGCAGGCGGCAGTTTCGGCCTTGCCTCGCGGATGGGGCTGGCGCGCGCGCGCCGTTTCGTGATGATGGCGGAAATGCTGAGCGCCGAAGACGCGGCGCGCCTCGGGTTGGTCGATGATGTGGTGGACGATTCGGCCTTGCACGCGGAAGCCGAGAAGGCCGCAATCAAGCTCAGCCGCGGCCCCACCCGTGCCTACGGCGAAATCCGCCGCCTGTTCAGCCGCTCGCTCGGCCAATCTTTCGAATCGCAACTGGAAGACGAGGCCCAGGGCCTCGTGCGCGCGGCTTCCACCGCCGATGCGCGTGAGGGAATCACGGCGTTCGTGGAAAAGCGGGCGGCCAACTTCCGGGGCCAGTGAGCCGAGACACCGTACTTTCTTCCTGATGACATGGACCCCCTGCTGCGCGACCTCGTCGAAGTACTCAGCCTGGAACGGCTGGAACTGAACCTGTTCCGCGGGCCGTCGCGCAACCTCGGCGGTCGCAGCATGTACGGCGGACAGATCATCGGCCAGGCGATGGTCGCGGCCAGCCACACGGTGGAGGATCGCGAGCCGCATTCGCTGCACGCGTACTTCCTGCTGCCGGGCGACATGAAGCTGCCGGTGGTCTACGAAGTGGACCGCCTGCGCGACGGCAAGTCCTTCTCGGTCCGGCGCGTGGAGGCGATCCAGCACGGACGCCCGATCCTGTCCATGATCGCCTCGTTCCACAAATCCGAAGAGGGCTTCGAGCATCAGGTGCCGATGCCCGACGTGCCCCCGCCGGAGTCGCTGCGGCCCTGGCATGAACTGGTACATGAATGGATCGACCAGTCGCCCGACATCACCGACGAGGCGAGGGCGGCGCTGACGGCGGATTTCTGCATCGAGTTCCGGCCGGTGGACCCGGTCAATCCGCTGCACGCCTACAAGCGCGACACGCGGGGTGCGATGTGGTTTCGCGCCACCGCGCCCCTGCCGGACCAGCCCTGGCTGCATCGCTGCGTACTGGCTTATGCCAGCGACTGGGGATTGCTCGGTGCGGCTCTGCGGCCTTACGGCCGTCGCTGGTTCGAGCGCGACATGATGGTGGCCAGCATCGACCATGCGTTGTGGTTTCACCGGCCCGCGCGCGCGGACGAATGGCTGTTGTACGTGACCGACTCGCACACCGCGCAATCGGCCCGCGGGCTTTCGCGCGGCATGATTTTCGACACCGCCGGCCGCCTCGTCGCCAGCGCCGCGCAGGAGGGGCTGATGCGCCCGGTCGAGGTGCGCGAACAGTGGGTTCGGTCCGTCGGGCAGGATTCAGGGCCTGCGGCTTAGGCCCTTGGCGGGGCGCCAGGGACATTCGGCACAGGTCCGAATTAATCGGCGAGAACACGGTCGCGGGGGGGGGGGCCCCCTAAACAAACCAAGCAGGCCGAGGAGCGGGGGGCGCCCCCGGCACCGCCAATGCGGCAAGCGCGAGCGGGAGCGCCCCGGC
>JBQTIX010000039.1:0-86830 GCA_052387695.1 Panacagrimonas sp. | reverse complement strand
GGTGGAAGCCGGAGACCGAACGTGGGCTCGGCAAGCTGTCGGGTGCGATGCAGTACGCCGATGCGCAGCTGTGTCCCGACGACGGCGATTACCTTGATCGCGAGCAGGGCATCCCGCACCTCAAGGGGCTGCCGTGCCGGATCGTGAAGCAGGCCGGGGCTGTCGCATGAAGCCGTACTTCGTGCGTGCAGCGCTGGCCAAGATCGGCTTCGCGCTGGCGAAGAAGGCGTCGCGCAACCAGACCTGGTTCGACCGGCTCGCGCGCCGCATCCTGGAGCGTGTGCTGCACTTCAATTTCGATCTCGACGAGATGGTGCTCACTGATCAGGGCTACGACCCGGACGAGCTGGAGCGGTACCAGAATCGCCGCTGAGCACGGCAAGAAGAGGCCATTGAGATTAGATTGCGAGAGTCCGCATTCGGGCTCTGATTTGTGAAGCTGACACGACTGCTCGGGGCTGGTCAGCGCCCGCTGGTGATCGCTGACCAGCGGGCCCGCCGACCTCACACTTCTATTCAAGTCCAGAAATCACGCCCGATTCATTCGAACGGGCGAAGTCGTGCCAATTGCCGCCGATGACGACCTGCCGCTATCAAGCGTCCGGACGAAGTCGATCAGGCGAGCCTGTCGAGCGTCCGCGTTGACACGTAGCGCGCTCGGCTTGTTGCTGCCGACTCCGCGTCACGGGCTTGCCTTCTTCTCAAAACTGTCGGCGACCACGGCAATGTCAAAAAAGGTCGAATGTTTCTTTTCAGACCGCTTGAAATGGAACTCGCAGTGGGGCGTTCCACTTGCTGCCATCGTCACGGTCCTGGCGACGGTGACGCCGTGTCGCGACTCCTGGATCGGCTTCATCCAGTTCTTGTCCCATTCGCACATCCGGCTGGTGAGCGCGGGTTCGCCGTGTCTTGAGAAGAACTCGAATATCCAGCACTTCGTAGCCCGCAGCTCTACTCCGTTCTCGGTAAGACGGTCCTCGAACTCGAAGCCAATCCCGAATATCCCCACGAAGACCTCGGACAACTTCACGCGGCCTAACAGCGCCACCGGATCGCGCGAGAAGGCCATCACGATCTTGACGAAGGCCCGCGTGGGAGAGCTGAAGGATGCGTGGAAGGCACCCCGAATGACATTGTCCGTTGATGCCTGAATAACCCCTGCTTTCGATAGCTCGCGGTGAGTCGCAAGGGCCAAGGCGCAGATGGCAAGAACGGCGACCCCTTTTCGGTCGGGTATATAGCCCTGCTCCTGTTCGCAGATCGCTCTGGCCGCCTGATCAATACGGCCAACCAGCGCTTTGTCGAGCCCCAGCTTTCCAAGCTCTCGTCTCAGACCACTCAGGAACCGCCAGCGCCACAGCTTGGCTTCGATTGTCGCGAACGGCTTTGTTGCGGAACTCATCACTTGCTTCCTAGTTCGATTCAAACTGCGCGATGAGCTGCCTGCGACGCTCGGCGGCGTCGGACACCAGGGGCGTAGCGCGCAGTCGCCCCACTTCTTCAGCAGTGTAGGGTGGGAAGTCAGACGGCAGGTGCGCCGCGTCGAACGTCCGCAGACTCCAATTGAGCAGTTCCGCCAGCTCGGCGTCGGGCAACGGCGCGAAGGCCACGCCCGGCACGCGGCCCAGGTAATCACGACCGCCCTCTACGGCGAGGAATTTCGCCATGACGCCCGACATGTTCGGCGCGCCGCCAGCGCTGCCTGTCGCATCGGCTTGATGACATCCCTGGCAGTTCATGATCCAGTGGAATCGAGCGCGTGCTGCGTCATCGGCTCCGGCGGTCGCGATGGAGGCGATGGCGGTGATCGCCAGCAGCGCCGTCACCACGGCGCACCGCATGTTCACGGAACACGCCGTGCTTGCTTGGCGAGAGCAGGACGAAGACCCGACACGGCTTGCATCCCCAGGTCCGCGTCAGCGGTACGAAAACGCGCAACCTCCGTCGCCGTAAAGGCCGCCGCACCCGGCGCCGACGTTCCCAAGGACCGCAAGCCATTCAGTAGCTGCGCGACTTGTTCATCCGACAACCCGCTCTGTGCAGGCATGACGCCCTGATACATCGCGCCATCGACTTCCAGCGCACCCGCCAGGCCTTTGGAAATCACCGCCACGAGATATCGACGTCCCGCCTCATCGGCGGCTATGGCATCCACACGTCCCGCCAATGGTGGGAATGCTCCAGGCACGCCCGCACCATCCGGCAGGTGACAGGCTGCGCAACGCTGCTGGTACAGCGTCAGGTCTGGGCCATCCGCCGCCATCACGCGCGACGACGAGACCATGCAAAGCATCGAACCCGCCAAGGCAGTCAGAAGCCGCATCGTCATTTCTCCAAGGCAACACCCAGGATGATCGCGGTCGAGCAGTTGTAAACCGTGCTGCTGGTTCCCAGGCACCAGTTGATGTCGTTGTTCGCCTGCGGCCGAACCATCGGCTTGTCGGACTCGTTGCGATTGCAGAGACAGCGCGAGCAACTGCTCTTCCCGCAGCAGTCGTTGTACGAAATGATGTAGCTGCGTCCGTCGGCCGGGTTCTGGCAGGTGCCAATCCAGGTGATCGGCGACATCTCGGTTCCCGGTGGGCACGAATTCGGTGTGCCGCCGCAGCAGCTACAGAGAAAGCCGTCGATCGCGCAGTAGCGCCAGTAGTCACAGCTCGCCGGATCGCCCGGATCCTGCAGATTTCCGGTGGACTGCTGGGGCGCGACGCCCGACCCGCCGCCACCGCCCGCTGCGCGGGCGACCGGCAGCAGCGGCATCGATCCGGCTCCGACCATGGCGGTTCCCAGCACCGTCAGGAAGCTGCGCCGCGATGACGATTGCGCGATCCGCCGCGTGGCCTTCTCCGTGAAGCGATCAAGAAATCGCACGGGCCACCCCCTTTGCATGATCGTTCGCGCCTTGTGCATGCCGATGACCGTCATGCGCCTGGCTCATGTACTCCTGGATCGACGCCACCCCGCGCTCCTTGGCCTCGATGAGGCTCTCCAGATGTTCGCGCGAGTTGACGATCCCGAAGCTGGCGATCGTGCCGTCTTCCTTGAGAAGCACGGCGTAGGGCAGCTTGGAGACGCCGAACGTACGCCCCAGTGTTTCGGACAGAACGTATGAGTAGGGCTCCAGATGCTCCTTGCGCACGAACTCCCGGTGTTCCGCGATTTCCCCGTCGCTGGCCAGGATCAGCTCGACGGCTTTTCGCTCGTCGCGAGCCACGGAGCGCAGCACCGGCAGCAGCTTCTTGCAGACCGGGCAATCCGGCGACAGGAAGAACATCAGCCTGGCGCGTTCGCTCGCGGCGCCGACCTCAAGGCTTGTTCCGGCCAGCGTCTGCACCCGCATCGTCGGCACGCGGCTACCGACTTTCAGGGACGCGTTCATCGCCAGAGCACCGGCGGGAGCGACGCGTTCGTACAGCACACCGACCTGGCGTGCGAGAGCCAGCACCGCAATGCCAAGGGCAAGGACGACCACCCACAGAATGACTTGGGAAACGATCAAGGCTTCGTTCATGACGACCTCCGCAACTGAATCAACTGGTGGTTGTTGAGCAGACGATTGGCGGCGACACAGATCAACGCCAGGACCACGCCTGCCGCCGTGCCATTGAAATAGTCGAGCCACAACAACTCGCGCGTGGGGACGGATGCGGCCACTAAGCCCGCCATCGCCACCAGCGCCACATTTCGCAGAACCAGGGCCGATGAAAGTCCGTTGCTGCCCGATCTACCATCGACGCCCCAGGAGCAGCCGCAATCCAGATCTCGGCGCCCACGAATCAGATTGATCCCGATGGCCACGGCGTAGAGGCTGAGCAGGGCCACGGCCAGGATGCCGCCGACGAGTCGGGTCGCATCGACGAGCAGCAGCAGGGAGGCCGCGATCTCGGCCAGCGGGATGAACAGGGCGAACGCCGGGATCAACACCGCCGGCACCAGCCGGTATCGCCGCGAAACCTCCCGGAAATGGGCAAGGTCCTGCAGCTTGTGCAGGCCCGCCGAAGCGAGCAGCACGGCGAGCACCGTGGCGCCCGCAAGGATGAAGAGGGGATCCATGGCGCTGGGTCTAGTGTGCCGCGTGCATGACGAACGGCGTCTCGGCCGCGCGTCCGCCAATGGTCTGCAACAGCGTGCGGCTGTCGAAGTCGTAGACATCGACTTCCATGGCGGCGTTGAGGACCACGAGGTAGGGCTTCTTGCCCTGCGTGACCTCTATGGAGACGCCGGGATTTGTCAGCTTGAAGCGTTCCAGACGCCTCATTTTCTTGGCGTCGAAGACCCAGACTTCCTCACCCCCATTCTTGTGCGTGCCCTCGTGGCCGTCCTTCTGCATCAGCACGTACAGATGGCTGTTCTTGTCTGCCGTCAGTACCTGCCAGCCGCCCGGCCGCCAGTTGTCCTTCTGATCAGCTTCGTCCACCAGCGACCACGCCTGATTGACCACCGCCTTCTCGCCGGTCAGATCGAGCGGCTGCACCCGGCCCTTGAAGCTGACCAGATGCGTGACGCCATCGATGATCGCCGTCTTCATGAACAGCGGGTCCTTGTCGATGTCGTTGAAAGCGGCGGTCGTGCTGCGGCCCGCTTCCTTGCCTTGTTCGTCGAGATTGAACGTCGCCAGGGTGCCGTTACCGCACAGCGTCGAGAATCCGCGCTTGCCGGTGGGATACATCAGGCTGCAGCCCGGGATCTGGATCTCGCTGAGCACCTTGCGGGCTTGCAGATCGACGACGGTGACGGACGCCGCCGGCGTGAAGTTGAAGACCAGGCCGAGCCGCTCACCGTCGGTGAACTGGAACGAGTTCTTCTGGGTGACGAACTGGCCGCGCTTTCCACCGGGCAGAATGATTTCGTCCTTGTACGCGAGTGTCTTGGTGTCGTAGATCGTGATGGCGTCGGTGCGCTCGCCGCGCGTCCTGCGCGAGTAGAACGTCTCGGCGACGTACAACTCAGGCTGCGCCGTGCCTTGCAGCAGGCTGGCCATCTGCCCTGCGCCAATCATCCCCTTGTAGGGCGATGTGGTGTCCGACACATCCACGACCACCATCTTCCCGTCGACGAGGCTGAAGAAGTTGACGTCGTGCAGGAGCACCCATTCCTTGGGGTAGACCGCCGGCAGTGTTTCCGACTTGCCGGTCGTTTCCACCGGCAGCGGCGTGGGGAAGTCCGCGGCGATCAGGCTGCCGCTTCCGATGACCAAGGCAATCGCACTCAGCATTCGCATCATGGCTCGCTCCTCCTCAAAGACCTTCCCGCGCTTCCTCTGATCCCTGATCGCCGGTAGTGCCTCCATGGGCGTCGGGGTTGAATGATTATCCGACCAAGCGATGCCGATTCGATTTGGTAATGTGCAACCCCGAATTGCAGAAATGCAGGGGCTCATGACGAAGCACGCGGCGCGGCTCGATTGGAACGACATCCCCCTACTCCTGGCAGTGGCCCGGGAGCGGCAGCTTCGTGCAGCGAGCCGCTCGTTGGGCGTGGACGTCTCGACAGTCAGTCGCAGGCTCGCGGCCGCAGAGGAACGAATTCAAGCGCGGCTTTTCATCCGCGATCCCGAGGGCTACAAGCCCACCGATGCGGGCCAAGCGTTCATCGAGGCCGCTGAGGCGATTGAGCGTACGGTGCTCTCGATCTTCCAGATAGCGCGCGAGACCGCCGATGAGATCAGCGGGCCGGTCCGCATCACGTCGGTAGACGCGTTGCTCAATGACTGGCTGACAGCACGGCTCCCTCCGCTGCTCGAAGCGTATCCCGGGCTGGAGATCAGGCTCATTCCCGACAATCGCAACGTCTCGTTCACGCGCAGCGAGGCTGACCTCGCGCTGCGTATGGCGCGGCCAGAAGAAGACGCCGCGATCCTGATGCGAAGAGTCGGCCGGATCGGCGTAGCTGTTTACGGCCACCCCAAGTTCCAGGATGTGCCGCAGGCTCGGTGGAGCGATCAGCCCTGGTTGACCTACAACGACGATCTTGCGGACGTGCCGCAGATGCAGTGGCTTCGGAGTGCCGCGCCCAAAGCCGAATCGCACTTTCGCGCAAGCTCGACCCCTATCCTCCTCAAGGCCTGTGAAGCCGGTATGGGCATGACCTTGCTGCCGTGCATTTCAACCAAGGGATCCGGTCTTGTTCGGCTGAGCGCAGGCGTCGTGCACGAGCGCGAGATCTGGCTTCTTTCCCATCGCGACGCAACCAGCGTCCGCCGTTTTCGAATCGTGGCGGATTGGCTGGCCCAGCAGTTGGCGATGGATGACGCATTTCTAGCGGGTATCGATGAAACGTAGCGCGTGATCGGGCCGTGCGCTCGTCGAGCCGCGGCTACTTCTGACTCATTTGCGAGAAAATGCACGTTGCGTAAGAGCCGCACCGGCAAGCTTTGCATCAGCTTCGGGCAGTGCCCGGGCCCGTGCTAAAGACCGCTTCGGGCTGCACAACGACCGTCGAGTCGTGCTCGAATTTGTCGACGTCGGCCTGGCCGATCTGCAACTCGCGCTTCCCTCGTACGCATCTCTGGCCAATGGGTATGATCCGTGAGAGCGGCTCCGTTTCTCGGGCCAGCGTTACGCATCGTCTCACCGGTCGATTCCGAATCGAGGGGTGGGACTCGGTGCAGAATCCAATCAATCGAGGAGAGCAACCGTGAGCGAACATAAGGGCCGTTGTTTCTGCGGTGCGGTGCAATTCACTGTTACCGGCGAGCCGGTGGCAATGGGCTATTGCCACTGCGAGTCTTGCCGGCATTGGTCTGCGGGACCCGTCAACGCTTTCAGCTTGTGGAAGCCAGAGTCGCTGAAGGTCACTCAAGGCGCGGACAACATCGGGACCTACAACAAAACGCCGGTGAGCTACCGCAAGTGGTGCAAGACCTGCGGCGGCCACGTCTTCAGCGATCATCCGCCGATGGGCCTGGTGGACGTTTACGCGGCGGTGATCCCGACCCTGAAGTTCCGGCCGGCGGTGCACGTCAATTACGCCGAGAAGGTACTCAGCGTGAAGGACGGTCTACCGAAAATGAAAGACTTCCCGGCCGAGATGGGCGGCTCCGGCGAAACCCTGCCCGACTATTGATGCGGCCCTCAAATAGCGAGATTCGCGTTGATCGTCTGGTGGATGCGCTCCGCTTATCCACCCTACGCCGACCGCGGTTTGTAGGGTGGATAAGCGGAGCGCATCCACCGTTTTCCGCTCATCCAATCAAAACTGTTTGCGGGCCGCATCTATAGGGATTGATCGAAAGCGAGCAGGAGGTTGATTCCTCCAGCTGATCGCCGCGGCGTTACAGAAGGCCCTGATTGTTCGAGATGCCCAGCAGCTTCGGCTGATTGAGCGTCTTCGCCGAAACCGTCTTCTGCGCCCGCAGCCAGCGGCCGACGACATCCCACACCGGCTCGCCCTGAACGCCAGCTACCACAGGCGCCCAGCCGGCCACCTTGTAGTTCTTGCCGGCGTCGATCGGCTTGCCATTCAGGCGCATGTCCTGAATCCGCTTGCCTGCCGCAGCACCCGGCTCGATGGCATAGCTGAGACCACCCACGCGAACCATGTCGCCGCCCTGCTGAAGGTAGGGATCTGGATTGAATAGGTTGTCGGCCACGTCTTCGAGAACGACCTTGATGCGCTCACCCGTCATCTCGGTGAGCGTGGTCTGCGGATAGCTCATCGCTGTCTGGTCGAGCAGGTTCTCCATCGTGATCGCGCTGCCCGGCAGCAGGCTGGTGCCCCAGCGGAAGCCGGGTGAGAAGGCGATCTGCGCGTCCTTCTCGGCGATCAGCGCGTCGAGAATCAACTGGTCGAAACTGCCGTTGAAGTTGCCGCGGCGGTAGAGGGTGTCTGTAGTCGTCGCCAGCACCTCGGCGAGCTTCGCTTCGTAGGGTTTGCGGATACGCTCGATCATCGCTGCCATGTCGGCGTCGGGTTTCAGCGCATCAGCGAACACCGGCAGCAGCCGGTACTTCCAGCCGGCGGGCTTGCCGTCCTTGACCTCGAAGTCGAGCACGCCGAGGAACTTGCCGTTGCTGCCGGCATTCGTCACCAAGGTCTGGCCGCCCGCGTTGTTCACGACGATGGGCTGCGGCACGCCGTCGTGCGTGTGGCCGCCGAGAATCGCGTCCAGCCCGCGCACGCGCGTGGCGAGCTTGAGGTCCACGTCCATTCCGTTGTGCGAGAGCAGCACCACGATCTTCGCGCCCTTGCCACGCGCCTCGTTGATGACCGTTTGCAGGTTCTCGTCCTGGATGCCGAAGCTCCAGTCCGGAATGAAGTGCGCGGGGTTCGCAATGGGCGTGTAGGGAAAGGCCTGGCCGATCACGGCCACCGGCACGCCGTTCATCTCACGCATCGAGTAGGCGGGAAACACCGGGTCGCCGAAGTCGGCGGTGCGGATGTTCTGCGCGACGAACGCGACCCGGTCCTTGAAGTCCTTGCCGACGATCTCGTTGACCCGCGCGGCGCCGAGCGTGAACTCCCAGTGCGCGGTCATCACGTCCACGCCGAGCAGCAGGGAGGTGTCCACCATGTCCTGTGCGTTCGTCCACAGCGCAGTGCCCGAGCCCTGCCAGGTGTCGCCGCCGTCGAGCAACAGTGCCCCCGGCCGCGAGGCGCGTTGCTGCTTCACCAGGGTGGCGAGGTGGGCGTAGCCACCGACCTTGCCGTAACGCTGTGCGGCGGATTCGAAGTCCATGCAACTGAAGGCATGCGCTCCGGCCGTGCCAGGCTTGAGTCCGAATTGCTTGAGCAGGTTCGAGCCGACCAGATGCGGCGCGCGGTTCAGTGCATCACCGAGTCCGAGATTGACCGAGGGTTCGCGGAAATGGATTGGCTTGAGCTGCGCGTGCGAGTCCGTGATGTGCAGAAAATGCACGTTGCCGAATGTGGGCGCGTCGTACAGACCACTCCAGTCCGGCGCCGACTGCGCGGCACGCGACATCAGCGGCAAGCCGGCGCCCGCCGCCGCCGCGAGCACTTGGAGGAATTCGCGACGATTCATGCCCGCAGTCTCACTGGTTGACGGGCGAGGCCGGGTCCAGCAACAGCGCCATCACGTCCTTCAGTTGCTGCTCACTCAGGATGCCGGCGGCACCGAAGCGCGGCATGTGCGCACAGGGATTGTAGGCGTGCGTGTTGTAGAGGCGCGTCCAGGTGTACTTGAGAATCTCCTCGGACTGGCCGCGCAGCTTGCCGTAGTTATTCAGCGAAGGACCCATGTTGCCGTAGGAGATTTCCTTGGCCGAGAGCTGGTGGCAGGCGTAGCAGTTTCCGCCGTTGGGCTTGGCGGGATCATCCGAGAACTGCATGCCGGTACCGGTCTGCGCAATCTTTTCGCCAGACTCCCAGTTGCCGAGGAACTTGCCGTCCTCGGGAAACTTCACCGAGGACTGCGCGTCGGCCATGATCTTCGCGGCGTTCGCGGGCAGCGGCATGCCGACGGGTCCGCTGCACGCGGCCTGCTGCTCGGTCTGCGTCAGGCGTTCAAGCCCCGCCTGGCCCTTGGCCTTGAACGAGTCCTTGATTACGGCATCGAGGTCCGCGGCATGGACGCTGCCGACAGTGAGCAGCACGCTCGCAAACATCTTTTTCACGAAGTTCATGTTCGGCTCCTAGCGCTTGAGTCCGGGGGCGGCCATCGGCTCGCCCTTGGCCTGCACGCCCATGTAAGTGATGAGCGAGATCGCGGCATCCGAGGTGAAGACGAGTTGCGGCAGACGCTGCTGCCGCGCGCAGTCAGTCATGCGCCACTCGATGGTGCGCAAGGCGCCCTGCGAGATGCGATAGCCCGGCCAGGTGGAAAACGCGGCCTTCGCGCTCTTGGGTTCAAGCAGGTTCGGCAAGGTTTGCAGCCGGATGCGCTTGCTGCTCTGCGAATGGCAGGTGGCGCAGGAGAAGTCGTAGGGACCGGCGCGGTAATTGAAGAGCTTCTCGCCGATCTCGTAGGAAAGCTTTTCCTTGGGATGCTTCTGCGGCACCGCGATCGGCACGCCGCGAGATTGACCGGCGATCCACGCGCTCAGGGCTTCCATATCGGTCGCGGGTTGACCCTGGTCCGAGTATGGCTTGGCGACGACTTCTTCCTGCTTCATGCCCTGTAGCTTCACCATGCACCAGGCCAGACGCGCTTCGAGATCCTGAACACGATCCGCGTCCTTGAAGTAGCGCGGCAACGCGGCATACGCGCCAGCCACCTTGCCGGCGCCCAGCCCCAGATCGCATTTCTCCAGAGTGGCCTTGCTGGGTCCGCGCGCGGTCTTCCACAGCTCCTCGCCCTGAATCTCGGCCAGCTCGGCGGGATTGTCGTCGCCGAACATCTCGCGGTACTGGGCGAATATGTTGGCGTCGTCCTGCGCGAAGCTGGGTCCGGTGCTGGCCGCTGCCAGCACCAGAAACGCACGCAATCCGGTTTTCCAATTCATGGTGAGGCTCCCGAAGCTACTGAAGGAATCAGGCGAGTGCGATCTCGTCGGTGCGCGAATCACCGCTGCTGTCTTTCCACGACACCACCACCTTGTCGCCGGGCGCACCGCCCTTGAACTTGAACTGCAGGAAGGGGTTCTGCGACACCGCCGGTCCCCAGTGCGCCGACAGCACGATCTTGTCGTTGTGCATCGCCGTCACTTCATTGATGTACAGCGCAGGCACTGCCTGGCCATCCGGGCCCTTGCGCTGGCCGGTTTCCATCGGATGCGCCATCAGCGCTTTGACTTCGGTCACGCCGTCCTTGGTGGAAGCGCGGATCTTCATTGGGCTACCCATGTCTTTTCTCCTGTCCTTTATCCGCCGCAGCCGCCGAGCGTGACCTTGGTCTCGCGCATCGCGCTGTAAAACTTGCCGTCCGCCTTGACCACGGCGTAGACGTTGCAGGTCTGGCCGATCTTGACGCGCGTGTTGATGGAGCCCTCGGTGCCTTCAGGGATATTGAACGCGGCCGCCATCGGGTTCGGGTTCTTTTCCACCAGCACCATGATCTGCTCGGTCTTCGGCAGGTTGCTGACGATGGAAACCGGCACCACGGCGCCGTTCTCGGCGATGTCCGGTGTGGTCAGGACGATCTGATCGCTGGGAGTTGGCGTGGTGCCCAACTCCTTGAACACCTCGTCCACGTTCTTGGCCTTGAACGCGCTCTCGATGGTGTTCGCCAGCGCGCGCAGCGGCCACAGCACGCCCGTAGCGAGTGCGCCGAGCGCACCGGCGCCAAGGCGCATGAAGTTACGACGTTGCAGGTTCATACGATGCTCCATTCCAGGTGTTGTTCAGGGCGCGGCGCCGGCGAGCAGCCAGTCGACCACGGTGGTGAGTTCGGCCTCGGTGATGGCCGGCTGCGGCGGCATGGAGATCTGGCCCCAGACGCCGGAGCCGCCGGCCTTGATGCGCGTCGTCAGGTGCGCCTTCGCATCCTTCTGACCCTTGTACTTGTACTTGGCCGCAATCTCGTTGAAGCCCGGTCCAAGGATCTTCTTGTCCATGCCGTGGCAGCCGGTGCAGCCGTTGGCGCCAAGCACCGCGGTGACGGCGGCGTTCTCGGGGGCAGTGGGTGCCGATGAAGCGGCGGGCTTCGCAGCTTCGGCGGCTGATGCCGTGACCACACCGCGGACCGGCCCGAATGATCGGTTCTGATCGGCGAGATTGCCGTGCGCGTTGCGCGCGTAAGCGGGCAGCTCCGACAGCACCGTTACTTCTTTCTTGCAGTCCTTCACGCAGGCGACGTTGTGCGTGTCCGGCTTGCCCTTGAGGTCCCACAGGCCGTGCTCGCGCGTCACGCCGTTGCGGTTGGGCATGCGCGCCTGCACCTCGGCCATGTTCTTGTCCGAGAGCACGTAATTCGTCGGCACGATCTCCGCGAGATTGAGCAGGTAGGCCAGCAGCGCATACACATCGTTATGGCTCAGCGACTTCGGCGCGTCCCAGGGCATCGCGCGATGGATGTAATCCCACAGCGTGGAAACGGTCGCCACCTTGGTGAACGTGGTGCGCACGCTGCCGCCGGCTTTGAGCGAGGCCACGCGGCCGGTCTTGATGTCCTCCGCCGTCGTGTTGCCGACCAGCGGCACGAAGACGTGATTGGCATCGCCGAAGTCGCCGTGACAGCTCGAGCACTTGGCGATCCACAAAGTCTCGCCGTCGGAGACGCTGCCGGAGCCTGAGGGCAGACCCTGGAAGTCCGGCCGCACGTCGATATCCCAAGCCTTCACTTCGGCATCGGTGGCATCGCGGCCGACGCCCTTGAACTCAGCGGCGGCCGAAAACGAAAAGCCGGTCAGCACCACGAGCAGGAATGCGCGCATGGCCGTTCTCATAGCTGCACGTTGGAGACTTCGCCGCTGTCCGCCACCTTCCACGATTGAATCGCGTTGTTGTGGTAGACCGAGCGCGTCCCTCGCACCTCGCGCAACTGCGGATAGGTGGGCTGCACATAGCCCGTCTCATCGACCGCGCGGCTCTGCAGGATGGCTGGACTGCCGTCCCACACCCAGTCCACGTTGAAGCGCGTGAGTGCCTTCGGAAGAATGGGATTTTCGAGGCGGGCCTGCTTCCAGTTCTTGCCGCCATCGAAGGACACATCGACCTTCTTGATTCGGCCCTTGCCGGACCAGGCCAGGCCGGTGACGTTATAGAAGCCCTTGGTCAGCAGCACCTGCCCGCCGGAGGGACTGGTGATCACCGACTTGGCTTCGTGTATCGAGGTGTACTGGCGCATGCTGCCGTCGGGCATCAGGTCCACGTAGTGCGAGGCCTCGTCCTTTGACGCATACGGCTTGTCGCCCACCTCGATGCGGCGCAACCACTTCACCCAACTCACGCCCTGCACGCCGGGCACCACCATGCGCAGGGGGTAGCCATTCTCCGGTCGCAACATCTCGCCGTTCATGCCGTAAGCGACCATCGCGTCGTCGAGCGCGCGGTCGATGCCGATGGTGCGCGTCATGCTCGAACCATCCGCGCCTTCCACCAGGATGTACTTCGCCGTCTTGCGGTCGAAGCCCGCATCGTCGAGCAGGGTGGACAGCAGCACGCCGGTGAATTCCGAGCCGGACAACATGCCGTGCGTGTATTGCACGGTGGGCACCGCGACATTACCCCACTCCATCGCGCCGTTCGCACCGCATTCCAGGAAATGGATGCGCGACACCGAGGGCAGGCGCATCAGGTCGTCCATCGTGTAGACGCGCGGACGCTTCACCAGGCCGTTGATCATCAGCCGGTGCTTTCCGGGATCGATATCCACCCAGCCCTGATGGTGCCGCTCGAAGTGCAGGCCGGACGGCGTGATGATGCCGAACATGCCCTGCAGCGGCGTGAAGGCCACGGAAGCCTGCGGCACGCTCGCAAGACCCGGTGATTCACGGCGCACAAGCTGCGATTCGTACTTCGACGGCATGCCGTAAGGGTTGGACGCCACCGGCTTGCCCAGGATCTTGGTCCATGGCGGCAGGTTCACGATGTTCGGGTCGTCTGCCGCGACAGCCGCCGCCAGCGGCGCACCAGCCAGCGCCGCGCTCGCTGCCAGGAAACTCTTGCGCATGAAGTTGCGACGGTGCTCGTCGATGCCTTCCTTGCGCAGCTCCTGCAGAAACGCCGGGTCGAAAAAATTCTCCGGTGCCTTGAGCACTCGTCCCGGTTGGCGATCCTCCGAACTCATCAGATCCTTCTCCTCCTCAGGGGCGCCGCCAGACCGGTCGCCCTGGGTGTTGTCGTTCAGCATCCCCGCCGGAATCCAGAGGGCTACTGCGTATACGCTTCACCGTACTATGCTTCATTCCGAAAGTATACCCCCACCCGTACACATGAAAATCCTAAGACTAGCCCCCTCCGGGTATGCGTTGCTGGGAGCGCTGTTCGCGCACTCCGTAGTGGCGAGTCCGGCGATTTCGGCGCCGGTGATCACTGCCCAGCGGCTGTCACCCAAGGTCTGGTACTTCGAGGGCGAGTCGGGGATGGCTACACGCGACAACCGCGGATTCATGAGCAACGCGGGATTCGTCGTGACGACGGATGGCGTCGTGGTCTTCGATGCGCTCGCCACACCCGCGCTCGCGGAGGCGATGATCGCTGCGATCCGCAAGGTAACGATGCAGCCGATCCGCCGCGTCATCGTCAGTCACTACCACGCGGATCACGTCTACGGCTTGCAGGTGTTCAAAGCTGCGGACGCCGACATCTGGGCGCGCCGCGAAGGCCAGCAATACCTTGCGTCCGACCTTGCGCGCGACCGTCTCGCCCAGCGCCGGCAGGACCTCGCCCCCTGGGTGAACGAGGCGACACATCTGGTCCCCGCGGATCGTTGGCTCACGTTCGCCGACGATCAGCCCATCGTGTTCGAGCTGGGCGGCACCCGCTTCGAGCTTATAGACGGCGGCGACTCGCACACGTCGGGCGATCTGATGCTGTCCGTGCCGGACCAGGGCGTGCTGTTCGCGGGTGATCTGTTCTTCACCGGTCGCCTGCCTTTCGTGGTCGATGGCAACACGCGCGAGTGGCTGAGTGCCCTGCATCGGCTCGACCGCAGCGGCGCGCGCATCGTGGTGCCTGGTCACGGCCCGGCATCCCGGGACGCGGCGAAGGATCTAGCCGTGACGCGGCAGTACCTGGAGTTTCTGCGCGAGCGGATGGGCCACGCGGTCGATGAGCTTCAGACCTTCGAGGAGGCCTACGCGGCGACCGACTGGTCGGCCTTCAAGAATCTGCCGACCTTCGATCTCGCGAACCGTCGCAACGCCTACACGGTGTTTCTCGAAATGCAGGCCGAGATGCTCGGTGCGGGCGCCGCAGACCCGGTACCCGCCACCGAGCATCCATAAATTCCTCAGCCGCCCAGGCCCACCACGGGCTTGCCGAGCGTCGTCCACTCGTGCATCGAGCCGTCATACAGGCGCACGTTCTTCGCGCCCAGGATCTCGCTCTGGATGAACCACATGCCGGACGCCATGTGCCCGGTGTTGCAGTAAGTCACAGTCGGCACCTGCTCCTGCACGCCCTGCGCCTTGAGCACGGCGCGGTACTCGTCCGGCTTGAGGAACATCTGCGCGATGCCGCTGCTGCGCACGCGCACGTCGGTCGGCACGTTCAGCGCACCGACCAGATGTCCGCCCACCGTCACCGCAGGCTTCTTGAAGCTCACGCCGAGGTACTGCGGCAACGGGCGTGCGTCCACGATCTGCACCTTGTCCTTGATCGCCTGTTCCACGTCGGCCAGTTCCGCCACCATCTCCTTGCGCTCGGCCTTGGCTTCCCAGTCACCGCGCGCCACATCCTTCTTCTCGGTGCTCACCGGCAGGCCGGCTGCAATCCAGGCGGCATTGCCGCCGTCGAGCAGGGCGATGTCGTCGGCACCGTAGAGCTTCAGGGTCCAGTACACCCGCGCCGCGGCCTCGATCTCGTCGGCCGCCTCGCCAGGCGAGGTGATGACGATGGGCTTGCCCTTGGCCGCGCCAGTGGCCTGCATGAGATCCTGCACATAAGCGCGATCCGGCAGCATCTTCTCGATCTTCTTGCCGTCCACGGTCTTGTCCACGCGCACCTTCTTGAACAGCAGGGGCAGCGCGCCGTCGATGTGCCCCCCGGTGGCGCTGAGCTTCTGCTCGCCGGTCTTCTCGTCCTTCTCGTATTCCGGCGCCTTGGTCCAGCTATCGAGATCGTTGCGCACGTCGATCAGCACCACATGCGATACGTGGTCCTTGAACCACTTGGCGTCCACCACCGGGCCGGGCAACTTTTCGGCCGAGGCAGCGAATGGCCACACAAACGCAAACACCAGTATCGGCAGCGACAGTCTCATCGGGTCTCTCCTCAGGTTATGACGGCAGGTGGAAGTCGACGGTCCAGCGCCGCCGCTTGAGCAAACAGGTCGATCCCGCAGCGGCTGAGCACGGCGATGCGGCGGTCTTCCAGGACGTCTGAACGCGCGGACACGCGCAGCGCATCCAGGCGCTCGTCGCGCATGAACAGGAGTACGCGAATCTGCGGGGCGAAGGCGCGCAGCACGTGGGCAAGCCACTGGTGTACGAGGTGAAGCTGTTTCGGTGAAGCCAGCGCGAAATCCCGGATCAGGTGCAGGATGCGCGTGGCGGACTGCCAGCGCTCATCAGTGACCCAGCGATTGGTCGTGAACAGGCCCAACGGCAAGCCGCGATCACTCACCGAGATCGTGATCAGGTGCGTGACCGCCTGTCCCGAGTGCGGATCCGAGAACAGGTGAAAATGACCGTGCTCTCCGGCTGTGCGAGCCTCGCGCGGGTGGCAGTGGTAGTACCAGCGATACCCGGTACGCGCATCGTGCGCGTCGTCCACGGGAAAATGATCCAAGGCCCGAACGAGGGACCGCCCCGCGACGACTTCAGCCAGAAGACCCTGCCGCTCCAGCGCGAGACGGCGAGTGGCTTCCATCAGAACCGCCAGGCCCTCGGCCGCGCGCTGAACGCTGCCTCGGGATTCGCCGCTCAGCGCCCGATCCATCCGCAAGGAGAGCCGAGCGACCATGGTCAGGCAAGCCGACTCAGCCGCCGACGGCGCAGGGGCCTTTCTTCTTTTTCTTCTTGACGGCGCAAGGGTTGCTCGCCTTGGGCGATTGCTCCGCCTTGGCCTCAGCCGACGCAGCCGGCCGCGTCGCTTCGACCTTCCCTGCCTCGGGCGCCTTGGGCGCATCTTCTGCCGCCACCGGCATCGCCGCGACGGCGGCCATGGCCAGACCGAGAACGGCCGCGGCCTGCGCCAGGGAACCCGATGCCTTGTGATTCTTCTTGCTCATAGGAGTGCTCACGCTCGGTCGATCAAGAGGCCTGCGCCGCAGCGCCGACCGGCGCCTTGCCGCGCGCGACCGGCTCGGCAGGCTTGCGCTCGCGCGTCATCCAGCCGACGCCCACCAGCACACCGAGCAGCATGAACAGCACCAGCAAGGTCGGCAGGTGCAGCAACTCGGGCACGGTCTGCGCCTCGGGGCCGGGCACCGCTTCAAGGATGGGCTCGATGAAGTCGTACGCACCCGCGAACACGAAGGTGCCGAGCGCGAGGCCGATGAAGAACACCAGCCCGTCGATCTTGCCGGACACGAAGCCGACCACCGAGGTACCGGGGCAGTAGCCGCCGACCGCCATGCCTGCACCCACACCGACGCCGCCGAGCAAGGTGGCCCAGAGGAACACGGACGGGATGTAGATATCGTCCTTTGCCATCATGCCCGCAGCCAGCAGGAAGTAGAGCCCGAAGGCCGCCACGATGATGGCGGTGAACATCACCTTGAACACGCGCCAGTCCTTGAAGCGCAGCTGCGCGGTGAGATTGCAGGCGCTGGCGAAGCCCGCGCGTTCCAGAGCAAAGCCAAACACGAGGCCGCAGAACAGGCCGCTGGCGATGCCGGTCATGCCGAGAGGGAGAGTCATGCGTAGTACCTCTTCATGATGAGGCCGAAGGCGGCCCCGGTGGCGAAGAAACCCATGAGGAACAGGAAGCCCGCGGTGGCGAGCGTCGCCGCGCCGGACAGTCCGAGTCCGCTCGTGCAACCCAGCGCGATACGCGCGCCGAGCCCGGCGATCATTCCGCCGACGAGTGCCAGTCCCAGCTTCTTCGCACTCGTCAGCTTGGTCGGCCCATCGATGCTCCAGCGGAAGCGTCGCGCGCTGACCGAGGCGAACAGCGCGCCGATGGCCACGCCAATCACCTGCCAGGTGATCCAAGAATTCAGCGGATTGGCGCCGTCCTCGAACATCGAGCCGAAGTAGCTGTTCGATTCCACCGCCTGCGGCGCGACGACGTGCGCGGCCGAAGCGGCCAGCGAGGTCGTGAATCCGCTGGCGCCGAGTCCGTGACCCGTGAGCACGAAGGTCATCAGCAACCCGAGCCCGAGCAGGGCACCGGCGACGTAGGGATTCCAGAGAGGCTTCGGGCCGCCGTTCATGCGAGCACCCCGTGCAGTGGGTCGCTGGATGGCCGCGCGGACTGATCTGCCGCCCCGTATCCTGACTTGTTTCTCATTTTTAATCCTCCATTCGATACGGGTACCCGCACCGGTATGTACGACTATACCACCGCCCGTATGCTGGTCAATCTCCCAGGGGTATACGTCCAGAGACTCTCATCAGATACCGCAATCGAGACCTGATCGGTGCGTGTCGCTGGCGACCCAGTGGCTTGAAGATGTGCAAGCGCCTAGTCTTCGCACTCGGTCGCGCCAACGCCTCGCGATCCATGAGAGTCCCAAGGGAGTGACCATGAAGCACACGATTCGACTAGCTCGCCGCAGGTTCTTGGCAGCACTGCTCTCGATGGCGGCAATGATTCCGATGCACGCCGTTGCCGCTGATGCGGTCCCCGTGCCGCGCGTCGTCTACCACGTCGATGACACCGCTCGGGCCCTTCCGGCGATTCGAAACATTACGAATCATCTGAAGGCCGTTCCGAACACCAAGATCGTGGTCGTGACCTTAGGCCTGGGTGTGGACTTCCTGCTGAAGGACGCCAAGGACGATCGCGGCAATCCGTATGAACCGATGATTGATGACCTGATGCTGGCCGGTGTGGAGTTCCGCGTCTGCAACAACACGCTCGTAGCCCGTCAGATCGACAAGGGTCGCGTGCATCCCGACGTCACGGTCGTGGAATCCGGCGTGGCAGAGATCACGCGATTGCAGCTGTCCGAAGACTACGCCTACCTCAAACCCTGAACGCCGCCATCTGCAGCGTCGATCACACTGGAGATTCCCATCATGAAAAAGCTGTCCGACATCCAACTCCCCCTCGGCGGCATGCCTGCTGCGGATCTACTCACTGCGGGACAACCGACACCCGAGGACTTCAAGGCGCTTGCCGCCGCGGGACTCAAGCATGTGGTGAGTCTGCGCCCCGCCAGCGAGGACGCCGGCTTCGACGAGGCCGCGCTCGCGGCGCAACTGGGGCTGAGCCATACCGTTATTCCGGTTGCTGGACCCGGCGATCTCACGTTCGCGCGTGCCAAAGATCTGGACGCTGCCCTTGCCGCTGCGAAGGGTGAGCCCGTGCTCGTTCACTGCGCCAGCAGCAATCGAGTCGGCGGCTTGCTGGCACTGCGCGCAGCCTGGCTGCAGGGGAAGACCCATGAAGAGGCCATGAGCTTCGGACGCGCTGCCGGACTGACCAAGATGGAACCGATGGTGGCCCAGCTCCTTCAGACCAAGCCGGCCTGACCCGCCATGTCGGAACTACGCGATCCGCGCGTCCTGTTCGCCGCCGAGCGCACCCTGCTCGCCTGGACCCGCACCAGCATTGCGCTCATCGGGTTCGGCTTTCTCATCGAACGCTTCCGCCTGTTCGAACGCATGGTGATGCAAGCCGAAATCGATCCAGCCAGGGATCGGGCTTCCCTGCTGATCGGTCTTGCGTTCATCGGACTGGGCGCCGTGTTTGCGGCCACGTCCACCGTGCAGTTCGTGCGTGTATTGCGCGAGCTTCAGTCGGCCGAGTTTCCTCGCGGGTACTGGGTACACCAGGGAACCGTGCTCAACCTGGCGCTTGCGCTTGCCGGGTTCGCGCTACTGGGATTGCTGGCACTCAACGGCTGAACCCACGGCAACTCAGGCGGGCACCGCGACCCCACGCGTCACCCAGACCACCGGCTTCGGCCCTTTGAGGTAGCTGGACTCGATTTCCGTCGCGCGAAAGCCGCCGTCACTCAACATTGTCGGCACATGCCGATTCAGATGGCAGCCACCGGCAATGGGCTTCCACCACGGCGTCAGACGATCCTGCCAAACCTGCACGCCCTCGTCGGGCGAGCGGCCATGCTCGCAGAACAACAACTGGCCGTGCGGCTTCAGCACGCGGCGCATCTCGTGCAGCGCCTTGATCGGATCGGGGATCGTGCATAGCGTGAACGTGCATACCACGGTGTCGTAGGTCGCATCCGGCGCGGGGATTTCCTCCGCCGAAAGCGTCACCAGTCCACGTCCAGACCAGCTTTGATCGCACGCTTTCGGGCCGTCGGACTCATCTGATCAGCCGGATCGAGACCTTGCAGCGATTCGAGCTTGGACGGATCGTAGAACGGCAGATTGCGCCCGGTCCCGATTCCAATTTCCAGCACCTTCCCATGCGCACGCGGCAGCAAGGCTGCGCGCTGAGCCTGGATGTCCCTCATGCCACAGCAGGCGTCGATCAGCAGCGGCATTACATAGCGGTCGTAGAGGTTCATGAGGAAGGCTAAGTGGGGTGATTGAGGTGCATGACAGGAAGCGAAGGGACGCGCTGTCAGCGCTTGACCGCTCGCGTCATCAGAAAGGTCTGCCGCATCCGGTTGCGCGAAAAGAATCGTGCGATCAGTGCCTCCATCTCGGAGCGGAACTGCGCGAGCCGCTCCGGCTCGTCCTTCAGCGTCTGCACGAGCTTGATGACGGGACCGGCCGTCCGCTCCATGTTGGCGAGATAGTGCTTCGGACTCAGCGTGGGCATCACCATGTCGTCGTACTGGAACTGCACATCGCGCACCGCCTCGCCCAGGCGCTGACGCACGACGTTGGGATCGCCCCATTGCGACGGCGGCGCCGCGCCTGCCGGCCCGGGCAGATAGCGCCCGGCGAGCGCGAACATGCTGCCGATCATCAAGTCCGGTGGCCAGGTCGAGAACGCGATTCTGCCGCCCGGCTTGAGCACACGGAGCATCTCGGCCATCGCCACCTCGGGCCTCGGCGCGAACATGTGCCCGAATTGACTCAGCACCAGGTCGAAGCTGTCATCGGCATACGGCAAGGCTTCCACATCGCCTTCGACAAACTCAATGCCCACGTCGACCACGGCCGCGTTCCGCGCGGCGTCCTCGAGCAACACAGGCGACAGGTCCAGCCCGCGCGTGAGCGCACCACGCAACGCAGCTGTAACTGCAACGACACCCGTCCCGCAGGCGACATCGAGCACCGCATCCCCTTGGCGCACGCCGGCATACTCCACGAGGCTCGCGGCCGGAGGCGTGGTGAAGGTCGCAATCGGCGAGAACAGCGCCCAAGACTCGCGCTGTCCGGCTTTGAACTGGCTGAAGGGATCGTTCGTCATGTGCGTGTCCTCAAGGTGACTCGGGTAGCTTCTGCATGAGCGAAGCGAGGCTCATCCAGAACAGTTCGTCGCTGGAATAGCCCTCAATACGGCCCACCTCACGCCCCTCATGCACGAGAACAAACGTGGGCGCTACCTTGGCCTGTCCAATGAAGGCGTAGGGTGCGGGGGTCGGTGCGCCGAAATCGACCCGGTGCAGCGGCGCCGTCCGGCCCTCTTCTAGGCGCGAAGTTTTTCCCTGGCGGAACAACTTTAGTGTCGGTTCCACAAAAAGGACACCCGGTCGCAGGACGACGTGGCTATACTTGCGAAGCATTCTCATTTGAGTAGCGCCATGCGCCGATGCGTCTTTTTTCTGCTTGTTCTGCTAGTCGTTCCCTTTGCTCACGCGGACAGCTTGGTGGTGTATTCCGCCCGTATCGAAGATCTGATCAAGCCGATCTTCGAACGCTATACCCGTGAGAGCGGAACGCAGATTCAATACATCACGGACAAAGAGGGTCCGTTGTTGCAGCGGCTGCAAGCAGAAGGCGAGGCGTCACCGGCCGACATCCTGCTGACGGTCGATGCGGGAAATCTCTGGCAGGCGACGCAACTCGGGGTTTTGCAGCCCGTCGAGTCGAGCACGCTGGCGGCCAACATCCCGGCGCATCTGCGCGATCCGGAAAACCACTGGTTCGGCCTGTCCATCCGCGCGCGCACCCTTGTCTACAGCACGGCGCGCGTGAAGCCGGCGCAGCTCGGCAGTTACGAGGCGCTGGCCACCCCGGCCTGGAAAAACAAGCTGTGCCTGCGTACCTCGAAGAAGGTCTACAACCAGTCGCTGGTCGCGATGATGCTGGCGGAGCTGGGCGAGCCGCGTACCGGGGAGATCGTGCGCGGCTGGGTGGGCAATCTCGCCGCCGCGCCGTTTGCCTCGGACAACGAGGTGATGGACGCGATCGTCGCCGGTCGTTGCGACGTGGGCCTGGTCAACACCTACTACTACGGCCGCATGGTGCGCGAGAAGCCGGAACTGCCGATCAAGCTGTACTGGCCCAACCAGTCCGGCGCCAAGAACCAGCTCGGCGGCGTGCACGTGAACGTCTCGGGCGCCGGGGTCACGGCGCACAGCAAGCATCGCGAGGCGGCGGTGAAATTTCTCGAATGGCTCAGCGGGCGCGAGGCGCAGGCGCTGTTTGCGGGCCTCAACCTGGAGTTCCCGGCCAATCCCGCGGTGCAGCCGGATGCGATCACGGCGAACTGGGGATCGTTCAAGCAGGACCGGGCGAGCCTCGCCGAGGCCGGCAAGCGCCAGGCCGATGCTGTGAGACTGATGGATCGGGCCGGGTATCGGTGAAACGGTCGTCGAGCGGCTGGCCACTGGTTGCATGCCTGCTGGCCGTTCCCACGCTGCTGCCGCTCGCGGCGGCGGTGAGTTCCTTCGCCCGGCTCGATCCGGACTTGTGGTCGCACCTCGCGACCTACGTGCTGCCGCAGGTGCTGCCTGACACCCTGTGGTTGCTGCTCGGCGTGAGCCTGGGCGTGAGCGTGCTCGGGACGGCACTGGCGCTGCTGGTCACGCTGTTCGAATTTCCGGGCCGTCGTTTTTTTGCCTGGGCGCTGCTGCTGCCGCTGGCGATGCCGGCCTACGTGCTGGCGACGGTGTTCGTCGGCAGCCTGGATTACGCGGGCGCCGTTGCGACCGGCTTGCGCGGCTGGGGCATCGTCCTCCCCGAGCTGCGCAACGGGTTCGGCGCGACCCTGGTGCTCGTCGCGGCCTTATACCCCTATGTGTACCTGGTTGTGCGCAGCAGCCTGGCAAGCCAGGGCGGGCGCTTGCTGGAAGTGGCGCGCTCGCTGGGTGTCTCGCCGACGCGTGCGGTGTTTCGCGTGGCCTTGCCGATGGCCTGGCCTGCCGTCGCAGGCGGCACCCTGCTGGCGGCCATGGAGACGCTCGCCGATTTCGGCACAGTCGCGGCGTTCAATTACGACACCTTCACCACTGCGATCTATAAAGCCTGGTTCGCGCTGTTCTCGATTTCTGCCGCGCTGCAACTGGCCGGCGTGCTGCTGCTGCTGGTACTCGGACTGCTGATCCTCCAGGGCGCACTCACGGGTGCACGGCGTTACACGCAGTCGGGCCCGCCGCCGGCGCGCATCGCCCTGACCGGCATCGCTGCGATCGTCGCGAGCGCGGCGTGCGCGCTCATCCTGCTGCTCGCTTTCGGCTTGCCTGCGTTGCGACTGCTGAGCTGGAGTGCGGGCTATCTCGCCGACCTCGACCCGCGGCTGGCGCAGGCGGGACTCAACGCGGTGCTGCTCGGCCTGCTGGCGGCCAGTCTGAGCTTGCTGGTAGCGACCTTGCTCGGCTACTCGACGCGTCGCGCTCCGGGGAGCGCAGTGACCCGCGCCGCATCGCGCGTGGCAACGCTCGGCTACGCGCTGCCCGGTGCCTTGCTTGCCGTGGGCCTGTTCGTGCCGTTGGCCGGGCTGATGCGCGGCATCAACCAGGCCTTCGGCTGGCACATGGCCTTGCAGGGCAGCCTGCTGCTGATGCTCATTGCCTACGGTGTGCGCTTCACTGCCGTGGCGCACGCGCCGGTGGTCGCCGGGCTCGGTCGCATCCGCATCAGTCTGGATGAATCGGCACGCCTGCTCGGCGTCACCGGCTTGTCGCAGTTGCGAAGAGTGCACGTGCCCTTGCTCCGGCCGGGCCTGGCCGCGGCGGCGGCGCTGGTGTTCGTCGACGTGATGAAGGAGATGCCGATCACCCTGATGATGCGGCCGTTCGGCTGGGACACGCTGGCGGTGCGCGTGTTCGAACTCACCAGCGAGGGTGAGTGGAAGCGTGCGGCGCTGCCCTCGCTGGCCATCGTCGCCGCCGGGTTGATCCCGGTGTGGTGGTTGACACGCGGACTGGAATCCCACGGGGGCGATCGTGCGATTGCGACTTGAGAACGTCGGCGCAGGCTACGCAGGCTGCACGGTTCTGCACGCACTGAGCCTGGACCTAGTGCAAGGCGCCGTGGGCTGTCTGCTCGGCTCCTCGGGCTGCGGCAAGACCACCGCCTTGCGCGTCATCGCCGGCTTCGAACCGGTGAGCGCAGGACGCATTCTCGGCGATGACATCACGCTGAGCGCGGCGGGGTATTCGCTTGCGCCAGAGGCGCGCGGCATCGGCATGGTGTTCCAGGACCTGGCCTTGATGCCCCATCTGGACGTGTTCGCGAATATCGCCTTCGGTCTGCATCGGCTGACGCGCGCACCGCGTGAGGCGCGGGTCGTCGAGTTGCTGGAGCTGGTCGGGCTTGCCGGCGCCGCCAAGGCATATCCCCATGAACTCTCGGGCGGCCAGCAGCAGCGCGTCGCCCTGGCCCGCGCGCTGGCGCCCAAGCCCCGGCTGATCCTGCTCGACGAGCCGTTTTCCGCGCTCGACGTGGAACTGCGCGAGCGTCTGTCGCAGGACGTGCGCACCATCCTCCGGCACGAGCGCATGACCGCGCTGCTGGTCACGCACTCGCAATACGAAGCCTTCGCGATGGCCGACTGCATCGGGGTGATGCGCGAGGGACGGCTGCGGCAGTGGGACACCGGGTACAACCTCTACCATCGGCCGGCGGACCGGTACGTGGCGGACTTCGTCGGCGAGGGTCGCCTGCTGCCCGGGACTCGGCGCGCGGACGGCGCGGTGCAGATGGAGCTGGGCGTGCTGCCTGCGCGCAACGGCACGACCGCCACCGGGCCGGTTGAGGTATTGCTGCGACCCGACGACGTGGTTCACGACGATTCCAGCCTCATCACGGCCGAGGTTCGTGCGCGCGCGTTCCGCGGCGCCGAGTTTCTCTACACGTTGCGGCTCGAATCCGGCCGTGAAGTGCTGTCCCTGGTCCCCAGCCATCACGACCACGCGATCGGTTGCCGCATCGGCATCCGCCTGGACGTGGAGCACGTGATTGCGTTCGAAGCCGGCCCGCCGGTGCCCGGGGTTTGACTCCGCCAGGTGGTGCTTCAAAGTGAATGCGATGAGTGAAATCCAGCCCATCGGAGAGGACACGGAGACGGGTTGCTGCGGCACAATTCGCACATAATCAGGCAAAGAGGAGAAGCCGATGCTCGCGCAAACCAAGGGTCGTACCGATATCCCGCTGCTGGAACAGACCATTGGGGATAACTTCGAAGCCACGGTCCGGAAGTTCCCGGACAACGAAGCGCTGGTGATGCCGCACCAGAACATTCGCTGGACGTACCGCCGCCTTAACGAGGAAGTGGATCGCGTCGCACGCGGCCTGCTGGCGCGGGGCCTGAACAAGGGCGATCGCGTGGGCGTGTGGGCGCCCAACCTGGTCGAATGGGTGCTGGCGCAATACGCCACGGCCAAGCTCGGCGTGATCCAGGTCAACATCAATCCGGCGTATCGCGCCAACGAGCTGGCCTATGCGCTGCGCCAGTCGGGTTGCCGCACCATCATCGCGGCACGGCGCTTCAAGACCAGCGATTACGTGAAGATGCTCGGCGACATTCGCGGCGAGTGCCCGGACCTCACGGATGTGATTTTCATCGACGATCCGGGCCAGCCCGGCGACTGGGCGAAGCTGCTCGCCGACGGCGAGAAAATTCCTGCTTCGGCCGTCGCTGATCGCCTCGCAGGGCTCAAGCCCAACGACGCGATCAACATCCAGTACACCTCCGGCACCACCGGCGCGCCCAAGGGCGCCACGCTGTCCCATCGCAACATCCTCAACAACGCCTACTTCACCGGCGTGACCATGTGCATCTCGGAACAGGACCGCTACTGCGTGCCAGTTCCCTTCTACCACTGTGCCGGCATGGTCTGCGGCAATCTCGTGTGCACGGTGTTCGGCGCGACCATCGTCGTACCGGCCGCCGCGTTTGACCCGGGCGAAACGCTCAAGGCCCTCGCGCAGGAGCGTTGCACCAGCAGCATGTGCGTGCCCACCATGCACATCGCGATGCTCACGCACCCGGACTTCGGGAACACCGACAAGTCCAGCTTGCGCACCGGCGCCATCGGTGGCTCGCCTTGCCCGATCGAAGTCATGAAGCGGCTGGTGACCGACTTTCACATGCCCGAGATCACCATCGTCTACGGCATGACCGAGACCTCCCCGGTCTCCGCGCAGACCGGCGGCGACGACCCCATCGACAAGCGGGTCGGCAGTGTCGGGCGCGTGCATCCGCACCTGGAGATTCGCATCGTCAATCCCGAGACCGGCGAGGTCTGCCAGCGCGGCGAGACCGGCGAGTTCCAGACCCGCGGCTACTCGGTGATGCTCGGTTACTGGAACGACGAGAAGAAGACCAGGGAGGCCATCACCGCTGAAGGCTGGATGCGCACCGGCGACCTCGGCGTGATGGACGAGCAGGGCTACGTCAACATCGTCGGCCGTATCAAGGACATGATCATCCGCGGCGGCGAGAACGTGTATCCGCGCGAGATCGAAGAGTTCCTGTACGGCCATCCGGACATTCGCGACGTGCAGATCATCGGCGTGCCGGACGAGAAGTTCGGCGAGGAAGTGATGGCCTGTGTGGTGATGAAAGACGGCCGCCCGCCGCTGACGCTGGAAGCATTGAGGGCCTTCTGCAAGGACCAGCTCGCGCACTACAAAATCCCGCGCTACCTCGACGTGGTGACCGAGTACCCGATGACCGTCACCGGCAAGGTGCGCAAAGTCGAGATGCGCGAGCAGGCGGTGAAGAAGTTGGGGCTGGAGAAGGCGGCGGCGATCAGGACGGCTTAGGTAGTAGCGCGTCAAAGCAACTTGCGAAACGCGCGAGGCGAGTCGCTAACAAGAGCCGAACGCATCATGCCCAGCTAAGACGCATGCAAATCAACGTAGCTCTGCGCAACACCCGCCTGTTGAGCCCTGGGGTCGCCCTTCGCGGACTCCGGCAATCCGTGATACCAATTTAGAAAGCCTTGATAGCAACGTACTGCCGATTCGACGTTCTGAGCTTGTGAGTAAAGATTGGCCGCGGCAAGCCAAGCATTCGCTTGGCTCTTGTTTAATGCCACGGATTTTTCGTAGAACGAAAGAGCGATGGCTTCATCGTTCATTTCTCGATACCTGTTGCCGGCATTCAAAAAGCACAGCGATGGATTTGGGTCCCCTAGATCAATGGCTTTCATGTAGGCGCCAATGGAGTCGTACGAGAGTCCCATGCGACCACAGATCAGCCCCTTGTCGAAGTAGGCAGCCGACGTAGGATGACGAGCAATGCTTTTCTCGCATAACTCCAAAAGTAATGCATTCGGCACTCGTGAGTTGCGCCAACCTAAATCGACAACGGCATTTATGAGACTTGCGTAATCAATGGCCGAGATCGATGTGGCGCGCTCCAATTGAGTAGCAATCGTCGAAAGGCGTGCCGCAACTTTATCTGGTTCATCGTCGCGTAACTCTTCTAATTCCCTGCGAGTGGCTTCGAAAGTCACATCCGGCAATTGATGGCCGCCAATTCCATCGTCTTTATCGGTTGGAAGGATATTGATCAGCGCGTTGAACAGGTCTTTCGTAAGAGTCCTTTTTTGTTCAGTGCGGCTCTGTATGTTGGGATCGGAGCAATAAGAAATGACCCGTCTCCCACGGATGTCGAATGGTAGTTTTTCAATTTCTCCAAAGAACGTGTTGAAAACAAGGATAAGTCGGCTGAAACTCTTGGCCTTGATGGCATAGCCAACCTCTATCAATACATTCGGATTCGGAAAACGTCGCCGCCCGACAGCGGCATCAACCAGAGTCACGTCAGCAACCAGAGCGTCGCACTTGTCGATTTTGTCCAGAATGGTTGAAGCGATGTCAGGCGATCCGGGAACGCCGGCCGTATCCCGATCTATCACCGGATCTATCCCCGGACGCTTGATCCCGCGAAACTCTTTTAACGCCGCCTCCAGCGCATCTCCGATGAGGCCACGATTGGCGGCTGATTTCGTGTCTGATTGCCACGAGTAAAAGATCGTGCTCGGCATGCGACCCTAGGATTTCTTCGCGATTTGTTGGGCCAGTCTCCTCCTCAGCTTCGGTCAAAGACACAGAACTGCGCAATCGCGGCTAGCACCCGTATCCCGAATACGCCTCCGGCCACAAACGTGGAAACAGGAAACGCAGGCTCTTCAGGGCACCGAGAAGGACATCGACGCGCCCGAGCTGGGGGGCGGTGAGCACGCCGTAGTCGAGCAGGCTAGCGAGCACGCGGCGCGCTATGCGCTCGGGCAGGCCGGTCATCGCCGTGAAGCGGCCGCGTTCGAGTGGTCCGGCGATGGCAACGTAGTGCAGCGCTTCGGTGGCCTCTGCCTTGACCACCGATTTTTCGACGCCGGAGGTTCAGGGGTGCGCGGCCAGATACTGGAGTTGGACAGTTCAACGGACAGTTGAGATGACGTCCAAGGCCAATCTGAATGGGGCTTGCACTGAATCAAGGTCGTCACGGATGGACAGTTCAAAAGGGCCTTTTCTTGCATTCCGTTGCTGCGGCGCCAGCGTCGGCACATCGCCCTGCGTCCCGGCGCTCGAGCTATTGCTTGCGCCGTCTACCTTGAAGACGCCGCCGACCTCACTGGCGGCAGGCCGCTGAAGGGTCGGGATTGGCGCCGTTCGGCTGCACCGCCGACAATCACGCGCCATGCAGCGCCTGCCCCCACGTCTGGAACCCGGTGGTTCGGAGTCCGACCGCCCCGCACCCCCTTCGCCACGACCGGCCGCTCGTGTCATTGCGCCGGCCGGATCAAAACCCGAATCACGATCAAAACTCTGGGCCAGGCACTGGTCCTGGCTCTGGTCCAAGCCCCAATCCGCCGCCAGCATGCCGAAACGATCGAAACGACATTGGCGGCGCCACACTCTCCTGGCGCTCGTGGCTGTGTTCCTTGGGATGACGATCGTCCCAGTCGGGCTGCTGAGTTTCGTCCCGGCCTGGACTTCCAGCTTCATGATCCGTTACCAGCTCGACCGCCTGACGTCCGAGCGCAAGCTGCCGGCGCTGGAACACGACTGGGTGAGCTGGGACGAGATTGCGCCGGCGGCCAAGCTCGCGGTGATCGCGGCCGAGGACCAGAAGTTTCCGGAGCATTTCGGGTTCGACCTGGAAGCCATCGACAAGGCCAGGAAACACAACCGCACCAGCCGGCGCAAGCGGGGTGCCAGCACGCTGACGCAACAACTGGCCAAGAACCTGTTCCTGTGGCCGGAACGCAGCTGGGTACGCAAGGGGTTCGAAGTGGGTTACACCCTGCTGATCGAGACACTCTGGTCCAAGCAGCGCGTGCTGGAGGTGTATCTCAACGTCGCCGAGTTCGGTGAAGGGGTTTACGGCGTCGAAGCCGCCGCAGAGAAATTCTTCGGCAAGCCGGCGTCGAAGCTTGGCTACCACGAGGCCGCGCTGCTGGCGGCGGTGCTGCCCAATCCCAAGCGCTACCGCGTCGCGGCGCCCTCGGCCTACGTGCAGAGCCGCGCGGACTGGATTCGCGGGCAGATGAACCACCTGGGCGTTGAAAGTCTGAAGCAACTCTGATCGGCCCGTGCCGATATTCGGTTGAGTGATGACAAAAGACGGGCAAGCTATTTGCAACCCTGGGTTGCGTTTCATTAATCTCGGTCCGCTGTCCCCCTCGTTCTCCCTTGCTTGAGTCACTTCCGGTCACTGCGCCCCCTCCTGTTGCTGGCCCTGCTCGGCTGGCTGGCGCAACTGTGCCTGCCGCTGGCGCACGCCTCGGTCATGGCCGAACGCGGCCTGGGACTTCCGGGCTGGTGTGGCGTGGGTTCGCCGGCGCTGGACGCGAAGCTGTCGGAACTGCCAAGCGAGATTCGCGACATCCTGGGCGACAGGTTCAGCCAGGGCGACCACGCCAGCGACAACTGCGCCAAGCTCTGCGTGGCGCCGGTTGGCACGGCACCGCCGCCGGCCTCCTCTCCGACTCTCGCCCTGCGGGTCGCGGGGCTGGAATCTTCACCGGTCGAGGCCCCGCCGCCCGCCCGGTCCGGGCATCGACTCACCCCTCCCGTACGCGGCCCCCCTGTCTGACCTGATCCCGCGTTTGTTCGTGCGGCATCCGCCGCATGCCCTGCGCCTTGGCGCAGCCGCCCGTCCAGCCGACGGGCCATCGATCAGGTTCCATCATGAATTCGCGTCAATCCTTCAGCACCGCCCTGTTGTGGGCGTCTGCGCTGGCCGTCCACGCCAGCGAATCCCCGGTTTCCGAAACCGCGCCGGCTGCCGCCACCACGTCCGTGGAAACAGCATCGGCCCCAACCGATAGGGCCAGCGACGCGGCCCCCACCGAGATCGAAACCATCACGGTCTCCGGCAAGCGCAGCGCACTCACCTCGGACCTGCCGCAGACCAGCGTCGGCGTCACCGGCACCGAGCTGCGCGAGCGCTTCTTCATCAACACCGAGGACTCCATCCTGCACGCCCCCAGCGTGACCATGCGCAAGCGGTTTGTGGGCGACCGCAATGCCTTGATCGGTGGACGCAGCCACAACGTTCTGCAGGCGCCACGCGGCGTGGTCTACGCGGACGGCGTGCTGCTCTCCAATTTCCTCGGCCGCTTCAATGCACCGCGCTGGAACATGGTGGCGCCGGAGGAAATCTCGCGCGTGGACGTGCTGTACGGACCGTACTCGGCGCTGTATCCCGGAAACTCCATCGGCACGACGGTGCTGGTGACGACCCGCGATCCCTCAGGGCCTACGGCCTCCGGACGCGCGCAGTATTTCACGCAGAGTTTCTCGGAATACGGATACGAGGATGACTACGGCGGCGAGCAGTTCAGCGTCTTTGGCGGCAACCGCTGGGGCAACTGGTCCGGCACGCTGGGCGTCAACCAGTTGCGCAGCGAAAGCCACCCCCTGCAATACGCCACCGGCGCGCCCTGCGTGCCGGACCCCAATTCCACACCCCCCAAGGTCTGCCCGACCGGGGTGGCGGTGACCGGGGCGATTCTGGACCGCGATCCCCGGGGCGTGCCCCGCCTGATTCTGGGCCCGAACGGCGCCTCCATCGAGGACGACGTGCAGAATCAGATCAAGGGAAAGCTCGCGTACGAGAACGACTGGCTGCGTGCGGACGCGCAGCTCGGCTACTGGCGCAACGATTACGAGCGCGAGGGCGTGAGTTTTCTGCGCGACGCCGCCGGCAACACCGTGACGCGTGGCGCCATCGTCGTGGACGGCAACACCTACACCGTGGCCAACAACGCCTTCGGGCCGCAGGACGGCGAGGAAGAGCATCTGTTCACGGCGCTGACCGCGCGCACCCGTCGCGAATCCGGCTGGAATTATTCGAGCGTGCTGTCGGTATACGACATCAGCGAGGACGAGCAGCGTTCTTCGGTGCCGACCAACGCCACGGACGCCGCGCCCGCCAACGATCAGGCCGGCACCATCACCGACGGCGGCTCGGGCAAGGGCTGGTGGAACCTGGATATGCAGGCCAGCTACGGCCGCGAGGATCTGGCGCATACCTTCACCGTCGGCTACTACCGCTCGCGCTACGAGCTGGACACAGAGGTCTTCGACGCCAGCGACTTCAAGCGCGGACCCCGCCAGACCCGCACCAGCGACTTCGAGGGCAGCACCCTGATCCAGGCGCTGTACGCGCAGGACCTGTGGAAGTTCGCGCCCGACTGGTCGGCCACGGCGGGTCTGCGGGCGGAGCGCTGGGAAGCGCTGGAGGGTCGTCGCGCCACTGCCACGGTGAGCGTGGATTACGACGAGCGCAGCGAGGAAGACGTCTCGCCCAAGCTGTCGATCGCCTACTCCCCGCAGGCCTACACCCTGCGCTATTCGGCGGGCCGCGGGGTGCGCTATCCCACGGTGTCGGAGTTGTTCCAGGGCACCATCGGCAACGGCGCGACCATCGCCAACAACAACCCGGGCCTCAAGCCCGAGGAAGCGCTGTCGCAGGAAATCGCCTGGGAGAAAACCTACGCGGACAAGCACCGCGTGCGCGTCTCGCTGTTCCGCGACGATATCGACGACACCATCCACTTCCAGAGCCAGATCGTTCCCAGTCCGGACGGAGTCGGCACCACGACCATCACCAACATCAACAATGTCGATGAGGTGGTCACCCAGGGCATCGAGCTGGTGTACGGCGTGCGCGACCTGTGGCCGAGCGTGGACCTGGACGCCAACCTCTCGCTCGTGGACAGCGAGGTCACGAAGAACCGCCGCAACCCCGACACCGAGGGCAAGCACTGGGTGCGCATCCCCGAGGTCAAGGCCAACCTCGTCGCCAACTGGCGCTTCGCGTCGAACTGGAACGCCAACCTGGCCGCGCTGCACACCGGGAAGAACTACGCAGAGCTGGACAACAGCGACGACGGCGGCTGCAAGTTCTTCGGCTGCGCGTCGGGCTTCACGACCGTGGACGCCAAGCTCGGCTACACGTTCCGCGAGCGCTTCGAGCTGGGGCTGGGGCTGTCCAACCTCACGGACGAAAACTACTACGAGTTTCATCCTTACCCGCAGCGCACCGTGCTGGCGGAATTCAGGGGGACGTTCTGATGCGAGAGCCCCCGCTCCACCGCGACGGGGGAGGCGAGAACGGGCGTCTATATCGACGCCTCTGGCGTTGGCATTTCTACGCCGCCTTCCTCGTCATTCCCTTCGTGCTGATGCAAAGCATCACCGGCACCTTGTACCTGTGGCATGACGAGTGGGCGGACTGGGCGCATCCGGAATTGCGCTTCGTCGAGCCCGCGTCCGGCGCCGCGAGTTTCGATGCCCAGGTCGCCGCTGCCAGCGCCGCCCATGCGGACGCGCGGGCCACCACCCTGATGGTGTCGGACGATCCGCGTCGCGCCACGCAAGTCATGTTCGGTGGTCATCACGACGGCGGCGATGCGCTGCCCTTCCCGGTATTCGTCGATCCTTACTCAGGCCGCGTGCTGGGCGATCTGCCCGGCTGGTCCTGGATGCCCGGCTGGAGCCGCAAGATTCATGGCGGCTGGCCGCTGGGCGACGCTGGTTCCTGGCTGCTGGAACTCGGCGCCTGCTGGGCGGTGGTGATGATTCTCACGGGGCTGTATCTCTGGTGGCCGCGCAATCGCGGATGGGTGGCTTCGCTGGTTCCGCGCACCGGCCAGGGCGCGCGCATCCTCGTCAGGGATCTGCACGGCAGCGTCGCCGTGCTGTTCTCGGCCATCATCCTGGCGTTCCTGGTCACCGCATTGCCCTGGACGAAATTCTGGGGTGAGCAGATTCTCAAACCCATCCAGAACGCGACGGGCCAGGCCTCGCCGTTCGGCGCCGCCTCGCGCGCGAAAAGCGCGCCGCTGAACGGGGTGCAGCCGATATCACTGGACGAGGCGGTGAAGCTCGCCCGTGCCGCCGGACTGCGCGGCGATCTGGAAGTGAAACTCGATGGTCAGCCCGACTCCGGTCTGAGCCTGCGCAACCGCATGCCGCGGGCCTCGCAGGAGATCGCGATCGCCTTCGATCGCGGGTCGCGCCAGCCCCTGGTGACGACCACCTGGGCGGACTACCCCACGGTGCCGCGAGCGGTGGCGACCGGCGTGGACCTGCACGAGGGCAGCTTCTTCGGCCGCGCGAATCGGTGGTTCAACACCCTCGTGTCACTGGCCTTGGTGTGGATGAGCGCGACCGGGTTCCTGTCCTGGTGGCTGCGCCGGCCGAAGGGCAGGCTCGCTGCGCCGCTGCGGGCCGACGTCCGCTTGCCGCAGTGGGCGCTGGCGACCGGCATCGGTCTGTGCGCGCTGATGCCGCTGCTGGGGGCTTCGGTCCTGCTGCTGTGGATGGCCGACCTGCTGATCGTCCGGCTCCGGCAGGCGCCGATCACAGGCCGCGCCTGTTGATGCGGTCCGCCAATACGGCCTAAACCGATTCGATCCGGTTGGTAGGTCGGTTCAAGCCGAAGGCGGAACCGACGCCGCGCTAAGCCTTCCCGGCCGACTGACGCCGGATTTTCTCCACCAGGTCCTGGCCCAGCGCGGATTGCAGCTTGGGCCAGAGCAGGGGCTGCTGAACGCGCAGGTTCCGCACCTGCGCCATGGGCCAGGTCTGGAGCCGCACCGGGCCCTGGGCGTGCACGTCGGCCGAAGCTTCGGAGTCCGTGATCAGGCTCATTTCGGCCACGAAACTGCCGCTCGGCAAGGCCGCGATCGGTCGTTGACCCAGCCTCACCTGCGCGCTGCCGTCGACCAGGAACAACAACTCCGCCGGCCGCTGGCCTGTCTGCACCAGGAGGGCATCGGTCACGTCGCGTGACCGTCCGAGTTTCCAGAAGCGCAGGAACTCCTGCGGCGCGAACGCGGCAAAATGCCGTGCGTGAATCTGCCGCAGTTCGGGCGGCAGCTCCACCGCCCGGCGCTCGTGCAGAATCCGCAGGACCCACAGGAAATTGATCAGCACGAACAGCGCGTTCCAGGCCGCCATGCCCGGCCGGTCGGTGAACCAGGCATAGGCCGAGAGCGTGAACTGCGCCGCCGCCAGGATGGCCCGCAGCCACAGCACGTCGCGCGCGATCAGGGCGCACAGCATCAGGGCATAACCCAGATGCACGAGGTCGGCGGCGTCGAGTTCCGAAGTCATGCCCGGAATCATGGCGCAAAGGCCTGCGTCCAGCGCTGGATGATGGCGCTGGCGCCTTCGCTGCCGAGCAGGGCGGTGCGCTCTCCGCTTTCGAAGGCCAGGGCCTCGAACCCGCCGAACCGCGGAATCCGCAGGCTGCGCGCCGGAGCGCGTGCCAGCGTCTGGCTCCAGTCCTCGTCGCTGCTGCGACGCTGGAACAGGCTCAGCGACTGGTAGGTCAGCACGATCAGGCGGCGGCCATCGGCCGACAGGTCCATCGAGGTGGGCGTGCCGCGCCAGCGCTGGCTGCCCGCGGTCTGCACTCTCGGCGCCGGATGCGGCATCAGGTCCGGGAAATCGGCGATGCGCCTGGCCTTGCGACCCTGATCGCTGCCGTCGATGGCCAGTTCGTAAAGGCCTGCCGGATGACGGCCCTTGTCCGCCAGCAGGATGCGACGCCCAATCGGGTCCACCGCCATCGCCTCGCAGTCGCGCGGCCCGTCTTCGAACGTGAATCTCAGGATCCGCGCTGGCTTGACCGAGACCGCCCCCGGAGCCGGCTCCGGCACGAAGATCAGCGCCGCCTCGCTGCGCAGGCCCAGGTTGTCGCCGGTATCCGCCACCACCAGCCAGGACTGGCCGCCGTCCTCAAACCCGCCCAGGTCTTCCCAATCCTGATTGACCACGTCCTCCACCCGGACCGCGTGGCGGAACTGCATCGAGGTGTCGAAGGCCAGCAGTTCGGGCGGGTTGCCGCTGTCGTTGAGCCCCCACATCAGCCCCGACTCGATGCGCGAGGCATGCAGGCCGGACAGCTCGGTCATTTGCGGCACGCGGATCGATCCCAGGGATTCAAAAGAAGCCGCTGCCGTGGGCTGCCGAACGGCTCCCGCCGAGGCTGGGAACCGGGCCAGGCCGAGCATCAGTCCCAGCACCCCGGCCATTCCAGCAACGACATTAAGAGTACGCGCTAACTTCATGGTCTATATGGGGAAGTGGCAAATACCCCAAGAAGGTGTGGATAAGCCTGTTGAAAACCCATGTGCAAGGGACGTAAGTGATGGGCGTAGCGAGCATTTCAGCGCTACGGCCAGTTTCTGTTCAAGTCATTATAAATGAATAAAATCAAAATCTTGAATACTTTTTAAAGGAATCTTGCAATTGCGTGACGGCCTTGGAGGTCGCTCTGCTGGCACCAGTCCCCGCTGTGCATAGCACATCCGGGCACAGGCGTCGCGGGCTTGCGACACACAATCCCCCGAATCCCCTGTCTGAGGTATCGTCGCGTCCCGGATGGCCCCACAAATCAGCCGCCCCAAGCGCGGGGCAAATCCCCACATGACCCCGCTTGAACCTGCCCCGCCCATCCCGCGCGTCCTGTGCCTCTCCGGACATGATCCTGGCGGTGGCGCAGGCATCCACGCGGATATCGAGGCGGTGGCGGCCCAGGGCGTTCACGCGCTGACCGTCATCACCGCCCTGACGGTGCAGAACACGCGTGATGTCAGGCGCGTGTCGGCGACTGCGCCCGCGCTGATCGCCGAGCAGATCGAGGCGCTGATCGAGGACGGGCCCATCGCGGCGATCAAGATCGGTCTGCTCGGCGACGCCATGCAGGTGCGGGTGATCGTGGAGACGATCCGCCGGTTGCGGGTGCCGGTGGTGTTTGATCCGGTGCTGCGCGCAGGAGGGGGCTCCAACCTGGTCGGCGCCGGCCTGCTGGCCGAGTTGATCGCCGAGTTGCTGCCCGAGGTGAGCTTGCTCACGCCCAACGCGTCCGAAGCGCGGCGCCTCGCGCCCGGCTCAAGCGGCCTCGACGACTGTGCCCTGCGCCTGCTGGCCCTGGGCTGCACCGGCGTGCTGGTCACCGGCGGCGACGAGCCGGGCGACGAAGTCTGCAACACCTGGTATTCGGACAGGTCATCGCCGCGCCACTATCGATGGCCACGCCTGCCTGAGACCTTCCACGGCGCCGGCTGCACGCTGGCTTCGGCCATCGCGGCACGTCTGGCGCGGGGCGACTCCATGGAAGCCGCCATCGATCAGGCGCAGCGCTGGACGCAGGTCGCCCTGTCGAAGGCGATCGTGGTCGGCGAAGGGCGGCGGATTCCCCTGCGGGAACGGGTTTATTGATCCGGCCCGCAAATACTTTGAAAAGCGTCGAGAATTCACTTCCCGGCGGGTGTTGGTTGACCAGCACGAACGGGCCGGACCCATCATCAAACGATGCTCCGTGCTATTGATGCGGTAGTCACCGTCCCCGTTCAGCGATGCGAGGATTGTCAACACCATGCTCCATCCAACAATTTGCGGGCTGCATCAATAGGGGCCATGTCGAACGTCAGCCTGCGCGGTCTCTACGCTATCACCCCGACCGAGCTGTGCGCGGACCCGCCACGCCTGCTCGCTGCGGTGGAGGCCGCGCTGCGCGGCGGCGCGCGCCTGATCCAGTACCGCGACAAGACGTCAGATGATGGGCGTCGCGAATCCAGCTGCATCGCGCTGCTGGCGCTGTGCCGCAGGCATCGCGCGAAGCTGATCGTCAATGACGATGTGGAACTGGCCGCCACGGTCGGCGCAGACGGCGTGCATCTGGGCGAGCACGACCTGCCGCTGATCGAGGCGCGTTCGCGGCTTGGGCCGGCCGCCATCATCGGCGTGAGCTGCGCGGACTCGCTGGACCGCATGCGACATGCGAGCGAGGGCGGCGCGGATTATCTCGCCTTCGGTGCGTTCTTCCCGTCCCACACCAAGCCGGGTGCACGGCGCGCGAGCCTGGGCCTGCTGCGCGAGGCGCGCATCCAGACCAGCCTGCCAATCTGCGCCATCGGCGGCATCACGCCGGACCGGGCGGGGCTGCTGATCGAGGCGGGTGCGGACCTGATTGCGGCGGTCGAAGGCGTGTTCGGCGGCGGCGACATCGCGACCCATGCCCGCGCGTACGCAGGGCTGTTCGGCTGACGGTCGCGATGCCGGGGTATCTGCATCGAACCCGGGTCTGAAGCGGAGCTCGTGTGGCGGCTCGTCGTCGGTCATGCGTCGCAGAAGCGCCAGGCTCCGTAGAATCGGCCTCCCATCCCCGACTGCCACGCCGGTTCATCATGTCCCGCTCCGAATCCCTGTCCGAGTCACTGTTCCAGCGCGCCCAGCGGACCATCCCTGGCGGCGTGAACTCGCCGGTGCGTGCGTTCAAGTCGGTGGGCGGCACGCCGCGCTTCATCGCGCGGGCGCAGGGTGCCCATGTGTACGACGTCGATGGCACGTCCTACATCGATTACGTCGGCTCCTGGGGCCCGATGATTCTCGGCCACCAGCATCCGGCGGTGATCGCGGCAGTGACCCGCCAGGCGGGCATCGGCATGTCCTACGGCGCGCCGACCGAGGCCGAGATCGAGATGGCGGAACTGCTGTGCGCACGGGTGCCGCACCTGGAAATGGTGCGGCTGTGTTCCAGCGGCACCGAGGCGACCATGTCGGCGCTGCGCCTGGCGCGCGGATTCACCGGGCGCGAGCACATCCTCAAGTTCGAGGGCTGTTATCACGGCCACGGCGATTCGCTGCTGGTGAAGGCCGGCTCCGGCCTGCTGACGTTCGGCGTGCCGACCTCGCCGGGCGTGCCGGCGGAACTGGCGAAGCTCACGCTCACCGCGACCTACAACGACCTGGCCTCCGTGCGCGCACTGTTCGTGGCGCATCCGGATTCGATCGCCTGCGTCATCGTCGAGCCGGTGGCCGGCAACATGAATTGCGTGCCGCCAGCGGCCGGTTTCCTCGAAGGCCTGCGTGCGCTGTGCGACGAATTCGGCGCGCTGCTGATCTTCGACGAGGTGATGACCGGCTTTCGCGTGCACGCACGATCGGCGGCCGGCCGCTACGGCATCCGGCCGGATCTCATCACCCTGGGCAAGATCATCGGCGGCGGCCTGCCGGTGGGCGCGTTCGGCGGCGGGCGCGAGCTGATGCACCGGCTGGCGCCGCTCGGGCCGGTTTACCAGGCCGGCACGCTGTCGGGAAATCCGCTGGCGATGTCGGCGGGCCTGGCCCTGCTCCGGGCGCTGGACGATCCCTCGATCTACGCGCAACTGGAGCATTCGACGCGCACGCTCTGTGCGAGCTTGCAAGCGGCGGCCGATGCGGCCGGCATCGAGTTCACCACCACCCAGGTCGGCAGCATGTTCGGGTTGTTTTTCTCGCGCGGACCGATCGGCGGCCTGGCCGATGTGAGCGCCTGCAATATCGAGCGCTTCAAGCGTTTCTTTCACCTGATGCTGGACCGCGGCGTCTACCTGGCGCCCTCTGCCTACGAGGCGGGCTTCGTGTCGGCCGCCCACGGCGCCGCGGAGATCGGGGCCACGGTCGATGCCGCGCGTGAAGCCTTTGCCATGCTGCGCAGCGACGCCTGACCGGTGATCGCCACCGTCATGAGGCTTTCACGGTTCGACGCCGCCTGAGCGCGCGTGCTGCACACCGCGCAAGAGCTGCTGAGCTGGATCGGCGCCCACCCGACGGGTGCGCTGGTGCTGTTGTTCTTCGTCGCGATGGTGGACGCCCTGTTTCTCGTCGGCGCTTTCGTCCCGGCCGCGGTCGTCCTGTTTGGCATGGGCGCGCTGGTGGCGCTGGACACGCTGCAACTGTGGCCGACGGTCCTGGTGGCCGCTGCCGGTGCCCTGGCCGGCGATGGCCTGAGCTTCGCGCTCGGCCGTCGGTACGGCGAGCGGCTGTTCGACTCGCCAAGCCTGGCGCGCTACCCGGAGCTGATCGCGCGCGGCCGCGCGTTCTTCGCCCGGCACGGCGGCAAGGGCGTGATGCTGGCGCGCTTCCTCGGACCCGTGCGTTCGATCACGCCGGCCCTGGCGGGGGCCTCGCAGATGTCGGTCTGGCTGTTCCTCGCGGTGGATTCCGTCGCCGCCGTGTGCTGGGCGCTGGTGTACCTGGTGCCTGGCGTGGTGTTCGGCGCCTCGCTGGGCCTGGCCGCCGAAGTCGCCGCGCGACTCGCCGGCCTGATGGTGCTGAGCATCGGTCTGATCGTGCTGGCGATCTGGGCGGTGCGCGCCGGCATCGCGCTGTTCAATCGCAACGCGGAGCACAGGATGGAGCAGTTGCTGGCCTGGAGCCGGCGTCACCGACACCTGGGCCGCTTCGGGCCGGGGCTGGCCGACCCGCACCAGCCCGAGATGCCGGCGCTGATCGCGGTCGCACTGATGCTGCTGGTCGCAGGCGCGGCCTGGCTGGTGGCGTTCGGCGGAGTCGGCTGGCGCGATTATCCGGGGCCTCTCGACGCGCTGGTGCACCAGACTCTGGCCGATCTCTCCACCCCCTGGGGCCTGGCCCTGGCGCAGGCGGTGACGCGCCTCGGCGAATGGCCGGTCTACGGCACAGTCGCCACCGCAGTGCTCGCCACCCTGATCTGGCGGCGACGTCTGCGCGCGGCGGCCTACTGGATCGCGGCACTGATCTTCGGTGTCGCGGTGACCCTGGCGCTGCATTTTGCGCCGCTGCTGCCTCCGCCGAACGTATTCTTCGGCGCCGTGCCGGCCCATGCGAGCACGCCGCGCGACCTGCTGTTGTGCACGGTGATCTACGGTACCGCCGCGACCCTGTTCGCAACCCTGCGCCCGGTCCGCGTGCGATCCATCGCCTACGGCCTGGCCACCGCGCTGCTGCTGCTGCTGGCGCTGGCCAGGCTGGTGCTGGCGCAGGACTGGTTGAGCTACAACGGGTTCGCCCTGGTGCTCGGCGCGCTGTGGGCCGGCGCCCTGTCGCTGGGATATCGCGGACATCGGCCGGAGCGGATGTTCGCCGGCAGTTTCATCCTGCCGGTGGGGGCGAGCTTTGTCATCGCCACCGGCATGAGCTGGGGTCTGGACCGCGCCATGCCACCGGTGGAGGCTCCCGTGGCGCTGCGCGAGATGTCGATCGAACAATGGTGGGACGGCGGCTGGCAGACCCTGCCGCTGGCGCGCCAGGACGTGCGCGGGCGCAGCCTGCGGCCCTTCGACCTGCAATGGGCGGCGCCGATCCGGACCGTGGAATCAGAACTGCGCGGCGCGCGCTGGGATCCGCTGCCGCCTTTTTCCGCCTACGACGCGATGCGCTGGCTCACCGAGACCACGCCGATCTATGAGCTGCCGGTGCTGCCGCAGGTGCATGCCGGCAATCACGCGCGCCTGACCCTGCGCCAGGGCTTCGACTCGGAGCGCCAGGGCCTGCTGCGGCTGTGGGACTCGCAGCTGCGGGTGCGCACCGAAGACGGACTGGTGCCGGTGTGGCTGGGCACCGTGACCGAACAGCATGCACGGACCTACTACAAGCTGTTCCGCTACCCGGTGTCGGAGCCCGAAGGTCCGATGCTGCCGCCGCTCCCGGAGCGCACCACCGCGACCACCTTGCGCGTGGTCGAGCCCGAAGGCCACCGGATGTGGCTGATGGGTCCGCCGCGGAAAGGCAGCTCCCAGCCGGCAATGTCCGGTTTACAGAGTGAAAAAAGCGCTGAGCACCCTGGCAACCGGCAACGGGAAACCGGAAACTGCTGTATTGCCTTGCCCCTACCTCCTTCGTGACCGTGGCCGAATCCACCAGCCTGCTCGCCAAGTTTCGCTCGCGTCTCAACAAAGGCGACTCTTTCCTCACCCGCGACATCGGCAGCTTCTTCGCTGCGGAAAAACTGCGGCCGGACGCGCTGGAGGATTTCGAGACGCGCCTGCTGATGGCCGACACCGGCATCGACGCCACCGAGTGGCTGGTCGAGCGCCTGCGCATCGACATCAACCTGGGCCGGATCAAGAACGAAAAGCAGCTGCGCGCATCGCTCAGGCGTTCCCTGATCGAGCTGCTGGGTCCGGTGTCGCAGCCGCTGGTGATTCCAGCATTCATCAAGCCCTACATCCTGTTCGTCGCCGGCGTGAACGGTGTCGGTAAGACCACCACCATCGGCAAGATGGCGGCGCGCTTCAAGCGCGAAGGCAAGTCGGTGCTGCTGGCGGCCGGCGATACCTTTCGCGCTGCCGCGGTGCAGCAGCTCGGTACCTGGGCGGATCGGGCGGGTGTGCCGATGCTGTCGCAGGGCGAGGGCGCCGACTCTGCCAGCGTGATCTTCGACGCCGTGCAATCGGCGAAAGCGCGCGATATCGACATCGTCATCGCCGACACCGCCGGGCGCCTGCACACGCAGAGTCACCTGATGGAAGAGCTGCGCAAGATCAAGCGCGTGGTGCAGAAGCATGATCCCTACGCGCCGCACGAGGTCATGCTGGTGGTGGACGCCACCACCGGCCAGAACGCGCTGACCCAGGCGGTGCAGTTCCACGAGGCGATCGGTCTCACCGGACTCACCATCACCAAGCTGGACGGCACTGCCAAGGGCGGGATCCTGCTGGCCATCGCGCGCCGGCTGTCGCTGCCGGTGCGCTACGTCGGCCTGGGCGAGGCGCTCGAAGACCTGGAGGTGTTCGACGCCACCACCTACGCCGAGGCCCTGATCGAGGCTTGAGTGGCGATGGAGACGATCCTGCGCTGGCTGATGATCGGGCTGGGACATCTGCCGCTGTTCGTGATGCACGGCCTCGCCGCCGTGCTCGGCAGCCTGTTCTGGGTGATTCCGAACACGCGCCGCGATATCGCCCTGCGCCACCTGGACCTGTGCCTGCCCGAGCTCGCCGAGACGGATCGTCGGCGCATCGCGCGACAGTCCCTGATCCACCTTGCCAAGGCGCTGCTGGAATCGCCCGCGATCTGGTTCGGACCGGAGGCTCGCCTGCGCCGCTGGATCGATTCGCCCGGCGCCGCGGCGCGGCTGGGCGAAGTCGCCGCACAGGGCGGCACCATCGTGCTGTGTCCGCACATCGGTTCCTGGGAACTGGCCGGCATGTTCTGCGCCTCGCTCGGCCCGATCACGTCGCTGTACAAGCCGCAGAAGGGCGTCATCGATGATCTGATTCTCGAAGGTCGCCGACGGCTCGGCGCGCATCTGGTGCCCACCAGTGGCGCTGGCGTGCGCGCCCTGCTCGCCGCACTCAAGGCCGGCCAGATGATCGGCGTGCTGCCGGACCAGGATCCGCCGCGCGGCTCGGGCGTGTTTGCACCGCTGTTCGGCATCCCTGCCCACACCACCGAGCTGGTGGCCAAGCTGGCCGTGCGCACGCAGGCGCCGGTGTGGTTCTGCTACGCAGAGCGCCTGCCCTGGGCGCGGGGCTTCCGCTTTCACGTCAGCCCGATGTCGATGAACGGCGTCGGCGACGCCGCCGAGGGCACCGCCCGGATGAATCGCGCCATCGAATCCGTGCTCACCCACCTGCCCGAGCAGTACTGGTGGAGCTACAAGCGCTTCCGCCGGCTGCCGGAAGGGATGATGAGTCCCTATTCACGAAAATGATCACGAAAAGGAGGCTCGTCGGGATCATGCAAACTCCTCTCACAAGCGCATCACCCCTCGAGCTGGACGCGGTCGACTTCGCCGCTCAAGCCGAAGCGCTGCACCCGCGCATGGTCGGGCTCTACCCGATCTGCCGCAGCATCACCGGCGACGGCGTCAGGTCCACGCTCAAGCTCTTGCAGGGCGAGATTCCCCTGGAAATCCGCGAGGTGCCCAGCGGCACCGAGGTGTACGACTGGACCGTGCCGCGGGAATGGAACATCCGCGGGGCCTATATCCGCGATGCGCGCGGCAATACGGTCGTGGATTTCCGCCACCACACTCTGCACGTGGTCAGCTATAGCGTGCCGGTGGATCGCAGGATGTCGCTGGCCGAGCTGAAGAAACACATTCACACACTGCCCGATCGTCCGGACTGGATTCCTTACCGCACCAGCTATTACGCCGAGAACTGGGGCTTCTGCATGAGCCACCGCCAGTTCGAGTCGCTGGAAGATGGCGAGTACGAGGTGCGCATCGACTCCACGCTGGAGCCCGGCGCGCTGAGTTACGGCGAGTTGCTCATCCCGGGTCAGACCCGCGACGAGGTGCTGGTCTCCTGTCACGTCTGCCACCCCTCGTTGTGCAACGACAATCTGGCGGGGATCTCGATCGCGACACAACTGGCCCTGGTGCTGGGCCGGTTCTCCCTGCGCTATTCGTACCGCTTCCTGTTCGTGCCCGGAACCATCGGATCGATCGCCTGGCTGGCGGGCAACGAGGCCGGCGCGGAGCGCATCCGCCACGGCGTGGTGCTGACCTGCGTCGGCGACGCGGGTGCGTCCACGTACAAGAAATCGCGTCGCGGCAACGCCGATGTCGATCGCGCCTTCGCCCATGTCCTCAAGCATTCCGGAGCGCCCTACGAGATCGTCGATTTCTCTCCCTACGGCTATGACGAGCGCCAGTACTGCTCGCCCGGATTCAATCTCGCCGTGGGCTGCCTGATGCGCTCCCCGCACGGCAGCTTTCCGGAGTATCACAGCTCGGCCGACAACCTCGACTTCGTCAAACCGGCCAGCCTGCTGGACAGCCTGCGCAAATGCCTGACGGTGTTTCACGCCCTCGAGCACAACGCGGTCTACGTCAACCAGAATCCCCGCTGCGAGCCGCGGCTCGGCAAGCGCGGCCTGTACAAGGCGGTAGGCGGCGCCCATGGCGGCATGCATCGCGAGATGGCGCTGCTATGGACCCTGAGCCTTTGCGACGGCAGCGTGTCGTTGCTCGATGTCGCCGAGCGTGCGGGCCTGCCCTTCGACGCCATCTGGTCCGCGGTCAAGGATTTGAGCGCCTGCGGGCTGCTGGTCAAGGTGCAGGAGTAGCGCCCGGCATGGCTCTTGCGCCCCTTGCGCTGGCAACGCGGATGGAGCTCCAGACCTTCCGCCGACGATGCCAGAATAAGGGGTCGCGGACCGCATGGACCGCGAACGATTGAAGGCAAAGCAGGAACCGAAGCATGGCCAACTCTTCGATTTTTTTCGACTCCGATCTCGGCGACCCGCAGCGTCGCGAACGGCTCTTCCACGGTGACCTGTTCATCTATAGCAAGAGTGCAGCCACCGTCACGCTGATCGAGCTCGCCAGAACCTTGCTGGAGGCCGCGTTTGCTCCGCATGACCCGCGGCAGGTTCACCGGGTGCTGACGCCGGAAGCGGTCGCGGCGATCCTGGCCGAGCTGAAACCCCGGTTCATCCACCATCCGGAGTGCAAGCGGCTCATTCCTCAAATCGTGGCTGAGCGTGGCGTGGATCTCGACCGGCTGTATTTCGACGTGCCGCGCATGCGTTCCGCCTACCCCTCGGATTTTCTGTCCTCGGGGATTGCCTACGCCTTTCACCCGCACCGGGACACCTGGTACTCGGCACCGATGTGCCAGCTCAACTGGTGGATGCCGATCTACCCCCTGCATCCCGACAACGCGATGGGCTTTTACCCCCGCTACTTCGCCGAGCCGGTGCGCAACAACTCGGAGATCTACAACTACTACGAGTGGAACGAGAAGAACCGCGCCTCCGCTGCGCAGCACGTCCGCCAGGACACCCGCGAGCAGCCCAAGCCGCAGATGGAGATCGACAAGGTCACCCTGCGCGCGCTGCCGCCGCCGGGCGGCCTGATCGTCTTTTCCGGCGCGCAACTGCACGAGACGGTGCAGAACAGCTCCGGCATCGGCCGCTACAGCATCGACTTCAGGACGGTTCACCTGGACGATGTGATGGCGCGGCGCGGGGCCAGCAATGTCGATTCCCGGTGTACCGGCACCACGATGCGCGACTACCTCCGTGCCAGCGATTTGCAGCACCTTCCCGAAGACGTGGTGAAGCTCTACGACGACGGCACCGAGGTGAGCGCCGCAACCCTGTACTTCGGCGACCGTCTGCTGCATGCGGAGCCCCAGGCGCGCGCATGAGCGCGGCTTCGGCGGAGACCGGAGTCGCGACGTCCGCGAGCGGTTTTTTTCACGGTAAAAATGTGCTGGTCGTGGGCGCCAGCGGATTCCTCGGGCGCTCGCTGACGCAGCGACTGCTCGCCCTGGGGGCGAACGTGTACGCGGTGTCGCGCGGCATCGATCCGGTGGCGGGAGTCGCAAGGCTCAACACCCTGCGCGCGGACGCCAGCCTGCCCCCCGATGTGGAGCGCGTTTTCGGCCTGGCGCGTCCCGCGGTTGTTTTCCATCTGACCAGCGACAGCCGGGGTGGGCGGGAACTGGAGATCGTTCCCTCCAGCCTGAGCAATGACGTGGTCGCGACCGTCAACCTGCTGTATGGCGCTGCCAAGGCCTCGTCGAGCGTCGAGCGGTTCGTCATGACGGCCTCGCTGGAGGAGCCCGCGGCTGGCGAGCCGAATGCCGCGGTGCCAGTCTCGCCGTATGCCGCTGCCAAATGGGCGTCCGGCGCTTATGGCCGGATGTTCCGCGCGCTGTACAACCTGGATGTGCGCATCGTCCGGCCCATGATGACCTACGGCCCCGGTCAGAAGGACTACAAACTCATCCCGAGCATCGTCCGGTCGCTGCTGGCGGACCGTCCGGCCCGGGTCAACAGCGCGGCGCGCGAAGTGGACTGGATTTACGTGGAGGACACGGTGGCAGGCATGCTTGCCGCGGCCTGCGTCTCCACGCTGGATCGGACCATCGACCTCGGCTCCGGGCGACTGGTCACGGTCGGCGAGGTCGTCGGCGAGATCGCCCGGCAGCTCAACAAACTGCATCTGCTCGAACGGAGTGAGCCGGTGCGGGGCGCAGAAATCGTTCGCGTGGCGGATGTCGAGACCGCCCGATGCCGGATCGGCTTCGAGGCTGCCGTTTCGCTGCAAGAGGGACTTGCGCGGACCCTTGCTTTCTATCGAGCCAGCACACCGCCGTAGACAGACGTGTTCGGCACCGGGTTGCGCCATCGCCGAAAAAACAAACAGCGGGTGACGATCGAGCGGGAGGTGGATGCGCTTCGCTTATCCACCCTACCGATGATCAGGTTCCGTTATGCGTAGGGTGGATAAGCGAAGCGCATCCACCAGACCCCGCAACCCGTTCGGCGAACGGTTTATTACAACCAGATCCTCAGCTCAGGGATTGCCGTCATCAGGTGCCCGCCCCATTCGGTGACGTACGCGAGCGCGGTCGCAATCTCCTTCTCCAGATTCCAGGGAAGCACGAGAACGTAGGCTGGTTTGACGTCCCGGATCCGGCCCTCCGCTACCACTGGGATGTGGCTGCCGGGCAGCCACTTGTTCTGCTTGTTGGGATTGGCGTCCGCCACAAACTCCACCAGATCCTGGTGAACGCCGCAGTAATTGAGGAGCGTGTTGCCCTTGGCCGCGGCCCCGTACGCTACCACCCGGCGCCCCGCCCGTTTCTGCTCGATCAGAAAGCTCAGGAGGTCCAGTTTTGCCCTCTGCGCTCCGGACTGGCAGCGGTTGTAATACGCCAGGGCGGTCATTCCCGCGTCGCACTCGCGCTGAAGCATGGCCGCGACACTGGCGCCGACCGGCTGGTCCGGCTCGTCCTCGTGGTGGGCGAAGATCCGCAGCGAGCCGCCGTGCGTGGGCAGCTCCTGGACATCGAAAATCTCCAGGCCCAGGGATTTGAAGATCCGCTGCGCGGTGGTGAACGACAGGTAGGAGAAGTGCTCGTGGTAGATCGTGTCGAACTGGTTGTGTTCGACCAGTCGCTGGAGGTGCGGAAACTCCAGGGTGAAGACGCCGCGCGGATTGAGCAGGTGCTTGGCGCCGGACAGGAAGTCGATGATGTCGGGCACGTGCGCCAGCACGTTGTTGCCGATCAGGAGGTCTGCGCCCAGATTCTTCGCGCGCAGTTCGCGCGCCAGGCGCAGGCCGAAGAATTCGGTGATCGATTCGACTCCCTTGGCGCGTGCTGCCTCCGCCGTATTCGCGCTCGGCTCGATGCCAAGGACCGGGATGTTTTTGCGGACGAAATACTGGAGCAGATAGCCGTCGTTGGAGGCGATTTCGACGACCTGCGATTTCCGGCTGAAGCCGAAGCGCTCGACCATCATCTCGACGTAGGTGCGTGCATGCTCCAGCCAGGTGCTGGAGTACGAGGAGAAATACACGTACTCCGAATTGAAGATCGCATCGGACTTGCGATATTCGTCGACCTGAACCAGGAAGCACTCGTGGCAGGTGTAGACCTTCAGCGGATAGAACGTCTCCGGCTCGTCGAGTTGCTCTTCCTTCAGGAAAGAATTCGACAGCGGCGTATTGGCCAGGTCGATGAAGACATGGTGAAGCGCAGTTTTACAGAATCGGCAACGCATGATGTCGGTCTCTCAACCCACAAACCGGAACTTCTTTCGGTCCCCCCCGGGACCCGTGTTCTTGTGCCGCCACATCGACAAACTTAACCTGAGATGAAGCACGAGACGAGCCAGACCGAGGGTGCAGGAGTTGATGTCCCTTCGGCGCCTTGGGCGGGTGACGAGCTTGGTAGGGAAGGGTTGAAAAAATTGCCAGGAACGCCAAATTCCGTCAATGGCGCCGGAATATCGTCAAGCATTCGCGGGCGACACGGGCCGGTAGGGAGGCGGGACGAGTTCATCGGGCCTCGATTTTCTGTCAGTGTCTGCTCTATCTCTTTCGCCACTACGCCTCCCGTGAACGCCCAGCGCCCGACCAAGATCGCCCTGCACAAGGCGTCCCGCCTGCTCGAAGTGGGTTACGCCGACGGCACCCGGTTCGAACTGCCCGCGGAATACCTGCGGGTGCACTCGCCCTCCGCCGAGGTGCAGGGGCATGGACAGCCGGTGCTCGTGGGGGGTAAGCGCAAGGTGGGGATCGATGCGGTACAGCCGGTCGGTCGTTACGCCGTGCGGCTGGTTTTTGACGATGGCCACAATACCGGGCTGTTTTCCTGGGACGTCCTCTGGGATCTGGGACAGAACCAGGACCGGTATTGGGCGACGTACGAGCAGCGGCTGGCCGAGATGAAAATGTCGCGCGACAGCGAGGTGGTTAAACTCGCCGCGCTGCAACCCAGGAAATACTCACCGCCCAAGCCCCCCTCGTGAGCGAAGAATCCAAGCCCGCCTCCACCACCACGCATTTCGGCTTCCAGCAGGTGCCGGTGACGGAGAAGCAGCGCCGCGTCGCCGGGGTGTTCGATTCGGTGGCGTCCAAATACGACGTGATGAACGACCTGATGTCGCTGGGCGTGCATCGCCTGTGGAAGCGCTTCGTCATCGACCTTGCGGGCGTTCGCGCGGGCGAGAAGGTACTCGACGTGGCGGGCGGCACGGGCGATCTGAGTCGCGAATTCGCCAAACAGGCGGGACCGCGCGGCCTGGTCGTGTTGTCCGACATCAATGCGGCCATGCTCCAGGAAGGCCGGCGCCGGCTCGCCGACAAGGGCGTGGTGAACCTGCCCATCGTGCAGGCCAATGCCGAATGCCTGCCGTTTGCCGAGGACACGTTCGACTGCATCACGATCGGGTTTGGCCTGCGCAACGTCACCGACAAGGACAAGGCGCTGCGGTCCATGTGCCGGGCGCTCAGGCCCGGCGGCCGCTTGCTGGTGCTGGAATTCTCCAAGCCGCTGAGCGCGGGCCTGTCGAAGATTTACGACCAGTATTCGTTCAAGCTGCTGCCGCTGATGGGCAAGCTGGTGGCCAACGACGAGGCCAGCTACCGCTACCTCGCCGAGTCGATCCGCATGCATCCGGACCAGGGCACGCTCAAGGGCATGATGGACGCGGCGGGCTTCGGCCGCACCCAGGTCTACAACCTCACGGGCGGCGTCGTTGCGGTCCATCGCGGGTATCGCATGGAATGAGCACGCCGTCGATTCTCTGCGCGGGCGCCGAGATCGCGCTCAATCGGTATCTGCGGCTGGAACCGGCCGTGATCGAGGACTGCGCGCGGTTGGCGGGACGCTGCATGGAATTCGCGCTGCCCGCGGCAAGACTGTCGCTGGCGGTCGAATTCATCGCGGGCGGGGTACGCGTGTTTCCGGAGCCGCCGACGTCGGCCGACGTGCGGGTGAGCGGAACGCCGGGTGCGCTCGTTTCAGCCTTGCGACACGTCGCAACGGCGCAGCCCGGGCATCCCGCGGGACTCGACATCGAGGGCGATGCGGAATTGCTGAACCAGTTCCGCCGCATGCTGGCGAAGGTGGGGTTTGATCCCGAGGAATGGCTGGCGCCCCTGCTCGGTGGCGCCGTCTCGCACCGCCTGCTCGGCGGCCTGCGCCGCATGTTCGATTGGGGCCGCGACAACGCGCGACGGGTGGCGGACAACAGCGCCGAATACCTGCGCGAAGAGACCTACGATCTCGCCCGGGGCCGTGACGTCGATACCTGGATGAACGAGGTCGATGATGCGCGCGAGGCGCTGGACCGCATCGAGGCGCGCTTGCGCCGGCTCGAAAGCGGTTCCGCCGCGTCCTGATGTTCGGCCGTCTCGCAGCAGCCTGTCGGACTGGATTTCGCGTCCGCGTGGCGGTCCCATTTTTCGCCTGGCAAGGCGCGAGGAGCGAGGTGTACTCGATGTACATGAGCGAAGAGCAACGCCGCCAGGCGAAAAATGGGGCGCCACCCGAAGGGACGGGGCCGTTTTCGCGCATCGCGGCGTCCGTCGCTCCTCATGTACTTCAAGTACACCTCGTCGCTCCTTCCTTGCGCTGCGCGGCGGTAGGTGCGGTGGGAGTGCCACACGGGCACTCCCACTGCGCCGGACGGACCTCCGTCGCGGATGCGTAATCCAGTCCGACAGGCTGCCAGGCTCTGGCATATCCAGAGCGTGGTTCGGCGCTACGGCCTGCGCGAATTCATGGACGGCAAGCCCCGCGGTAGCGGGCCGCGCGAGGTGCGTCTGCGGGAGGCGCTCGAGACGCTCGGCCCGGTGTTCATCAAGTTCGGCCAGGCGCTGTCCACGCGGCCGGACATCCTTCCGCCGGAGGTCGCCTTCGAGCTGGCCAAGTTACAGGATCGGGTGCCGCCGTTTCCCGGTGCCGAAGCCAGACGCATCGTCGAGACGGCGCTCGGTAAACCAGTGACCGAGCTGTTTGCCGAGTTCGACGAAACACCGCTCGCCTCGGCCTCGGTCGCCCAGGTCCACACTGCGCGACTGAAGCCAGAAGCGGCCAACGACCCCGGGTTCGCCGTCGTCGTCAAGGTCCTGCGGCCCGGCGTCGAGGCCGCGATCCAGAAGGACATCCAGTTGCTGCGCACCATCGCCAGCCTGGTCGAGTTCCTGCATCCCGAGGGCCATCGCCTGCGGCCGCGCGCGATCGTCCGCGAATACGAGAAGACCATCCTCGACGAGCTGGACCTGATGCGCGAGGGCGCAAGCTGCGCGCAACTGCGCCGCAACTGGCTGGGCAGTCCGCTGATCTACCACCCGCTGGTGTTCTGGGATTTCACCCGCCCGAACGTGCTGGTGATCGAGCGCCTGTACGGCATCTCGATTGGCGAACTGGGTCGCCTGCGCGAGATGGGCGTGAACTTCCAGGCCCTGGCGGAACGCGGCGTCGAGATCTTCTTCAAGCAGGTGTTCCGCGACAATTTCTTTCACGCGGACATGCACCCCGGCAACATCATGGTCGATGCCTCGGACCTGGAAAAGCCGAGCTACCTGGCGCTGGATTTCGGCATCGTCGGCACGCTGACGCCGGGTGATCAGCGCTATCTTGCGGAGAATTTCCTCGCCTTCTTCAACCGCGACTACCGCCGCGTGGCGGAACTGCACGTGGAGAGCGAGTGGATTCCGGCCGGCACCCGGGTCGAGGACTTCGAGGCCGCGATCCGCACCGTGTGCGAGCCGATCTTCGGCAGGCCGATCAAGGACATCTCCTTCGGATTTTTCCTGCTGCGCCTGTTCCAGATTGCGCGGCGCTACAAGTACCAGGTGCAGCCGCAGTTGGTGCTCCTGCAGAAGACCTTGCTGCAAGTCGAAGGACTCGGTCGCCAGCTCTATCCCGATCTGGATCTGTGGAAGACCGCTAAGCCGATCATGGAAGATTGGATGAAGAACCGGCTCGGTCCCAGCGCCATGTTTGCGCGCGTGCGGCGCGAAGGACCGCACATCGCCGAGATGCTGCCGGAACTCGCGCACCAGGCGATCCGCAGTCTCGAACGCGGAGAAGGCCTGGGCGTGGGCAAGCGCACCATCGAGCAGTTGCGGGAGGAGATGCGAGCCAGCTCGGCGCGTCAGTCCCGAGTCACGCTTGGAGCAGCCCTGCTCGTGGCCGCCGCGGTGGTTTTGAGTCTGGATGACGGCCGGATGGTGACCTGGCTGGGGCTTCCCTGGCTGAGCTGGGCGCTGGGAGCGGCGGCCGCCTGGTGCTTTTTAGCCAGGCGCCGACGCGACCCCTGAACAATAGTCCAATCCTGTTGCGCCGCATCGCGCCCCCGGCGTAAGGTGCGCCGCGCGTCAGTTCGGCGAAGCGGAACAACTTGAAGATCATCATTCTCGGGGCGGGTCAGGTGGGGGCGACGCTCGCCGAAAACCTGGCCAGTGAATCCAATGACGTCACGGTCGTGGACGCGGATGCCAACCTCCTGAGCGAGCTTCAGGAGCGTTTCGACATCGGCACGGTGACCGGCTACGCCTCGCATCCGCAGGTGCTGCGCCGGGCCGGGGCGGACGACGCGGACATGATCATCGCGGTCACCGAGTCGGACGAGACCAACATGCTCGCCTGCAAGATCGCGCACACCCTGTTCCAGACGCCGACCAAGATTGCGCGGGTGCGCTCGTCGGAATATCTGGCCGAGGAGCGCCTGTTCGGGCAGGACGCGCTGGCGGTGGACCTGCACATCTCGCCCGAGCAACTGGTGACGGATTACATCCATCGCCTGATCGAATATCCGGGTGCCTTGCAGGTGGTGGACTTCGCCGATGGTCGCGTGCGGCTGGTCGGCGTGAAGGCGTATTACGGTGGGCCGTTGGTGTCGCGGCAGTTGAAGGAGCTGCCGCAGCATCTGCCACACATCGATTCAAGAGTCGCCGCGATCTACCGGCGTGGCCGGCCGATCCTGCCGGAGGGCGACACGATCATCGAGGCCGAGGACGAGGTGTTCTTCGTCGCGGCGGCCGAGCATATTCCCAAGATCATGGCCGAGTTGCGGCGCATGGATAAGCCGGTGAAGCGCGTGCTGCTCGCGGGTGGCGGCAACATCGGCTTTCGTCTCGCGCGGGCGTTGGAGAACGAGGTGCAGGTCAAGGTGGTGGAGCGTTCGCGCGAGCGGGCGCGGTTTTTGTCGGAGCAACTCACGCGCTCGACCGTGCTGTGGGGCGACGCCGCCAACGAGGATCTGCTGACCGAGGAGAACATCGAGGATTGCGATGTGTTCTGCGCCGTCACCAACGATGACGAGGCCAACATCCTGTCGGCGATGCTGGCCAAGCGGCTCGGGGCACGCAAGGCTTTGTCCCTGATCAATCGTCTGTCCTACGTCGATTTGGTGGAAGGTGGCGCCATCGACATCGCGATTTCGCCGCAGCAGTCCACGGTGTCCGCATTGCTGGCGCACGTGCGCCGCGGCGACATGGTGCGCGTGCATTCGCTGCGGCGCGGTGCGGCGGAGGCGATCGAGGCGATCGCGCATGGCGATCGCAAGTCAAGCAAGGTGGTGGGCCGTCGGCTCGACGAGATCAAGCTGCCCAAGGGCACCACCATCGGCGCCGTCGTACGCGGCGAACAGGTGCTGATGGCGCATCACGACACCGTGATCGAGGCCGAGGACCACGTGATCCTGTTCATCGTCGATCGCAAGAACACCAAGGAGGTCGAGAAGCTGTTCCAGGTGGGGTTTTCCTTCATCTGATGTCGATTCTCCCCGGCATCCGCAGCGCCCGTGCGCATCGCTTCGTCGCGGTACAGCGCATCACCGGCATTCTGCTGATGCTGTTCAGCTTCACCATGCTGCCGCCGATGGTGGTGGATCAGCTTTTCGAGGGCACCACCACCGGGCCGTTTCTGGCCGGTCTGTGGATCACCTTTACCACCGGTGCGGTGGTCTGGTGGCCAGCGCGCAAGGAACATGCGGACCTGAAAACCCGCGACGGCTTTCTGATCACGGTGCTGTTCTGGACGGTGCTCGGCATTTTCGGAGCGATCCCGCTGTACGTGGCGGATCAGGCCTGGCACAGCTACACCGATGCCGTCTTCGAATCGGTCTCCGGCTTGACCACGACCGGGGCCACCACTGTTGCCAGCGGCCTCGACGCTCTACCCAAGGCGCTCAACTATTACCGGGCGCAGCTCCACTGGCTCGGCGGCATGGGCATCATCGTGCTGGCGGTTGCGGTGTTGCCGATGCTCGGCGTCGGCGGCATGCAGCTTTACAGGGCCGAGACACCCGGGCCGATGAAGAACGCCAAGCTCACGCCGCGCATCACCGAGACCGCACGCGTGTTGTGGCTGGTCTACCTGGGCCTGACGATCGCCTGCGGGCTGGCGTACTGGGCGGTGGGCATGACGCCCTTCGATGCGCTCGTCCACGCGTTTTCGACCCTCGCGACCGGCGGCTTTTCCTCGCACGACGCCAGCATCGGTTTCTACAACAACCCGGTGCTGGAATGGGTGGTGATGCTGTTCATGCTGCTGGGCACGATCAACTTCGCCACGCACTTTGCGGTATGGCGCAGTCGCAGCATCAAGGCCTACTGGCGCGACGGCGAATTCCGCACCTGCCTGTTCATCGTGCTGATGTTCTCGATCCTGGTCAGCCTGCCGCTGGTGCTGGCGCAGACCTTCGACGACCCCCTGACCGGCATTCGCAAGGGCATCTTCCACGTCATCTCGTACGGGACAACCACGGGTTTCGGCACCGCCGATCCCTCCAACTGGCCCAGCTACACACCGATGATGCTGATCCTGACGATGTTCATGGTCGGCTGCGCGGGCTCGACGTCCGGCGGCGTGAAAGTGGTGCGGCTCATGCTGTTCGTGAAGCAGGCGTTGCGCGAAATCCAGCGCCTGATCCATCCCAGCGCCGAGGTCCCGATGAAGCTCGACGGCAAGGTCGTCGACGACTCGGTGGTCTACGCCGTCGGCGGATTTTTCTCGGTCTACATCGGCCTGACCATCCTGCTCAGCTTCGTGATGATGGCCACCGGCCTGGATGTCGTCACTGCGTTTTCGGCGGTCGCTGCCTGCATCAACAATGCCGGCCCCGGCCTCGGCTCGATCAACGCCTCGATGGCTTCGGTCAGCGATTTCGGCAAATGGGTGCTGATTTTCACCATGTTGCTCGGACGCCTGGAGATCTTCACCCTGCTGATCATCTTCACGCCCAGCTTCTGGCGGCGATAGCATCCCGACCGTACCACCGCGAGGAGCGACGAACATGGCGGCAAAGAGCCAGCCGTATTTCACGGCGGACAGCTTCAGGTTTCTGCGGGATCTGGCATCGAACAATTCGCGCGAGTGGTTCCAGGCCAGCAAGGCGCAGTACGAAGCGCAGGTGCGCGGGCCTTGCCTGCGACTGATCACCGACCTGGCCGAGCCGCTGCGGACGATCAGTCCCCAGCTCACCGCCAGCGCCAAGCCGGTCGGCGGGTCGCTGTTCCGCATCTACCGCGACACGCGCTTCGCCGGCGACAAGAGCCCGTACAAGACCCACGCGGGCATGTACTTCGCGCACGCCGCGGCCAGCAAAGCGGCGCGTGGCGACGCCGGCAACGCCGCGATGGGGCGGCTCGACGCGCCGGGTCTGTATCTGCACGTCGAGCCCGGCGCCTGCTTCATCGGCGGGGGCGTCTGGCATCCGCAAACGGAGACGGTCAAGCGCGTGCGCGACTATCTGGTCAGCAACCCGGCGAGCTGGAAAAAGGCGACGCGCGATCCGAAATTCCTCAAGGTTTATCACCTTGCCGGCGATTCGCTGGCGCGCCCGCCGAAGGGCTACGACCCGGCGCACGAACTGGTCGAGGACCTGAAACGCAAGGACTTCATCGCCTCGGCCCAGCTCGACGACGAGGTGCTGTTGAAGCCGGACCTGGTCAAGCAGTTGATGGCGCGCTACGCCTTGATGACCCCGATGCTGGACTGGTTGTGCGGGGCGCTGGACCTGGATTTTTGAGGTGGAATTCGAAGTGCTCATCCGTTGGATGATGCTACGATGTCATCGCATCAAATAGTCGGTACAACATCATGAAAGCCTTGTACGCCGTCAAGCGCACCACGCTGAATCTGCGCCCCCAAGCCCGCCGCATCGCCGAAGAGCGCGCGCAATACAAGGCGATCAGCATCGGTGATGCGGTTTCGGATCTGATCGAGGAAGCCGAGGCGCTGCGGCCCAAGGCGCGGCTTGAGATGCGTGACGGATTGCCGGTGCTGGTGGCGCCGCCGGGAACGCCGAAGCTGACCATGGAAATGGTCAAGGAGATGCTGGAGGACGAGTGGTAGCCGGTATCGTGCTGCTCGACGTCAACGTCATCGTCGCCATCGCCTGGTCCGAGCACGTTCATCACGCGCCGGCACGCCGCTGGCTGCTGGGACGCAAAGGCAAGCGCTGGGCGTCCTGTCCTTTCACCGAGTGCGGCTTTCTGCGCATCACGGCCAACGCAAAGCGAACCGGAGCAATCGCCGATCTTGCCGAGGCAGTCGAGTCGCTGCGTAGCTTGCGCAACTTCGTCGGGCATCAGTTCTGGACCGACGATCTGAGCCCGGTCGAGGCACCGCTGTTTGCGCACTTGAGGGGACATCGCCAGGTCACCGATGCGTACCTGCTCATGCTCGCGGCACGCAACGGCGGCCGGCTTGCCACGTTCGATCGCGGCATCAAGACGATGGCCGCCGACCTGCTGGGTGATCCTGATCGGGTCGAACTGATTTCCGACGACCCTGTTGCGTGAGCCGACAGGGCATCCAGGACAGTAAACTAAGCACGCTTTCGACCCACCACCCGCACACAGGGAGTCCGCATGAAAAAGCCCGTCAAGGTCGCCATCACCGGCGCTGCTGGTCAGATCGCCTATTCACTCATCTTCCGCGTCGCGTCGGGCTCTTTACTCGGCCCCGACCAACCGGTGATCCTGCAGCTGCTCGACATTCCCGATGCATTGGAAAAGCTCAAGGGCACGGTGATGGAGGTCGATGACTGCGCGTTCCCGCTGGTCGCCGGCACTGTCGCCACCGCCAGCCTCGACGAGGCTTTCGACGGCACCGATTACGCCCTTCTGGTTGGCGCACGGCCGCGCGGTCCGGGCATGGAGCGCAAGGATCTGCTGACCGCCAACGGCGGTATCTTCGGCCCGCAGGGCAAGGCGATTTCCGAGCGTTCGTCGCGTGACGTGAAGGTGCTGGTGGTCGGCAACCCGGCCAACACCAACGCGCTGATCGCCGCAAGCGCGGCCAAGAAGCTCGACCCCAAGCAGTTCCACGCGATGGTGCGCCTGGATCACAACCGCGCCATCAGCCAGCTCGCCACCAAGACCGGCGCGTCCGGCAACGATATCGACAAGATGATCATCTGGGGCAACCATAGCTCCACCCAGTATCCTGACCTCACCAGCACCACGGTCGCGGGCAAGCCGGCCAAGTCGCTGGTCGATCAGACCTGGATCGAGAAGGATTTCATTCCCACGGTGCAGCAGCGTGGCGCCGCCATCATCAAGGCGCGCGGTCTTTCGTCCGCTGCTTCCGCTGCAAGCGCGGCGGTCGATCACATGCACGACTGGGCGCTCGGCAGCAACGGCAAATGGGTCAGCATGGGCGTGCCTTCCGACGGCAGCTACGGCATCAAGCCGGGCGTGGTCTATGGCTATCCCTGCATCTGCAAGGGTGGCGACTACGAGATCGTGCAGGGCCTGCCGATCGACGAGTTCAGCCGTTCGCGCATGAATGCCACCGAGAAGGAACTGCGCGAGGAGCGCGCGGCGGTTGAAGGCCTGCTGTAGGCCGGCGTAGGGCGGTCAAGGTCGGTGTAGGTCGGTTCAAGCCCGCGGCTTCATGCGGGCGGAACCGATGGGACCTCTCGCACCGGCGCACGTCGGCTCCGGCCGCGAACAGCACGCGGCCTTGAGCCGACCTACAACCGGTCTCTGTCCAAGCCTCGTCCAACTCGCCGGCACCCGAATGCAAATCTTCCAGTTCAGCCGCCAGGGCGAGGTGCCGACGCGCCTCGACCACGTCGATCGCGCGCCCGAGGAGGGTTTTGTGTGGCTGGACTTTACCCGCGACAACGCCAGCGACTGGCCGGCCTGGGCGGTGAAGCTGCTCGGGGTTCAGGTCAACCCCGAGCACTTCGAGGACAGTCTCAACGAGAATCACCCGTCCTATTTCGACGGCACCGAGGACTACGACATGGTCGTCTTCCAGGGCCTGACGCCGGAGAAGAACGGGTCCGAGCAATTGATCGTGACCAAGTCGGCGGCGTTCTTCCTGTTCGACAAGCTGCTGATCTCGATCCGCTCCGCCGAGAATCTGTCGTTCGAGATCGTCAAGCGCAAATTCTGCGAGACCAAGCTGCGGTTTCCATCGACGCCGTTCGGCATGACCTATGTGGTGATCGACACCATGGTGGAGCGCTACCTGTCCATCACCGACCTGCTCGAACAACGGCTGGAGCGGATCGGCGATGAGCTGATGGATCCAAAGAATCCGTTCGAGGACTGGCAGCAGCTCATGGCTTATCGCAAGCAGGCGCATGCACTGGAACTGCTGTGCGGCAAGAACATCGACGCGCTCGACACCTGGCGCCGCGAGATGCGCACCGAGATCACCGAGAACCAGCGCATCCGGTTCAACGATCTGCGCGAGCACATCCAGCGCGTGATGGTGCATGGTGACGCCTTGCAGCGGGACATCGAGATCGCGGTTCAACTGCATTTCGCCTCCGTCGCGCACCGCACCAACAGGGTCGTGCGCGCCCTGACGGTTCTGTCCGCGATCTTCTTTCCGCTCACCTTGATCACCGGCGTCTATGGCATGAACTTCGAGCACATGCCCGAGCTGCACACACGCTACGGATACTTCGTCGTGCTGGGCGTGCTGGCGGGGGTGGCGGCAATCCTGCTTGTCATATTCAAGCGGCGCGGCTTTTTTTAGTCGCCGCGACCGCGCCCCGCGGTTCCCGTTGTCGTTGCGCGCAACCTTCCCGATGTCCTCAGCGAAAACCGTTGCTGTCCGGCTGGACCTGGATGCCGATTCCGCGATCGAGCCGCTCGCACGTTTCGTGTTCGGCATCGATACGACCGTGCCGCTGCGTGCCCTGACGATCGCGGACGGTGAGGAACACTGGATCGGCCGCGCCGAAGGTTGCACCGCGGAGCGCGATGGCATCCGCTACGCCGAGGATGGCACCTGGCTGATGGGCACGCTGCGCGTGGACGGCGCTGCGTCGGAAGACATCGAAGTCGCCGCATTCGAGGCCTACCGCCGGCTTGGCGCCTTCAACCAGGGCAGCGCCTACCCGCATCTGTTGCGGGTGTGGAACTATTTCGACCGGCTCAACCAGGGCGAGGGTGACGCCGAGCGCTATCGTCGCTTCTGCGTCGGACGGCATCGCGCCATCGCCGAGCCCGGCTTCGAGTCGCGCCTGCCGGCTGCAACCGTCATCGGTTCGCAAACGCCCGGCCTCGTCCTGAGCTTTCTGGCCGGCCGTGCGCCCGGCGTACAGGTCGAGAACCCGCGCCAGACCAGCGCCTTTCGTTACCCGCGCGATTACGGGCCCACCAGCCCGAGCTTCTCGCGCGCGACGCGGGTCGGGCCGCATCTGCTGGTTTCCGGCACTGCCGCCGTCGTCGGCCACCAGACCCGGCACCCGGACGACGCCGCCGCACAGTTCGGAGAGATCATCGAAAACCTTCGTGCGTTGCTCGACAACGCACGCGAAGCGGCCGACGCAGCGTCCGCGTGGCAGGCGCAGGCGATCCGCATCTACCTGCGCAGGCCTGCCGACCTCGATACATTGCGGACGCGGATCCAGGCCGCCTTCCCGCCACCCACGCCGATCAACATCCTCGAAGGCGACATCTCGCGCAGCGATCTGGCGCTGGAGATCGAGGGCGTCTGGACCCTGGTCCGGCTCGACCCGTCCCACGGTATCCGTCGCTGAGCATTTCGTCCTTCATCGGCATGGACGGCCCTTGCCGGAAGTGAGAATCTCCGCCGGTAAAATCCATGCGAAAAGGAGGAGGACATGCTGTTCATCACCAATCACGTGATCAACGAACCCGATCTTGCAAAGGTGGAGCAGGAAAGGACCATCACCTTCAAATGGAGCAACAGCCGTCCCAGCACCTCGGTGCTGTTTTGCCGGCGCGAGGATGACGGGCGATATCAGGAAATCGGCAGTTGGAGCTTCATGGGGGAGCTGAAAAAATCCGCCGCAGAGCAGATCCTGTTCTACATCCACGGGTTCTCCAACCAGCCGGAGCCGGACATCTTCCCGCGCGCCCGGGCCCTGCAGAAGCTGTTCGACGGCAAGCAGGCCAACCTCGTGCAGGTGGTGCCCCTGATCTGGCCTTGCGACAACGACATGGGAATCATCAAGGACTACTGGGACGACCAGCGATCCGCCGATGCGAGCGCCTTCGGGTTTTCGCGCGTCCTCGAAATGTTTCTGGACTGGCGCAGCAAGTCCGAGAACGAACTGCAAGAGCCCCCATGCCTCAAACGCATCAACATCCTGGCCCACTCCATGGGGAACCGGGTCCTGCGTGGATCGCTGGAGAACCTGGCCCGCTACCGTCTGGGCGGTGAGGTGCCGCTACTGTTCCGCAACGTCTTCCTGGTGGCCGCCGATATCGTCAACGAATCGCTGGAAGAGGATCAGGGTGGGCGGTTTATCTCCGACAGCGCGCGCAACGTGTCGGTCTATTTTGCATCCGACGATCTGGCCCTGCGTGCGAGCAAGGTCTCCAACCTCAAGAACAAGGTGGCGTCACGCCGCCTGGGACATACCGGGCCGGAGAACATGGACCGGGTGCCGGGCAATATCTATTCGATCGACTGCGACAACCTGAATACCGATTACGACTACCCCAAGGGTCACTCGTACTTCACCTTTAACAAGGGTGGCAAAACGGCAGGGCTGGTGTTCAACCACATCTTCAACTCGGTGGAATCCGGCCGGGTGAAAGTGGATGACTCGGTCCGTCGCACCACGGTGCTCGGCAAGAGCTGAGTGCGCTTGGGGGTCAGGCGGTTCTGATGGTCTCCGGGTAAGGCGGGTTAAGGCCGCAAGCCACGCGGTTAACCCGCCTTAAGAAGACCGATCATCAAGAAAGCGGATGATTACTTGGAGCAAAGAAACGGGATCGAGTCGGTCCGTGTGGTCAGCGAGCCCGAGCAGGCGCTGCCGCGTTCAACCGTGTTTGAACCGTTGCCCCCGGTCAAAAACGAGCCGGCAAACCGCGGGTAAGCTCCGCCACAGGTAAAGCACAGACTGGTGAACGGGCCAGCGGCGTTGGTGGCAGGCGTGTCGGCGGCCAAAGGAGCATAGATGCCCTTCTGTCCGGCCAGCGTCTGATGCATGCGCGAATCGTGTGAGGAGCCCGCATTCGCCGACTGAATGCCGACCAGCAGCGCGCCCATGCCCAGGGTGACGGCCAAGAGTTTCTTGGAAAGATGTTTCATGACGATGACCTCATTCGGTGAGTGATACTGACGTTGAACGACGAGAGTTTTCTATATCCAGACCATCAGGAAATCGCCCCGCTGGTCTGATTTTCAGGCTACTCCGATCGAAATAAATATCAACTGAAAAAAGGATGTTTCAAGCGTCATAATGTGACGTCCGTCACACTATTATTTAGGATTTATAGCTATTGATGGTATTTCATAGAAAATGTGTGACGCAGTTCACACTTCGATGCAGGGTCCGCAGCGGAATGTCCGGCGGTCCGTCCGTGCCATCCCTGTCGAGATCGGCAGCCTCGCGGGGACGCAAGCGTCCTGGAGCGAATCTGGCGTGGAGGGCCTGCGTCATCAGGCGAGACCCACCTCGACGCGGTTGTCGGAGAACGTGGGTGCACAGCCCAGATCGGCGAGCGCGGTGGGATTGAGCGCGGCGGGCGTGGCCTGGGCCCTTGAGGTCGCGATCCAGTGGCCCATCGGCGCAACAACCACGCCCGGCATCGTCTCGTCGCCGATCCTGGCGACCGCGACGAAGGACCCGCGGTCGTTGTAGACGCGGACGACGTCGTCGCTGCGAATGCCGCGCGCCGTGGCGTCGGTCGCATGGAGGAAGATCTTCTGTTCGCCCTCGCGCGTCGCCTGGCGGCGATGGTTGCCGTAGGTCGAATTGAGGAACGCGTGGCTCTTCGGTGACATCATCGCGAGCGGATAGCGGGCGGCGCCTGCAGCGTCACCGATGCCGGATTCGCGCGGTGGGTGGTAGGTCGGCAATGCGGGCACAGGCGATCCATCCTGGTGATCGTTCGAACCCTGGCGGAAGGTGGGCAGCACGAAATTGCCGCCGGCCGCCATTGAGGCCTTCAGCTCCACCTTGCCCGAGGGCGTGGGGAAGCCGCCCTGCGCGTGCGGCGCGAACACGTCGGCCGCGGGCAGGTTCAAGCGTGCCCAGCCCTGTTCTTCGAGACGCTCCATCGTGACGCCCTGCATCGCGGGGCTGTCCCAGTCCATCGAGTCGCGCATGAGCTGTTCGTCGCTGCGATGGAAGAAGGGATCGTCGAATCCCATCGTGCGGGCGAGCCGGCGGAACAGTTCCGCGTTTGGCACCGCCTCTCCCTGCGGCGCAATCGCCGAGCGGTTCAAGGTCAGGTAGAAGTGGCCCCAGGAGAACATCAGGTCCGCCTGCTCGACTTGGGTCGTCGCCGGCAGCACGAGGTCGGCATAGCGCGCGGTGTCGGTGAGGAACTGTTCGCTGACCACGGTGAACAGGTCTTCGCGCGCGAGTCCTTCCTTCAGCCTGAGCTGGTCCGGCGCCACGACGAGCGGGTTGCTGTTGTAGACGAAGAGCGAGCGGATCGGGCAATTGGGCGGAGCAACGAGCGCGAGGTCGCCGGTCAGGGCGCGCCCCAGTTGCCACTGGTTGACGACGCGCGTGCCGGGCTTCGCGAGGTCTGCCCGGTGCAGCCTGTCCCAGCGGCAGGGAAACGCCCATAACGGCAATTGCAGGAGGCCGCCGCCGGGTTTGCGCCAGGCGCCGACCAGGGCTGGCAGGCAGGCCAGCGCGCGCACGAGTTGCCCGCCGCCGGCCGAACGCTCGATGGCGACACCGATGCGGATCGCCGAGGGTTGCGCGGTCGCGTATTCGCGGGCCAGCGTGCGGATCACGTCGGCGTCCAAGCCCGTCTCCTGCGCCGCAAACTCCGGCGTGTACGGCGCGACGTGTTGCATCAACTCCTCGAAACCCACGGTGTAGCGGTCCACGTAATCCTGATCGACCAGGCCTTCACGAATGATCACGTGGATCATCGCCAGCGCGAGCGCACCGTCCGTGCCGGGCCGCACGCGGATGTGCTGGTCGGCCATCGCCGAGGTGCCGGTCTTGACCGGATCGATCACGATCAGTTTGGCGCCGTTCTTCTTCGCGCGGTCGATGAACGGCCACATGTGCGCGTTCGTGCTGAGCAGGTTGCAGGCCCAGAGGATGATGAAGCGCGAGTGCTCGAAGCTTTCCGGGTCCATGCCCGGCGTCGGCCCCACGGTCATGATGTAGGCGGTGGATGCGCCCGAGTCGCAGAAGGTGCGTTCCGAGATGGTCGCTCCCAACTGGTTGAAGAAGGGATCACCGACGGTCAGCCCGTTGACCAGCCCCTGCGTGCCGAGATAGCTGTACGGCAGAATCGCGGTGGGGCCGTCTTGCGCGATGATCGCTTTCCACTTCTCGCCAATAGTGGCGAGTGCTTCGTCCCAGGAGATCCGCTCGAATTCGCCCGAGCCCTTGGGTCCGGTACGGCGCAGCGGATACAGCACGCGGTCCGGGTGATACACGCGCTCCTGGTAGTGGCTGGTCTTCGCACACAGGCGGCCCTGCGTGAAGGGGTGCGCCGGGTTGCCCTGCACGCCGGTCACGCGCGCGTCCTTGACCTTCACCAGCATCGAGCAGGTGTCCGGACAATCGTGCGGACAGGCGCCGAGTACCGTGGCGTCGTTCGAGAGCATGGTCGGCATGGAATCCCCCGTTAATTGATCCACAGGGAGGGTACACCGAGCATCGGATGGTGGGTAAGTCGTTGCAGACGGTTGAACGCGGGCTACTCCTGACTAACCCCCAGAGTCATCGCCAAGCGGTGCGTGGCACCTGCCGCCAGAAGAACGCGATCCTCATCCGCGTTGGCGGTCTCGACGCATGCAAAGTGCTGCCAACTATCCGCAGCCAGGTCCGCGAAACCCGGTGTCAGCACATCCCACGGATTCCAGATCACCGTGGTTCGCGAGCCGGTCTTCGCGATGTGGACGACTCGATGACCCGCTGGATCGTGCAGGACGATCGGTGCGCCGGTGTGCAGATACACCTGGTCGATGTCGCGCGTGAACGCGAAGCGGTCTTGGTGCTGGACCTTGCCCTTTGAATCGTCGCGCTTGTCCAGGTAGCGGGTGCCGGCAAGGCCTTCCAGCCGCACGGCGCGAACATCGGTGACAGCGAAGTAGGTGTGCAATCCTTCCTCGTAGACCATGGGCGCCGTGCCGTGATTGGTGACGTGCAGCGCGAGGTGCAGTTCGCGGCCGATGCGGCATTCCAGCGCGAGCGCGAAGTCGTCATAACCCAGGGAGCGCGACACCGCGTCCGGACCGAGTGACAGGACGGCGACGATCTCGCCTTCAGGCGCCCGCGTGACCGATGTGACGGTCCAGACAGCAGTGCGCGCAAACCCGTGCGCCGGCGATTTGATCCTGTGCGCCGCATCGAAGGCCTCGCCGTTCCAGCGCGGCCCGAACCACGGAAACAACACCGGCACGCCGCCGCGAATCGCCTTGCCCGGCGCGAACACCGCCTTGGGCGAGAGGTAGAGCACCGGGCTCGCGCCGCGCGGCGCCCAGTGCGTGAGGTGCGCGCCGTGCAGGTAGAGCGTGGCCTCGGATTCGCTCGAAATCAGGCGCAGCCGGATCATGCCGGGCTCGCGCTCCTCGAAGGCAGCGTAACCGTGAATTCCGAAGCGCCGGTTGAGTTCGGGTAGTGTCTGCATGGGCAGGTCCTCTTCAGGCGACATGATGGACGAGGGCAGTGGGTATTGAGGCCTGCGCCTCATCGGTCCATGGGGCCTCTACCAGATCATGCCGAGTCCCGTCTGCTGCCAAACTTGCGCATCACCCAGCGCGCGGTGAGGCGCAACGATCAAGGCATGAGCTTAGCGATGAATAGTTCAAGAAGCGGGCCAGAACCTTCCGCCGAGGGGGTGTTGACCGAGACACCGCTGACTCCTGTTTCCGCGTCGGCGCACCATCCGTTCCGCGGTGTGACGCTTCTCGTGGCAGGGCTGTTCCTGTTCGCCTGCATGGACACCACCACGAAGGTCCTGGCGGCGTCCTACCCGGTGCCCGTCGTGATGGCGGTCCGTTACATCGTGCATTGCCTGCTGATGGTAGTGCTGTTGACGCCGACCCAGGGCAGGAAGCTCGTTCAGACCCAGCGAACCGGCCTGGTTCTGGTTCGCGCCACCTGTCTAGCAGCGGCATCGCTGTTGATGGGGCTTGCGCTGCAGCGGATGCCGGTGGCCGAGGCCACCGCGATCATCTTTCTTTCGCCCCTGCTGGTCGTCCTGATCGCCGGGCATTTTCTGCGCGAGCGGATCAGCCTGGTCGGCTGGATATCTGCCATCGCCGGATTCGCCGGCGTGCTGATGATTGCGCGACCCGGTGCAGGCCTGGACCCTGCCGGCGTCGCGTATGCCCTGGGGGGTGCCTGTGTCATCGCCGGCTACCAGCTCCTCTCGCGCGTCCTGGTGACCACCGAACGGACCGTCGCCTTGCTGTTCTACACGGCCCTGGTGGGGTCCATCCTCTTCGGCATCCTGCTGCCCTGGTTCTGGGAGGGGCAGGCGCCGACCCGGTTGCAGCTGCTGCTGTTCCTGAGCATGGGCGTATACGGCGGTGTGGGTCACTTCCTGTTCACTGCCGCGCACCGGCATGCTCCTGCATCCGTACTCGCGCCCATGATGTATCTGCAACTCCTCTGGGCCGGACTGCTCGGGTGGCTCGTGTTTGGGCACGTACCCGAAGGGATCAGCATTCTGGGAATGTGCGTGGTAGCTGCGTCCGGCGCCGTGGTAGCGCTGAAGTCCCACCTGTCCCGCCGTGCGCTGGCCGAGGCGGCCCCGAGCTGAGACGCTCGCGGCTCCAATCAGTCGCGAACGTCCATCACGCCGCGGTCGGGTAGTGCGTCAGTTTGAAATCCGTTCGCACCGAGTAGCGCCATTGCGCAGCAATGCCGCGTATCGAGGTGCCGGGCATGCCCTCGATACGCGACGCTTCGCGGCGCTACTCGGGCCGAACGGGGTTCTGGAATTCAAACTGATGCACTACCCGCGGTCGCGGTCGCTGTCGCTTGCCCGAGCAGCCAGCGAAGTTTTGGAATGGATTGGCTCAGCAAGCCACCCATCGCTTCGATCTGAGAACGCGCTGCCGGATCCTCGAAGTCGAAAATGGGACTGAACAGGTCGATGCGGGACTCGTTGATCCACTTCACGACCGACGGCTCGGTGAGCCACACCAGCATGTTCTCGCTGTCCTGAATGACGCAGCGCAGGTAATCCGCCGACACGAACGGATGCGGCACGGGATTGCAGATCTCGTTCTTGCGCGCCTCGTCCTCGAGATGGGCTTCGACGTTGCCAATGAAACCGGCGCTGTAGACCTGCTGGCACATGCGCACCGTCTGCAGCGTGATGCGCGTGCCGTCGAACACCTTCTTGACCGGCCGATGCTCCAGGCCGTCGGCCGCGCAGTCGACGTAGAGCGTATTCGGTGCCGTCCTGTACGTGCCCTTCTGAAGCTGCATCTCGCCAGGTGCAACGGCCTGGACGTGCCCGAGCCGCACCACGTTCGGGATGCTCCGTAACTGCTCCAGTTCCAGCCGGGTGACGGTGGCGCAGCGCCAACGTGTTGGCTTGAACTTGGGATCGAAGGTTAGCAACTGTCCGCAGGCCAGCACGCGCTGGAAATAGTCGTCGATCGACGTGGCTTCCAGCGCCGCCTTCAGCACCTCGACGCGACCCGCGGTGATGATGTCGCTGAACTTGCGGCCCGGATTGACCGTGAAGCGGTCGAATAGCCAGGCGTCGTTGGGCATCACCCAGGTGATCGAAGCCGGCGCGACGCCGTGTTCGAGCAGAAACAGGCAGGCGTCCATGCCGGTCTTGCCGGAGCCGACGATCACGAAGCGGCCGTACTCAGGCATGCGTCGCGGCAGATCGTTGGGTGGCACGCACACGGCGCCCTCGGCCACCTTGAACTTGGGCGGGCGCTGCGAGGGGACGGTGACGTTCATGTAGGTCGCGTCGACGATCTTCTTCGCGCGAACCTCGTGCTCCGTGCCATTGACGCGCGACACCACGCGGCCATCGGCGCCGTACTGGCTCATCGGCAGGTAGCGGACGCGGCCCGAAGGCAGGAAGCGCTGGCGCATCACCTGGTCGAAATAGGCGACAACCTCGCTGCCGCTGGCCAGTTCATAGCAGCCCTTGTTCCAGCCGACCTGATCGATCGTGTTGTTGCCGAGCGGTGTCGAGTTCACGCCGTAACAGGTCGAGGTCTGGTGCAGCCGCACGAACGGATAGGCGTCGTTCCAGTGCCCGCCGGGACGATGGTTGCGATCCACGACAGTCACCGTCGCGGAGGTGTGCGTGAGGATCTCGTCGGTGAACGCCATGCCCATGCCGCCGGCTCCGATGACCAGATAATCGGTATCCATTATTTGAGCCATCGCTATTTCCTCGCAGTTCGGCCGAAATCATCCGGACGAGTATGCGAGCCGTTGTGTCCGGCGCCCGAATGTCAGTGCAATTCGCTTGCTTCCCAGCGCACTGTCGCGTGGGAAAGGTGTGGTGACCTTAGACAAGGCTGTAACGTCGGGAGTGAACGGAGCGCCTCCAGTCCGCTCAGGACTTCAAGTCTCGATGAGGACCGAGCGCTCGAATGCGCCGTTCCTGCTCCCCTTGCGCATCCAGTAGGTGGGCGCCACGGACCCTGCCCGTGCCGCGGCTTATCCCACCTTCGGCAGATGCTTCAAGGATGCCTTGATCGCCTCGACCGGGTACTCGTAATCCTCCAGTTGGCCCGACAGGTAACGGTCGAACGAGGCCATGTCGAAATGGCCGTGGCCGGTGAGATTGAACAGGATCGTCTTCGGCTCGCCGCTCGCCTTGCAGCGCAGCGCCTCGTCGATCACGGCGCGGATCGCGTGGCAGGACTCAGGTGCCGGGATGATGCCCTCGGCGCGTGCGAACTCCACCCCGGCCGCGAAGGTCGCGACCTGCGGCACGGCCAGCGCCTCGAGCATTTTTTCGTGCAGCAGTTGCGACACCAGGGGTGAGTCGCCGTGGTAGCGCAGGCCGCCGGCGTGGATGCCCGGCGGCATGAAGTCGTGGCCGAGCGTGTACATCTTCATGATCGGCGTGTAGCCGGAGGCATCGCCGTAATCGTAGGCGTAGGCGCCCTTGGTCAGGGTCGGGCAGGAGGTCGGTTCCACTGCCACGCAGCGCAGGTTCTGTGCGCGCTTCTCGCCGGCGAGCTTGTCGGCGAGAAAGGGAAAGGCGATGCCGCCGAAGCTGGAGCCGCCGCCGCAGGGGCCGAAGATCACGTCGGGGTAGAGGCCGATCTTCGCGAACTGCTTCTTTGCCTCCAGCCCGATCACGGTCTGGTGCAGCAGCACGTGGTTGAGCACGGATCCGAGTGTGTAGCAGACCCCCGGGGTGGCCGCGGCTTCTTCCACCGCCTCGGAAATCGCGAGGCCCAGCGAGCCCGGGCAATCCGGATCGGCGGCGAGCGCGGTGCGGCCGGCCTGCGTGCGCTCGGTCGGACTGGCGAACACCTCCGCGCCCCAGGTCTGCATCATCGAGCGCCGGAACGGTTTCTGCTGGTAGCTGATCCTGACCATGTAGACCCGCACCGGCAGCCCGAACATCTGGCCGGCATAGGCGATGGACGAGCCCCACTGCCCAGCACCGGTCTCGGTGGTCAGCCGCTTGGTGCCGGCAAGCCTGTTGAAGTAGGCCTGCGGCACGGCGGAATTCGGCTTGTGCGATCCGGTCGGTGACACGCCCTCGTACTTGTAGAAAATCTTCGCTGGCGTACCCAGCGCCTGTTCCAGCCGCAGCGCGCGTATCAACGGTGACGGCCGCCATTGCGCGTAGATCTGGCGTACCTCTTCGGGAATCGCGATCCAGCGTTGCGCCGACATTTCCTGTTCGAGAATCGGGCCGGGAAAGATGGCGCCCATCGCCTCGGGTGAAACCGGCTTGCCGTCCGGCCCCAGCGGGGGCGGGGGCGGGTTCGTCATGTCCGCGACGACGTTGTACCAGTGCGTCGGGATATCGTTGGCTTCCAGATTGATCCGCAGCGGTGTCATGTCCTTAGGTCTCCTTTTTTTCGTCGCGTACCGAGGCGGTCTCGTGACCCGGCTTCGCGTCTTTCCTCGAAGGCGTGGTGGCGCTGCTCATCAGCGCCTGCAGGGAACTCATCAGTCCAGGATCGAGCTTCTGAAGCTGACCTGCCGGGCCGCCGGGTTCACCGGCCATCAGGCCGGCGACCAGTCCCAGAATCGGCGACAGTTCGCTCGGCCGGGCGGTTGCCGGCCGGCCTGCGCTTTCCAGGCAGACCCGCCCGTCGCTCTCGATCCGGTAGCGCAGAACATCATGGGGGCTCAGGCGCAGCGCCTTGCGCACCGCATCGGGAATCCGGGTCTGGAAGTCCGCGCCGATCGTGGATTCGATCTCGGGTGCGAGTTGTTCGAGGGGGCTGGGCATCGGCTCGACTCGTGAAGAACTGCGCGGAGATTAAGCGATTCCAGCGGCTTTGCATCCCTGCCAGATCGCTTTCACGCGGGGCCTGCAGGCTGGCTGCGCACCCGTGCCACGGCGGCCTGCCAGCCCTCGTAAAGCCGATCCGCCTGATCGGGCGCGAGCTGGGGCTCGAAGCGGGCTTCGGCTTCCCATAGCCCGGCGATGCTTTCCAGCGAGTCATAGACGCCCGCCTGCAAGCCCGCCGCAAAGGCCGCACCGAGCGCCGTGGTCTCGACCGTCCGCGGGCGGATGACCGGGATCTGCAAGGTGTCGGCGAGGCATTGCGTAACCCAGTCGTTGACCACCATGCCGCCGTCCACACGCAGCTCGGTGGGCCTGACTGCGTCCTCGCGCATCGCGCCGAGCAGGTCGCGGGTCTGGTAACACACCGACTCCAGCGCGGCGCGCACGATGTGGGCGATGCCGGAATCTCGCGTCAGGCCGAAGATCGCGCCGCGCGCCTGCGGGTCCCAGAACGGCGCGCCCAGCCCGGTGAACGCAGGCACCAGGTACACGCCCTGTGTGTCCTGGATCGAACGCGCCAGCGCCTCGGTCTCGCCGGCCGCGCTGATCAGGTGCACCGCGTCGCGCAACCACTGCACCGCCGCGCCGGCGACAAAGATGCTGCCCTCCAGCGCATAAGTCGTCTCGCCGCCAAAGCGGTACGCGACGGTGGACAGCAGTTTGTTGCGCGAGCGAACGAACTGATTGCCGGTGTTGAGCACCATGAAGCAGCCGGTGCCGTAGGTGCTCTTGATCATGCCGGTCGAGAAGCAGGCCTGGCCGACGGTGGCGGCCTGCTGGTCGCCAAGCATTCCGCGGATGGGAATGGCCGAGCCGAACAGCGCGGCATCGGTGCTGCCGAACTCCGCAGCGCAGTCCTTGACCTCCGGCAGCAATGCGGCCGGCACCTCAAAAAACGTCAGCAGCTCTTCATCCCAGCGCTGTGTGCGGATGTTGAACAGCGCCGTGCGCGAGGCGTTGGTCGCGTCGGTTGCGTGCACGCGGCCAGCGGTGAGCTGCCACAACAGCCAGCTATCGATGGTGCCGAACGCCAGCTCGCCGCGCTCCGCTCGCGTCCGCGCTCCGGCGACGTGATCCAGAATCCAGGCGATCTTCGTTGCCGAGAAATACGGGTCCAGCAGCAGGCCGGTGCGATCGGCCAGCCAGTCGCTGCGATCCGCGTGCTTCGCGCAGAAATCGGCGGTGCGACGGTCCTGCCAGACGATGGCGGGATGGATCGGTTGCCCCGTCGTCCGATCCCACAGCACCGTGGTTTCGCGCTGGTTGGTGATGCCGATGCCGGCCAGCCCCGATGCCGCGAGCCCCGATGCAGCCAGCGCGCCACGCACGCAGGCGAGCGTGTCGTCGCGGATACGCAGGGCGTCGTGTTCCACCCAGCCCGAATGCGGATACGACTGTGGCAGTTCCACCTGATGCGCACCGAGCTTGCGTCCGGCGGCATCGAACACGATGGCGCGGGTGCTGGTGGTGCCCTGGTCGATGGCAAGCATGGCCTTCATGGCAAGCACCTCTTCGTTGTGAAAGACTCGGCCTACGGTAAGGCGCGGGTAGACGCCATGGAACACATTGTGAGTGCGATCGAATTCCAGTTGAAGGTGCAGGAGGAGACGGTTGCCTTCGTGCGCGCGTGGCTGCCGGTGGAAGCGCCGCGGGCCTGCGTGCAGATTGTGCACGGCCTGTCCGAACATGGTGGCCGTTACTCGCGCTTCGCCACCGCGCTCAATCGCGCGGGTTTCGCCGTGTACGCGCAGGACCTGCCGGGGCATGGCCGCACCGCGCGCGCTCCCGACGAACTGGGCCATCTCGCGGACCGCTATGGCTGGCGCCTTGCGCTGCAGTCCATCCGCGCGGTGCAGGTTGAAATGCGCGAGCGCCATCCCGGCCTGCCTATCCTGTTGTTCGGCCACAGCATGGGCGCGCTGCTCGGGCAGGACTACATCGTCCACCACGGCCGCGACCTGGCCGCCTGCGTGCTGTCGGCGACTACCGGCAATATGGGACCCATGCGGTCGATCGGGCTGGGCCTGATGCGCGCCGAGATCGCGTGGGCCGGGCCGAGGCATCGTTCGCGCGTGGCCGAGGAGCTGTCGTTCAAGACCTTCAACCGTCGCTTCAAGCCCACGCGCACGGCCTTCGACTGGCTGTCGCGCGATGCCGAGGAAGTGGACCGGTACCTCGGCGATCCGCGCTGCGGCTTTCGGGCCTCGTCCGGTCTCTGGGCCGAACTGCTGTCGGCCGGCGCCCGGCTGCGCCAGCCTGCGCGGCTCGCGCGCATTCCGCGTGCGCTGCCGATCCTGCTGATCTCCGGCACCCGGGACGCGACCACCCGCGGCGAAAAAGGTCCAAGTGCTCTCGAACGCGCGTACTTCGCCGCGGGACTGTCGGATGTCACGCTCAAGCTCTATCCGGACGCACGACATGAATTGTTGAACGATACCTGCCGTGAACAGGTCACCGCCGACGTGGTCGAATGGCTGAATAAGAAAACCGCCCCCCGGGCTGGATGAGCCTCACCATGCGTTTACGGATGCTTGCGGTCCTGCTGCTCTCCCTGTGCTCGTTTTCCGCCGCAGCTGCCGCCAAGGCCGAGTTGTGGGAGCGCTGGACGCGCTCCGACGAGAAGTCGACCACGGTCGTCGATCACGGCGCCTGGGACCGCTTTCTCGAAAAATATCTCGTCGCCTCGAAGGACGGTATTGCCCGCCTGCGCTATGCCGCGGTGACGGGTGATGACGCCGGCCTGCTGCGCCTGTATCTCGACGACCTGCAACGCACGCCGGTGTCGAAGCTGCGCCGTGACGAGCAGCGCGCATACTGGATCAACCTCTACAACGCCTGCACGATCAAGCTCGTGCTGGATCGTTTTCCGCTGAAGAGCATTCTCGACATCGACATCTCACCCGGCCTGTTTGCCAAAGGCCCCTGGGGCGCCAGGCAGATCAAGGTCGAGGACCAGACGCTGTCGCTGGACGACATCGAACACCGCATCCTGCGCCCGATCTGGAAAGATCCGCGTACGCACTATTCGGTGAACTGCGCCTCGCTGGGCTGCCCCAACCTCGCTGCCCATGCCTTCACCGCTGCCAACACCGAGATTCTGCTCGATGCCGGTGCACGCGCCTTCGTCAACCATCCCCGTGGCGTCCGGGTCGAGGATGGGCGGCTGTACGTGTCGAGCATCTACGCCTGGTTCGCCGATGACTTTGGCGGCAAAGACGCCCGGGTGATCGAGCACCTGGGTCGCTATGCCGAGACGCGACTGGCGGCGCAGCTTGCGGCCATCGAGAAGATCAGCGGCGATGATTACGACTGGGCGGTCAACGAGACCCCGTAGTCCTCGACCCCCGTCATGAAACCGTCGCCAAGGGCGGACTACCCTACGATGACAGGTCCATCTGACCGGGGCGCACGCAACGCAGAGCTTGCGTAGACTTGCAGGCCGACGAATCGGCGCAGAATGCGAGTGTGTTGCGGGCGCAGATTTTGCTGGCCTTTGTCAGCCCATCCTTGACGGGGCCAAGTGTCAAACCATCACCGCATGTTTCAAATCGGCGCGCCGGGGCGCTATTTTGCCGTTTCAACGGGGAGATAAACCAAGTGAATATACGACGCCTGTCGTTGGGGCTGGTGCTCGCGGTTGGCTGCACGCTGTCAAGCGCCGCCTGGAGTGCCAGCTATTTCGTCGATTCCGTAGCCGGTAACGACAGCTTTTCCGGGCTGGCCGAGTCCGCGGCCTGGAAAACCATCGCCAAGGTCAACGGCACCGCCAATATTCCGTTTGGCTCCACCATCTTCCTCAAGCGCGGCTCGGTCTGGCGCGAGCAGCTCACCCTGCCATCGAACGGCTTGACCATCGATGCCTATGGCACCGGCGTGCTGCCGACGTTCAACAGCTCCGTCCCGGTTTCGGGCTGGGAGTCCAATGGCAACGGCATCTACAGCAAGGTCGTTCCGCTGGCACCGCCGGGCGTGGGAGGGCTGGGCAACGTCACCGAGAACGGCGTGATGATGACGCACGTGTCCTGGAACGGCAGTGGCACCGGCTCGCTCAACGCCGCCCCGTTGCGCTCGTTCACGTTCAATTTCTTCGACAACCGTCTGTACATCAAGCCGACGACCGCGCCCGCCGGCAACGTGTATCTGGCCAGCACCCTGCAGGCCGGCATCCGCGCCGAGGGCCGGTCCGATATCAATATTCAGAACGTCAACGTGACGCGCTCCAGCCTGCACGGCATCGCGCTCAACAACTGCGATCGCTGCTCGGTCAGGAATTCCACCATCTCGGACGGCGGCGGCGCGGTCACGTACCAGTTTTCCAATCCCTATCTCTATACCGGCAATGGCGTCGAATACAGCGGACGGTCCGACGGCGGCCTGGTGGACAACGTCCGGGTCACCAACATGTTCGACAGCGGGGTTTCGCCGCAAACCTTCGTCCCCAACTCGCGCGTCAACGGCATCACGTTCCAGAACCTGACTCTCGAACGCAACGGATACGCGGGTGTGGAGATGTCCGTACTGCCGTCCGGCGCCTACAGCACCCTCTCGAACATCACGGTCAGCAACGTCACCATCGTGGATACCGGCCGCGGCTGGAGTGGCAACCGCTACGGGTCCACCGGCCACGGTGTGCTGATCCAGACCACACCGGGTGCGGGCGTCATGTCGGGCATCCAGGTCGGCACCACCACCATCATCAATTCCACCGGCGACGGCATCCGCTTCTTCGGCGAAGTCGGCGTGCTCTTCCTTAGCCGCCTGATCATTGCCGGCAACCAGTACGGCATCAACGCGTCCAGCAATCCCGGCACGGCCTCCTCCATGCTGATGGTGCTGACCGACGGCCTGATCTTCCTCAACCGCAATTACGGCCTGGTCTACAACTCGTCCAGTTCGCAGGGCTTTCACGTGTTTCACAACACGTTCTACAACAACGGCGGCGGCATCAACTTCGCGGTCTACGGCCAGAACGGGCGGGGCTTCATCTACAACAATATCTACGCCAGCACCACGCCGATGCGGCAACTCTACGTGGACAACCCCGGCGGCCTGGTGGGCGCCAACGTGAACAACAACTGCTACGTCACCGGGCCCAACATGATCCGCTATCGCAACGTCGAGTACGCGACCCTGCCGCCCCTGGCCGCAGCAACCGGCCTGGAATCGCGTGGCGTCACGACCACCGACGTCAAGTTCAAGAATCCCGGCGGGTTCGACTTCGGTCTTCAGGCTACCTCGCCCTGCGTCGGCATCGGAGCGTTTGGCACCGGCGTAGCGACCGACCTGTTCGGCGTTCCGTTCAGGAACCCGCCGTCGGCCGGCGCGCTGGAACGAGTCCCGTAAAGCGCGCGCCTCCCGTCCCGGTCAGAACGACGATCGCGGCTGCGTGAGGAATACCTGTTCCTCCGCAGTCGACGGCCTGCCCAGCACCGTATTGCGATGCGGGAAGCGGTCGAAACGTTCGATGATGTCGCGGTGCGCGCGGGCAAAGCCGGCGTAGCCGTCGAACAGTCCGCGCAGATCCGGCGAAACCTCACGCGCCAGCGCCTCGTACAACGTCACTGAGTGTGCCTGGTCCTCGCGCGACTCGGAGTGCTCCAGCGGCAGATAGAAGAACACCCGCTCGATCGGACGCAGCGCGCGATCCGCGGCCTCGGCGATCCCATCGAGGCACCAGCTGCGCGCGAGCGCGTCGTGCGCAAACGCCTCGGGCCGTCCGCGAAACAGGTTGCGCGAGAACTGGTCGATCAGCACGATCGCCGCTAGGCGCCCGCGTGCAGACGCCAGCCAGGCATCGAGCGCGCCTTCGGTGGCGAGCCGGCGCAGATCGCCGAAGCGCGCGCCGATCAGGCGGTCGGTTTCCGGTTGCGCACCCCACCACAGGGATTCCTGCGCACCGGCGGTCGCGACCGGGTCCTCGGTGCCGGCGCCGAACCAGAATTCCAGCAGCGGTTCGATGTCCTCGTGCAAGGTCAACATCGTGAAAGAGAGCAGGCTGGGGAGCGAGCCCGCAGGCTACGCCGCGACGCAGGGCGGCACAAATCAAACCTGACGATGTAATCTCCTTCGGCCGGTGGCGTTTTTTCGGCACCGGCAAGCGTGTCACGAGAATCTGCGTCGCGCCGGCCTCTCGCTAAATGGAGGTTCTGGGGAGATTCTGGGCGAAGCGTATTTTTCTTCTGGCGGCCGCGCTGTGGCTCTCGCTTTCGCCGACTCCGGCGCGCCCCTGCCGGCCGACTCCGACCGAATCGATGGCGCCGGGCGGGCTGCCCGCGCCCAACGCAACGCTCGGCGGAGTCCCGCAATGGGAGACCGGGCTCATCGTCAAGTTTCGCGACGGCCGGATAGTGCATCATTTTGAAATCCGTTCGCACCGAGTAGCGCCATTGCGCAGCAATGCCGCGTATCGAGGTGCCGGGCGTGCCCTCGATACGCGATGCTTCCCTCGGTACGCCCGCTGCGCGGCTACTCGGGACGAACGGGCCGCCGCTACTCGGGCCGAACGGGGTGCTGGAATTCAAACTGATGCACTACCGACGGCCGCTGGCAGGACGAGCTGAACCGCAACTGGAACGCCCAGGTGCGGTTCAGCCTGCCCGCCCAGGACGTGTTCGCGATCGACGCCAACGCCGCGACGCCGCGGCTGGTGCGCAGTCATGCGGACGTCGGCGCGGTGCTGTTCAACATGACCGTCAACCCCATCAGCGGCAAGCTAAACGTGAGCAATACCGAAGCGATCAACGAGGTGCGATTGGAGGGCGAGCAGAGGCCGGGCGATCCGACTGCCACCGTGCAAGGCCGCTTGCAACAGTCCCGCATCACCGCCATCGACGGCACTCGCGTGCTGTCGCGGCACCTGAACAAGTACATCAACTACGCCCTGCGGCCGGTACCCGCCGGAGTACGCTGGAACAGCCTCGCCCTCCCGATGCCGCCAGCCACATCGCCGTCAGCGGCGGCGGCCCCAGTGGGCGGGTGCTGGACGAGGCGCGCGGGCGACTGTATGTGCTGACCCGTTTCTACAATTCCATCGCCGTCATCGATACCGCCGCGCGACGCCAGATCGAGGGACGCACGCTGCACAACCCAGAGCCGGTGAACCTGGTCAACGGCCGCCGCTTCCTCTACGACGCGAGCCCCAGTCCCGGATTTCGGCGATGAAACCGCCTCAATCCAGGCTACTGCGCTGCTGGACGGGAGCAAGGCGGTGTTTTTGCGAGAGCGCCGGTCTGCGTAGGCGCCTAATCCTGCGGCGCCGCGCTTTGCCAAGTAAGTTTATTTCGCGACTCCACCCATTCGGGCGGCGACAACCGCAGCGATTTTTTGCGACACTTGACTGACACCGGATTCGGACACCGAATCCTGCTTTTCGCGCCGAGGCGCGACGCGGCGAGATCAACTTCACCAAGCATTCAACAATCGATACGGGGAGCCTCATCATGCAGAGCATCTGTTCGTTTCTCGGTAGAGCCGCGCTTGGCGCGATCCTCTGTGCGGCGGGGCTGAGCGTTCAAGCCGCAGCGTCCGCGGAAACGCGGGGGGGGGGGGGGCGTACGTGAACGCCGCGGTGAGGTCAAGCCGGGGGAAACCCCGCAAGGACTAAACGCCGCGGAGTGGACCTCCATCCGGGCGCAGATTGAGCAAAGCCGCTATCGGCTGGAGTCTGGCGCGAAAAGCGTGGAGGGTGTCAACCCGGAACAGGGTTGGAAGCTGGGATTTGATTCCCGTGGGCTCAGTCTCAATCCGACGGACCCGCTGAAGTCCGGCGTAGGTCGGTTCAAGCCGAAGGCGGAACCGACGTGGCCCTCGAAGCACGCTAGCCGTTTCCAGACCGCCCCCGTCGGGTCCGCCCGCGAAAAGCACGCGGGCTTGACCCGACCTACGCCAGACCCTGCGTCTTACGCGCTGAACCTGCGCACCACCGCCATCGGCCGCGCCGATGCGCTCAGTCCCGTGGCCGGTGCCACACCGGTCGTGCGCGACAATAGAGTCGAGCTGTCCCACGCCCAGGCCACCGAGTGGTACGTCAATACCGCGCTCGGGCTCGAACATGGCTTTACCTTCGAGCACGCACCGCAGGGCGAGCGCGGCGAGGTGCGCATCCAGCTCGCGGTGGAGGGCGGTCTCAAGGCACGGCCGGATGCAGGTGGTGTAATGCTGACCGATGAATCCGGCGCTCGGCGCATGCGCTATCACAAGCTGCTGGTACTCGACGCAAATCAGCGCGCCCTCGACGCTCGCATGAGCATTGCAGCGGACCATCGCATCGAGATCGCTTTCGACGATACCCAGGCGATGTATCCCGTCGTCGTCGATCCGCTGCTAGTCAATCAGGAGGCTAAGCTAACGGCGTCGGACGGTGCGGCGGGTGATGTCCTGGGTTTTGAGGTGGCCCTGTCGGGAAACACTCTGGTGGTGACAGCAGGTGGCGACGATATTGGCAGCAACACCAATCAGGGCTCTGTCTACGTGTTCGTACGCTCCGGTACAACGTGGAGTCAGCAGGCCAAACTCGTTGCAGACGACGGCGAGGGCCTTGATCTCTTCGGCGTCTCCGATGCGTTTGGCACGGATGTAGGCATCTCCGGCGATACCGTGGTCGTAGGCGCCCGCGCGGACAACGTGGGCAGCAATCTCGATCAGGGCGCGGCCTACATTTTCGTGCGATCCGGCACGACCTGGGCTCAGCAGGCGAAACTCTTGGCCGACGACGGCTCCGAACATGATCAGTTCGGTTGGAACGTGGGTATTTCCGGCGACACCGTGGTGGTGGGCGCGACTTTCGATGACGTCGACGGAATCGTGGATGCGGGCTCCGCGTATGTCTTCGAGCGTTCGGGCACGAGCTGGACTCAGCAGGCGAGGCTTGTTGCTACCGACCGTGCGGATTTCGACGGATTCGGAGGCTCCGTTTCCATTTCTGGCGACACCGTGGGAGTCGGAGCGGGCGGCGACGACATCGGCGGCAATGCCGACCAAGGCTCCGCATACATATTTGTAGGCTCGGGGACGAACTGGAGCCAGCAGGGCAAGCTCGTCGCCGCCGACGGCGGGGCGGGCGACAACTTCTACGTGGTGTCGGTCTCCGGGGACACCGCCTTGGTAGGGGCCTTGCGCGCCGACAACGGAGGCAATACCAATCAGGGTTCCGCCTACGTCTTCGCGCGCTCGGGTGAGAGTTGGAGCCAGCAGGCAAAGCTCGTGGCCGCCGACGGTGCCACGGACGATCTCTTTGGCCAAAATGTGGCTATCTCGGCGGACACCGCGGTGGTTGGGTCTCATGGGGCGGACATCGGCGGCAATGATCTTCAGGGGTCCGCCTATGTCTTCATATTATCGGGGGCGGGTTGGAGCCAACAGGCCAAGCTCCTTGCCGACGATGGCGCGGCGGTCGATATCTTCGGCTATGCGGTGTCTGTTGACGGCGACACCGTCGCCGTAGGCGCTCCGGTTGACGACATTGACGGCAACCTCGATCAGGGCTCGGCCTACGTCTACCGTATCGCCGCCCCAACCGAGACGGTCGCCAGCATCACTCTAACCCCCGAGACCGCGACAAAGTCGGTCCTCACGCAGCACTGCGTCACGGCTACGACTCTTAACGCGGCCGGTGCGGCAGTACCCGCCATCCCGCTCGGCTTCACGGTCACGGGCGTCAACCTGACCACGGGCTCAGCAACCACCGACGGAACCGGCGACGCGACGTTCTGCTTCATCGGCGTCAACGCGGGCAATGACTTGATCACGGCCAGTTTCATGACCCGATCGGGCACGGCCAGCGTGGTGTGGACCAAGCGGGAAACGGCCCTGCAGGTGGACCCGGTTGTCGCCGCAATCGTGACGCAGGGCTTGCAGATTCGAATCCTGATCAAGCCTACGGCGACGCTGCGGGATACCCAAACCCACTTGCCGATCGTAGGACGCACGGTGAACTTCGCAGCCGGGACGACCGCGCTGTGCTCGGCGGTCACCAATGCTCAGGGCGTGGCGCGTTGTCAGGCGAACGTCGGCAATACGCTGAGAGGTGCGCTGGGTGCTGGGTACACCGGGAGGTTCAACGGCGATACGACGTACAACCCGTCCAGTGGGATGGGGCCGGTGTTGGGGCTGACGCTGTTCTGAGTCCGTAGCCGTAGGTCGGATCAAGCCGAAGGCGGATCCGACACTGCGCGCCGTCGACGAAGGGCACCCGTCGGATCCGCCCGCGAAAAGCACGCGGGCTTGATCCGACCTACACCTGCGCGCCCACCCGGGTTGGGCTTGCGCATCGGCGTGGACCGCGCGGGCGTGCGCCGACCGCGACGAGAGCGTTCAATCACGGCCTCAGCCCGCCGCCAGCACCAGTTCGGCGATCCCGCGCCACAGGCACAGCAGGCCGGTGACCAGCAGCAGGACGAACGTCAGCACGGTGCCGGCGACTCTACCGAACATGAAATGCTGGGTGAAGCTCAGTGCGATGCCGTGCAGCACGCGCGCGACTACCAGCGTGATGCCGATCAGGTGCAGCAGCCAGAACGGCGTGACGCCGCCCATTTCGAGGATCAGCATCAGCAGCAGGATCAGCGGCACGTATTCGGAAAAATTTCCGTGTCCACGAATCAGCCGCTGCATCTGCGTGTCGCTGCCGTCGCCGAGGTTGATGCGATGGCCGCGGCGGCGACGGACGACCCTCAGACTCAGAACCACGAACCACAGCGCCAGCAGGCCGGCGTAAAGCGAGGTCACGATCATGTGGGGAACCCGCGAGTGAGGGATTCCGCAGGCTATGCTGCGACCGGCTGCTTCACAACTCCTGCACCGGTACGGCCGGTGACGGAGCCTTTCTTGCAGCGCAAGCGTGTCAAGGACAACCAGCCCGCTCGGGCTTCGATGAAATTCGCCGATGCGTATCGTCCGTGGTAACCCGAACCGACACTCCACTCTCCGCGGTTGGCGGTCACGAATCAATCTGACCCGGACGCTGCTCGCGAGCGGCCTGCTCGCCCTCGCGCTGTGGCTCCCGACACCCGCACTGGCCTCGTTCACCGCGTTCGAAAGCGGCCAGGTCAGACCGCTGGCGCTGTCGGCGGATGGGCGGCGGCTGTTCGCCGTCAACACCCCGGACAATCGGCTGGAGATTTTCGCGATCACCGAGTCCGGACTGCGTGCGGAGGCCTCGGTGCCGGTGGGTCTGGAACCGGTGGCCGTGGCGGCGCGCGACGGCAATGCCGAGGTCTGGGTGGTCAATCATCTGTCGGACTCGATCAGCATCGTCGATGTGCGCGCCAATCCGCCGCGGGTCGTACGCACCCTACTGGTCGGCGACGAGCCGCGCGACATCGTCTTTGCCGGGCGTGATCGCGATCGCGCTTTCATCACCACGGCGCATCGCGGGCAGAACAGTCCGATCGATCCGCGACTGACCACCGCGGGTATCGGCCGCGCCGACGTGTGGGTGTTCGATGCGCGCGACCCGGGCGCCGGGCTCGGCGGCACGCCGCTGAGCATCCTCAGCCTGTTCACCGACACTCCCAGGGCACTGGCGGTCAGCGCCGACGGCGCCACCGTGTATGCCGCCGGATTTCACACCGGCAACCGCACCACTACGATCAGCGAAGGCAGCGTCTGCGACGGCGGCGCCACGGCACGTCCATGCCGGCCCGCGCGTGGCGAAGTCATGGCGCCTGGCGGGTTGCCGGCGCCGAACCGGACAGTCGGCGGCGACGACCAGCCCGAGGCCGGGCTGATCGTCAAGTTCCGCAACGGGCGCTGGCGCGATGAGTTGAATCGGGCCTGGGACAGCCAGGTGCGCTTCAATCTTCCCGACCAGGACGTGTTCGCGATCGACGCCAACGCCGCGACGCCGCGGCTGGTGCGCAGTCACTCGGGCGTCGGCACGGTGCTGTTCAACATGGCGGTCAACCCGGTCAGCGGCAAGCTCTACGTGAGCAATACCGAGGCGATCAATGAGGTGCGCTTCGAGGGCGAGCGGACGCCGGGAGATCCAACCTCCACCGTACTCGGACGCTTGCAACAGGCGCGCATCACCGTCATCGACGGCACTCGCGTGCTGCCGCGCCATCTCAACAAGCACATCAACTACGAGTTGCGACCGGCACCCGCCAGCGTGCGCGCGAACAGCCTGGCGATTCCCACATCCATGGCGATCAGCAGCGATGGCGCGACCCTGTACCTGGCCGCGTTCGGCTCCGCAAAAATCGGTGTGTTCAGCACCGCCCTGCTAGAAAACGATCGCTTCGTGCCGGACGCCGCCAGCCGCATCGCGGTCAGCGGCGGCGGCCCCAGCGGGCTGGTGCTCGACGAGGCGCGCGGGCGGCTGTACGTGCTGACCCGATTCGACAATTCCATCGCGGTCATCGACACCGCCACCCGGCGCCAGACCACGCGCCGCACGATGCACAATCCGGAGCCGCTGAGCCTGGTCACCGGCCGTCCCTTCCTCTACGACGCGGCGCTGACTTCGAGCAACGGCGAAGCCTCCTGCGCGAGCTGTCATGTGTTCGGCGATCTCGACAGCCTGGCCTGGGACCTGGGCGATCCCAAGGGTACGGTGCTCAACAACCCCTCGCCCTTCACCATCGGTCCCATCGGCAACCCGGACTTTCATCCGATGAAGGGCCCGATGACCACGCAGAGCCTGCGCGGCATGGCCGCTCAAGGCCCGATGCACTGGCGCGGCGATCGCACCGGCGGCAATGACGAGCGCAACCGCCGGCCGGATCGCGGCATCTACAACGAACAGGCTGCGTTTCGCCAGTTCAATCCCGCCTTCGTGAGCCTGCTGGGGCGTGAGACACCCTTGACCGACGCGCAGATGCAGGCGTTCACCGACTTCGTCCTGCAACTCAGCTATCCACCCAATCCGATCCGCGCGCTCGACAACTCGCTGACCCTCGAACAGGAACTGGGACGCCGGATCTATTTCAACGTCCTCGTCGACACGCGCACCTGCAACGGCTGCCACACGCTGGACCCGGAACAGGGATTGTTCGGCGGCGATGGGCGCTCCAGCTTCGAGGGTGAGAAGCAGCAGTTCAAGATTCCGCACCTGCGCAACGTCTACCAGAAGGTCGGCATGTTCGGTAACCCCGGTGTCGCCTTCATCCGCCCCGGCGACAACGCGCACCAGGGCGACCAGGTTCGCGGCTTTGGGCTGCTGCACGACGGCAGCATCGACACGATGTTCCGCTTCTTCCAGGCGCGCGTGTTCAACTTCCTGCTCAGCGATCTGCTGCTGGGGCAGGGCGACGAGATGCGCCGGCGGGTCGAGCAGTTCGTGTTCGCCTTCCCGAGCAACCTGGCGCCCATCGTCGGCCAGCAGATCACCCTGGACACCGGCAACGCCGCGAGCGTGAACCGGCGTATCGATCTGCTGCTGGCGCGTGCCGCGCAGGGAGAATGCGATGTCACGGTCAAGGGCGTCGTGGACGGCGTCACGCGGGGCTGGTTTCGTACCGCGCTCGGCCTGTTCATCAGCGACCGCACCGCGGAACCGCCGATCGGAGAGCGCCCCCTGCGCGCCCTCGCCGCCACGCCGGGCCAGGCCCTGACCTACACCTGCGTGCCGCCCGGGTCCGGCCTGCGCATCGGCGTGGACCGCGACGAGGACGGCGTGCGCGATGGTGACGAGGTGTAGAGGGATGCGGACGGGAAGGTCTGCACAGTTCCAATCCGGCTCGTAGGTCGGTTCAAGCCGAAGGCGGAACCGACGCTGCGCGCCCTCGACGACGACCGGCGCCTGTCGGCTCCGGCCACGAAAAGCAGTGGCCTTGAGCCGACCTACATCCGACCTGCCGATGAATTCAAACCCGTGCAGAGAATCCTTGGATCGAGCTGGCCGCCTGCCTGCGCCAACGCGCCGGTGTGGTATCGGTCCAGCGGCCGAACGCGCGCGTGAATGCGCTCTGCTCGGAATAGCCGAGCAACAGCGCGACTTCGGCGATCCCCAGGCCGGCGTCCGACAAATGTGTTTCGGCGAGCCGTCGTCGCGTGTCGTCGCGCAGTTCGCGAAAGCCAAGGCCGAGTTGTTCGAGCCGGCGATGCAGGGTGCGCGGCGAGGTATGCAGCGCGGCGGCCACGCGCTCCAGGCTGATCTCGCCTTCGCGCGCGTTGGCAGCGACGGCGCGACGTACCGCCTGTTCGAGATCGCCGGCGTCCGGCAGGTCGGCGAGCAGCGCTTCCGCCTGATGTTCCAGCAGCGCGAGCAAGGCTGCGTCCGGCTGACGCAGCGGCTTTGCCATCAGCGACAGCGGCAGGCGCACGCGCGTCATGTCCTGCTCGAACAAGACCTGACCTCCGAAATAGCGGCGGTATGGCGCGATGTCCGCAGGTGGCTCGTTGACGAAGTGCACCGACTCGATCTTCGCGTGTTCGCCGGTGACGTCGCGCGCAAACTGCACCAGCGCGGTGATGGCGGTTTCGTCGACCAGCCGGCCGGGACGGCCGTGTTCCGTGCCCCACTCCAGGGTCACCGATTGGGCCTGCGCGCGCAGCCGCATCGGGCTCACGTCGTAGACCAGGCGCTGGTAGTGGTGCAGACGCGTGAGCGCCGCGCCGAGGGTGCCGCAGGCCAGCAGCACATAACCCATCACGCCGAAGTGTCGCGGCGTCACGGTCTGGCCGAGGTGCAGGCCCAGGTCGGAGTCGTGCAGATGCGCCGCCGCGTTTTCCAGGTGCCGGCGCCAGCGCTCGACCGGATAGCGGCTGGGTCCCGAGCCCTGCGGGTTCGGCGCTGCCTCGCCCAGCAGTTTCACCGCATCCACGCCACGGGTTTCGAGATATTCGTACAACAGGCGCACATAGCTTCCCGGCACGACGCCGTGAGCGGGTTCGGCAGGCCGGCGACTGGAAGGCATGGCGAGAAGTGTCAAAAATGCGGCCAGCCGGGTCAATCCCGCGGGGCCGCTTTCGCGCGAGGATGCGTCCCATCAGAACGAGGAGGCTCACCGTGGAAGCAATGACGCAGATGCTGGTTCAGATGCTCGGCCCGGATGTGGACTGGAAGCAGGTGCTGCTGATCGGCATGTCGCCGATCTTCGTCATCGCCTTCCTGATCGAGTGGAAAGTGATGACGGGCCGCGGCCAGCGCGCACAGTTCGAGTGGCGCGACATCCTGGCCAACCTCTCGCTCGGCGGCAGCTACCAGGTGTTCGAACTGATCGCGCACGTGCTAATCACCGGCGTCGCCACCGCATGGATCTACCAGCACCGGCTGTTCGACGTGCCGGTGAACGCGTGGACGGTTCTGCCGATCTTCATCGGCGTGGAGTTCTGCTACTACTGGTTTCACCGCACCAGTCATCGTGTGCGCTGGTTCTGGAGCGCGCACGTGGTGCACCACTCCAGCGAGCGCATGAACTTCACCACCGCCATGCGCCAGAGCCTGCTGTACTCGATCACCGGTTGGTGGCTGTTCTTCTGCCCGCTGATTTTTCTGGGCGTACCGCCGGCGGTCGTGTTCTTCCTTTATGCAGTGGACCTGAGCTACCAGTACTTCGTGCACACGGAAAGCGTCGGCAAGCTGCCGCGCTGGTTCGAATACGTGTTCGACACGCCCTCCAACCACCGCGTGCACCACGGCCGCAATCCGCAGTACATCGATCACAACTACGGCGGCGTCATCATCCTGTTCGACCGCTGGTTCGGCACCTACGCCGAAGAGTCAGTGCCCGTGGACTACGGCATCACGCGGCAGATCCACTCGCACAACTTCATCACGCTCAACTTCCACGAGTTCATCGACATGTGGCGCGACGTGTTCACGCGCGGGCCGCTGATCCAGCGTCTCAAGCACCTGTGGGCGCCACCGGAGTGGACGCGCACGGCGTCCCCGTAACCCGTAACCCGTAACCCGTAACCACGACGGACTCGAACCTCCGCGGGCAACTTCACACCCCGCCCGTGCAAGACCCTCAAGACCCGCTCGGGACTGAAAAACGCCTGCCCCCTACGTTTCTACTACGCCTCCGGCCTCCGGCGCGATCCGCTTCCCGGCTACAGTCGGTGGACCTTGAATCGCCGCTGGAGTGGGATCGATGATGACCGAACATTTTGACGTGCTGATTGTCGGTGCGGGCCTGTCGGGGATCGGCGCGGGGTATCACTTGCAGTCCCAGTGCCGTGGCAAGACGTACGCGATCCTGGAAGGCCGCGAGGCAAGCGGAGGCACCTGGGATCTGTTTCGCTATCCCGGCATACGCTCCGACTCGGACATGTTCACCCTGGGTTATTCGTTCCAACCCTGGAAGGAGGCCAAGGCGATCGCTGACGGCCCGGCGATCCTCAACTACATGCGCGCCACCGCCCGGGAACACGGCATCGACCGGCATATCCGTTATCAGCACCGCGTCACGCGCGCGAGCTGGAATTCGGCCGACGCGCGCTGGACGGTGGAGGCCGATCGCGGACCCGGCCGGGACAAGACCGCGTTGAGCTGCAACTTTCTCTACCTGTGCAGCGGCTACTACCGCTACGACCAGGGCTACTCGCCGGATTTTCCGGGGGCGGATCAGTTCCGTGGCCGCATCGTGCATCCGCAGAAATGGCCGCAGGATCTGGACTACGCGGGCAAGCGGGTCGTGATCATCGGCAGCGGCGCCACCGCGGTGACCCTGGTGCCGGCCATGAGCGACGCGGCCGCACACGTAACCATGCTCCAACGCTCGCCCAGCTACGTGCTGTCCCTGCCTTCGAAAGATCCGATCGCCGACGGCCTGCGCCGGGCGCTGCCCGAGAAGTGGGCGCACAGTGTCATCCGCTGGAAGAACGTGGCGCTCACCATGCTGATCTTCCAGCTCTGCCGTCGCCGCCCGGAATTTGCCAAGCGGCTGTTGCGCAAGCTGGCCGTTCGCTCGCTACCGCCGGGCTTCGACGTCGACAAGCACTTCAAGCCGAGCTACAACCCCTGGGAGCAGCGCATGTGCCTGGTTCCGGACAACGATCTGTTCAAGGCCATCCGCAAGGGACGTGCATCGGTGGTGACCGATCACATCGAGCGCTTCACCGAAAACGGGATCCAGTTGAAGTCCGGCGAGACCGTGCCGGCCGACATCATCGTCAGCGCCACCGGCCTGCAGATGCTCGCCCTGGGCGACATCCAGATGGCGGTCGATGGCAAGCCGGTGGAGCCCGCAAAAACCCTCAGCTACAAGGGCGTGATGCTCAGCGGCGTGCCCAACCTCGCGGCCTGCATCGGCTACACCAACGCGTCCTGGACGCTGCGCGCGGACCTGATCTCACGTTACGTCTGCCGGCTGCTCAAGCACATGGACCGCCACGGCTACGCGCGCTGCACGCCGGGCAATATCGACCCCGCGATGCCGCAGGAACCGCTGCTCGATTTTTCCTCGGGCTACGTGCAGCGCGCCATTGCGATGTTTCCCAAGCAGGGAACGAAGTCGCCGTGGAAGCTGCGCCAGAACTACATCCTGGACCGGCTCGGCCTGGAGTACGGCGCGCTGGACGACGGCGCGATGGAGTACGCAGGGCACGGGCC
>JBQTIX010000038.1:0-59811 GCA_052387695.1 Panacagrimonas sp. | reverse complement strand
GGGGGCGCTCCGCTGTGGGGCGGGGGCGCGCCCCCCCCCCCGGGGTCGGGGGGCTCCGGGGGGGGGCGCCCCCCCCCGCGACAGACCTGTGCAGAGCTTCCCCACGCGCAACGCGTGTGCTGGGGTGAAGCGAAACCCGGCACCGCCCCAGGTCTGCGGACCTGCGCCACGCGCTGAAACACCTTCCTGAGCCGATTTGCCGGGTTCTGGCGTTATACGGGTGCAGGCCACTCTCCGTGCACGCAGCTTTCCGTGCCGGCGTGTGGCCAGGTCTTCACGCTTTCTTCGCTAAATCCTTCGAGCCTCCGTAACCTCCCGAACACGATGACGGACTCACCCATCAGCCGAACCCAGCTGTCGCGCTCCGCCCTCGCCGAGTTCGAGCGCCTGTCCGAACTCGATGATTCGGTCCGCGGGATGGCGCTGGCAGAGCTCGCGGCGGAAAATCCGGTCTTGCATCGGCGCGTGCAACGCCTGCTGGACGCCGATCTCAAGGCCACCTCGGCAGGCTTCCTGAGCGGCAGCGCAGAGCAGGCGCTTGCATCCGGCGGTGATCCGATCACCTCCGAACTTGCCGCCGGCATCGCCTTTGGCGCCTACACCCTGGAACACCCGCTCGGCGTCGGTGGCATGAGCGAGGTCTGGCTGGGCCGTCGATCCGACGGTCTGTTTGAAGGCTCGGTGGCGATCAAGACCCTCCACGCCTACCTGTCGCGGACGAACATCCGCGAGCGTTTTGCGCGCGAGGGGCAGATCCTGGCGCGGCTGTCGCATCCGCACATCGCGCGCCTGCTCGACGTGGGCGTGAGCCCGGATGGCACGCTGTTCCTGGTGATCGAATACGTCGATGGCCAGCCGCTGAACCACTGGTGCGACCAGCGCAAGCTCGATGTGGAGGCGCGCCTGCGGCTGTTTCTGGACGTCTGCCTGGCCGTTTCCCACGCCCACGCACACCAGGTGGTCCATCGCGACCTCAAGCCGTCCAACATCCTGGTGACGCAGGACGGCCAGGTGAAGCTGCTCGATTTTGGCATTGCCAAGCTGGTGGAAAACGAGGCCGCGGAGAGCACCGAGCTGACTCGCGTCGGCGGCCGCGCGCTGACGCCGGAATACGCCGCGCCCGAGCAGGTGCTGGGCATGCCCATCACGCCCGTGACGGATGTCTATGCGCTAGGTGTGCTGCTGTATGAATTGCTCGCCGGTGCGCGGCCGTACGGTGCGACCCGCAGCACCACCGCCCAGATCGAGCGCGACGTGGTGGAAACCGATCCGGTGCCGATCCTGCATGCGGTCACTCAGTCCCAGGCCGGCGAAGCCACCCCCGAGCAACGTGCGGCGGAGCGATCCACAGTGCCGCGCCAACTGCGCGGACGGCTCGCGGGCGACCTGGAAAATATTCTGGGCCAGGCGCTGAAGAAGAAACCGGCAGAGCGCTATGTCTCGGTCGCCGCGCTGGCCGAAGATGTGCGCCGGCACCTCGACAACCAACCGATCAAGGCGCGATCCGATTCCATCGCGTATCGCACCACCAAGTTCGTGCGCCGGTATCGCACCGGCGTGGCCGCCGCGGCCCTGGTCCTGGTAGCCCTGATCACCGGTCTGAGCGTGGCCTTGTGGCAGGCCCGGGTGGCCATCGCGGCCGGCAAGGCCGAGCAGCTCCAGCGGCAACGCGCCGAAGCGCGCGAATCGGCCCTGCGTGAAGTGGTGGGTTTTCAGGGGGCGCTGATGGACCGCGTCAACCTGCCCCGGCTGGGACAGGAGTATTACCAGTCCCTGTCCGCCCAGCTCGCGCGGCGCCTGCAGGCCGGCGAGGTGGAGGCTGCGCTGCCGCCCGCGTCCGCCGTCGCCGCGCTGCTCGATCAGCTACGCCCCTACGCCTCTCTGACCGACCTTGCGCGCGACACCCTGGCGCGGCAAGTGCTGCAACCGGCGCAGGCGGAGCTGATGCAGCGCTTCGCCGACCGACCGGAGGTGGAAGGGGCCTTGCTGGACAGCCTGGGTCGCTCCTACTCCGTTCTGCACCTGTGGGCCGAGGCGGAGTCCGCGTTTGCACGCGCCGCACTGCGCCACCGGGCGCGCGAACATCCGGACGATGCCTCGGGCGCTGAAAGGGGTCGCCTCGACGCACTCAACTCGCGTGCCGAGCGGGTGCGCATGCTGTTCCGTCTGGACCGGCTCGACGAAGCGCTGGCTGAAGCCAGGCGTCTGGTGAGCGAGCGCAGCGCGTTGCCGGGCGGCGACCCGCTCGACATCCTGCGCGCACGCGGGCTCGAAGCCATTGCGCTGAGGTCGCTCGGCCGTCATCAAGAGGCTCTCGCCATCGCCGAGCCGCTGCTGCGGCAGTTGCAGAATCGATTGGGGGCTCACCACGTCGAGACGCTGGACCTGCTCGCCATCCTGGGCGCGACCCACCACGCCATGTCGCGCCTGCCGGAAGCCGAACGCGAGTTGCGCGAGGCCGTCACGGGATTGATGAAGCAGCGCGATCCCCTGCATGCGCGAACCATCTCGGCGCGCGCGAACCTGGGCGCGGTGCTGCTCGACCTGGGTCGTGCAAACGATGCCCGCGCCCATCTCGAACCGCTGTTGAGCGAGTTGCGCGCCAGATTTGGTGATGAAGACCCGCAGACGCTGCTGACCGAAACTAACCTCACCAACGCCCTGTCCGCGATGGGCGATTGGCAGGCAGCGCTCGCACTCGAACGTGAGTTGATCGAGACGCGCCTGCGTCGTTTCGGCCCCGACGATCTGGAGCTGCTGCTTGCACGCGGCAATCACGCAGAGTCTCTCAAGACGACCGGCAAGCTGGTGGAGGCCCTGGTCATCCTCGAAGACATCTACGCGCGACACACGCGCCTGCTCGGGCCGGACCACCCCGAGACGCTGTACTCCGGTCGCAGTCTGGCGGTCGTCCTGCGTCTGTCGGGAAAGGCCCGGCGTGCGCGCGACCTGGGAGAACAGGTGTTGGCGGCCTTGACCCGCACGCTCGGGGCGAATCATCGCTTCACCCTGGAAGCGCTCGAAGACCTTGCCATCAGCTATCTGGATCTGGGTGATGTGCCCAAGGCGCTGAAACTGACAGAAGCCGCGCTCGCCGCTTACCACGAATTGCCGGGCGTTTCGCAGCAAACGCTGGAGCGCGCGACGCGGAATCTGATCTTCCAGCGTCGCCGCGGCGGCGACACCCGCGGCGCAGACCTGCTCGAAGCCACGTTAGTGAACCGCCCGACGCTATCGCCATGAGTCGCCCCCACCCGTTTACCCCGACCTGCCAGCCCGACAGCGTTGGCGGCGCAGCACCTGACGTACCTCTCGCGCGCAAGCGCATCTCCAACCCGAGACTCCCATGACCAGTCTGACCCGTCGTCGCCTCCTCACCGCAGCCGGATCTTCCCTCGCCGCCCTCCCGCTCTGGTCCCCGCCCGCTGCTGCGCAATGTCAGTCCGCACCGGCTCGGCGCACTGTAATTTCCGCTGTGCCGACAGAGGCGGTGATCGTCTTCGTGCACAACCCCAACCGGCAAAGTACCCTGTATTCCATCATCGTGCGGAATCTGTCCGGCGACATGCTCGGCAGAAAGACCGGCATGCTGGGCCCGCGTCAGGGGGCGTCCCTGCGCTACAACCCGCCCGGCGCGACCACCTCAACCGCGCGCTTGTCGATCCACGTGGAAGTGCGCGGTGGCACTGGTTTGCCGGTGGCCGCCAGCGTCGAAAAGATCACCAAGTCGAACAATCTCACCAGCGTTGCCTTCACGCCTTCCGTGGTACCGCCGGTGCCAAGCCTGCGCAGCCACGCGGCGATCGGATTGGCACCGGGTCAGCGCATCGGCGTCACGCTGTTCGATGAGCGCAACGCGGGCTTGCCGGCGTCGCAGTTCCGCATCGAGATCCGCTCGCTTGCCGGGGCTGTGCTGACCCAATTGACCGGCATGACCACACCGGGTAGCGGGGCTGCCGTCAGCTGGGGCTCGGGCGATCCCGGTTTCCCGACAACGATGCTGAATCCGCGCATGGACCTTCACGTCGACGCGTACGTGGCGGATGCGGCGAAGGTCTCGAACTCGCTGGAGATCTTCGAATCGAGCAGCAGGCGCACGGTCGTCACCGGGCTCGCCAACTCGTACAACTTCTTCGCCGCCTGCCCGGATGACTGAGCGCCTATTGCAGAAGCAGAGCGGGCAGGATCTGCCCGAATCCGCAGGCTGGGTTGGCTTCATCAACCCAGCGCTGTTCGTACCCCGACAACGCTGGGTTTCGTTCCTCAACCCCGCCTACCCCTCAGAGCCTGTAGGCCGGGTTGGATTTATCGACCCGGCAGCACCGGAGCCGAGGGCGGTGCTGGGTTTCGCTTCGCTTCAACCCAGCCTACATCTCTCCAAAGACCGCCATCATTTCAAGGAACGCTCACCACTTCCACACGGTCGACGAAGAACTCGCCGGTGGCGGCGTTGTTGTAGATTGACATGCGCCCGACCGGCGCGCCGGTGGAGCACACCCGCAGTTGTTCCCACTGCCCGGTCTTGCTGCTGTACGCCGCAGGGCCGTCGGTCGCAAATTCATGCGGACTCAGAATCACCCGACCGGTGCGCACGAACACCCAGGCGCTCAGCATGACCTTCGCCGGTGCCTGGGAGATCACCTGAAACACGCCGCCTTCGACGCCACCGCCCATCACCCGCAGCATGCTGTTGCCGTTGGGACCCGGCGCATGGGTCGTGACGATCTGCGTGGTCACCGGCGTGCCGTTGTTGTCGGTATGCGGCCTCCAGTTGGCGGCGGCCGAGGCAGTCGCGGGCGGCGAGACCACCGAGAGCGTGCTCGGCGCATTGGACTCGAAAGAACCGTTGACGATGCGGTTGGTCGTGCCCGGATTGATCGGCGGGCAATTGCTGACCACCTGCGCCAGCGACTGCTGGGACAGGAGGGCGGCCGAAAGGATCGTCAAGGCCAGGCTGTGCTTCTTGTTGAATGTGAACATCGGAGTGAACCTCGTAGGCTGGTAGTGCATGGAAGAAGACCAGGCAGATTGCCCAGGTCCCCGGGGTGGAAGGATTTCAATCCTCCCGCTAACTTAACGATTTTTTCGGCAAAAAAGGCTCATCGATCGCCCTCGCACTACAAACCCCCTTCCGATTCGCAGTCGACGAATAATCCTAGAACCCGCAGAGCCCGTAGCCCGGATGAAATCCGGGGCTTTCCCCGCCAGCCAACCCAACGCCCCGGATTGCATCCGGTATCTGCCGTTGATCCGCTCGCTAACCAGTTGCGCGCCGGATCAATAAGGGCGCTCCGCTACTATGCCATCGGTTACTCGCTGGCGGGCATAAGGCATAAGGAGAGAAGCGCAATGCACCTGCATCGAAAATGGGCCGGATGCCGTGGCGTGACACCACGAAAAAAAATCCTGTACCAATGCGAGGTCCGCTTCGTAATCGCCGCTCGGCCGGATCACCGGGCCAGTGCCGACGAGCTTCCGCTTCAGTCTCCAGGGTCAGCACCTGATCGCCACACTGTGCATACCCGCGCAGCAATCGCGTCAGCTCGGGGAAAATTCACAGCCTCTCAGGGCAGACAGGCACCACCGCAGGCTGCTCGTCAAATTTATTGAGGAGGCTGTGCCTGCGATCGGTGAGGTCCATGTTGGGCCTAATGAGAACGCGATGAAAGAACTTCCTCACAGGTTTTCCGATTATTGAGGCGGCCAGCGCCAACCATCGTAGATAGCTGGGACCTCGGTCCATGCGTGCGTTTTCAAGTGAATAGTGGCCGCCTCAATAGAAATGAAGTTCAGCCTGAATCAACAACTCCGCGACCCTTGGTTGGGTGTTCCTTTGGCGTAATGCCGTTCTTGTCGCAGGGGTTACACTCGCTCAGCAGCAGATAGCGCCAAAGCCTGGAGTGTTTGCCTGTCGATTCCCTTCGAGGGGCCGCGAGGGGGTACTTACTGGACCAGCCTAGTCGTTTCGGCATCCATGTTGTTGCCATTGCTGGCGTCCTTTTGGTCGGCCTTGACCTGAGCGAGGTTAGTGATGGTGCTGCCCGACGGGCCGGAAGGCTTCAGCGACACCAGGATCGTCGGTGCAGCGGCCCCTGCGGGCAGCGGCTTTTTGTAGGTGCAATTGAGTAACTGCCCACCGGAGCAGATCCAGTCGGCCGTGCTTTGCACACTCATCGAGCTGGAATTAGCGGGCGTAGACAACTGCACGCGTACCGAGCGCGCGGTACCGATGGCTTTGTCAATCGCCTCCGAACCGAAGCGCGAGATTGGCGGGTGCAAGTTGTGCACTGAAACCGAATAGGTCAAGGTTTTTCCGATCGGGGCCGGGTCTGCGCTGTCGGTCTGCGTCACCGTCAGATCGACGTTTTCCGGGCCTTGGTAACGACGGGCATAGAGACCGGTCGGGAGACCGCTAACTGTGGAATCGTACCCCCTCCAAGCAACGACCATGTCTCCATCGGCGTCAAGGGCGACAGCCGGCTCCCAACTCTGCAAGCTCAGGGAGGAGGAGTCCGCTGTGGGGACGCCTGACGCAGAAAAGCGCCTCGCTCGGACACCGCCAGATGATCCGTGTAACGTCCAGGCGACCGAAAATCGACCGTCGGGAGAAACCGCCATGTTCACTTCTCCAATCGACTGGTCGGTCGTTCCTTCCGCTGCCACCTCGATAGGGGGATCAATTCGAGCGCTCTCCGCACTGAAGCGATGAGCAACGATTATGTCGGTATCGTTGTCGTTTAGTTGATATGCAACCACAAAAGACCGGTCGGCTGCCAATCCGACTGAATACCTACCAAATCCGTGGCCCGATGCCAATGGGATCGTATGGGCGGGGCCACTAGGGTGGCCTAACCCGTCGAAGCGGCGCACCTTGAGAAAAGTATGTCTGGCATGGACCGATTCATACACGTCGTATTTGTAGACGATAACGAAATCACTGCCGACAGCCATCGCAACCTGCGGCGGGGAACCTTCAATTGTTTCAATCAGTGTTCGTGGTCCACAGAATCCACCCGAAGAACATTTCCTGACGAAAATACCGCCATAGGCACCGCCGCCGGTTTCGTAGGTATAGCCGTCATATTCATGCCAGGCCACTATAAAGTCGCCGACCGTGTTCATCGTCACTCTGGGGCATTCGTTAATGCCAACTGCCGGCGATGACGCCTCCAACTGGAACCGACTTCCGTTCGGCGAGCCGTTGGCGTTGAAACGCTGCGAGAAGATCCGCGGGCTATGACCGGAGTCGACCAGTCTGTCCACCCAAGTGACGACGAATTTTCCTGATGCGTCACTCGCCACATCAGCACAGCTAACTTGTCGCTCGGATGAGCTCGTGGCAACCGTCACCTCAGCCGTAATCGGCGTCCCACTGGCCTCATAACGCCGCATCCTGATCGCCGGATTGTCCCGGGTATTTCCGACCCACGCGATAGCGAAATCTCCGTCTGCATCGGCGGCAATGGAGGGAACGAGTTGAATTTGGCTGTTGCTGCTGACCGTATTCACTTTGATCGGCACTGCATCGAGCGCGACCTCGCCTGCCAGCGACTTCATCGGCATTGAGGCGGCGAGTATCAATCCGGCGATCGGCGGGGCGATGCGGGTAAATCGGTGGACAAATTTGGTTGCGAACACGTCGATACTCCTGGGATGTGGGGCCGCGCAGTTGATGGCTGCCTGTACCTGGATAACGACAACCGCGGGCAACTCGGCTCACGCCGCCCCATTTTTTTCTGGTGGGCACGAAACATCGGCCGGTATTCCTACGAAGCAGAAGTAGCCCCGAACGAACCGGAACTGGCGTTTCCGCATAGCGACGCGAGCAGCTTTCACTATGATCGCGGCGCGCTCGCTGAGGCCGAGCTGTTCGAGGAAAATCACGCGCTACTGCCGCAGTTCGAGAATCCGTACACCGGCATCGACAAGCGAGCGCTGGTGTATCTGACACAGGGTCGCTGGGACGAGTCGCAACGTGCCTTTGATGACTTGCTCGCCCAGGAGGCAGCCCTTGCGAGCGGGCCGCAGCCGCTGTATCGGCTGACGAGCGTACGCGTCGCGGAACTCTGGCTCGCACGCGGGGAATACGAGCGTGCCGAACAGATGTTTCGGGCCGTGTTGCAGCACTGGCCGGAACCGGGACCGCAGCTCGAATCGAACCATCTGCTCGCCACGCTGGGGCTCGCACAGGTGCTGTTTGAGCAGGGTCGTACGGACGAAGCACAGGTCCTGGTTTTGCCCTTGCTGGAACTCCTTTTGCGCCACCCGCAGGCGGCGGAGCTAAGCTTTCAGGAGTCGTTTCTGTGGCGTGCTACCGGTGACGCGTTGCGAGCCAAGGGCGAGTCCGCCGCTGCGGAAGTGCATCTGCGGCGCGCGGTACAGATACGAGAAGCTCGCGACCACCCCGACAGCCCCTGGCTCGCCCAAACCCGCATCACGCTGGCCGAATGCCTACTCGACCTGCATCGCAAGGACGAAGCGCGGGCGCTGATGGACGCGGCGGCCCTGGCGCACTCGCATCGGCCCAAGCTCGGCGAGCACCTACAGCGCCACGACGGCGCGGACGGTCCGATCCTGGCTGCGCGCCACGCGCTCTACGCCCGAGCCCGTTGAACGAAATCCTGCTCGATGGTCAGGCGCAACGCGCAACGGGTCGCCGGTGCTCGCCGCCACCCCCAACCCCGAACGCGACTGCGCCATCAACACACGCGTCGGCGAAACCTTTAAGCAACTCGCTGCATAAACTCTGGCGGCAACTACCTCGACGCGCCGGGTTCGATAGAGCTGATCCCGGAAAGCCCTGCAGGCGCTGTCACCGACACCACTGTGCGGTTTCCAGCAGCATCCAGTGGATACTCGACCGTCGTCTGATTTGGAAAGGTGCTGCGCTTCAGAAGGCCGGCGTCGTCGTATTGGTACGTGCCCGAGCCCGCATGAGACTTGACCAAGCCAGCATCAGCGCGACGACGACACCCACCCAGACGACAAGCTTGCCCCTCGGCGAGGTAGGCATGGCGATCGAACCTTCAAATCTCTTGCGTCCCCGGATGTACGCCTAATCCCTCACCCGCGATGGGCCCTGTAAATCGCCATCGCCAGACGAAACCCAATCCGCTTCAAACAGTTGTTCCAGCTCCTTGGCCGCCTCGCGGGCGGACTGCGCGAGCTGCGTGGGATCCCGATGAATCGCCTGTTGTCGTAGCAGGGTTTCCTCGTCGAATCGCTGGAACCGCGCCAGGATGTCGTCGGCCTTCTCGGCGCTGTCGCCGAGTTCGGTGAGCACGTGACGGGTCAGGTGCAGGCTGGAGAAATAGGCGCGGCGGACCACCCGTTGCACTCCCAGGTCCATCAACTGCATCGCGTGCTGGCGCGTGCGGGCCACGGCAAATACCCGCACGTTGGGGAAATGCCGGCGTACGGTTTCGGCGATGCGCAGGGTCACGTCCTCGGGCTCGGCCACGCTGATGACGAACAGCCGCGCCTTGCCGACGTGCGCCGCGCGCAGCACTTCAAGCCGGGTGGCATCGCTGTAGAACACCGGGTTGCCGAACTGCCGCACGAAATCGACCTGCTGCCAGTCCCGTTCGAGCACGGTGTAGGGAATGCCGCGCAGACGCAGCACGCGGCCGACGATCTGGCCGAAAGGACCGAAGCCCGCAATCACCACAGGGGTTTCCGGCACCACGATCTCGTCGTAAGGCCGCTGCTCGGGCTCGCGTCCCCAGTGGGATTGCAGGGCGTACAGCGGCGGCGTCAGGATCATCGAGGCGGTCACGGTGACGATCATCAGGCCCTGGGTCGCGGGATCGAGGATGCCGGCCGTCGCGGCCACCCCGAACAGGACAAACGCGAACTCGCCGCCCTGCGAAGCCGCAAACGCCAGCCGTCGAGCCGCATCCGCCGGCAGGCCGGTGACCCTGCCGACGAGATACAGCACGACCGCCTTGATGAGCAGCAGGCCCAGCACGAGGCCCGCCACGACCAGCGGCTGACTCCGCACCAGACCCACGTCCGCCGCCATCCCCACGGCCATGAAGAACAGGCCCAGCAGCAGACCCTTGAACGGCTCGATGTCGGCCTGGAGTTCGTGCCGGTATTCCGAATCGGCGAGCAGCACGCCGGCGAGGAACGCGCCGAGCGACATCGACAGGCCCACGCTCTCCATCAGCAGCGCGGTGCCTACGACCAGCAGCAGCGCGGCGGCGGTGAACACCTCCGGCGTCTCGGCCGCCGCCAGGATCCGCAGCACGGGACGCAAGGCGTATCGGCCGCCTACCACGACACCCGCGATCGCGGCCACGGCCGGCACCACCTCCATCCAGCCTGCGCCACTGCTCGCGCCGGGCTGCACCGCGAGCAGGGGCACGAGCGCCAGGAAGGGGATCACGCTCAAATCCTGAAACAGCAGGATGGCAAAGGCCGCGCGACCATGGCGGTCGGGCAGTTCCTTGCGCTCGCCGAGCATCTGCAAAACCAGCGCGGTCGAAGACATGGCCAGGCCGAAGCCGGCGACCAGGGCCGCAACCGGTGGCAGGTCCAGCGCCAGCGCCACGCCTCCCAGCGCGGCGGTGCTCAGCAGTACCTGCGCTCCGCCCGTGCCGAACACCGATGAGCGCAGCCGCCACAGGCGGGCGGGCTGGAGTTCCAGACCGATGACGAACAACAGCAGCACCACGCCGAGTTCGGACACGTGCAGCACCGACTCGACGTCACCCATCAGTCCGAGTCCGCCGGGTCCGATGAGGATTCCGGCTGCGAGATAACCCAGCACGGCTCCGAGTCCCAGCCGTTTGAACAAGGGCACAAAGACCACAGCAGCGGCGAGAAGCAGGGCGAGAGTGGCGAGCATGGTCTGTCCGGTGCGTCGAAGCGGAAGCGGGTGCTGATTTAGCCACAGAACTTTACTCACGATCCAAAATAGAATTTTTCATTTTATATTTATGTAGTTAAATGACTTTCTTGCAACCCTTTCTAACTTGTGCTGAACTGCCTGCACTTCCAATCATCTGCTCACGCTCTTGCACACCTCGACGGAAGACTTCAGCAAGTCCGCCCGCATCGCCCAACTGGCCGGGCAACTCGGCGTGCTGCGCCCGAAGGACCTTGCGGCCGAAGGCATCCAGGCGGAGTACCTGCGCCGCGCCTGCGACAAGGGCGTGATCAAGAAAGTCGGTCGCGGCAGTTATGTGCTGCCAAAGGCCGAGGTCAATCCGGATCTTGCGCTCGCGGTGGTCGGCCGTGCCGTTCCCAATGGCGTGGTCAGCCTGTGCTCGGCGCTCGCCTTTCATGGTCTGGGCGAGATTCCGTGCGACGAGGTGTTTGTCGCGATCGAACGGCGGGCGGCCCGCCCGCGCCTGGACTTCCCTCATCTGCGCATCGCCCGGCTCGGCGGGCCGGCGTTTACCGAAGGGGTGGAAAAGCACCTGATCGGCGGCGTCCGGGTGCGCATTTATGGCGTGGAGAAGACGCTCGCCGACCTGTTCAAATTCCGTAACAAGATTGGCCCGCACATCGCGGTGGACGCCTTGCGCGCCGCGCTCGATGCAGGTCGCGTGAGGAAGGATCGATTGTGGCACTTCGCCCGGCTGTGCCGGGTGGAACGGGTGATGAAACCCTACGTCGATGCCCTGGGGCTGACATGAGCGTGCGACCGTCGCTGCTGGCCGCCGTCCTCGTCCTCGCAGCCACGACAGCACAGTCGCAGGACGCCGGCCCACCGACGGCGACGCCCGCGACGGACCCGAAAACGCCCGCATCGCGCCCGGTGTTCGAATGGCTGCGCACCTGCGACGACGGCACCGATCGCACGCGCGGCTGGCTGCGTCATTTCGCCTCCACCGACGGGCCGGCGCAGCCGGTGTTCGGCACGCCCTGCGACGTGGACTGGCACAAACCGATCTTCATGCTGCCCTACACCTATTCGCGCGATTACGAGTCCGCCCAGACCGAAGTGCTGTTCGGCGTCAGCGCCAAGCTGCGGCCGCTCGGTCCGCCGCTGTATTTCGCGTACTCGCAGCGATCGTTCTGGTCGCTGTACGACTCCGACCGCTCGCGGCCCTTTCGCGAGACCAACTACAACCCCGAGATTTTCTACCGCTATCTTCCGGCCCGTGCCCCGTCCAAGCCCGAGCCCGACTTCATCTGGGGTCTGGACGGCGGCTACGAGCACGAGTCCAACGGTCGCAACATCCCCGAATCACGATCCTGGGACCGGCTCTACGTCGCCCCTTTCTTCGAGCGCGGTGGCACGGCGCTGCAACTCAAGATCTGGTATCGGCTGCCCGAGGACGCCAAGAAAGCCGAGGACGACGCCAGCGGCGACGACAACCCCGACATCGACGACTTCTATGGCTACAGTGAACTGCATGTACAACGTCGCATCGGCCGGGATCGTCGCTACCACCTGATGGTCCGCGGCAATCCCGCCACCGGGCGCGGCGCGGTGCAGTTTGAATATAGCTGGCGCATCGCGGACCGCGACCTGTTCTGGCATGCCTACTTTTGGCACGGCTACGGCGAGAGCCTGCAGGATTACAACGATTCGGTGACGCGGCTGGGGATCGGGTTCGCGCTGGCTCGCTGATCGGCCCTGCCCGTCACGTGCAAGGCCGATCAGTGTGTCGGCGTGCTGGTTTAGGGCCGGTCAGCGTGCCGGCGCGCTGGTTTCCAGCGACTCGGCCTCGAAGCCGTCGCCAATCATCTGCACGGTCTGCCGAGGCGCTTCGCCCACCACGGTGACGCGCATGCGCCCGATCACCCGGCTGTAGGCATTGACCGCACCCATCTGGTCCAGACGCTGCGGTAGTTGAGGGCCTGCAATGGCCTGACGCGCCCGGAACACCGACACCGCGCTGAGGCCGTCCGAAAGCACCACGTGCTCAAGCAGGCCGCGCCCCTCGGGCAGGCTGCGGATCTCGCGACGCACCACCCGGAAGCCGGGTGGCAGGCGGGTGAGCTTGACCGCGGGCGGCGCTTCCGAAACCGGCTGCTCCTGGTGCGCGTCGGCAATCGCATCGGCCGCCGCGTACGTGGCTTCTTCCTTGGCCTCGCCTTCCAGTTCGGACACGAAAGCCGAGTCGGGGATGGCAGTGGGGAACTCCACTTCAGTGAAGAACATCTGCTCGAGCAGCTTGTCCCCGGCCGCCAGCAGGCTCACCTTGAGCGGCACCGCGGTCTGCGCGTCGGCCCAGATCTCGTAGCCGTAACGGAACTCGTCACGCGGCGCGATGGCGATGCCGCGGCAGATCCTGCCGGCCACGCGCTGCTCGCCGAGTTCGCGCAACTCGTACAGATCGGTCAGCCGTACCAGGCGCTCCGGCGTGAGCGCCGGCATCAGGTTCTTGGGCGTGGGCCGGCTGACCGAGAAACGCTGATCCTTGGGCAGCAGGCAGGTGACGTTGTCGTTGTGCTTGAGCACCTCGCGCACCTCGCCGGTCAGCGACTGCACCCGCTCGCGCTCGGCACCCTCGCTGAACCGGTGGGTCACGCGAAAGGTTTCCAGCATGTCGTCGCCGCGGTAGACCAGTACGCCCTGGTAGTTGGCGCCGCGTGCGGCGTTGCTCATCTTCGCCAGCCACGCGGAGGTGTCGTCGGCCGCGGAAGCCTGGGCGGACAGCATCAGTCCCGCCGCCGCCAGCACCGCCAGCCGCGAGCGCATCAGCGGCCCTCGTCGTTCTGCCGGGGATCGTCCGCGGTATGGGCCACGATACGGGTGAAACCCATCGTGCTGCCCATGCCCTCGCCCGCAATCGAATGACTGTGATCCATCATGTATTCACGCAGAAGCCGGCGATATTGCTGGTCGCGAAGTTGCTCATCGGAGTCCAGCGCGACCTGTCGCAGCCCGCCGATCGAGCCGATCCCCGGAACCGGCCGGCTGTCGCGCGCCGCGAACGACGAGGGCGCAAAGTCCTCCTCCGGTCCGGACTGTGGCTGCACCAGCAGAACAGCGGCCGCGCCCATCGACGCTGCCGCGGCAAAACCCGCGGCCGGCTTCCAGAACGCAATCAGGCGCGACGGGGGCTTCACAGACGCCCGGCGCGCCGCCAGATCGACGACCTTGGGATGCTCCGACTCGACCTCAAGCCGACCCATGACGTCCGCGCAGATGCAGGGCTGCTTGCGATTGACCTGGGTGCCCACGCGTGCCTCGCGGGAGAGGACCATGCGGCTCCACTGCCGCGCCAGTTCCGGAGCGTGATCCATCTCATCGAGAAGGCGGTCCAGCTCCGGACCCGAACATTCACCGTCGATCAGGGCAGACAGGGCGTCTTTGGACATCGTCACGGCCTCGTAATTTTTTGCTCCGAAACTCCGGAGTTGCTTCCTAAACCGCAGCTTAACGGGAAAGTTCCATCGCAAGTGACGAAAGGATCATCCGTCGTCACTCGATCAGGGGCTTGAGCACCACGTCGATCGCCTCGCGTGCGCGGAAGATGCGCGAGCGCACCGTTCCGATCGGGCAATTCATCACCTCGGCGATCTCCTCATACGACAATCCTTCCAGCTCGCGCAGGGTGATGGCCTGGCGTAGATCCGGCGGGAGCCGGGCGATGGTCTCTTCGACCTTGGTCCGGATCTCCTCGGACAGCAGCATCGCCTCCGGTGTATCGACGTCGCTCATCTGCAGGGTGTGGCCGAACTGCTCGGCCTCGTCCACGTCGATGTCCTGGTTGCTCGGCCGACGGTTGCGCGCGACCAGGTGATTTTTGGCGGTGTTGATGCCAATGCGATACAGCCAGGTGTAGAACGCGCTCTGGCCGCGGAAGGCCTTCAGCGCGCGCCAGGCCTTGATGAAGGATTCCTGGGCCACATCGGGCGCGTCGGCGTCGCCGACCAGGCGGCTGACCAACTGGATGATCTTGTACTGGTACTTGCGCACCAGCAGTTCGAACGCGCGTTTGTCGCCCTCCTGCGCGCGCGCGACAAGCTGCTCGTCGACGCCCGGCTGCGCCGGTTCCTCGATCGGCTGCGTCACCGCCAGCCATCCCGGACGCGGCCATGGCGCGGACAACCCGCAGCGGGCGCGAGCCAGCAACCCGGCACCAGTCCAGGCTTCCAGGCATCCGGCACACACCGGTCCTGCTGCTGCGCAGGCGCGCGGCGCGGGTCGGCTACGGGGTCATCACTCATGGGGGAAGTACTCGCGGAACGATCGACGAGGCCCGACGGGGACCGTCACTCCCTCGTTCCGCGTTCATAATTCGCCGAATTCTAGCAATGAGAGCCGGGGAGAATGAGTTCGGACGTCTTGATTCTGGGCAGCGGTGCGGCCGGACTGTCGCTGGCCCTGCGCCTTGCGCACGCCGGCCGGACGGTCACGGTCATCTCCAAGACCCGGCTGGAATCCGGCTCCACGCTATGGGCCCAGGGCGGAATCTCGGCGGTGCTCGACGAGGGTGATTCGCTCGAAGCCCATGTGCGCGACACCCTGATCGCCGGTGGCGGGCTGTGCGACGAAAAGGCCGTGCGTTTCACGGTGGAAGGCGGCCCCAGCGCGATCCGCTGGCTGGTCGCGCAAGGCGTGGCCTTCACCCATGATGACGACGACCCCACCGGCTCGCGACTCCACCTGACCCGCGAAGGCGGCCACAGTCACCGACGCGTGGTACACGCCGCCGACTCCACCGGTCGCGCGGTCGAAACCACTCTGGCCACGCTCGCCAGCGGCCACCCCAACATCCGCGTGCGTGAACGCGCGGTGGCGGTGGACCTGATCGTGGACCGCGACGCCGGACGCGTGCAGGGCGTCTATCTCTACGATCGCGCGACCAAGGAGGTCGAGGCGGTTCCGGCCAAGATCGTTGCGCTCTGCACGGGCGGCGCCAACCAGGTGTATCTGTACTCGTCCAATCCTTTTGGAGCATCGGGCGACGGCATCGCCATGGCCTGGCGCGCGGGCTGCCGTGTGTCGAACATGGAGTTCATGCAGTTTCACCCGACCTGCCTCTATCACAAGGACTCGCGCAACTTCCTGATCACCGAAGCCCTGCGCGGCGAAGGCGGGTACCTGCGCCTGCCCTCCGATAGTGGCTTGAACAGCGGGGGCACGCCCGGCGAGCGTTTCATGCTGCGCCACGACGAGCGCGCGGAGCTGGCGCCGCGCGACATCGTCGCCCGCGCCATCGACCACGAGATGAAGCGCCTGGGCCTGCGCCACGTGTTGCTGGACGTGACCCACCTGCCCGCCGAGTTCGTCAAGAGTCACTTCCCCGGGATCTATGCGCACTGTCTGGAACTGGGGCTCAACATCACCAAAGAACCGATTCCGGTGGTACCGGCAGCGCACTACACCTGCGGCGGCGTGATCACCGATTCGCGCGCGCGCACCGACCTCGACCATCTCTACGCCATCGGCGAAGTCGCCTGCACCGGGCTGCACGGCGCCAATCGCATGGCCTCCAATTCCCTGCTCGAATGCCTGGTTTATTCGGCTTCCGCCGCGGACGACATCCTTGAACGGCTGGACCGGCTCCCCGCGCCGCCCGCCCTCAACCCCTGGGACGCCACCCGCGTGCGCGACTCCGACGAAGACGTGGTGGTGTCGCACAACTGGCTGGAGCTGCGCACCTTCATGTGGGACTACGTCGGCATCGTGCGCACCACCAAGCGGCTGGAACGCGCGCTGCATCGCATCGAACTCCTGCAGCAGGAAATCCAGGACTACTACGGCCACTACACCGTCAGCCACCATCTGATCGAACTGCGCAACCTGGTGGTCTGCGCCGAGCTGATCGTGCGCTCCGCGTTGCGGCGCAAGGAAAGCCGCGGCCTGCATTTCACCCTCGACCATCCGCAGACCGCGCCCAATCCGGAGCCAACCGTCCTGGCCGGCCGTGCAGCCTGAGGGTCGGCCCGTCCCTCCCTGGCAGCCAGCCGGGCGCGAGTCTGCGAAACTTGCAGGGGCGACGCGCATCCCGCGTCGCCCCGTTTTCAGACTCCAAGAGGTTTAACAGGCAATGGCTTTGAATCTGGTCCCCATCGGCAAGAATCCGCCCCACGACATCAACGTCGTCATCGAAATCCCGATGAACAGCGAGCCGGTGAAGTACGAGGTGGACAAGGAATCCGGCGCGATCTTCGTCGATCGCCTCCTGACCACGCCGATGCGGTATCCCTGCAATTACGGCTACGTCCCGCACACCCTGTGTGGCGACGGCGATCCGCTCGACGTGCTGGTGATGACGCCGATGCCGCTGATCCCCGGCTGCGTCATCAATTGCCGGCCGATCGGCATGCTGGCGATGACCGATGAGGGCGGCTCGGACGAAAAGCTCGTCGCCGTGCCCAGCGACAACATCAGTCCGCTGTACAAGGATGTGGAGACGGTACGTGCGCTGCCGGAGTTGATCCGCGACCAGATCGCGCACTTCTTCGCGCACTACAAGGACCTGGAAAAGGGCAAGTGGGTCAAGGTCGAAGGCTGGCACGGCCCCAACGACGCCAAGAAAGCGGTCCTCGACAGCATCGAGCGCTACAAGGCGGAGCCGACGCAGCCCAACTTCTGACCGGGCAGGTCCGTAACCGCTCATGGCCGGGGACGCGAAGCTTCCGCCCGGTCAGGCCTGGACCGACAAGTTTCCGGTCGTCGGCGAGTCGGCTCCGGCTGCGGGTTGGGATCACCGGAGCGCGGCAGTCACCGTCGGTGGACTGGTCCAGCAGCCGCAAACCTGGACCCTGGATCGGTTGCTCGCCCTGCCCCAGCAGACGCAGACCCGCAACATCCACTGCGTCACCGGCTGGTCGCGCGCCGGCGTGTGCATGACGGGCGTTCCGCTCGCGGTCCTGCTGGAGCGCTGCCAGGTGCAACCTGAAGCGCGCTACGTGCGTTTCATCGCCCATAGCCCGCGTGCCCACGACACCTCCTTGCCCTTGCAACTGGCTTTGGCGGAAACCTGGATCGTGCACAGCATGGACGGCGAACCGATCGACCCCGAACACGGAGGACCCATCCGCACCGTGACCGCAGGCCGTTACTTCTACAAATCGCTCAAGTGGCTGGAGCGCATCGAACTGCTGGCCGAGGATCGTCCCGGCTACTGGGAGCGCGAGTCCGCCTATCACAACGAGGCGGATCCCTTGATCGAACAACGCTTCGATCCATCGCGGATCGCAAGCCCGGACGACGTCGCGCACTTCCGGGTGGCTGAGGATTTCGCCCCCTGGCGCGGGCAGGTGCTGCTCAAGGCGCGGCTCGGCGGCTGGAAACCGCGATCGCTCGACCTCTCCGGGCTTTCGCTGAAGGGGTGCTCGCTGCGCAACGCACAGCTTGCGGGCGTGAATTTTCGCGGCGCCAATCTTTCGCTCAGCAATCTCGAAGGTGCGGACCTGCGCGGATGCGACTTCACCGGCGCCGACCTCGAAGGCGCGAGCTTCGCCGGCGCCGATCTGCGCGGTGCGGTGCTGGTGGACGTCGCCTGCTCGGCAACCCGGTTCTTCCGCGATTTCGCCAGGGGCCAGCGGCTCGCTGCCCGGATCGAGGGCCTGCGCATCGAGCGCGCGAGCGGCCTGCTCGAAGACCAGGACGTGTTCCTCAGGGCGATTGCGGATTGACCTCGGCCCCCAGGCAAGGCACGGTTCGGGCACGTGACACGGACCGCCGTACACGAGACGAAAAAGAGGAGACCAGCAAATGGAAATCGGCTACTTCAGCATGCCCTCGCACCCGCCCGAGCGCGGCCTCAAGGAAGGCGTGGACTGGGATCTCCAGGTTCTGCGCTGGTGCGACGAATACGGCTTTTCCGAGGGCTGGATCGGCGAGCACCACACAGCGCCCTGGGAGCCCAATCCCGCACCCGATCTGCTGCTCGCGCAGGCTTTTTTGCAGACCAAGAGAATCCGTCTCGGCCCCGGCGGCTTCCTGTTGCCCTACCACCACCCCGCGGAACTCGCGAACCGGGTGGCGATGCTCGATCACCTCTCCAACGGGCGCCTGAATTTCGGCGTCGCCGCCAGCGGCCTGCCCAGCGACTGGGCGATGTTCCACGTCGATGGAATGAGTGGTCAGAACCGCGACATGACCCGCGAGGCGCTCGACGTCATCCTGCGCCTGTGGAGCGACCCGGCACCGTTCACGCACGAGGGCAAATACTGGAAAGTGACCAAGCCCGAGCTGATGTTCGATCTGCTCCGGCCGCACATCCTACCGGTGCAGAAGCCGCATCCGCCGATCGCGGTCGCCGGCCTGTCAAAGGGCTCGGACACGCTCAAGCTCGCCGGTGAGCGCGGCTTCATCCCGATGTCGCTGAATCTCAATCCGGGCTACATCTCCAGCCACTGGGAATCGGTCGAGATCGGCGCCGCGCGCACCGGCCGCACACCGGATCGCAACCAGTGGCGGCAGGTGCGCGAAGTGTTCGTCGCCGACACCGACAAGGAGGCCTGGGAGCTGTCGGTCAACGGCATGATGGGACGGATGTACCGCGAGTACTGGTTCAAGCTGCTCGGCAATTTCGGTTTCCTCGACTACCTCAAGCACGACGCCAGCGTCCCCAACAGCGACGTCACGGTCGAATACTGTGCGCAGCAAAACTGGATCATCGGCTCGCCCGACACGGTGGCCGAGAAGATCGAACGCATGTACCACGCCACCGGCGGCTTCGGCACCCTGCTGGTGTTCGGCTTCGACTATAAGGACAACGCCGGCGCCTGGCAGCGCTCGCTCAAGCTGCTCGGGGAGGAGGTGCGCCCGCGCCTGCGGCACCTCAAACCAATGCTGGCGAAGCCCGCCTGAGTGTCGAATTCGGTGCGGGTCGGTTTAGGTCGGGTGTAAGTCGGTTCAAGTCCGCGGCTTTCTCAGAGCCACGACGTCATTCCACGACGCTACTGATGACAGATCACGTTTTTTGTAACATCATCTGTTGAAAGCGTCGGCGCAATGGCTCGAGTCGGCAGATGCTGAAACATATGCGCGTGAGCGCCAAGGACCGGCGGATCGCAGCCATTGCACGCCAGCGCGACGGAGATGAGACATGGCGCACACCGTTCACAGCTTCTGTCACTACTGCATGTGCCTCTGCGGTACCAAGATCACGGTGGAGAACAACAAGGTTCTGACCATCGAACCGGATCGCGACAACCCCTTCACCTGGCGCGACTTCTGCCGCAAGGGCAAGACCGCGGCCGAGGTGATCGACCATCCGCGCCGCCTGCTCTCGCCGATGAAGCGCGTCGGTGATCGCTACGTGGCGGCGAGCTACCAGGAGGCCGAGGCCGACATCGCGGCGCGCCTCAAACGCATCATCGAGCAGCACGGCGCCGACGCCGTCGGCAGCTACAGCGGCAACCCGCTGGGCTTTTCCTTCGCCGGCTCGATCTTCTGGAATGGCTTGCTCGACGCCGTCGGCACCGGCAACCGCTTTTGGGTGGGCTCCATCGACCAGAACAACACCCACGTCGTCATGGAGCAGATGTACGGCACCGAGATGTTGGCCCTGATCCCGGACGTGGACCCCTGCCAGTGTTTTCTGTTGGTCGGCATGGACCCGGCGCAGAGCAAGTTCGTGTGGGTTGAATCGGTGCCCGACGGCTGGAACCGCGTGCTCGAAGCACAGCGCAAAGGCGCCGACCTCATCGTGGTCGATCCGCGCCGCTCCACCACCGCCGCGGCGGCGAACACGCACGTCCCGATCATGCCCGGCACCGACTGGGCCTTCCTGCTCGGCGTGCTGCGCGTGATCTTCGACGAGAAGCTCGAACGCGCTTCCACCTTCGTGCCGCTCAGTGGGGTCGAGGAGATCCGCGCGCTGGCGCTGAGCGTGTCGCTCGACGACATGGCGGACCGCTGCGGCGTCGCGGCTGAGACGATCCGCGACGTCGCGCGCCGCTTCGGCAAGGCGCCGAACGCGATGTGCATCACCCACACCGGCGTCTCCCATACGCCCACGGGCACGCTCACCGAGTGGCTGTCCTCCACCCTCAATGCGGTGACGGATCGTCTCGACCGTCCCGGCGGCAAGCGGATCGAGCGCGGCTACATGGACCTGGCCGAGGTCTGGTCAAAGTTCGCGCCGGCCGCCAAGCACCGCACCCGCCTGCGCGACCAGCCGACCATCGCGGGCTTCCACTCGCTCGCCGAACTCGCCGACGAAATCACCACGCCGGGCAAGGGCCAGATTCGCGGCATGCTGATCGCGGCCGGCAACCCGGTGGTGTCGGGTCCCGATGGCGCGGCACTCGACAAGGCGCTGTCGCAACTCGACCTGCTGGTGTCCATCGACTTCGTGCAGCGCGAGAGCCATCGTCACGCGCACTGGCTGATTCCGGGCACGCACTTTCTCGAACGAGAGGGCCTGCACGCGCTGATGGCCGGGCTCACCGAGCTGCCCTTCGCGCAGTACGCGCGCCAGGCGGTGCAGCCGCCGCCCGGCATCAAGGAGGAATGGCAGTTCTTCACCGACCTCGCGCTGGCCATGGACCGCAACCTGTTCGGCAAACCCGGCGTGAACCGCTTCATCCGCGCCAGCCGTCGGCTCGCAAAACTCACCGGCAAGCCTGGCCATGCGATGAACCCGCGCTGGGTGGAGCGCCTGCTGGTCAAGAGCGGCAAGCGCATCCAGTACGACGACATCCTGCAGCACGAACACGGCTGGCTGTACGGCGAGAAGGAGTACGGCCACTTCACCAAATCCCTGCGCACCGCGGACAAGACCGTGCACTGTGCGCCGCCGAAGTTCATGTGGGCGCTGCGCAAGGAAATCGCGAACCGCCGCACGCGCACCAGCGCCGCGTATCCGCTGCTGCTGGTCAACCGCCGGGTGCGCGAATCGATGAACTCCTGGCTCAACGAAACCCCGGGCCTGTTCGAGCAGCAGCGCGGCAACGCGATGGAACTGCACCCGGACGACGCCGCGGCGCTTGGTCTTGAGAATGGCGAGTGGGCGAGAGTCAGTTCCGCTGCCGGCGCCATCGAGCTACCCGTCACCATCGTCGATGGCGGCCGTCCTGGTGTGGTCGCGATCCCGCACGGCTGGGGCTCGCGCGTGTTCGATCCCAGGAGCGGCGCCGAGCCCGAAGCCCTGGGCGTGAACCGCAATCTGCTGATCGACCGCACGGACATCGACCCGTTCTCGCAGACGCCCGCGCTGAACGCGACGCCCGTGCGGGTGGAGGCGCTGGTCTCGCCCGCCCACCGCGCCGCGAAGGCGGCGGCCGTGCTGGCCGGGGCCTGAGCGCGTGGCCTACGTCATCGTCGGCACCTGCATCAACGACTCGGCCTGCGTCGAGGTCTGCCCGGTGGACTGCATCCATCCCACCCCGCAAGACCCAGCGTTCGCGTGTGCGGACATGCTGTTCATCGACCCGGATCGCTGCATCGACTGCAACGCCTGCCTTGAAGCCTGCCCGGTCAACGCAATCTTGCCCGCGCACAAGCTGCCGCCACACCTGGCGCGCTACCAGCAGATCAACGCCGAACTCGCGCACCAGCGGCTGGCCTCACGATGACGGGCGCGCTGCGTGTCGCCGTCGTCGGCTCCGGACCCTCGGGGCTGTACGCTGCCGCCGACCTGCTCAAGCGCCATCCGCAGTCACAGGTCGCGATGTTCGACCGTCTGCCCACACCCGGCGGCCTGGTGCGCTCCGGCGTCTCGCCCGACCACGCCGCGCGGCGGCAGGTCAGCGCGGTGTACGAGCGTCTGCTGGTCTCGTCGGGGCGCTTCCGCTTTCACGGCAATGTCGAAATCGGCCGCCACCTGAGCCACGCCGATCTGCTCGCACATCACCACGCGGTGATCTACGCCAGCGGCGCCGCCAGCGACCGTCGCCTCGGCATTCCCGGCGAGGATCTTCCGGGCAGCCATGCTGCGACCGAATTCGTCGGCTGGTACAACGGCCACCCGGACTTCCATGACCGCCGTTTCGACCTGTCCGCCGAGCGCGCAGTGGTCGTCGGCAACGGCAATGTCGCGCTCGACGTGGCGCGCATGCTGCTCATGAGCACGGACGAGCTGCGCCGCACCGACATAGCGGTACACGCGCTCGATGCCTTGTCGCAGAGCCGCATCCGCGAAGTCGTGATTCTCGGTCGTCGCGGCCCGGCGCAGGCCGCCTTCACCTTCCCCGAACTGCTGGAGCTCGACACGCTCGACGATGTGAACGTCGTCGTGGAAGCGCCCGCCGCGCTGCTCGCCGATCAGCCCGCGGCCAATCCCCAACGCCTCGACATTCTGCGCGCCTGCACGCAAGGCACCGGGCCGGGGCGCTCGCGCCGCCTGGTGCTGCGCTTCCTCGCGTCGCCGCTGGAGATCGAGGGCGGTTCGCGCGTCGAAAGTATCCGCATCGCGCACAACGAATTGAGCTGCACCGGCCACACCGTCACCGCAAAACCGACCGCCGCCGTCGACGCGCTCGCCTGCGGACTAGTATTCCGTTCCATCGGCTATCGCGCCTCCGCCCTACCCGGTCTGCCCTTCGACGAGACCCGCGGCGTGCTGCCCAACGCCGATGGCCGCGTGGTCGATCCCGCAACGAGCCGGACGCTGAGCGGCACCTACGTCGTCGGCTGGCTCAAGCGCGGACCCAGCGGGGTGATCGGCACCAACAAGCACTGCTCGCAGCAGACCGTGAGCCGCCTGCTGGACGACGCCGCCGCCGGTCGCCTGAGCATTCCCGCAAGCGACGGCGACGCGCTCGACGCGCTGCTCGACGCGCGCCAGCCGCAGCGGATCGATTACCACGGCTGGAAGCAGATCGACCGCGCCGAACTCAAGCGCGGCGCGCAACAGGACCGGCCGCGAATCAAGTTCAGCCTCCTCGACGAGCTGCTCGCAGCAGCGGCGAACTAGAACATTGTTTACGTGGAAACATCAGAAAGTCCGTTCGCTCCGAGTAGCGTCCTTGCGGAGCAAGGTCGCGTATCGAGGAGCCGGGGCGCCCTGAGTGCCGCGCCGAGTCCCTCGATACGCACCTGCCCTTCGATACGCCGCTACCGCGGCTACTCAGGGCAAGTAGCTACTCGGGACGAACGGTGGTTTATGTGTGCCCTCGTACCAGAAGCGTTCCCACGATACAGAGTCGTCTATTTGTCTCGTCACTGATTACTCAACCCTTCGATCCGCATGCCAACCGCCACCCGCGAGTCCTACGACTACCTCATCGTCGGCGGCGGCACCGCCGGCTGCGTGCTCGCGAACCGGCTGAGCGAAGACGCCTCCGTTCGCGTCGCGCTGATCGAGGCCGGCGGCGAGGCGCGCTCGCCGCTGGTGCAGCTCCCGGTCGGCTTCGCGCGACTGGTCGCACATCCCACCTACGACTGGCGCTACGAGCAGGCGCCCGACCCCTCGATCCACGGCCGTCGCTTCCTGTGGTCCGCGGGCAAGCTGCTCGGCGGCAGCAGTTCCATCAACGGGCAGGTCTACATTCGCGGCACGCGCCGCGACTTCGAGCGCTGGGTGGAACTCGGCGCCAGCGGCTGGAGCTTCGACGAGGTGCTGCCCTACTTCCGGCGCTCGGAAGACTGGCGCGGCGCGGCGCATCCCGCGCACGGCCAGGACGGGCCGCTCACGGTGTCGCCGATGCGCGACTTCCACCCGCTGTGCCACAGCTTCCTCAACGCCTGCGCGCAGCTCGGCCTGCCCACCCTGCCCGACTACCACGGCGGCGACATGAACGGGGCCTTCCTGACCGTCGGCACCCAGCGCGAGGGCTGGCGCTGCGGCAACGAGAAGGCCTTCCTGCGCCCGGCCCGCGCGCGTCCGAACCTGAGCGTGATGACCCACACCGAGGTCGAGCGCATCCGCTTAGACGGCGAACGGCGCGCGGTCGGCCTGAGCCTGCGCCGCGGCGGCGAGACGCTGGACCTGGACGCCGCCTGCGAGGTCATCCTCAGCGCCGGCACCATCGGCAGCGCGGGCCTGCTGCTGCGCTCCGGCGTCGGGCCGGGCGCGCGGCTCGCGGCGGCGGGTGTCGCCGTCATCCACGACCTGCCCGGCGTCGGCACCAACCTGCAGGAACACGCGGCGGTTGGCCAGAACAAGTTCGTGAATCAGTCCACACTCAACACGCAGATGGGACCGCTGGGCATGCTCGGCCTGGCGCTGCGTTTTGCGTTCAGCAGAAAAGGCGCGCTCGCCGCCCCCGCCGTGCAGGCCATGGCCCTGGCTCTCACGCGGCCGGACCTGGCCGAACCGGACGTGCAACTGCATTTCCTGCCACTGAGCTATGACATCACGCCGGAGACCGTCTCGACTGCCAGCGCGACGATGCCGAAGCAGCCCACGATCACCGTCAACGCCACGCTGTGCCAGCCGCAGAGCCGCGGGCACATCGAGCTGGGCGAGAATCTGCGGCCGCGCATCGTCCATCAATTCCTGGGCGACTCGCGTGATCTGGATACCCTGGTGCGGGCACAGCACCTGCTGCACCGCCTGTTCGCAACCGACGCGATGCGCGCGCTCGTCACCGGCGACCGCACACCCGACCCGATTCCCGCCGACGACGCCGGCTGGGCAGAGTACGTGCGCTGGAAGGCGGCACCGGCCTATCACCCGGTCGGGAGCTGCCGCATGGGTCGTGATGCGCTCGCGGTCGTCGATCCCGAACTGCGCGTACACGGCATCGCCGGATTGCGCGTGGCGGATGCGAGCGTGATGCCCACCGTGACCAGCACCAATACCAATGCGCCGACGATCATGATTGCGGAGAAGGCGGCGGATTTGATTCGGGCGACGAAACCCTAAACCCCGTTCATCCCGAGTAGCGCGCGAAGCGGCGCGTATCGAGGGACGGGCCCGGTCCCTCGATACGCCAGGCTTCGCCGGCTACTCGGGATGAACGGGGGGTGTGAATTCACAGCAACAAAGACGAGCCACCCCATGCACTTCAGCCGCCACCTCGCCTTCTGGTCCCGCCGCCGCGGCGACGCGCTCGCCCTGTCCTGCGACGGCGACACCCTGAGCTGGTCGCAGCTTGACCAGGCCTCCGGCGCGCTCGCCGCCCATCTGCATGCCCAGGGCCTCAAGCCCGGCGACCGCTTCGGCTGCCTGCTCGGCAACTCGCTGGAATGGTGCGTGGCCTTCGCCGCCAGCCTGCGCCTGGGCAGCATCTTCGTGCCGCTCAACGCCCTGTTCGGCCCCTTCGAGTTGAAGGAGATCACCGCCGACGCCAACTGCATCGCCGTGCTCTCGACCCCCGCGCTCATCGCCAAGCTCGGCATCACGGAAACCAGCCAGCATCCGCCCGAACAGCCACGCCTCTACTTCACGGACGGCCGACCCTCGCAGGCCTACGCGAATATCGTCGCGGTGACTGACTGCGCCTTCACCGACCCCGGCCTGTCAGACGACGAGGTAATGATCATCTGCTACACGTCCGGCACCACCGGCGTGCCCAAGGGGGTGGCGCTCACGCATCGCAACGTCGATACCGCGATGCAGGGCCTGATGCTCAACTTCGGCCTGCGCCCCGGCGGCGAGGAGCGCCTGCTGATCCTGGCCCCGCTCGCCTTCACCGGCGGAGTGATCTCCAACCTCGCGGTCGTGTTTGCCATCGGCGGCAGTGGCTGGATCGAAAAGACCGTGGACCCGGCACGCGCGCTCAAGCGCATCCTCGATCACCGCATCACCCTGGTCGGCGGCGTGCCCGCGCTATGGGACCGCATCGCGCAAGCCCCCGGTTTTGCCGAGGCCGATCTGGGCTGCCTGCGCACCGCCTACACCGGCGGCGCGCCGGTGCCGCGTGCGCTGATGGATACCTTCCTCGCCAAGGGCGTGTGCATCCGCCAGCAATACGGCTTCACCGAAGCCTGCGGCGGCGTGTCGTCACCGAGTGCGGAAGGAGCAGGCGCCAACCCCGGCTCCTGCGGCCACGCCCTGCCCGCGATGGACCTGGAAATCCGCGACGACGCCGGCCAGCGCATCACCGCGCCCGGCGAGGTCGGCGAAATCCACGCCCGCGGCGGTCAGCTCATGTCCGGCGGCTACTGGAAAAGGCCCGAGGCCACCGACGTGGCCTACACCGCCGACGGCTGGTACCGCACCGGGGACCTCGCCAGCTACGACGCGCAGGACGGCGGGCTGCTGATCGTCGACCGCAAGAAGAACATGCTGATTTCCGGCGGCGTGAACATCTATCCGGCCGAGGTCGAACGGGCGCTCGCCCGGATTCCCGGCGTGGTGGAGTGCGTGGTGCTGGGCCTGCATAGCGAACGCTGGGGGCAGGAAGTGGCGGCCATCGTGTATGGGCCGGGTCTTACGGACTCGTCCGTGGTGCTCGAAACGGCCCGCCAAATGCTCGGTAGCTACAAGGCGCCCAAGCATCTGCGACTCAGCGCACAGCCCTTGCCGAAGACGGCATCGGGGAAGATCGCGAGGACAGGATTGGCAGGGCTATTCGGGAGGATGGGAATATAGAGCCCGAAATTAGCTAGTCCAAAGCCCCGCAGAATTACAGCCGCCGATTAATTAACTTTGCGGTCATCTCATCCACCACACCTTTGCCGATGGTGAATCCATTAAACACCTCAAAGACTGGGCCGACCGCTCGGTGAACGTAATCGCCCAACGACGAATGGGGAGTGTCTAATGGAATCGCGACATACGAGATGACCTGATCTTGGTACGACTTTCTCGGTGAAACATAGCGCGCAGGCTCAGCCCACGATGCCAGCTCCCTTCCCTTGAGCTTTGACCATCGGAAGGCGAAATCAATTGTGGTTGAAGTAGAGTCGCATCCCATCGCCTTGGCAAACGCCACCCCAACAGCCATCGCCTCCGCGACACGGAGGAGAGCAAGCCCAAAATCGAATGCGGTCATAGGGTCAGGTGCCCGATTACTACCTCCCACATCATCCTGAAAGGGACGGCGGATGTAAAAACGCCCTCTGGGGTCAAAGCGCATGAAGTCGATGTGATCTGACCATCCAGAGCCTATTTTTACGAGCATCTGCTCCCACGCTCCATCGGAAACATGTGGGCGCGATTGTTCCTCTCTGAAGTCGCGGCTTACCAACCACACCGGCCATCCGGTGTAATCTGGATTGCTTGAATCAAGAAGATTCAAGAATTCTAAATTAGTCGCGTGAGGCGGAACCGATCCGAAAAATATCAATGCGACTTCCCAGTAACCATGAATTGGGAGCTGAAGTTGGCGTTCCAGAACAGCCGCATTGAATCTGCTGTCGCAATCGTTCAAAAGCTGAAGTAATTTATCCTCTTTCTTGGGCTTCGGCTGGATACCGCTTATCAGCGCGTCGGCCAACTCGCGAACCGCATCGGGAGTGATGCCGCTCAGGTGTCGTCTCAGAAATTTTCCGACGTCCGCCTCTCTGCTCTCAAAACAAACCTCCATGATGTGATTCCAATCTTTCCAACTTGCGCGCGCCGTGCTCGGCGTGTTGTTCGATCTGAGGGTACGACACAAAATGTCATCAGTACTCAATAATCGCCCGCCTGCACCGGAGAGATCGGCCTTGCAAGCTACCGGCGTCTTGATACCAGAAGGAATTGAGACGACAGGATATGGCTGGCCGTCGCGCTCGGGGAAACTCACTGTGATTCCGAATGGTTCCGAGGCGTACCGCGTGACCAACGCTTGAATTTTGTCGGCATGAAATTGGACACGAGCGTCGACCGGCTTGCTCTCATCGTCAGGGCGCAACGAAGCGTTGTCGAAGCCAATGACCAGATAACCTCCGCCGAAATTTCGGAGAGCAAGTGCGGCGCGAACAATCTTCGCAATCCCTTCTGGAGCGTCAGGATCGATCCATCGTTTAATCTCAACGGAAAGACTCTCGCTTGGCCTATCGATCAGTTCTTGAAGTTTTGAAAAATCTGCGTCCATAGCCCCTCCAAATAGCATCAAAAGCCTATTGTCGGCGGAGAGACGCTCCGCAATCCTCTTGCCGCCCTCGGTCTCTCCTGAACCGTCTGCCGAAGCAGGCTCTCCGCCGGAATGCCAAACACCGAGTGCAATCCTTCGATCATTCGCAGGGTCAACGGCCGTGTGCGATTGAGCACTTCGTAAACCCTGTTCTTGCGTCCAATCACCGTCGCGAGATCGTCGACCGTCAGGCCCTGTTGCTCCATTCGGAACTTGATCGCCTCCACCGCGTCGGGGAGATCCATCGGGTAGTGCGATCTTTCATAGGCTTCCACCAAGGTCACCAGCACGTCCAGGCGGTCGCCCTCGGGCGTGTTGGCCTTGGCGCTCATCAAGCCCTCGATTTCGCGCAGCGTTGCGCGGTAGTCGCGGGCGGTCTTGATCGGTTTGATGTTCATGGTTGCCACACCCTCATTCAGATCGTTTGTGCATCGATGTCGTCGTACTGCCGGTGCGTGCCGATGAATCGTATGTAGACGACCCGGTAGGGATAGTTGATCCACACCACCACCCGGTACTTGTTGCCGCCGAGATTGAAGACCACGCGACCGTCACGTAGCACGCTGGCGCTGGTGAACTGCGTCTTCACCTGATTCGGAGTTGCCCAATCCGCCTTGAGCACCTCGCGATACCAGGCCAGCGTCGGCGCTTCCGAGTCCTGGCAGGCGGCGTTGCCGGACCAGAAGGCTTTCAGGGTGGAGAGGGCGATCACTCTCATGGATTTAGTCTAGTCCCACCGCGGGACTTCGGCAACGCATGGCGGCTCCGGGTGCTGGGTCCGCTTGAATTCCCGTTCGCTCCGAGTGGTAGCGCAGCGAAAGCGGTGCTGGTTGTGGAGCAAGGTCGCGTGTCGGAGAGTCAGGGCGCGCTGAATGCGGCGCCGGGTCCCTCGATACGCACTTGCCCTTCGATACGCCGCTGCGCGGCTACTCAGGGCAAGAGGCTACTCGGGACGAACGGAGCGCGGAGCGCGAATGAACCCCGCTCAGCCCAGGAACCGCCCCGGCCGCTTCTCGCGATGCGAGGCGATGGCTTCGTCGAGGTCGCTGCCCACCAGCATCCCGGCGTTCCACGCCGCCGCGTACGCGAGGCCGTCCGTCACGCTGTGATCGCGCGAGAACAGCAGATTGCGCTTGATGCCGCGCACGGTCACCGGCGACTTGGCCGCGATGACGGCTGCCAGTTCGGCGGCACTGGCCTGCAAGGCCTCGACCGAATCGCATACGCGCGACACCAGGCCCAGTTCGCGGGCACGGCGGCCGTCGAAGGTCTCGGCGGTGTAGGTCAACTCTGCGACATTGGAATAGCCGATGACGTGGCGCAGGCGCTGCACGGTGCCGACGTCGGGGACGATGGCCACGTCCACCTCCTTGATGCAGAACCGGGTGTCGGCGGTGCAGATGCGCAGGTCGCAGGCGGCGATCAGGTCCACGCCGCCGCCGTAGCAGGCACCGTGGATGGCCGCGATCACGGGCACGCGCAGCTTCTCGATGGCGTTGAACGAGGCCTGCGCGCTTTCGATGAAGCCCAGGAAGTTCTCGCGCCCACGGGTGGGGCAGGGATTGCCGAGCATGTTGTTGCGTTCGCGATCCAGCACGGACAGGTCGATGCCGCCGCAGAAATTCTTCCCGGCGCCCGCCAGCACCACCACGCGCAGTCCAGGCAGGCGATCCAGCCAACCCAGGGCCTGCGGCAGTTCGTCCCACATGGCCTGGTCCAGCGCGTTGCCGCGGTCTGGTCGGTTGAGGCGCAGCCAGGCGACGTGGCCTTCGAGCTGGAGGCTGAGGGTGGAATAGCTCGGCGCGGCGATGGGGTTCATGAGCGGGCGGCTTCGGTTGCGTAGGCCGCAAATCTAGCGCAGGCCGCTGCGGTGCGCGTCAGCCCCAGGTGATCGGCAGCACGTCGTAGCCACGCGTCGCGATGCTCGGGTGGCGCACGGCGCCGTCCCAGTCCACACGCAGCGTCGGGATGCGGCGCAGCAGCACTTCCAGCAGCAGGGGCAGGTTGGCCTGCGCCATCACCGCGCCCAGGCAGTGATGACGGCCGGCGCCGAAGCTGATGTGGCGCATGCCGGAGTCGAGCGCCTTGGCGCGGTGCAGGTCGAGCCGGTCCGGGTCCGGGAAGGCCTCCGGGTCGCGGTTCGCGGCGCCCATGCAGACCATCACGGTCTGCCCGGCGCGGATGAGCTTGCCGCCGAGTTCGACGTCCTCCACCACCGTGCGGCCCATGAACTGCCCGACCGTGTCGTAGCGGTACAGCTCCGGAATCCGCGCCTCGATCTGCGCGGGATCGGCGGCGAGTTCGTGCAGCGCCGCGGGATTGCGATCGAGCGCCGCGAGCATGTTGCCGAACTGGAGCTTCTGCGTGTCGTGCCCGGCGAAGTACAGCAGGAACAGGTTCGCGACGATCTGCTCGTCGCTCATCGGGTCTTCGTCGATGGCATTGGCGGCGAGCACGCTGCTGACGAAATCGGCGCCGGGTCGACGTCGGCGTTCCTCGATCAGTCCGCCGAAGTAGGCGCGGGCGCGTCGGCTCGCGTCGTCAGCCGCGACGAGCTGGTCCGGCGACAGCGGACCGATTTCGAGGATGTGGTAGAAGGCGCTGACCCAAGACAGGATCGTCGCCTCGTCGTCCGGCGGCACTGCCAGCAGCGCGCCCATCACCGCCAGCGGCACGCGCGCCGAGTAGCGCTCGATAATGTCCGTGCGGCCCTCGTGGATGAAGCTGTCTATGCTTTCTTCCGCGAGGCGCCGCAGAGTCGTCAGTAGTTCCTCCACGCGCTTGTTGGTGAACGGCGCGCGGAAGATGCGTCGCAGCCGGGTGTGCACCGGCGGGTCGTTGCAGACCAGGAATTCCTTGCCGACCTTGAAGTAGTCGTGATCGACCGCGGCCGGGCCGACGCGGTTGATCTGGTACTGGTCGTAGACGACGCGGAAGCGGTCGTCCGAGAACGCGGTCTTGACGTCGGCGAAGCGCGTGAGCAGCCAGGCGTTCATCGGCGCGATGAAATGCACCGGGTCGGCCGCGCGCAGTTGCGCGTAGGCGGGATAGGGGTTGTCCAGAAACTGCGGCGACATCAGCATTGCCATCGCGGCGGCGGAATCGGTGGCTGCGGGGGTCTCGGTCATCATCTCTCTCCTGTCGTTGTCATTTGGCCGTGTCAGCGCACGCGCCGCAGGCCGGGCAGCAGTTGCGCGTACTTGGCTCGCAGCGCGGGCTTGGCGATCTTGCCGGTGGCCAGTCGCGGCAGCGGGTCCTGCTCGAACTCCACGTAGCGCGGCACCTTGAAGTTGGCGAGCTGCGCATTGCAGTGCTCGATCAGGCGCAGGATGTCCGGCGGCTCTTTGGCGTGAACGATGGCCAGCGGCGTCTCGCCGAACTTCTCGTCCGACGCGGCAATCACGGACACTTCCAGCACGCCGGGGAACTCCGCAATTGCCCGTTCCACTTCCGCCGCGGAGATGTTCAGGCCGCCCGAGATGATGATGTCCTTGAGCCGGTCGATGAACGTGAGGTAGCCCTGCGCGTCCAGCTTGCCGAGGTCGCCGGTGCGCAGCCAGCCATCGACCAGGGTCCTGTCCGTGGCCTCCGCGTCGTTCCAGTAGCCGCGCATCACCGAGGGCCCGCGAATCACGATCTGGCCCGGTTCGTCCGGCCCCAGGAAACGCCCGGCCTCGTCGATCACGCGCACTTCGGTGAACATGCCGCCGCGGCCGGCGCGGTCCGGCAGCCGTGCGGCGTCGCGCTTGCTCATGATGGTGATGGCGCCGCCGGCCTCGGTCTGGCCGTAGATCTGGCGTAGCAGGCAACCCTTCTGCATCCAGGTGTCGAGCAGCTTGCGCGACACCGGCGCGCCGCCGACCGAGGTGTATGTCAGCGCCGAGAGATCCGCGTCCGCCCAGCCCGCGCAGGCGGCGATGCGCTCGAAGAACAGTGGCACGCCCTGGAACATGCGGATGCGCTCGTCCACCAGCAGCTTGAGCGCGCGCTCGGGGTCGAACAGGGATTCGAAGCGCAGCGTCGCGCCCAGGGTGACGAACTCCATGAACTGCACGAAGCCGGCGGAGGTCGCGAGCGGCGACAGCGCGAGTGCGCGCGAGCCGGGGCCGGAAAAAGGTTCCTCGATGGCGAATTCCATCGCGTAGCTCAGCATCGAGCGGTGCGTGAACACCACGCCCTTGGGCCTTGCGGTGGAACCGCTGGTGGCGATGATGCCGACGGCGTCGTCGGGATCGGCGTCCCAGCTTCGCGGCGTGTACGGCGCGTCGCGCAGCGCGAGCAGGCTGTCCATTTGGTGACTCTTGCCGGCGGCCGCTTCGATCTGCGGATGCCGCGCGATCTGGTCCGCGTCGAGATACACGCAGCGCGGCTGCGTGCGCTCGAAGAATTCGCTGGCCTCGCGCGTGGTCAGGCGCGTGCTCACCGGCGAGCAGATGCCCCCGGCGCGGACGGTGCCGAGCAGCAGCGCGCAGTGTGCGAGCGTGCTGCCGCCGATGCTGCCGACACGGTCGCCGCGCTGCAGGCCGCAGTCGATGAGGTGAGCGGCGATGCGGCTGGCCCAGGCGTCCAGCGCGGCGAAGCTCAGGTCCGCGTCGCCGATGCGCAGCGCCAGATTGTCCGGCGTCTCGTGTGCCCACCAGCTCAGGGTGCTGCTCAGGGTTTGGGCCATGGATTCTCCTTACTTTTTATTCAACTTTGCGACTGGTCCCTCGATACGCGGCCTTGCTTCGCAAGGACGCTACTCGGGACGAACGGGTTGGGGATCGACTGATGTTTGTTCTGCTCGGAGTTGTTCTGCTCAGAAAGGAATGTCCGTTTCCGGGAAGCGCTTCTTTGCAGCTTGTTGCAGACCGGCCCAGTCTCCGCGAATCAGGGCCTCCTTCTTGGCGCGGCTCCAGCGCTTGATCTGCTGCTCGGTGGCCAGCGCGTCTTCGCGGCTCGGCAGATCCTGCGAATAGGCCAGGTGCAGGGGCTTGCGTAGCTGGGTATAGCCGCCGAACGTGCCCGCTTCGTGCTGCGCTATTCGCTGTTCGAGATTGTCGGTGTGGCCGGTGTAGTACGAGCCGTCACCGCAGTGGAGGATGTAGACCCAGAATGCCATCGTTTCGTTGCCTGGCTCAGGTCCCTCGATACGCGGCATCGCTCCGCGAACAGCACCGCTGTCGCGGTGCTACCACTCGGGACGAACGGAGATTGGTATTTGCCCGTTCGTCCCGAGTAGCGCCCTTGCGCAGCAAGGCCGCGTATCGAGGGACCGGCTCGGACCTGGACGCATTCACGGCATTTCGTTGGAGAACACCGCCGAACTCACCGTCGGCGCCCCCGGACCGCCCGCCAGCAGGCAGGTGCGCGCACCCGGCACCGGATTGCTCGACTCGCCGCGCAGTTGCCGCACCGCCTCCACCGCCATGCCGATGCCGTGGATGAAGCCCTCGGCGAGATTGCCGCCCGAGGTGTTGACCGGCAGCTTGCCGTTCGGCGCGATGAGATTGTCGAAGCGCACGAACTCGCTCACGTTCTCGTAGGTGCAGAAGCCGTGATCGATCAGCGAGGCCACGCCCTGCGCGCTGAAGTTTTCGTAGAGCTGCGCACAGTCCATGTCCTGGGGACCGAGCCCGGTCTGTTCCCAGAGGCGGCGCGCGATGGGTGTGAAACCGGCGGAGGCGTAATCCACATCGTTCTCCAGCAGATCGCCCCAACCCTGGCCCGCGCCCTGCGCGACACCGAGCAGGTACACCGGCCTGGCCCGCAGGTCGCGCGCATGCTCGGCGGAGACCAGGAGTAGCGCACCGGCGCCGTCGTTCTCGCGCGAGCAGTCAAACAGTCGAAAGGGCTCGGCGATCCAGCGCGCGCTGCGATACGCCTGCAGGTCGAGTTCCTTGCCGTAGCTCACCGCGTTGGGATTGCGCGCGCCGTGGTAGTAGGACGCGCGCACAAGTTCCTCGCACACGGAGTGCGGAACGCCGTGGTGCTCGAACATGCGCTGCGCACGCAGCGCGCAAGGCTGGGCCGGCGAGATCAGGCCCGCGCCCAGCAGATGATCGTTCAGGTGATGCGCCATCACCGCGCCCGACAGCCGACCGCTGTTGTTCTGCACCAGGGTGCGGAACACGATCACCGCCCTGGCCTGCCCGGAGACGATGGCCGCGGCCGCCAGCCCGAAGGCGCCCGCGATGCCGCCGCCCCCACCGCCCCAGACCTGGGCCGACCAGCACAGCGCCTTGGTGCCGAGGTCGGGCATCAGGCGCACCGGCTCGTTCTTGTCGTCGCCGTAGGCGACGAAGCCATCGACGTCGGCCGGGTCTAAGCCGGCGTCCTCGCAGGCATCGACGATGGCGCGCACCAGCACGCCACGCTCGGTCATCGGCGCCGCGCCGCGCTTGTACTGGCGCAGGCCGATACCGGCGATAGCGGTCGTTCCAAGTAGTTTCCGGTTGACCGTCATCGCACCAGACTCCAGCGCAGCGACGGAATCTCGTCCGCGCCCATGCGCGTCCTGCCCGCCTCGCCGTGCACGACGGCGCCGATTCCCAGACCGGCCTCGTCGCCCGCGAGGATGCCGAGCAGGCGACGGTCCCCGGCCCGCGGCAGTTCCACGATCAGCGATACGTAGGGCACTCCGATGCCCTCGCTGCCGCCGAAGGGATGCCAAGTGCGGGTCCAACTGAAAACGCGGCCCGTCATCTCTACCGTTTCCCAGGCGAGGTCCCAGGTGCCGCAGTTGCCGCAGCGGTAGACCGCGGGCCAGTGCCAGCGCCCGCAGCCGGTACAGCGCGGCAGGATGAGCCGGCCTTCGGCGAGTGCACTCCAGTACGGGCCGTCGGCGCCGGTGGCGTGCTTCAAAGCGGCATCCATTGGCCTATCGCGCTCCCTTCCAAATCCGTTCGTCCCGAGTAGCGCCCTTGCGAAGCAAGGCCGCGTATCGAGGGGCCTGCGCGCAATGGCTCGATACGCTGCGTGGTCCGGTCATCCCGAGTAGCTGCGAAGCGGCGTATCGAGGGACGCACGCGGCTACTCGCCATGAACGGGTCCAGATTAATTCCTTGATTCACGTTGCCCGCCGGATCACATCCGCCGCCCGCCACGCCATCGCCATCGTCGGCCCATTGGTGTTGCCGGACGGAATCTCCGGAAAAACCGAGGTGTCCACCACGCGCAGGCCCTGCACGCCGCGCACGCGCAGCTCCGGGTCCACGACGGAGGCCGCGTCCCTGCCCATGCGGCAGGTGCCGATGGCGTGGAAGCCGCAGGTGCCGTACTTCGCGTAAGCGGCAAGCACATCGGCGTCCGCGGTGCAGGCCGGACCCGGATAGGTTTCTTCCGCAATCAGCTCGCGCAGCGGCGACTGCGCGACGTAGCGCCGCGCGACCTTGAGCAGATCGATCGCCGTGCGCCGATCCCCTTCCTCAGAGTGATAGTTGGGCACCAGCCGCGGCGGCTCGTTGGGATCGCGCGAGGTGATGGTCAGCTCGCCGCGCGAGGCGGGCCGCAGCGGGTAGGCGCAGATGTGGATGCCGGGGAAGGTCTCCAGCTTCTTGCGCCCGGAGGGCAAATCAAAGCTGAAAGGCGCGACCAGGAACTGGATGTCCGGCCGTTCCAGTTCCGGCCGCGTCTTGAGCCAGGCACCGATCTCGTAGGCGCCGGTGGCCATCGGCCCGGTGTGCTTCAGGAAATACTCGGCGGTGATGCCGAGCAGGCGCAGCCCGGCGAAGCTCGCGTTCTGCGACAGCGCCTCGCGCAGCTTCCATTGCAGCAGGATCACGCGGTGTTCGGCGAGGTTATGGCCCACCGGCAGGTCGGCGATGGGCTCGATGCCGAGTTCCTGCATCAGCTTGGCGGGACCGATGCCGGAGCGTTGCAGCAGCGCCGGCGAGGACAGCGCGCCGCCGCAGATGATCAGCTCGCGCTTCGCGTTCCAGGTTGTGCGCGCGCCCTTGTGGATCACCTCGACGCCGGTCGCGCGTTGTTGCTCGTCTCGTCTCTCGAACAGGACGCGGTCGGCCGTGGCGCCGGTGACGATGCTCAGGTTCGGACGGCTGCGGATGGGATCGAGAAACGCAGTCGCGCCGCTCACGCGCCGGCCGTCGAGTATCGTGCGCGCGGCGTAGCCGATGCCCTCGGCATTGTCCGGCGCGTTCACGTCCTGCTTGCGCGGCAGGCCCATGGCGACGCCGGCCTCGATCATCGCCTCGGTCAGTCGATCCCGATGCAGCGACAGCGTGACGTGCAGCGGTCCGTTCGCGCCGCGCGTCTCGGCGGCGCCCAGCTCGTGCGATTCCAGCGCGCGGTAGGCGGCGCCGATGTGCTTCCAGCTCCAGTCCTCGCTGCTCTGCGCGGCCAGCGCGTCGAAATCCGCGGGCTGCCCGCGCACCCACATCAGGCCGTTCACCGAACTCGAACCGCCCAGCACCTTGCCGCGTATCCAGTTCTCGGACTGCCCATCCGTGGCCGCTTCCGGCTGCGAGCGGCATTCCCAGGTGTACTTGCGATCAAACAGCACCTTGCCGATGCCCTTGGGCATGGTGATGAGCGGGTGCTTGTGCTCGGGCCCGGCCTCCAGCAACGCGACCGTGCTGTGGCCGTCCTCTGATAGCCGGTTCGCGAGCACGCAGCCGGCGGCGCCAGCACCCACGATCACATAGTCGAATGTCTGCATCGCTCTCCTCCGGGGTGGCGCTCTGCGGTCGCCTGTGGCCCTGAATGTTCGGTTTGGATCAGGCCGACTGGTACAGGCCCGTACATTCGTCAACGACATCGTGGAAGCAGCGCACACCCTGCTCCATCCCACCAAGCGTAAGACGCTGCAGCGCGCCGGTGGCCAGGCCCTCCTGGCTCAATTCCGCGGCGCGGAAGTCCTCGTTGCCGAAGGCCTCCGCCATCAGCTTGTAGGAACGCTCGTGCAGCTTGTCGATCTCGACGCCCTCGCCTTCCTTCTCCACCAGCATCGCGTAGCGCACCCGGGTGCGGTCGTGCGCGACCGGCGTCTGCAACACGACGCTGACATAGGTCGGGCTGGTGACGATCACGGCGTTCGGGAAACCGATGTACGCATACACCACCGCCTTGCGCAGCTCCGGCCACGCCGGGCTCACATCATCGGCGTTGAAGCCCTTGCGACTGCCCGAGGTCTGGCGCAGGTGCCGACCCACGCGCTGGATCTTCTGCGGCGCGTCGACGAAGAAGCGCGCCAGCGTCTTCGCGTGCAGGCGGGTGACGTGGTAGCCCTCCAGGAACGCATCGGTCACGAGCTTCCAGTTCGCCTTGAGGTCGAATTCCTGCGTGCGGAACACGCGCAGCTTGCCGAAGCCGATGGAGTCCAGATCGCCGATGAATTCCGCGCCGATGGCAGCGTCGCTCAGGTCCGCGGCAGGATCGAGCGCAAGCCACACCAACCCGCCCGCCTCGCGGCAGGGCAGTGGTTTGAGGCCGTGCTGGGCCTTGTCGAAATCGACGAACAGCTCGGCCCTCGGTACGCCGATCAGCGCGCCTTCGAGGTTGTAGGTCCAGGCGTGATAAGGGCAGGTCAGCTTGAGCCCGCAGCCGCCCTCGTCACCCGCCAGCAGGCGCGTGCCGCGATGGCTGCACGCATTCAGAAAGGCACGCACCTCGTTGTTGCGCGTGCGGGTCAGCAGCACCGACACGCCGGCCAGGGTCACGGCGCGATAGCTACCCCCCGGCGGCAGCTCGATGGACAGCGCGACCGGGATCGGCAACTTCGAGAAGATGGTGGCGCGCTCGCGCTCGAACACCGCCGGGTCGAGATAGTTCGAAGCCTCCACATGGGTCGTGCAGGGCAGGATGTGCGCCATTTCCGGCGTCGTCAGGTGCAACGCCGCCTCGTACTGGCCGGTCGATGCCCGGGGCATGTCCGTCGTCTCGCTCACGCAGCACCTCTCCTGGCCGCAGTTTTTATCTTCTATTCGTAGATTATGGTTTCGACCCGGGGCCGTCAATACATTCAGGCAGTCTTGTAACAGACCCGGCCAGTTGACCGGCCAGCCACGCGGCCTCGCCCTGATATGCTTTCGGGGTCGGCCGCCCCTGCGCGCCGTCCACCCCGATCACCGCCGGAGTTCTCCTTGGGTCGCCCCGCCAAGCCCCTCATCTCGCGTGACCGCGCCACCCGCGCGGCGCTCGGCGTGATCGATGTCCACGGGCTCGAAGCGCTGAGCCTGGAGCTGGTAGCCCAGCGCATGGGCGTGCGCGCGCCCTCGCTGTACTACCACTTCAAGCACAAGGCCGAGCTGCTGTCCGAGATCGCGCGCCTGCTGCTGCTCGACGTGCAGGTGCCCGAAGCCAAGGACAAGCACTGGAAGCAGGCCCTGCTCGACCTGAGCCTGGCGACCCGCCGCTCCATCCTCCAGCATCCCAACGCGGCGCCGCTGCTGCTGCAATTCTTTCCGCGGCACCTGTTGCTGGCGGCCTACGATCACTGGATTTCGATCTCGCCGCTGCCGCCGGAGATGCACATGGTGATGATCGAGGGCCTGGAGAAGATCACGCTCGGCTCGGCGCTGTTCGAGGCCTCGCACCGCTCGCGTGCGATCGAGCCGATGCCCGCGTTCGACCGCGCGAAGCTACCGCACCTGTCCGATGCGATCCGCGCAAACGGCCTCGGCGACGAGGCCCTGTTCCTGGCCACCATGACCGCGTTCCTCGACGGCCTGCAGCCCGCGCAGCCCGAGACCGGCAAGGCGACGAAGCGTCCGTCGAAACGAAAAGCCCCCGGCGGCACCTGAGCGCGCGCGGTCCGCGGGCGGGCGCTATCGAGGTCGATACAAATATAGATACTTGTCTCGTTTCGATCTCGGCGATAGAGTTATCTAACAGAACTAGAGCGATTTCTGTTTATGCGCAGACCAGAGCCCCGTTCAGCCCGAGTAGCCCCTGCGCGAAGCGCAGTGCGTATCGAGGGCCGCGCGTGGCTCGATACGCCCGGGCTGCGCCCGGCTACTCGCCATGAACGGTGGATGTCTGGACACAACCCATATCTGCTCTAGACGACAACCGAGGAGTGCCCGCCACAGTGCCGTCTCCAGCCCCTTCAAGCCGCTCGGCCATAGCCCGCCTGCTCAACCCGCGCTCCATCGCCCTGGTCGGCGCGACCGAGCGCTCGATCTGGTCCATCGCCGCCGCCGACAACCTGAAGCGCTTCAGCTTCGAGGGGCGCGTCCACATGGTCAATCCCAAGGGCGGAACGATCTTCGGCATGCAGGCCGCAACGAGCTGCGCGGCCATCGGCGAGGACGTGGACGCCGCGCTGCTGATGGTGCCGGAGTCGAAGATGCTGGAAGTCTTCGAGGACCTGCGGCTGGCGAACGTCGGTGGCGTCGTGATCCTGTCCTCGGGCTTCGCCGAGACCGGCGCGGCCGGTGCGGAACGCCAGCGGCAAGTGGCCGAGACTGCACGCGCGGCGGGCATCCGCATCATCGGCCCCAACTGCCTGGGCTTCGCGAACTTCTCGTCGAAGACCGCGATCTGGACCACGCCCTTGCGGCGGCCGATGCCGGACGCGCGCGTCGCCATCGTCTCGCAGAGCGGCGCGCTCGCCGCGCAGCTCGAACAGTTTGCCTACCAGCAGCGCGTGGGCCTGACCCACATGATCTCGACCGGCAACGAGGCCGACCTGACCGTCGCCGACGGCATCGAGTACCTCGCGCAGCAGCCTGAGCCCAGGGCCATCGCGCTGTTTCTCGAATCGGTGCGCGACCCGGCGCGCTTCGAGTCCGCGGTACGCGCAGCCAACGCCGCGGGCAAGCCGGTGGTGGTGCTCAAGGTGGGCAGTTCGGAGGCCACCGCGCGCGCCGCGCAGGCGCATACCGGCTCGCTGGTCGGCAATGACCGCGTGTTCGACGCGCTGTGCCAGCGCCTCGCGTTGTCGCGCGTGCAGTCGCTCGAAGAGCTGATCGTGACCGCCGACCTGATGTCCCGTCTCGGCCCGGTGTCCACGCCGGGCCTGGCCCTGGTCGCGATGTCCGGCGGCCTGTGCGAGATCGCCACCGACCAGGCCGAGCGCGAGGCGGTGAGCCTGCCGACGCTTTCGGACGACACGATGAAGGCGCTGCGGGCGGTGCTGCCGATCATGGCCACGCCGAACAACCCGCTCGATATCACCGGCGCGATGATGCTGGAGCCGGAACTGGTCGGACGCGCCATCGCGGCGCTCGCGCCCGACCCCGCCATCGGCGCCATCGCCTGGGTGTTCGACGCGCCGCCCAAGGACGATGCACGCGGCTTCGCGCGCAAGCTGATGACGCAGGCGCGCGAGGGTTTCACGGCCAGCGGCAAGCCCTGCTTCATGCTCAGCCACACCTTCTCCGTGGTCAGCGCCGAGGCGCGCGCGCTGGCCGAGGAACTCGGCATCGCCTACACCGGCGCGGGCGTGCGCCACGCGCTGAACGCGGTCGGACACCTGTTCCGTCGCACGCAGCGCCTGGCTGCGGTACCCTCGCCTGCGTCCCGCGTGCAAGAGGTCAGCACCCGGCCGCACAGCGAGCGCGAGGTCTTGCAGCATCTCGCCGACTACGGCGTGCCGGTCGTGCCGGCTCGCATCGTGAACAGTGCGGACGACGCGGCGCACGCGGCGCGCGAGATCGGCGGCGCGGTGGTACTGAAAATCCTCTCGCCGCAGATCCAGCACAAGACCGAGGTCGGCGGCGTGGCGCTGAATCTCCAGGGCGACGCGGCCGTGCGCGCCGCCTACGACACGATGATGGCGCGCGTGCAGGCCGCCAAGCCGGAAGCTCACATCGAAGGCGTAATCGTCTCGCCCATGCGCGGCCAGGGCGTGGAGCTGTTCGTGGGCACCTTGCGCGATCCGGTCTGGGGCGCGGCCATCGCGGTGGGCCTTGGCGGCGTGTGGGTGGAGGCGCTCAAGGACACCAGCCTGCGCCTGCTGCCGGTCACTGAGGCCGAGGTGCTGGAGATGTTCGATGAGTTGCGCGGCAAGGTGCTGCTGGACGGTTTCCGCGGCGCACCGGCGGTGGACCGTGCGACGGCGGCGCGCGTCATCGCGGCCATCGGCGATGCCGCGCTCGCGCTGGGGCCGGAACTGGTCGCGCTGGAGGTGAATCCGCTGCTCGCTTCGGGCACGCTCGTCGAGGCGCTGGATGGCGTCACCGTGTGGGAGGAGAACGCGAATGCTCGAGCCTGAACGCACCCCCGTCATCGTCGGCGTCGGCGAATACGTTGATCGGCCCGAGACCCTGGAGCAGGCGCTGGAACCGCTGGCGCTGATGGAGCGCGCCCTGCGCGCGGCGCAGGCCGACGCGGGCGCAGCGCTGCTGGCGCAGATCGAGTCCATCGAACTGATCGGCCTGATGAGCTGGCGCTACAAGGATCCAGTGACGCAGCTATGCACGCGGCTCGGCATCACGCCCGCGCGCAAAGTCAACGCGAGCATGGGCGGCGAGACGCCGATCCGCCTGATCCACGAGGCGGCGGTACGTATTGCCAGCGGCGTGCTGAAGGCGGCCGCCATCGTCGGCGGCGAGGCGATGCACTCGGCCGGGCGCGCAAAAAAACAGAACGCGCGACTACCCTGGACCAAGCCCGCGTCGAAGGAGGAGGCCACGCAGTTCGCATCGAGCAGCTTCGAGCTGAGCCCGGTGTCGAGGCAGCTCGGCGTCTGGGACCCGGCGCGCATCTATCCCTTCTACGAGATGGCCGCGCAGGCCGCGTGGCAGCAGACACCGGCACAGGGACAGGCCGAATCCGCCGCCCTGTGGGCGCAGTACGCACAGGTCGCGGCGGGCAATGAATCCGCCTGGCTGCGCACCGCGCCTGACGCGGCGCAGATCTCTGCCGTCGGCGACGACAACCGCCTCATCAACTGGCCGTATCCAAAACTGATGACGGCCAACCCGAACGTGAACCAGGGCGCGGCGGTGATCGTCACCAGCCTCGCGCTCGCGCGCGCGGCGGGGATTGCGGAAGAACGCATCGTGCATATCTGGGGCGGTGCGGAGGCACGCGAACCCGAGGACTGGCTCAAGCGCGACCGTTACGACAGCAGCAACGCGCAGGTCGCGGTGCTCGAACGCGTGGTGGAACTGGCCGGCGGCAAGGCCGAGAACTTCGGCCAGATCGAGCTGTACAGCTGCTTCCCGGTGGTGCCGAAGATGGCGCTGCGCGCGCTGGGCCTGGACCCGCAACAACATGCGCCGACAGTCGCCGGTGGCCTGACGTTCTTTGGCGGGCCGCTAAACAACTACATGACGCATGCGGTCTGCGCGATGGTGCGTGCGCTGCGCCATGCGCCGCAGGAACTGGGCCTGCTGTATGGGCAGGGTGGCTACGTCAACAAGCACCATGCGCTCGTGGTAAGCCGGCGCGCGCCCCCAGCCCCGCTCGACCTCGGCTACTCCGTGCAGGGCAAGGCGGAACGCGCGCGCGCGGCGATCCCCGAGGTGCTGGACCGCTACACCGGCCCGGCGCACATCGAGACCTACACGATTGCCTACGCCCGCGACGGCAAGCCGCTGCACGGGCTGGTGGTGCTGCGCACGCCGCAGGACCAGCGCACCCTGGCCAGGGTCGAGGCGGATGATCGGGAGTCGATGAGCCTGCTCGAATCCACCGAACGCAACGCCATCGGCACGGCGGGGCAGGTGCGGATCGACGTGTTCGGCAACCCGGTGTGGGAAGCCGGTGCCGTCGCGCGCGACCGGCGCGCGCTGCTGCGCCGCTTCTGCACCGTCGAGCGCGAGGGGCCGGTGACGATCGTCACCATCAATCGCCCGGAGTCGATGAATTCGCTGCACCCGCCCTGCAACGCAGAACTGGCGGAAATCTTCGACGAGTTCGCCGCCGACCCGACGCAATGGGTCGCGATTCTCACCGGCGCGGGCGAGCGCGCGTTCTCCTCCGGCAATGACCTCAAGTACACCGCGCAGGCCTTTGCCCGCGGCGATGGCCTGCCGATTCCGCTTACCGGCTTCGCCGGCCTGACTGCGCGCTTCGATCTGAACAAGCCGGTGATCGCCGCGGTCAATGGCGTGGCGATGGGCGGCGGCTTCGAGGTCGCGCTGGCCTGTGACCTCATTGTGGCCTCGGAGACCGCGAGCTTCGCGCTGCCCGAGCCCAAGGTCGGGCTCGCGGCGCTCGCCGGTGGGCTGCTGCGACTGCCGCGCCTGATCGGCGAGAAGCGTGCGATGAGCCTGATCCTCACCGGCCGCAAGGTGTCGGCGCAGGAAGGACTGGCCCTGGGCTTCGTCAATCAGGTCACGGCGCCGGATGCGCTGCTGGGCGAGGCACGGCGCTGGGCCGCGGAGATCATCGCCAACAGCCCGATGTCGATTCGCGCGTCCAAGGAGGTGGTACGCAAGGGCCTGGACGAGGCGACGCTCGCCGCGGCCTACGCGAACCAGACCGGCTATCCCGCGGTGCGCGCGCTGTTCAAGTCGGCGGACTTCCACGAAGGCCCGCTCGCCTTCGCGCAGAAGCGCGCACCGAAGTGGAAAGGAAGGTAAGGAGAGTGTCTGTGACGGGTGACCCGCTGCTGCTCGACGCGCCGTCCGAACATGTCCGCGTCATCACGCTGAATCGGAGCGACGCACGCAACGCCATCACCACGGCGATGCAGCATGAACTCGATGCGCTGCTGTGCGCACTGCGGACTGATGACAGGGTTCGCGCAGTGGTGCTCACGGGTGCCGGCGATCAGGCTTTCAGCGCGGGCTATGACATCAGGGAACTCGGCGGCTTCGACGTGGATGCGATGCTCGCCAACTACGAGGAACGTCGCGCGCTGGTGTGGAACGTCGCGGCCTTTCCCAAGCCGCTGATCGGCGCGATCCGCGGATCGGCGCACGGCGCTGGCGCGATTCTCGCCGTGGCCCTGGACATCCGCGTCGGCTGCACGCAAACCGATTTCCGCTTCACGGCGGCGGCGTACAACGGCGTCAACAACACCTGGCACCTGCCCAGGGTCGTGGGACTCGCGCGGGCGCTGGAGTACACGATGACGGCGCGGCGCGTTTACGGCGAAGAGGCGCTGGCGGCGGGTCTGCTCAATCATCTCACCGAGCCGGGACAGATCCTTCCCAAAGCCATCGCGATCGCCGACCAGATTGCGGCGCATCCGCCAGCAGGCGTGCAGTGGCACAAGGCGCTGATTCGCGCCAATGTCGATCGCAGTCTTGCCGATGCCTATGCAGCCGAGAACGAGATCATGACCACGGTCATGCGCCCGGAGCGACCGGACCAGATTTTCGGTGGCTTTCTCGGAAAGAAGCCGCGCGGCTGAGACTGGCTATCGCTACCAGCGCAGCGGCAGCGCCTCCAGGCCCATCACCATACCGGCGCGATACGCGGGCTGGTAACCGTCTTCCAGGCGAAACTCGCCGATCTGCTTCATCCACTCCGTGATCAGCGTGCGCATTTCCGAGCGCGCAAGGAAATGTCCGATACACAGGTGCGGGCCGGTGGAAAAGGTGATCAGCGCGCGGCTGGAACGATCGATATCGAAGCTTGCGGCGTCGGTGTTCTTGGTCGGGTCCCAACCCGCCATCGGCAGGCAGTTGAGCAGCATGTCACCGGGCTTGAACTTTACGCCGAACTTCTCGCATTCCTTGACCACGATACGCGGCGTATTGACCACGCCATAGAGGCGCAGCGACTCCTCGACGAAGGGCGTGACCAGGGACAGGTCCTCGCGCATGCGCTTCTGCAGCGCGGACTGGGTGGCCAGATGGCGCAGGCCGAAACTGAGCGCGTTGGTGACGGTGTCGAGACCCCCGAGGAACAGCAGGAAGCACGCGGAAATCATCTTGTCGAAGCCCACCGGCTCGCCGTTGATCTTGGCGGCGAGCAGGTGATCGATGATGTCGCTGGCCTCGCCACTGCGCGCGCTCTGCATACGTTCCTGCAGCAGCGCGACCAGGGTGCCGATGATCTGCTGCGAGATCGCTCCCACAGCTTCCGGACCGGTGGCCTTGAAGAAGCGGTCGGCGAGATCGCGGAACTCGTCGAAGCGGCTCAGCGGCAGGCCCATCATGCGCATGAACACGGTGACGGGATACGGCGCGGCAACGTCGCGCACGAAATCGCACCGAGCGCCGGCGGCGACGCGCGACACCACCTCCGCCGCAAAGGACTTCAGCTCCACTTCCATCCCGGCCACGGACTTCGGTCCGAAGAAAGGCGCGAGGATCATGCGGTACTGCGTGTGCTCGGGCGGATCGAGATTCAGCGGAATCAACAGCGGCGCGTTGTCCACGCGGGGGATCTGCGATTCGCGCGCGGAGAAGTGCTCGAAGTCCTTCACGATCTCCGAGATGATGTCCTGGCTCGTCACCATCCAGTGACCGCCATTGGCCGGTGTCCAGAACAATGGCGGCGCTTCTTGGTGCAGCCGTGCATAAGCCGTGTGAAGGTCACGCCGCAGCGAGGGTTCGCCATAGATGTCGAAATCGTGGACGCGCGAAGCGTGCACGTGGTCCGGCACGATCCGGGGCTGGGTTTGCTGCATGCCTGCTACTCCTGTGTGGTTTCGATGCCCGCTGTGCGGCGTGCTACATATCAGACGCTTCTATCAACGCTGCCGCGGAGGAATCTTCACCTGGACTCCGTCGAGCGCCGCCTGCATCGCGATCTGGCAGGACAAGCGTGCCTGCGGATGCGGATGCGGCACGCAATCCAGAATTTCACGCTCCATCTCGCTGCTCGCAGGCAGGCGATCGAGCCAGCGCGGATCGACGTAGACATGGCAGGTGCCGCAGACCATCGAGCCGCCGCAATCTGCATCGATGCCGGCGATGCAGGCGTCCTTCGCGGCACTCATGAGCGAGGCCGAGGGCGCGACCTCGACCTCGATGTGCCGACCCTCGATCGTTTCGAATATGGCGCGCATGATCGTCACCGATTTCAGCGCGCGGTTTCAGCGGCTGGTGCCGCATCCGCGGCAGGTGCGGGTTCCGCTACACGCGCGGCGGAAGCTGCCACGCCCCCGGTGATTTTCAGCTCGACGCGACGATTCAGCTCGCGTCCCTCATCCGCCTCGTTATCCGCCACCGGTTGCGATTCACCGTAGCCGGCAGAGGTCATGCGATCCGCGGCGACCCCCTTGCTCTTGAGGTACTTCACGACGGAGGCGGCGCGCTGTTCGGACAAGCGCTGGTTGTACTCATCTGAACCCTTGGCATCGGTGTGGCCTCCGAGTTCGATTTCGATCTCGGGATAGGCCTCAAGTTCGGCGGCAACGCCATCGAGGATGGTCCTGGCGTTGGCGGTGAGCCGTGATTTGTCGAACTCGAAGTTGACACCGCTCAAGACGATGACATCGCCAGTGCCGCAACCCTTGAGCGAAATCACCTCGCCCGGCGCCGGTGTCCTGCAAGGATCCATTTCCTCATTGTCGTCCGCTGCCGCGCAACCCTTGTCCGCGGGGAAGTCGGTCAGGCCGTCGCCGTCGTTGTCTTTGCCATCCGCGCACTGCGGCGGATCGATCTCGTCCGGATCATCGACCGCGCCGCACCCGGGGTCGGCGGGATAATCGGTCAAGCCATCGCCGTCGTTGTCCTGTCCATCCGCACAGACGGCGATTGGCGCCACCACGACGACCGGCTCGACTGGCGGCGGTGGCGGATCGGCGCGCAGGCCCAGCGGCAATTGCAGACCCACGTTCAGTACCACGTCCTTGAAGTCATTCGGCGCACCGGACTCGGCCGCGGCGTCTGCTTCTTCGTCGCGAAAGCCAGCGACGTAGAGCGCTTCGGCACGCACCGCCATGTCGTACCTGCCCAACGAGATCGGAAACAGATGGCCAACACCTGCGCCCACGCGCACCAGCGGAAAATGCTCCTCGCGCTGCGGATTCAGGACGCCGTTCGCGGGAATCGGATATTTGGACACCTGCGCACCGCCGACGCTGGCGATTCCGTAGAGGTTGGGCAGGGACGCAAACGGAAACAGCAGACCGTTGAACGCACCCCCGACCAGCTCCGGCGAAGACGAAAAACCGTCGGAGTCCAAACCGACCTGGTAGCCCACGATCTCCAGGGCCCAGCGCCGATTGCGGTAGCCAAAGCCGATGGTTCCACCGAATCCATCCTCCAGGCGATCCGCATCCGGAATCAGGTACGAGACCATCGGCGCGATATAGCCGCCCCGATACAGGGGACTTTCCAGGGGATCTTCACTCTCAGACGAGACGCTTGCCGACAACGAAAGAGCCATCGTCGCAACGAACGCCGGAATGTACCGCGCGAGTAACCTGATCATGTCCTTTCCCAGCAAGCGTTTTTCATGTTCGACGGGTGCGAGCATCCGGGCAGCCAGCGCCTACTTGAAGGTCCAGTCCAGTCGCACTCCAAAGGCGCGCGGCGGAGCAAGAAACTCCTGCACGCCGGCATCCGTATGGAACTGCGTCAAGGCGTAGCGCTCGTCGGAGAGATTCCGGCCGAGTAGCGTAATGCGCACTTGCGACCCGTTGTGCAGATAGCTGACCTGAGCATCCACCGTCTGATAAGCCTTCTGGCGGGACGCCTCCGAGTTCGAAGCCTGGAAGAACAGATCGGAGCTGAAGAAGCTCGATGCGCCCAGCTCCAGATCGCCGTGCGAGAAGCTCAGCAAATAGTTAACGCCGAAATTTCCGCTCCACTCCGGAGTGCGCACGGTGCGGTTGCCGGTGAAATCGCCATTGCGGAAGTTGTACAGACCGAAGGGTTCATCGTAGGCGCTCGCATCGGAATACTTGTCGTAGGTGCTATCCAGGTACGTGACCGACCCCACCATGAACAGACCCGTATTCCAGTCCGGCCGGTATTGCAGCTCCATTTCGGCACCATTGATCGTGACCTGACCGGCGTTCTCGAGCTGCACCGCACCGCCGGCGAGCAGCGAGACGAACTGCACCTGCTGGTTTTCGATTTCGGTGGTGAATGCCGCTGCGTTCAACTGCATCTGTCCCTCGATGAAGGTGATCTTGCTGCCGAGCTCAAAGCTCGTCACCTCCTCCGGCAACACGTACTCCGGAGCGTTGTACACATTGACCGTGTTGAAGGTGCCGCTCTTGAAGCCCTTGCTCCACGAACCATAGAACAGCGTGTCATCCCAGGGCTTGAAACCAAGCACGACCTTGGGCGAGAAATTGGTGTCGTCTTTCTCCGGCTGACCGAAATTGAGCACTGGCGTGATTGAGCCGTCGATGTTGGCCGCACCGACACTCGATTCGACGACCTTGCGCGTCTCTTCCTGGAAGCGTCCACCGAGGGTCAGGTACATCCAGTCCGTGAAATGGACCGTGCCCTGGCCGAAGAAGGCGGAGGCTTCCACCTTTTGCAGAGAAATCAGTGCCAGCGAAAAGCCATCCGTCAGCGGAATGCCGAGGTCGGCGAGTGACTCGTAGAAATCCACGCCCCCCTGCGGCAGAGGAATGATTCCGCCGATCACGCCATCGCTGACATCCAGACTTCCGACCGACAAGCGATTGAGCGGAAAGCCGACGTCCTGGTCCAGGTAGTAGTAGCCGAGTACCCACTCCAGCCAGTCCCAACCCCAATCCTTGTTCGAAATCAGCTGTACTTCTGCGGTCGTAACCTCGGCAAACTGTCCGCGGGCGTCGAACGTGATGAACGGCGCGCGTGTACCGTCGAAGTCGTAGTTATTGTCGGTCTCCACCTTCTGATAGCTGCCGAGCACTTTCACATCGAACCAGCTTGGATGCAGACCGAGCTGCGCGTAAGCCACTTCGTTGTCCAGGCTGAAGTAGCTGGGAACATCGACGTCCACCCGATACTCCGGCGGCACTTCATAAGCCTGGCCCTGGGTCGCGAGAAACAAGGTGCTGGTTACTGTGCTGGGCTGGATATTGGGCATGGCGCTCGAAGCCAGGCCCTCCTTTTCGTGCTTGATGCCGGTGACGGTGAGATCCATCCAGTCACTGGGTTGCCAACGCACGCGCATTCGGGCGCCGCGTTCGGTCTCATCCGGGAAGGGCTCACCCGCCACATCGCCGAATTCGCCGCGCGTACCGTCGTAGTAGTTCTCTCCCTTGTTGTAAGTCAAGGAGACATTGGCCGCGAGCGTGTCCGTCAAGGGCACGTTGCCATAGACGCGCGTGGTCAGCGTGTCGAATTTGCCGTAGCCGGTGGATACCTGCAGTTCCGGCGTGTCGAGCGAGGGCAGACGCGAGGAAATATTGAACGCGCCACCCGTTGCATTGCGGCCGAACAAGGTGCCCTGCGGACCCTTCAGCACTTCCACGCGCTCGATCGCCCCCAGCGACTGCGACAGACCGTTCGCGAACGGAAAATAAATTCCGTCCATGTACATGGCCACGCTCAGGTCCGAGTCGGGTAGAAAAGCATCGGTGCCCACACCGCGCACGTAAATGATGGAGAAGTTGACGGTCTCGCCATAGGTCACACCGGGAATCGACTGCGCCAAGGTCTTGGGATCGCCGATGCCTTTGGCGTCGAGCGCCTCGCCGGAAAACGCGGAGATGGAGATCGGCACGTCCTGAATGTTTTCTTCACGCTTCTGCGCCGTGACCACGATTTCCTGGAGCACGCGATTGCGGGTGTCGGGCGCCACTTCAGGGGGGTCCTGCAATTCCGTTGCATCGACAGGAATCGTGGGCAACGCCTCCGTCTCTGCCGTGGCGGCGACGTCAGCAGCCGGCGGGGCGGGTTCTTGCTCGATTTCCTGTGCCAGTACCTGCGCGGGGACAGCAGATAGCGCCACCATCAGGGACAGCGCGAGCCTGTTCTTCATCTTGCCTCTCCTCTCTCTTGACAGCGATCCACTGCTTTTTTTTATAGTCCGGCATCATGTTTATGCCAGCGGTTGACACTGATTGCCCCGCTCGCCGCGCCCGGCGATCTGACACACGATAAGGTCTCAGCCTAATACCGTTAGAAACAAGAAGCAATAGTTGTTGCATGTATTGCGGTGGCCGTCCGTCGGAACCATCAGACCTCGCTCGGCACCTGCGTACGCAAGCCTGGAACGCCCTACTCGCCGGGCTTTCGGCGTAAGGAGACATAACGGCGTGCAAGCTGGTCCAGGCGCTTGCGAATGATCCAGTCGAACAAGCGGCCGTAAGGCGGCTGCATGACGCGCAACAGTGAGCGCGGTCCGGCCTGATGGTAGATCGCGCGCGCATGGCTGAAGCGCTTGAAGCCCTCGATGCCGAAGCTGTACGCACCGATGCCACTGCGGCCGACGCCGCCAAACGGCAGATCCGGCACGCTGTAACGGAATAGCGCGTCATTCACCGTCACGCCGCCCGAGAACGTACGGTCCAGCACCAAACCAAGCGTGCGGCGGTTCCTGGTAAAGATGTACAAGCCCAGCGGCTTGGGCATGGCACGCAGATTCGCGCACGCCACCTCCAGATCGTCGTAGGGCAACACGGTCATGACCGGGCCGAAGATCTCCTCGGTCATGGCGCGACTCTCGGGCGGCGGGTCGATCACCAGGTGCAGCGCCAGCCTGCCCTTTTCAGGGTCCCGGATCGCGTCACGATCTCCCGCCAGACCCAGCGTCTCGACGCGTGCGCCGAGTTGACGTGCCTGCTCCACCAGGCTGTCCACGCGCTGGAAATGCCGTGTATTGACGATCCCGCAATAGTCCAGATTCTTCGCGGCCCCCGGATACAGCACCGCCGCCGCTGCATCCATCCCCCGCACCAGCGCCTCGCATCGCGAGCGGGGGACCAGCACCAGATCCGGGGCAAGACAGGCCTGGCCGCCGTTCATGGTCTTGGTGGCGATCAGCTCCTTCGCCGCATCGACGATGTCGGCATCCGGCGCGATGATCACCGGGCACTTGCCGCCCAGTTCCAGCGTGACCGGAACCAGGTTCAGTGCGGCCTGCGCCATCACCTCGGCGCCGATGGCGGGGCTGCCGGTAAACAGTAGATGATCGAAAGGCAGCCTGGCGAAGGCCTTGCTCACCTCCAGACCACCGCGCGCGACGACGACCTCGCTTGCATCGAAGTAGTCCGTCACCGCCGCGTCCAGCACCTCGGCCATGCGCGGCATCATGTCCGAGGGGCAGAGCATGGCGCTATTGCCCGCGGCCAGCGCGGTGGCGAGCGGAACCAGTACGAGGTTCAGCGGGCCGTTCCAGGCTCCCATGATGCCGATCACACCCAGCGGCTGGTATCGGATTTCGGCGCGCGCGCCGAAGACATTGAACGGCGCCGGTGCCTTGCGCCGCTCTGGCCGCATCCAGCGTCTGACCTGTTTGCGCGCGTCGACGAAGACCTGCGCCGGCGCGAAGATCTCGGCCAGCGTGGTCCAGTCCCTGCCGCGCGCGGAGAAATCCTGCATCAGCGCGTCCAGCAGCTTTTCGCGATACGCGAGCAGCATGGCCAGACCCCGATCCAGCCGGTCTTCGCGAACGCGAAGCTCAACCGGCTGATGTGCAAGAAATGCCTCGCGCTGGAAACGCAGCTTGTCCAGCAGCAGTAGCAAGGTCGGATCATTCATGTCGTACATCACCGCACTTCAGCCCTGCGTGCGCGGCAACCGCAACACCAGGCCGCTGAACGCCTCGCTCATCCTGATCTGGCAGGCCAGCCGTGACGTGGGTTCGCGATCCGACACCACGTCGAGCATGGCCTCTTCTATCTCCGAGGGCTCGCCGACCTGCGACATCCACTGTTCATCCACATACACATGGCAGGTGGCGCAGGCGCAGGCGCCGCCGCAGTCGGCCATGATCCCCGGCACCAGATTGCTCACCGCGCCATCCATCATCGACTGACCGGCGGCAAGCTCGACCTCGTGCGCCCTGCCGCTGAATTCGATATACGTCACCTTGCCCATCCCAACCTCGATACGGTCACGAATTGATTCAAGAAGTCGTCAAGAAGTCTGGGGGCTGCGCCTGGCGCCAGGTGTGAAGCGCACCGGCAAGGACTTCATGCCGCGCGCTTCACCGGCGAGGTAGTCCGGCTCGAAGCCCGGCAACGCGTTGTAATCACCCACGCGCTCGAGCACCGCCTTGAGCAGAATCTCGATCTCCAGTCGCGCCAGATTTCGCCCCAGGCAGATATGCGCGCCCGCACCAAACGACAGGTGCGGATTCGGACGTCGATCCAGCAGGCAGCGATCCGGTTCGACGAACACCGCGGGATCGCGATTGGCGGCACCGTGCAGACCGAACATCCAGTCGCCGGCTTTCAGCGTCTGTCCTTCGAGTTCCGCATCCTTGCTCAGGGTGCGGCGCAAGCCCTGGATGGGCGACGAGAAGCGCACGAACTCTTCCACCGCCACCGCCCAGTCGTATTCGTCACGCAGCAACCTGGATTTCTCCTGTGGATTGCGCGCCAGGAACAGCAGGGATTCGAGCATCACCGCGCTGGTCGTATCCAGGCCACCGAACAGAATGATCAGTACGGTTCGGAAAATGTCGTCATCGGTGAGCGGCGCGGCCTCGATGGTGGAGGTGAGCAGCAGACCGATGATGTCGTCCTTCGCCGGCTCGGTGCGGCGCCTGGCGACCAGGGTCATCAGGTAAATGCCGACGTCCTCGCCCGCCTTGGCCACGCCGGCCAGATCATGGGCGCGGCCACGCGTGAGGTATTCGATCCAGGCGCTCATGCGTGCCTGATCCTCGGACGGAACGCCGAGCAGCGGCAGCACGATGGCCGGCAGCAGCGGCCGCACCAGTTCCGTCGCCAGATCCGCGTTGCCGCGCTCGATGAAACCATCGATCAGTTCATCCACCTTGGCCGCGATCCTGCCGCGATGCGCGGCCACGCTCTCCACCGTGAATCGCGGGTTGAGGATGCGGCGGAACCGGGTCTGATGCGGCGGATCGAGGTCGATGGGAAACATCTTGTAGGGATGCGGCGGGATGCCGACACCGGTGGAGGACGAGTAGGTGCTGTAGTCCTCGAACAGCTTCTTGACCGCAGCGTAGGTGCTGGCGAAATAGAAGCCGCCGTAATGTTCCGAACGCCCGACCGGGCAGCGCTGGCGGAAGGCCTCGTACATCGGATAGGGGTCGCGCATCTGTGCTTCCGAGGCGTGATCGAAAGCCTTGGCCGGATAGCGGGGTTCCTCACCACTCATCGTCTCTCTCCTTTTTCTTTCGCTTGCTTCCCGGCCAGCATGCGATGAGGTCGCTGTCCGCAGATTGGGGCCCGCACTCGCGCCGTCGACCCGCCCTAGCAGTTGGCAGCGTGATACAAATTTCGTAAAGTGTCAATTGTACGTACGTGCATCTATGTGTATCGACGGGCGCCGGCATGACGCCTTGGAGGAGCGTGACGATGTACCTCAGCAAGGAGCGCAATACGCGGCTCGCCACCAAGTTGTTCGCGCACATCCGCAACAGCGGGACGGATCAGCTGGACGAACTGTTCGAATACGAGCTGTCGACCTATTCCTGCCCCGGAATCGCCGCGCGCGAACGCACCCGGATCTTCGAACACGCGCCGATGATGGCCGCGCACTCCCACCAGCTGGCGGAGCCCGGCAGCTTCCTGACCTTGAACCTCAATCGCAGCAACGTGCTGCTGACGCGACAGGAGAACGGCGAGGTCGGCGCATTCCTGAACGTCTGCCGGCATCGCGGTTCCCGCGTGGTCGCCGCCGAATGTGGCAAGCGCGCCCGCTTCCCCTGCCCCTATCACGGCTGGACCTATGCCAACGACGGCGCGCTCAAGCACATCGGCTTCGGCGAATCTTTTGGCATGGAGCCCTCGGCCGATCATGGCCTGGTAAAGCTGCCGGTCGAGGAGCGCCATGGTTTCATTTGGGTCGTCGAAAACCCGCGCGGCCCCATCGACGTGAAGGCGCATCTCGGCGAGGGCATGGATCAGGCGCTCGCCGAGTACGGCCTGGACCGATGGTGCTCCTACAGGAGCGAGGTGTTCGACTTTCCGCAGAACTGGAAGGTGATGATGGATGGCCTGATCGACGGCTATCACGTGCAGTTCCTGCACGGCAAGACCATCAGCGCCTATTTCTATCCCAACATGATGGGCATCGAGATCCTGGGACCGCACGCGCTCTGGGGCAATCCGCGACGTGCCATGGAGAAGATCCTGCACGAGCAGCCGGGAGACACGCCGCTGGACCGCTACGCCATCATCGGCAACCTGTTCGTGCCCAACGCGGTGATGGTGATGCATCCACACCACATCGAGTTCTGGACCGTTTACCAGAATCCGACCAACCCCGCCGCCTGTCGCGTGCATCTGCGATATCTCACGCCCGCGGCCGCGCACGACGAGCGCGGCGTGGAGATTCTGAACAGGAACTGGAAGATCGCGACCGACGCGATCGTCAACGAGGACGTGCCCGTAGGTAATGGCATCCAGGCGTCATCGGCCATGCCGCATGTGGGCAAGGTGGTGCTGGGGCGCAACGAGGTCACCAACCAGTTGTTTCATCGCGCCTACAAGGCCTACATGGAGGCGGCCACCTGAGCCTGCAAGGGCTATCAACGTCTTACGACGCGGCTTGTGTCAGAAGCATGACTTTCGATGTCTCGCGGAGCCAATTCCGACAGAATTAAGCGCCCTGCTTTCAGTAAGATGCAGGATCGAATGGCAGATCGATCGATGTCGCACCGCTGGCTGCCGCACTGTTTCAAAATCCTTTACCCCTTTTGTCGCCTTTGTGGAGCCTTCATGAGCAAGCTGGATTCGGTGGCAGGCCACGACGAACGGGTGGAGGACAAGATCATCGACGCGACGGTGAAATGCTTCCGTCGCTTCGGCATCAACAAGACCTCGATGGACGACATCGCCAAGGCGGCGAAACTGTCCCGGCCCACCATCTACCGTTATTTCCCTTCGCGTCATCATCTGGCGGTGGAAGTGCTGGTGCGCGAGGTGCGCGATCACACGCGCCTGGTCGTTCCCATCCTGAAGGAGCACCGCTATCCACCCAAGGCGCTGGTCGAGGGCATCATGTTCGATCTGGCCACAGCCAAGGAGCATCCCTACACCAGCATCATCGTCAGCGACGCCGGCAGCGAGCTGCTGGCAAAGGTCAGCGGCAGCGACGAGACCATGCTGGCCGCAATGTCCGAGCAATGGCTGCCCTCGCTGACGCGCTGGCGCGAGGACGGCTACCTGCGCCCAGAACTCAAGATGGACGACGTGCTGCTGTGGATCACGCTGTACATGCACACCTCGCTGGGCAAGAGCTTCGTGGCCATGAACGAAGCGCGGATGCGGAGAATGCTATCGACGCTCGTCGTCCCCGCGTTGTTCGATATGGACAAGTTACGGAAAGATTTTCCGGAAGAACTGTAATACCCAAGTACCCCCAGACCCGGAAGAATAGGGTCAATGCACTCTGCGACAGGGCAAAAATCGTGCGTTTCGCGGAGGCCTCGATTAGCCTTTCGCTCGCACGTTATCCCGAGGAGAAAAACATGGAAACCCCACTTACCCCGCTCGAGTTCTTCCGCCGCGCCCGCAAGCTGCACGCACACCGTGAAGCGGTGGTGGATGGCGACCTGCGCCTCAACTACGCCCAGTTCGGCGAACGCTGCGATCGCTGGTCGGCCGCGCTGACGCGACTGGGCGTGAAGCAGGGCGACAAGGTCGGCACCATCGCGCCCAACACGCATCAACACCTGGAGCAGTACTACGCGATCCCGCAGATCGGCGCGGTGATCGTACCGATGAACTACCGGCTCACGGCCGAGGACTTCGTGTACCTGGCCACGCACAGCGGCTCGAAAGTGCTGTGCGTGCACCCGGATTACTTCGATCTGGTCGACAGCGTGCGTTCGCGCATGACCACCGTCGAACACTTCGTCGCCCTCGAAGGCCGCAAGGACGGCTGGCTCGTGTACGAAGACCTGCTCGCCGAAGCCGGAACGGAGTTCCCGCGTCCGGACATCGCCGAGAACGATCTGCTCGCCATCAACTACACCAGCGGCACCACGTCCAAGCCCAAGGGCGTGATGATCACGCACCGCAACGCCTGGGTGAATTCGGTCGGCGTTTTGGTGCACTGGAACATGACACCGGCCGACCGTTACCTCTGGACCCTGCCGATGTTCCACGCCAACGGCTGGACCTTCACCTGGACCGTTAGCGCCGCAGGCGCCACCCACGTCTGCCTGCGCAAGGTCGAGGCGCAGTCGATCTACGAGCACATCAATCGCGAACAGGCCACGCACCTCTGCGCCGCGCCCACCGTGCTGATCGCAATCGCCAACGGCCCCGACGCCCAGCGCAGCCAGGTCCGGCGCGGCGTGAAAGTTTTCACCGCCGGTGCGCCGCCGGCCGCTGCGACGATCGAACGCATGGAAGGGGAGCTGGGCTGGCACATCACCCAGGTCTACGGCCTCACCGAAACAGCGCCCTTCATCTCGATCTGCGAGCCGCTGCCCGCGCACGAAAAACTCTCTCCTTCGCAGCGCGCCGTACAGAAGGCGCGCCAGGGCGTGGAACTGATGACCTCCGGCGAGCTGCGCGTGGTCGACGAGCAGATGAACGACGTGCCGCAGGACGCCGCGACGATGGGCGAGATCGTGGCGAAGGGCAACGTCGTCATGCAGGGTTATTACAACGACCCCGAGGCCACCGCCAAAGCGTTTGCCGGCGGGTATTTCCATTCCGGCGACGCCGCCGTGGTGCATCCGGACGGCTATATCGAGATTCGCGACCGCTTCAAGGACGTGATCATCTCCGGCGGCGAGAACATCTCCTCCATCGAAGTCGAGGGCGCCTTGTTGCGCCACCCCGCCGTACTGGAAGTCGCCGTGGTCGGCATGCCGCACGAGAAATGGGGAGAGTCGCCCAATGCCTTCATCGTGCTGCGTCCCGGCGCCAGCGCGAGCGCGGAGGAGATGAAGGCCTTCGCGCGCGAACACCTGGCCCATTTCAAGGTGCCGACCGCGTTCGTGTTCGTCACCGACCTTCCCAAGACCGCCACGGGCAAGATTCAGAAATACGTGTTGCGCGGCGGCAAGGCCGCGATTGCCAGGCAGTAACCCGGGGACTGCCGCGCGGGAGTGCCCTGGACATCGACGGCTTGCGCCCGCGGGTCGGCCGGGAGCGGACGCGGGTAGACGATCTGCGTCCTGGCATGAACGCGGCGTCTCTCGGCGCTCGTCTCCGCGGTCCTGACTGTCACGGAACAGTCACCGCGACTTCATTTTGCTTCCATGCAGCTTTCATACATTGCGCGGAGACAAAATGGAGAAAGGCAGATGTCCCTGGTCATACAGAGCAACATCGAAAGCGATGTCGTCATCATCCGGGAATCCAGAACGGCGACGGCGCCGCGATTCATGGTCAGTTTTGCAGACAGCGAAGCGGAGATCGTCGAATCCCAGCAGTTGCGTTACCGCATCTTCGCCGAAGAACTCGGGGCGCAGATCGATGGCGGCGAGCAAGGTGTGGATCGCGATCAGTACGATCCCTGGTGCAAGCACCTGCTGGTGCGCGACACCGACACCGGCCGTGTCATCGCCTGCACCCGTCTGCTCACCGACGAGATGGCACCCAACGCGGGCGGCTTCTATTCCTCCGGCGAGTTTGATCTGGCGATGGTCGATGCCCTGCCCGGCCGCGTGATGGAAATCGGCCGCACCTGCGTGGATCGCGACTACCGCAACGGCGCCGTCATCGCGACGCTGTGGCAGGGCATTGCGGCGCACATCACCTCGAACGGTTTCGACTACATCTTCGGCTGCGCCAGCATCGGCCTTGAAGACGGCGGCGCACAGGCGCACGCGTTGTTGCAGCAGATCAAGTCGCGGCACCTGGCACCCGACTACCAGCACGTGCGTCCCTACTACCCGCTGCCCGCAGTGGACGGGCGTGCGGCCGACAAGGTGCGCATGCCGCCCCTGCTCAAGGCCTATCTGAGCCTGGGCGCGAAAGCCTGCGGCGAGGCTTACTGGGACCGCGATTTCAACTGCGCCGACGTGTTCATGCTGCTCAATGTCACCGAGCTGAATCCGCGCTACGCCCGCCACTTTCTGGTGGAACGCGGAACCACCCGTCCGGAAGCGGCGCTTGCCGGCCACGCCTGACTCGGGCGTGCTGCCCGTCGCCCTGCCCGCCCTTCGATCGGGTTCGATCACGCGGCCGTTGCGAATCGCGTGGCGCACCGCGTCCCTGCTGCTGCACCTGGTCTGGGGTCTGGCCCTGGCCACCGTGGTCAAGCTCGATTTCGGCGGCAGGCTCAACGCTGAGCGACTCGCCCATCATTGGCAGCGACGCCTCCTGCGAATCCTGGGAATCCGCCTGATCGTGCGCGGCCAGCCCCTCGCCGGAGGCCGCGTGATGATGGCCAACCACGTGTCCTGGCTCGACATCCCGCTGATCGGCGCCTGCACGCCCACCCGTTTCGTCTCCAAGTCCGAGGTGCGCGACTGGCCGGTGGCCGGTTGGCTCGCCGATGCCTGCGGCACGTTCTACCTGCGTCGCGGCAGGCACGGCACGCGGCCGCTGATCGACAAGCTCGTACCGCACCTGCGCGAAGGCGGCTCGGTGGTGATCTTTCCCGAAGGCACCACCAGCACCGGCGAGGATGTGCTGAGCTTCCATTCACGGCTGTTCGCCGCCGCCATCGAATCCGGCACACCGGTGCAACCGGTGGCGGTGCACTACGGCCCGGGTGGTGCGGGCGAGAACATCGCACCCTTTGTCGGCGACGACGATCTGGCCTCGCACGTGCTGCGCATGCTGAGAAACCGGCATCTCAGCGCCGAAGTGACGTTTGGCGCCCCCATCCTTCCGGCCGGACATAGCCGCGAGGAACTGGCTGGCCAGGCGCGGGAGAGCATCCGCTTCGCGCTCGGGCTTCCACCCGACCGTGTCGCCTACCCGGCTTGATCGCTCCCGCCGACCACTTGCGCCGATTGGCGCATCCCTGATTGCAACCGACTGCAACCTCAGGAAGCTCCGTGCAGGACTGTCGCGGGCATGGCCCGCGACAGTCCAGCACGGAGCGTCCTGATGTTGCAGTCGGTTGCAATCAGGGATGCGCCAATAGGCGCCACAGGTCGGCCGGAGCGAACAAGCCCGGTAGGCCACACCGTCGGGTGGAAGCCCCAGAGCGAAGC
>JBQTIX010000037.1:0-42393 GCA_052387695.1 Panacagrimonas sp. | reverse complement strand
GCCATTGCGCGGCAATGCCGCGTATCGAGGTGCCGGGCATGCCCTCGATACGCGACGCTTCCCTCGGTACGCCCGCTGCGCGGCTACTCGGGACGAACGGGCCGGCGCTACTCGGGCCGAACGGGGTTCTGGAATTCAAACTGATGCACTACCCACCGCGTCTACGTCGCGGATGAACGTCGCGAGGTAGGACTCGGATTCGTTACGCACGCCCTGTCGTTCGCAGACCAGATAGGCCACGGTCTCCGCTTCGAGTTCTTCGACGGTGTGGCCCAGGCCGCGGCGGCTCTTGATGTCGAGGCGATCATCCCGGCCAAGGTGTCCGAGGTACAGGTGCACGAGTTCATGCGCGAGCGTGGCGAACTGCACGTTCGGATCGTGCGCGGCATTGACGCGGATCGCATAGTCGCGACGCTTGGCTCCATTCGCCGTCTTCCAGGTGCGTCCTACTGCGACGCGAACATGGCCGGCGAGGCTTTGCCCATAGGCGATGGCCTGGCCGTCGATGCGCGTCTTCCGGAGCAGAAGAAACATCTCGTGCAACCGCTCTCGCCTGGCCTTCGCCGAGCAGGTTGGGGTCGTTGAAGTCCGGGAACGTGCCGGGTCGGGGCGTGTTGGGGATCACTCGGGCGGTGTCGGTATCTTATTCGGGGCGCCTGTCGGGGCTGGACCCGAATCTGAAATACCCATGAGCGAACCCGAACGGGATGACTTTGACTTCTGGCGGCACTGCGACGAGCGGACCTTCACCCAAGCTGCCCTGAGTGGCGCGCACCCCGTCCAGCATCGCTTCTCGCGTAGGAAAATGAGTAGCCATTCTGGAATGCGCGGTGTGAAGTTGCGTAAAGGCAGGCATCTGGAGGGCAAGTCCAAGCCCTGGTCGGGCTCAGGGCGCGGGGGTGATCGATTCCAGTCGCAGCTTCTTCGCCGCATGTCGGCCCTTGCGCGAGATCAGCATCGCGACGATCAGCAGCAGCATTCCGACCCAGGGTAGGTAGCGCGGCCCGACGACGTCCCAGACCGCACCGCCCAGCAGGCTGCCGCCGGACTGGCCAAGGTAGAACGCCGAGGAGTTGAGTGCGACGGACGCCGACGCGAGCACCGGCGCCACCTCGACCAGGCGTGCCTGCTGGAGGCTGTTGAATCCGGCGGCGCCGATGCTCCAGAACAGTTGCAGCACGAACAGCACGATCACCCCATCGGCCGCCAGCGGCCAGACCAGGAACGTCAGGATCGGCAGCAGCCCCCAGAGCCGCGAAATCTTCTCCAGTCCCAGGCGTTCCATCCACATGATCGCGACCAGGTTGCTGACGACCGAAGCGATGCCGTGCACCACCAGCAGACCGGACAACACCCGGTGACCGTCTTCGGCGTGAAGCGCGCCGATCATCGGCGCGTAGTAGCTGAAAACGGTGTGGATGCCGGCCGCGAAAATCGTGCTGGTGCCGATCAGCAGCAACAGGGCCGGCGTACGCAGCACCGCCAGCCAACTGGCGAGATTGACCGGGGCCACGCTCAGCCCACGCGGAAGCAACAGCCAGACGCCCGCGGCAGCCGCGAGGCTGACAAGGCCGATCAGGCCGAACGCCGTGCGCCAACCCAGCGCGTGGCCGATCCACACGCCCAGCGGAATGCCGAGCACCGAAGCCATGCCCCAGCCGAGCATGATCGCGGAGATGGCCTGGCTGCGCTGATGATCCGGCACCAGGCGCGACACCACGGCGGCGGCCTGCGGCGTGAACACCGCCGAGGTAATGGCTGCGAACAGGCGCGTCACCAGCAATTGCTCGTAGGTCTGGGCGAAGAACGCCGCGCCGTTGGCCAGCGCGCAGACGACCAGGGCCAGGGTCAGCACCAGACGGCGGTCGAAGCGCGAACCGAGCGTTGCAAACAGCGGCGCCGCGATCACGCTGGTGATTGCAAACGCGGCGATCAGGAATCCGGCCTTGGCGATGGAGACCTGGAACGCACTGGCCAACTGGTTGAGCAGACCGCTGACGATGTGCAGGCTGGTGCCGACCACGAAGTTGCCGGCGGACAGGGCTGCCAGCCGGCGGTCGGTGAAGATTGCCGGGACGGCCAAGGGGTCAGCGATCGCCGGGCTGCGCGCGGAATCGCGGTCGTCCGTTGCGTCGGAACGATCTGCCTTTCTGTTGCCGGGTCAAATGCAGGTTTTCGATCGAAGAATGGGGGAGAGGCTGACACAAGGTTGGCGTCGGGTGAAGCGAAGCGGTCTGTTTTTCCCAGCCGTCGTCATGTCGACGCGTGGCAGGCGGCGGGCTTTCGAATCGCGTAGCCTCCCGCGCCATGAATGAGGCGCAGGTCATGGCGTTGAGTGCGCTGGGTGTCCAGGTGATCAGAGGCCTGTTCGAGCCTTTTGGCCTGGCGGTGACGGAGGTTGCGCAAGACACCCCGATCCCCGGCAGTTACTGGGGCGAGCCCGAGGCCGGCCTGGTCGGTGCGACCTTGCACGTTCGGGCCGACACGCCGGTGCATTCGGCCTTGCACGAGGGCAGCCACTTCCTGTGCATGGACGCCGCGCGCCGCGCCCGGCTCGACACCGATGCCGGCGGCAGCGACACCGAGGAGCACGCGGTCTGCTATCTGCAATGCTGCCTGGCCGCGAGCCTGCCGGGTTATTCGCGCGAACGCTGCCTCAAAGACATGGACGCCTGGGGCTATACCTTCATCCTCGGGTCGGCGCAGGCCTGGTTCGAACGTGACAGCGAGGATGCACAGGCGTGGTTGCGTGCCCGTGGTCTGGACCGGATCTGGCCGGTGCTGTGCCAGACTCCGCCCTGCGCCCAAGCTGTGCGCGTCTCGCGGGAGGACAGACCATGATGGGATTGATCGGTACGCTGGTGATCGGGTTTATCGTCGGATTGATTGCGCGATTTCTCAAGCCGGGCGACGACAAGATGGGTCTGCTTCTGACCACCGCGCTGGGTGTGGGGGGAGCATTTGCCGCCACCTACGGCGGTCGTTTGCTCGGGCTCTACCAGCCCGGTCAGGGGGCGGGCTTCCTCGGTGCGGTCATCGGAGCGATCGTGCTGCTGGTCGTGGTCGGGATGATCCGAAAGTCCTAGGGAAGGTCTGCACAGGTTTAATCCGGCTCGCAGGTCGGTTCAAGCCGAAGGCGGAACCGACGCTGCGCGCGCTCACGACGACCGGCGCCTGTCGGCTCCGGCCACGAAAAGCGGTGGCCTTGAGCCGACCTACATCTGACCTGCCCATGAATTCAGACACGGGCAGAGAATCCTTAAAACAGGTCCACCATTCGCCTCGACGGATCGAAAGATCTGACTCGAAACGGCGTTGCCTCGCTCGTACGGTTTCCACCGCTCAGGCTCCTGGCAGCCTCATCGCCGCCTCACGATCCCTGGTCCAGAACTTGTAATTCTCCCGTCCGAACCCCAAGGGCGCGCCACCAAACCGGCGCGGGACGAGACACATGAATTCTGCGCTGTGGGTGGCCAAGACCGGACTGGATGCGCAGGCGACGCGCATGACGGTGATTTCCAACAATCTCGCCAACGTCGCCACGACCGGCTTCAAGAAAGGTCGCGCCGCGTTCGAGGACCTGCTGTATCAAACCGTGCGGCAGGCCGGTGGCCAGACCAGTCAGCAGACACAGGCGCCAACCGGCCTGAACCTCGGCACCGGCGTGCGCGTGGTGGCGACCGACCGGCAGTTCTCGCAGGGCAATCTCCAGCAGACGAACAACCCGCTCGATGTCGCGGTCAACGGCCGCGGTTTCTTCCAGGTAAGCCTGCCGGACGGCAGCAATGCCTACACCAGGGACGGCGGATTCCAGGTGGATTCGCAGGGGCAACTCGTCACCGCCAGCGGCTTTGCGGTGCAGCCCGGCATCACCATCCCCGAGGGCGCGCAGAGCGTGACCATCGGCGTCGACGGAACGGTCTCCGTGCAGCTCGCAGGCGAGGCCGCAGGGCAACAGGTCGGGGCGTTGAGCGTCGCGGATTTCATCAATCCCGCGGGCCTGCAAAGCCAGGGTGAGAACCTCTATATCGAGACCGCCGCCAGCGGTCCGCCGCAGACCGGCACGCCCGGCCTCAATGGCCTGGGCCGCGTGGTGCAGGGCGCGCTCGAATCCTCCAACGTCAACGTGGTGGAGGAACTGGTCAACATGATCGAGACCCAGCGCGCCTACGAAATGAACTCCAAGGCCATCTCGACCACCGACCAGATGCTGGCCTACGTCTCCAACAATCTTTGAGACGGCCGATGACCCTCATCCTTGCCCCGGGGAGCAATCTTGAGACTCGAAGGTTTTTTCAGCCTGCTCGCCTGCCTCGCGTTGTTGGGCGGCATCGTCTGGGCTTTCACGTCCCTGCACGAGCACACGCGCGAATCGGTTGCGGCAGCGGGGCAGTCGCGCTCTTCGCCCTGAGCCTGTTGGTGAGTGCCTGCGCCGGTGCGCCACGCACCGCCGAAACGGCAGCACCCGCGCCGGTGGTCCGGGAGCTTCCCCCGCCGACCGCGGGCGCCATCTACAACGCCGGCAGCAGTTTCGCCCTGTTTGAAGATCCCAAGGCGCGCGCGCCGGGCGATCTGCTGACCGTCCTGCTGGTCGAAAAAACCCAGGCGAAGAAGAATGCGGCGACTTCCACGAGCAAGGAATCGAGCGCCGACATCGGCAATCCCACCCTGTTCGGCCGGCCGCTGACGATGGGCGGCACCGAGGTCGGCGTGTTCGGCATCGAGGGCTCACGCGAGTTTTCCGGCAAGGGCGACACCAGCCAGTCCAACCAGCTCAACGGCAGCGTGACCGTGACCGTGATCGAGCGTCTGCCCAACGGCAATCTGGTCGTCTCCGGCGAAAAGAATCTCGCGCTCAACCAGGGCTCGGAGCGCGTGCGCCTGAGCGGCATCGTGCGGCCGGTCGACGTGCGGCCGGACAACACCCTCACGAGCGATCGCGTCGCCGACGCGCGCATCGAGTATGTCGGCCGCGGGGCGCTGGCCGATGCCAATTCGCAGGGCTGGCTTGCGCGCTTCTTCAACTCGCCTTACTTCCCATTCTGAGAAACCTATGTCGGCAAGCGCGCAGCAACCTCTCCCCGGTGACGTGGCCAGCCCACGGCATGCCGCCCGGCTGCGTCTTTTTGCGATCCTCGGCGTCATCGCCTTTGAACTCGCGCTGCTGTTCATGACCCTGCCAGCGCAGGCCGAGCGGGTGAAGGATCTGGCCTCTGTTGCAGGCGTGCGGTCCAACCCGCTGATCGGCTACGGCCTCGTGGTGGGCCTTGACGGCACCGGCGACCAGACCTCGCAGGCGCCGTTCACGGTTCAAAGCCTCAAGAGCCTGCTCAACCAGCTCGGCGTCACCCTTCCGCCGGGCGTCAATCCCCAGCTCAAGAACGTCGCCGCAGTTGCGATCCACGCCGAGCTGCCGGCATTCGCCAAGCCCGGCCAGGCCATCGACATCACCGTGTCCTCGCTGGCCAACTCGGGGTCGCTGCGTGGCGGCTCGCTGCTGATGAGTCCGCTCAAGGGCGCGGACGGACAGGTCTACGCGATCGCGCAGGGCAACGTCGTGGTCGGCGGACTCGGCGTGTCGGGCAAGGACGGTTCGCGGGTTTCGGTCAATGTGCCGTCCTCGGGGCGGATTCCGGGCGGGGCGACGATCGAGCGCGCGGTCGTGTCCAGCTTCGACAGCAGTCCCGAGATCCATCTGAACCTGCACACGCCCGACTTCACCACCGCCACGCGCCTGGCCGCGAGCATCAACCAGCGGCTCGGCGGCGATGTCGCCCATCCGCTCGACCCGGTGACGGTCGCGGTTCGCGGCCCGGCCGATGTGGGCGCGCGGGTCGCCTTTCTGTCGGAGCTGGAGAACCTCGACGTGGTGCCGGGAGAGGGCGCGGCGCGCGTCATCGTCAATTCACGCACCGGCACGGTCGTCGTCGGCAGCAATGTGAGAGTCATGCCGGCGGCGGTGTCGCACGGCACGCTGTCCGTGACCATTTCCGAAAAGCCACAGGTGAGCCAGCCGGAGCCGTTCTCGAAAGGCGAGACCGTCGTGGTGCCACGCAGCTCGATCGAAGTCACCGAAGCCGGTGTCGCCGACGGCAAGATGTTCGTGCTGGATGGCGGCGTATCGCTCGACGATCTGGTGCGGGCGGTCAACCAGATCGGCGCGTCGCCTGGCGATCTCGTCGCCATTCTCGAAGCGCTCAAGCAGGCCGGTGCGCTGCGCGCCGAGCTGGTCATCATCTAGCGGATCGTGATGGCGCTGCCCACGCCCTCGGTCACGGATTTCAGCGGCTACGCCGGGCTGCGTGCCTCGGCGCGCGCCAACGATCCAGAGGCCGTGAAGAAGGCGGCGCAACAGTTCGAGGCGCTCTTCACGCAACAGATTCTCAAGTCGGCGCGTGCCGCCAAGCTCGGCGACGACATTCTGGGTGGTGGGCAGACCGATTTTTATCAGGACCTGTTCGACCAGCAGATGGCGATGCACCTGTCCAGCGGCAAGGGGCTGGGATTGGCAGACATGCTGGTGAAGCAGTTGATGGGGAGCGATGCCGCTGTAGGAGGGGCTCTGCCCCGACTCGCCCTCGCCGATCGGGGCGTGGTTCATGGTGAGAGCGCGCGTCGGGGCAAAGCTCTTTCCGTCAATCAAGAATCTCCCGATCCCGTGGCCGGCTCTGGTGGATGCGCTTCGCGTATCCAGCCTACCCCTTGCCGTAGGGTGGATAAGCGAAGCGCATCCACCATGTCGGCACCCGCCGATGCCTTCATCGACCAGATCCGCCCTCACGCCGAACGCGCCGCGCGCGAACTCGGCGTGCCGGTCGAAGCGATCATGGCCCAGGCCGCGCTCGAAACCGGCTGGGGCAGGCATGTGCCCCTGCACGCCGACGGCCGATCCACGCACAACTACTTCGGCATCAAGGCGACGCAGAACTGGGACGGTGCGCGCATCGAAAAAACGACGCACGAGCATCTCGGCGGACGCATGCAAAAAGTCTCGTCCGAGTTCCGCGCCTACGACTCGCCCGCGCAGGCTTTCGACGACTACGTGGACTTCCTCAAATCCAATCCGCGCTACACGGAAGCACTGAAGAACGGGACGCACACGGCCCGCTTCGCACAGGGCTTGCAGGCAGCCGGCTACGCCACCGATCCCGACTACGCCGACAAGCTGCTCAAGCTGGCCAACAGCCGGCCGATGAACACACACAAGACTCACACGCTCTGATCTCGCCGACCGATGTCCGATCTGCTCTCCACCGGTGTCTCTGCCCTGCTCGCGTATCGCAGGGCGCTGGACACGGCCGGGCACAACATCGCCAACGTCAACACGCCGGGTTTTTCGCGCCAGCGGGTGGAGCTCACGTCGCGTCTTGGTGGACCCTCCGGCGACGGCTACATCGGCAGCGGGGTCGATACCGCCACCGTCCGCCGCATCACCGACAGCTTCGTGGGCGCGCGCATCGTCGCGGACACCTCGGCCTACGCGCGCTCGGAAGCGCTGGAAGGCGTTGCGAACACGCTCGACGCCTGGCTGTCCGATTCCACCACCGGGGTTTCGCCAGCGCTCAATGGATTCTTCGACGGTCTCAACACGCTCGCGGCCAACCCGGCGTCCACCGCCAGCCGCCAGTCCGCGCTGGCCGGCGCCGACGCGCTGGCGACACGTCTGCGGTCTCTGCAAGACAGCGTCGATGGCCTGCAATCGGAACTGAGCGCCCGCGTGCGCCAGGACGTGGACCAGATCAACCAGACCGCGAGCGCCATCGCCGATCTCAACGAGCGCGTCGCGCAGGCTCGCGGTGCCGCGGGCGGCCAGCCGCCGAACGACCTGCTCGACCAGCGCGATCAACTGATCCAGACACTTGCCGGCAAGATCGGCATCCGCACGGTCGAGGCGGACGACGGTTCGATCAATGTGTTTGCCGGCAGCGGCCAGGCGCTGGTGCTCGGACAGCAGGCGGGCCAGCTCGGCGTGACCGCGGATGCGTTCCGGTCCGGTCGCGTCGAGGTCACGTTCAACGGCACCGCCATCACCGGCCAGATCGGAGGCGGCTCGCTGGGCGGACTGCTCGATGCGCGGCGCGAGGTGCTCGATCCGGCGCAGGCCCGGCTGGGCCGGCTTGCGGTCGGGCTCGTGGAGTCTGTCAATGCGCAGAATGCGCTCGGCGTCGATTCCAGCGGTCAGGCCGGCGGCGACTTCTTTGCGCCCGTTTCCGGCACCGCCTTGTCGGCGCAAGCCAACGCCGGCAACGCGCAGATCGGCGTCGGCTTCGCCAACGTCGCTCAACTCACCGGCGAGGACTACGAACTGCACTTCGACGGCTCCAACTGGGCGCTGAGCCATGCCGCAACCGATGCCGGTGTTCCGCTAAGCGGCAGCGGCACGTCGGCCGATCCGTTCTCCGCCGCTGGCCTGAGTTTCACCGTCAGCGGCAGCGCCGCAGCGGGCGATCGCTTTCTCATCCGCCCGACCGCCGACGCGGCCGGCCAAGTGCGCGTGGCGATCACCGATCCCGCGCGCATCGCAGCCGCGGCGGCGGGCAGCCCGGCGAATTCGAGCGACAACAGCAATGCGCGTGCGCTCGCCGGCCTCGCAACCCAGGGCCTGTTCGATGGCGGACGCAACACGTTCAACGCCGCCAACAGCGAACTGGTCGCGCGGGTCGGCAACCAGGCGCAACAGGCCGGCGTGGCGAGGACCGCGCAGGAAAACCTGCTCGCGCAATCGCAGGCCAGCCGCGACTCCGTTTCCGGCGTGAGCCTGGACGAGGAAGCCTCCGACCTCGTGCGTTTCCAGCAGGCGTATCAAGCCGCGGCGCAGGTGATCGCCGTCGCCGACGCGATTTTCCAGTCGCTGCTCGATGCGGCGCGCAGATAGGCCATGAGCCTCGCAGCCGCCATCGTGGGTCGGCGTAGGTCGGCTCAAGGCCGCGGCTTCGTACGGCCGGAGCCGACGTGGCGGTCGGGGCCTCCCACCGGCGCTTGTCGGATCCGCCCGAGAAAAGCACACGGGCTTGATCCGACCTACATCCGACCTACACCCGACCTACAACGGACGCGCTCATGAGAATCTCCACCGCCGCGCTGCACCACCAGGGCATCGCCAACATCCTGCGCAACCAGGCCGCGTTGTCGAAGACGCAGAACGAACTCGCGCTCGGCACGCGACTGGTCAGTGCGAAGGACGATCCTGCGGCCTGGGCGCGCGCGGCCGGTCTGGACCAGCGCCTGAGCCAGCTCGCGCAATATCGCGACAACGGCTCGGTCGCGCGCCATCGCCTCGGCCTCGAAGAAACCGCGCTGTCCTCCGCCAACGACGCGCTCAACCGCATCCGCGAACTGGCGGTGCAGGCCAACAGTGGCACGCAGTCGGCGGATTCGCGTCGTGCGATCGCCTCGGAAATGCAGGCGCGGCTGGACGAGCTGCTCGCCATCGCCAACACGGACGACGGCGAGGGCCGGTATCTGTTCGGCGGGTCTGCCGACGGTTCGCGACCTTTCTCGATCGATGTTTCCGGTGCGACCTACGCGGGTGGAGCCAGCGCGCGCGTGCTCGACATCGGTCCCGAACGCAGCCTCGACCTGGGCGACGCCGGTGACGCCGTGTTCCAGAACCTGCTGTCCGGCAACGGAACCTTCAGCGTCGCCGGTGCCGCCACCAACACCGGTAGCGCTCAACTCGGCGCAGCCTCGCTCGTCGATGCAACAAGCTGGGACGGCGGGACCTACGCGCTCACGTTCAACGGTGGCAATTACGAGGTCCGCGACGCAGGCAACGCGCTGGTCGCCAGCAGTACCTATCAATCCGGCTCCGCGATCCGCTTCCGCGGCGTTGACCTCACCCTCAGCGGAACACCGGCGGACGGCGACCGCTTCAGCGTGACGCCGAGCCAGCCGCAGGACGTGTTCGCGACCGTGCAGAAGCTGATCGGCCTCGTGCAATCCGCTCCGGCCAGCGCCGCGGCACGGGCGCAGGAACAGACCGCGCTGTTCGGTGCGATCGAGGAACTGGACGCTGGCCTCAATCGCATGTCGGACGTCCGCGCCACCGTCGGCAATCGTCTGCTCGCGGTCGATCAGGCCGCAGACCAGATCGAGACCTTCGACGTGCAAGCGCAATCGGCGCTCTCCGAACTTCGTGATCTGGACTACGCCGAGGCGACCGGCCGCCTGAACCTTCAGCTCACCGCGCTGCAAGCGGCGCAGCAGTCGTACCTGCGCGTGCAGGGCATGTCGCTGTTCGACTATCTCGGCTGATCGGCTCCGCCGATCGGGCAGATCGCACCGCACATCCGGCTCCCCGGCTGGCGCTAAAGAAATCGCCAGACACGCCGAAAAACCTTACAGCAACGGCACTCAATCGAAACCCGCCGCAGCTCAAGCCCACCCAGGCATGTGCCCGGCGGGAACCCTCTCAAACCAGGAGTCAATGTCATGCCTCAGACCATCAACACCAACGTCTCGTCGCTCAACGCCCAGCGGAATCTGAATATGTCGCAGGGCGCACTGGCGACGTCCCTGCAGCGCCTGTCCTCGGGCCTGCGCATCAACAGCGCCAAGGACGACGCCGCCGGCCTCGCCATCAGCGAGCGCTTCACCACGCAGATCCGCGGCCTCGACCAGGCTGCACGCAATGCCAACGACGGCATCTCGCTCGCGCAGACCGCTGAAGGCGCACTGGTGGAAGTCACCAACAATCTCCAGCGCATCCGCGAACTGGCGGTGCAGAGCCGCAACGCCACCAACAGCCAGTCCGATCGCGATGCGCTCAACACCGAAGCCCAGGCCCTGCGTTCGGAAATCGATCGCGTTGCCTCACAGACCTCGTTCAACGGCGTGAACCTGCTCGACGGCAGCTTCACCAACCAGGCGTTCCAGGTCGGCGCCAACGCCGGCCAGACCATCAGCATCGCGGCCATCGTCGATTCCTCGTCCGCCAACCTCGGCACCTACTCCAGCGCCCAGGTCACGGGCGTCGCCGCAAGCACGTTCACCGCGATCACCGCTGGCGATCTGACCATCAACGGCACCAGCGTCGGCGCCGTCGGGGTTGACACCAGCGCCACCGAGCGTTCTGCCAGCATCCGCACCGCGGTGAACTCGGTGTCCGATACGACCGGCGTGTATGCGGTCAACGACACCGCCACCACCGTGACCCTGGTCTCGACCTCGGCGGCCGTGACGATCGCGTTCGCCGGCGGTTCCGCGACCACGGCCACCACAGGGCTGACCGCTGCGACCACGGCCCTGGCCAGCAGCACCGGCTTCGCCACGCTCGACATCTCCAGCGTCGCGGGATCTGATTCCGCGCTGCGCCAGATGGATGCCGCGCTCAATTCGGTGAACTCGGCGCGTGCCTCGCTCGGTGCGGTGCAGAACCGCTTCAGCTCGGTCGTCGCGTCTCTGCAGACCACGTCGGAAAACCTGTCCGCCTCGCGCGGCCGCATCCAGGACGCCGACTTCGCCAAGGAAACGGCCAACCTGACCCGCTCGCAGATTCTCCAGCAGGCCGGTACCGCGATGCTCGCGCAGGCCAACTCGGCGCCGCAGAACGTGCTGAGCCTGCTGCGCGGTTAAGAAAGAAGCTGGGTGTAGGTCGGCTCCGGCCGCGTGCTTTTCGCGGCCGGAGCCGACATCCGCCCTCGACGGACCGCATCGTCGGGTCCTCCCGCATGAAGCCGCGGGCCTGACCCACGCGCGACCCGCGTTGCTGCCGGAAGGAGATTGAAGGAGGTCACCATGACCACCGAGAAAATCAGTTTCAACGCGACCGCTCTCGCTCCACCAGGCGAGGGCTTTCGCGCTTTGCTGGCACCGACATCTGGAACCGTGCCTGCGGTCTCGGCCTCAGCTTCAGCCGCCGAGCCGCTCGAGGTTTCGGTCGCCACGCTCGGCGACGCCGTACGCAAGCTGTCCGACTTCATCGCGCAGACCGATGCAGAATTGAGTTTCCGCATCGATGAAGAATCGGGCCGGGTGGTCGTGAGTCTCATCGATTCGCGCGATGGCACCGTGCTGCGGCAGATGCCGAGCGAGGAAGCACTGCGCATCGCAAGGTCATTGTCGTCGGCCCGCGAGCCCTGCCTGATCAGGGCAGAAGCGTGAAATCCATCCACGCCCGTAGATTGGCTCAAGGCCACGCGCTTTTCGTGGCCGGAGCCGACGTGTCCCTACGTCGAGGGCGCGCGGTGTCGGATCCGCCATCGGCTTGATCCGACCTACATCCGATCTACACCCGACCTACACCTCGTCCAAAATTCTCCGGAGCGATCGACATGCCCATCTCATCCGCCGGTATCGGCTCCGGTCTCGACGTCGCCAACCTCGTCACCCAACTGGTCGCCGCCGAGCGCGCACCCGCGCAGGGCCGACTCGACCGCTCGCAATCCAGGACCGCGACCACGCTGTCGGCCATCGGCATCTTCAAGGCTGCGATGGCCGGCTTCCAGGGCGCCGTCAACGCGCTCAAGGGCAGCAGCTCCGCTCTGGCCAGGCTCAACGCCGCCTCGTCGAAACCCGAACTGTTTGCCGCCAGCGCGGGCCGTTCGGCGGCTCCCGGCACCTATGGTGTCGAGGTGCTCAATCTCGCCCAGGCGCACAAGATCGCGACCTCCGCGTACGCGAGTTCCAGCAGCGTGATCGGCAACGGCACCGTAACCCTCGGTGTCGGCGCGGAATCGTTCACCGTCACGCTCGATGACAGCGGCAACACGCTCACGGCCCTGCGCGACCGCATCAACCAGGCCAGCGACAACCAGGGCGTGAGCGCGACGATCATCAACGAGACCGGCGGCGCGCGCCTGCTGCTGACCGCGCGTGAAACCGGAACCGCCAAGTTGCTCACAGTGAGTTCCACCACGACGCCGTTGGTGACCACGTCCGAGGTTCAGCCCGCCGAAGACGCGCAATTCAAGGTCGATGGCTTCAGCTTCAGCAGCGGCTCCAACTCGGTGAGCAACGCCATCGACGGCGTCAGCTTCACCCTGCTCAAGGAGGAGCCCGGCACCGTCGGCACACTCACCGTCAACAATGACAGCACCGCCGCCACCAGCGGGGTCGAGAACCTGGTCAAGGCCTACAACGCCTTTGTCGCGACGGTTTCGACCTACACCCGCTACGACGCCGCCAGCAAGTCGGGTGGCCCGCTGATCGGCGAGGCCAGCGTGCGCAGTGCCAGCCAGCAACTGCGCAGCATTCTGGGTGGCAGTTCCGCTGCAGGCAGTGGCGAGTTCACCCTGCTGGTCGAACTGGGCATCACCACCAACAAGGACGGCACGCTCAAGCTCGACAGCGGCAAGCTCGCCGAAGCCCTGGCCACGGACCGCGAAGGCGTCAAGGCGCTGTTCGAGGGCAGCGAAGGTTTCGCCACGCGCCTGTCCGCCGTGCTCGACGGCTATCTCGGCACCGCCGGCCGTATCGAAGCGCAAACCAAGGGTTTGCAGTCGAGGCTGGAGGACATTGGCGACCAGCGTGACGCACTCGACCTGCGCATGGCCGCAGTGGAGCGACGGTACCGCGCGCAGTTCACGGCGCTGGATTCGCTGCTGGGGAGCTTGCAGACGACGAGCAGTTATCTGACGCAGCAGTTGTCGAATCTGCCGGGGTCGAGCAACCGGTAGACCGCTATGCGCAGAGACGTCCGGTCCACTGCGTTACTTCGGAAGCTGCTCGTTGCGTGAGGGAGCGATGTAATCGGCAATGGCGTCAAGATCGCTCAACGCCGGGTCGGACCAGATTATTTCAGCCATCGAGCCATGCGCTGCCCGGCTTGCGCGTGCGTGACGGTGCACCCGTCTTCAATGGCTTGGCTCTCGACGAGCAATACCCTCAAGCAGGCTCATCCGTTTTTGCTGCACCTCGTAGGTCTCGATGTCGACCTGATAGGCGCCGGGCAACTCATGTTGCGTGATCAGGATCGGTTCTCTGTCCCGTTCAAGCTCAGACCGGAGTTCGGTCGCCCGGCGCTTCAGAGTGGTAACGAGTTCGGGACGTATTGACAGATACCGAAGTGCCAGCTGAATCGAAGCAAGCGATGGAGGGGCGCAGCTCGCTGCGCGACTCGATGGCCGTTCGGTTCGATATTTGAGGTCGCACGCAAGCCGTTGCGCCTTCAACGCGACGTGCTCGACCTGCGCATGGCCGCGGTGGAGCGGCGGTATCGCGCACAGTTCACGGCGCTGGATTCACTGCTGGGGAGCTTACGGACGACGAGCAATCATCCCGCAACGCAGTTGGGCGCGCTTCCCGGTTCGGGAAATTGAGATACGAAGCCTGAAGCGCGCCGCTCGTTCGGGAGAAAAGGTCACCGGCTAAACTGTCGGAAAGGACAGGCGACGGGGTGGCGGTATGGCGGGCAATCGAGCGTCGGAGCCGAGAAATCGCGGCTTTGGTCGGCTGTTCGAGCCCACCCGGGAGCCTATGCGGTATCCAGTCCCGGCTGTCCTGGGTGCTGCGAACGGGCCCATGGTGATGGACCCCATTCACCAGGGTCACGGCGGGGCTCCCGGCATTCCCGTAGATGGATTGGGGCGTTTCGACAACCCCATGATCGACGCCGCGTTCACCTATCTGGGTCAGTTCATCGACCATGACATCGGTCTTGACGAGGATTCGGTCCTGGGTGAACCCAACGATCCCTGGCGAATACGCAACGACCGTGCGCCCAGCTTATCGCTCGATAGTCTGTACGGCGGTGGACCCGCCGCGGACCCGCGCCTCTACGTGGAGAATTCGGGCGGCTTGATGCGCGTCGGGGCGTTGGTGGACGACGGTCAGCGATTGATGGATCTTCCTTGGGACGAGCAAGTGGCCCGACCACTGCTGGGCGACAGGCGCAACGCGGAAAATTTCATTGTCTCTCAATTGCATGTCGCGTTCCTGCATTTTCACAATGAGGTGTTGCGACGGGTACGTGAAGATCACCTCGATGACGGACTCGACAATTCGGAGGACGAATTCGAGCGGGCTCAGCGACTGGTGCGCTGGCACTATCAATGGATCGTGGTGCGCGAATACCTGCCGAAGCTGGTTGGACCCCAGCTCGTTAGTGAATTGCTCGATCTGCCCAACCCCGCCCGGCTGTTCAGGCCCCGCGCGGATGCGCCGCTGTGGGTGCCAGCGGAATTTTCGGCCGCCGTCTTCCGTTTCGGACACAGCCAAGTACAGACCCGATATGTGCTGGGGCGTGATTTCCAGGCCCGGGTATTTCCCGAGAACCCGGATACTCTGCCATGGAGCAATCCCCAACTGCCGCGCACCGACCTACAGTACAGCCGCGCGTCGAGCAAGGATCTCATCGATTGGAATTTCCTTCTGAAGATCGGTCCACTGCCGTCGTCTGGCACGCGCTTTTCCTCGCGTATTGATCGACGGATCGCTCCGCCGCTATTCGTTCTGCCAGCCGCGGCCAGGCGACACCTGAAAGGATTACCGCTTTATTCGCTGCCCGCACGCACGCTGCAAAGGCAGATCGATTTCGCCCTGCCTTCCGGGCCGCAGGCTGCCGAAGCGGCGAGGCGCGCCGGCGTCGAGAGGATTGAAACGATCCCGCAGGATCAGCTCTGGGGAGGGGGATTCGAGGCGTTCATGGACTACGAGGCGCCCCTGTGGTTCTACGTCCTGGCGGAGGCCGAAAAGCAGCGAAACGGCGAGCAACTGGGCCCTCTCGGCGCGCGGATTGTCGCCGAGGTCCTCATCGGCCTGTTGCGCCATGATCCAACCTCGTGGGTCCACAGGACCCCCGACTGGCAGCCCATACTCGGACTTTCGCAGGCGCACGAATTTGGGCTGGCCGATCTGCTCTGCATTGCGAAGATGAATGGAGCCGTGTAGCGCACGTCCGGAGGCTGGGGATTCATCGTCGCCGACTGCGCGCCCGCGATCTGTTCACTACGCAGGAATGGCATCGGCTGCAATGGCCCGCACAGATTCGGCTCTCAGGGGTACGGCGGTTGCACCCACTCCTGCGATCCGTAGCTTTCACCGACAGGTGCATTCCATCGGACCACGTAAGCAGCCGCGCAAATCATCTGCGCATTGTCGTGCCGGGCGCGGGCCAGGGATTTCACCGGTATCTCGTCGACGTTGCGCCGCATGATGAAAAAGGCGTTGAAGTCGATGCACTTGATTCGCTCTGCCTGTATCGGATGGATCCTGATGGGCGGGACCAGTGCCGCAGCTTCGGCGATGGGGTTTGACAAGAACCTGTCCCGCCACCCTCGATCGCCCATCGCTTTCTGGATCAGCATGACGGTCTGTGCCTGCGTCGCGCTATCAACGCCAGGGTTGGGGTCGGGGATAATGGGATCCTGTTGTAGGGGCATCGCAAACTCTCCTGTAAGTGACGTCCGGGCCGAGGAGGCCTTGTTGTAGGAATGTGTTCACGGGATATACAGCGTCGCACTCATTGTAGCTTTCAACTGTTCGATCTCGCGGGCCTCGCCAAGCTCCTCGGCGATAGCCGCGAGTTCGGAATCCCGCGCAATGTCGCTGCACAGTTCGCAGACGCTGGCATAGTTGTCCCGCAACCGAGTGCCCAGGCCACGCGCGATGATCTCTCTCGCCATTGCGATGGGCCCGTGCTCTCTCAGGATCTGGAATTTGCCGCGAACGGCCGCGCGTCGGTACAGGATGGCGATCGGCTGCTCGGCGATCGAACCGACCTCGTGAAAGCCGTTCAGAGCGCTCGCCGAACCGCAAACGCGAACCCGTCCATCTTCGCGAACCACGAGTTCTTCCGACGGACAGGGACCCAGGGGTAGCCCATGGCCCGGGAACAGGTCCGAAGGAGCCAGCGGAGCATCGTCGCGACCCGGACCGATGACTCGAAAATACTCGACTTCGTCGGCGAGGTCGGCAAAGTCCAGCCACGAGGGCGGCAATTGCTCGTGGAGGCTGTCTTCCTGGGTGAGCGCGCACTTGATCGACGAGCGGATGCCGGTGCTGCGAGCCGCGAGCACCGCGCGACGCACACGCTGAATCTTGACGAACTCGCTGTGATAGCGGCTGACGCTGAGTGCGAGACGAGAGAGTCCCAGGGATTTCAGATCGGCCAGGATACTCACGGCCTTCGCGTCGGACGTGGCCCAGTAGCCGTTGCTGACACAGGCGACCTCGACGCCCAGGCGGCCGGCGTGCTCGATCACGTGCCGCAGGCGCGTCAAATCCAGAAAGGGCTCGCCGCCGGTGATCACCAGTCGCAGCGGCTGTCCCATGCCGAGTTCGACCGCCTCGGACACCACGCGCAGGACATCGTCCGTATCCAGGGTCGTGGTCTTGCTCGGCCCGCAACTGGTGGAGCAATGTCGGCAGGCCGCATTGCAACGCGAGGTCATCGACACGCCGAGGTTCATGAATTCAGAGTCGGGCCAATTCTTCGTTGAGGGATTGGGTGCGGGCGTGGGTCGATCCGAACGTCTGGCGGGCAATTCGCAACGCCTCGTTGAGTGCCGCGCGGGCCTTATCGCGCTCGTCAGCGGCGGCCCAGAGCAGGCCCTTGACGCGCAGCAGTTCGGCGTTGTTGGGGTGATCCCGCGCTACATCGTTGAAATCGAAATCGCCGAACTCGTGCAGAGTGCGCCAGGCTTGGTCTGGTCGATTCATCTCACGCAGCAGATCGGCCAGGGATACTCGGATCAGACGGGTCAGCACGCTGCGCGGACCGAGCGCCGCGGCGCAACTCTGCAGGGCTTGCTCCATCATCGGTAACGCACGATCGAACTGCCCGGTCCTCTGGTAAGCCAGAGCCAGACTGCGGCGCACAGACGAGAGTTGGTCGAGCTCGCCTGCTCGCGGAGCGCCGTCGCGTATGGCCGAGGTGAGGATTGTGATCGCCTCGTCGTAACGTTTCTGCTCCAGACGCAAGCGCCCCAGGTAAGAGCGCGCGGATACCACGCGACCGAAACTCGGCTCGTTCCATGCCTCGGCGATTTTCAGCCCGGCCTGCAACTCGGTCTCCGCCAGCTCGAAGTCTCCAGTTTCGATGGCCAGGCGACCCAGGTCGAGCCGCGCCCAGGACACTTCACCGTGCTCCGGTCCCAGCGCTTTGGTCAGTCGGTCACGCCCAAGCAGCAAACGCCTGCGGGCAGGGTTGAAATCACCCAGATCGGACAGGACCCGACCAAGACCGGCTTCGATCCGGCCCGCTACCACCGCATCCGCAATCGTCCCGGCGGAAACCTGATCCGACAGCGTACGAAAGCGAGCAGCGGACTCGTCCAGATGTCCAAGGGAGTACCAGCCCCAGGCGAGTTCGATCCCCAGAGACGCCACGGCAGATTCGCCTGCACCCATGCGGTCGCGTGCATCTTCGAGGATTTTCTCAAAATGCCCGATGGCCTGGGGCAGTTCATTCTCCGAGAGTTTGAGCGGGATCAACTGGCTCACGATCTGTGCGCTCGCGACCGACCCCGCGCCGTCGATCCACTCGTACAGCGCCAAGGCTTTTTCCAACTCGATCTGTGCCTGATGGGCGTCTTCAAGCGCGAAATACGAGGCTCCGAGCGACTGGTGAATTTCCGCGGCCGTCCGCGGTTGGTCGTCGAACCGCGTTCCGATCTGCGCAGCGGCAGAGTCGAGTAACTCACGGACAGTCAAGTATTTTACCGAGCGCTGCCCAGAACTGACGACGGATAGAACATCGCGGTTGAGAAAATCTCCCACCGTTTTCGCCCGCGCGGCTTCCGCCTCCGCCTGCTTTCTGGCCTTGCTTGCTTCCACGAACTGCCAGGTGCTGACGACCAGACCCACCGCCAACACCACCAGGGCCACGATCATCGCCGCCCGCCGCGCCTTCCAACGATCGCGTGCCCGCTCTTCTGCTTCTGCCTTCGCCCGCGCCTGCCGCTCCGCATCGCGTTCCGCACGCCGGGCCGCGAGGCTACGCAACCGTCGTGCGAGTTCGCCGGCGTCGCTCAGCCTTTGCAGCGGATCGCCCGCCGCGGCCTGCGCGATGTCCTCGCGCAGAACCTCGTCTTCGATCTCGCGCTCCCAACCCGTCGTGAGCTGACGATGAAAATCGGCGACGACGATCTGGTAGAGCATCACGCCGAGCGCATACACATCGGCCTGCACCGTGGACGGCTGGCCGGCGAGCAGTTCCGGGGCCAGGTACAGCGGGGTGCCCGAGGTAGTCCCGAGCGTGGTCAGGGTCTTGGTGAATCCCATGCGCGTGATGTCCATCGCTTCCAGGCGCGAGCGATCCAGCAGGCCGCCGCTGCCGAAGTCGCCGAGTTTGATCTTCGGCGGGCCGACGGGTTGAGCCAGGACCAGGACGTTGGACGGTTTCAGATCCTTGTGCAGCACGCCCACCGAGTGCATCGCCGACACGGCCTCGGCGATGCGGGCGATCAGCTCGATGCGCTCGTTCAGCGGCAGATCGTGGACGCCGCTGCGCGCACGCGCCCACTGCGTGAGGCTGCCGTCGCGAACGTATTCGCTTTCGACGAAGAACGGTGCCTGCTCGAAATTCCAGTCCAGTACCTGAACGATCTCGGCGCGGCTGCCGAGGCTCCCGGTCAGCAGGCGGAACAGGGTGACCTCGCGCTTGAGCCCGGACAGCGCGGCGTCGTCCTTGGCGAACTTGAGCACCCGCGCTTCGTCGGTCTTGTCGTGCCGCACCAACCAGGCCTCGCCGTGGCCGCCGGTGCCCAGGCGTTCGATCAGACTCCATAGCGGCCGTAGCGGTGGGTGATCGCCGTTCTTGAAATCGAAGTGGGCCGGGGCCTCGGTGCGCTCGGTGACCGCCACTATTACCGGCGCAACGAACCGGAAGCCGTAGCCGTGGACGGTCTTGATGACGGACTGGTCCTGGTCGTGCAGGACGTTGCGCAGGCGGCCGATGCACTTGGTCAGGACGTTTTCGGTCAGAACTCTGCCCGGCCAGACGGATTCCAGGAGCTCGTCCTTGGTCACCACGTCGCCGGCGTGATCCAGCAGGTGACGCAGGACTTCCAGCGGCTTGCGCTCCAGGTCCTTGAGTTCGCCGTCGACGAACAGCTGCAAGGTCCGTTCTTCAAAGACGGCGCCAGCAAAGGTCCAGCGCCGGGAGGCCGCGGCCGCTCCCACCTCTGCGTTGTCGCCTGCTGAACCGGCCATTCCTGAAACTCCCGTCCCGTGCGACGAGCATAGCGGCTGCGATCGGACGTTGGAACCGGATGTCAGTCCGTCCGTTTTGGACGCCGCCGCCTCAAGTCCGATCGCCGGTTGCCGATAAACGCTCAGTTCCCTCCCTATCCTCTCGACCATGATCGCCATGTCCCGCACGCAGGCCATCCGCCAGTACCAGCATTCCGGGGTCGCCACCGTCGCGCCGACGGCGAGCCCGCATCAGTTGATCGCGATGTTGCTGGAAGGCGCGCTGGATCGCGTCGCCCGCGCTCGCGGCGCGGCGCGCAATGGCGACCGGATGGGTCGGGTGCAGAACATCGGCTCGGCCATTTCCGTTGTCGAGCACCTGCGTCTGTGCCTGGACCGTAATGCCGGGCCGATCGCGCAGCGTCTCGATTCGCTCTACGACTACGTGCTGCGCCGGCTCGCGCAGGCCAACGCGGCCGGCGACCCGGCGATGCTCGACGAGGTGGCCGACGTGCTGCGCCCGATCAAGGATGCCTGGGACACGATGCCGCGCTCGTCGGCATTCCAATGATGAAGGTGATGCCATGAACGCTGTGCACGATCCATTCGGTGGCCTGCCGCGGTTCTCCGAGCGCGCGCGCGTGGGCTTCGAGGCGTCCGCCTCTGTGCGTGATGAGACCACGCTCGCGCGCTGCGAGGAGGAGGCGGTGGCGGTGCTCCAGACCCTGCTAGCGCTGGAAGAGCAGGGCGCTCCACGCAAGGACGAGGAGCACGAGAGCAGCGCGGAGTTCCAGCGCCTGGAGCGCAAGCTGGACCTGGTGATCGAACTGCTGTCGGCGCGTTTGATGGCCGACACGGCACTGCCGGAGCGCATGGTGCAGTTCAGCGCCGCGGGCGCGCGCTGGGCCGGCAGTGCGGTGGACGCGATGCCGAAGCCCGGTACGGTGGGGGTTTTCAGTGTGTCGCTGCATCGCGTGCTGCCACGGCCGCTGCTGATGCCGGCCGAGGTGATGGCCGACGAGCCGGGCTGGCTGCGGGTCGGCTTTCTGCGCATGGGTGACGCCTGCGAGGATCTGCTGGTGCGTTACGTGTTTTTGCAGCATCGCCGCAAGCTGGCCGGTGCGAGGCGCCTGAAACAGGGCTGATCGCGGCTTGCGCGGCCTTCATTAAACAGGGGTCCCGCGATCGCTCGGGCTGCGAAGGTGGATGCGCTTCGCTTATCCACCCTACGATCGACGTGGCGTTGGGTGGATAAGCGCAGCGCATCCACCGGAGTCGGCTCCGGCCCGATCTGACGAGCGGGTTATGCGGCCATCGCCCGGGCCTGTATGGTTCGTCGTACCGGCTGGGGGGCCGCGCCGTTACGTGAGATTTCGTGCAACTCGCCGGGAATATCCGGCGGCGCCCTTCATCTTGCATGGCAGCCAGCCTTCGATCCTCGCCTACCGGCGGTGTTTCAAGGACTTGGGCTGAGGCCTCCGGCGGTACGGATACTGCTAAACATCAAGCGCCGAAGCGGCATCGAGCCGCAGTTCGGGGTCAACGTCGGGTGGTCGATAAGGGTTCGGGCTACGTGGCATGGCGCCTGGACACCGCGTTGGCTGCACCGCGAATCAATCGATTTTGCTTCGGAGAGAAAGGGCTTGCAGCAGGAATCCCGTAGTGCGGGCGAAGCGGCTTCGGCGTTCCGGCCGGATATCGAAGGCCTGCGCGCCGTCGCGATCCTGCTCGTGGTCGCTTATCACGCCGGCCTGTCCTGGGTGCCGGGCGGGTACGTTGGCGTCGACGTGTTCTTCGTGGTGTCCGGATATCTGATCACCGGCCTGCTGGTGCGGGAAATCGAGACGACCGGGCGTCTGGACTTCGCGCGGTTCTACGCGCGCCGTGCGCGGCGCCTGTTGCCGGCCGCGGTTCTGGTCGTCCTGGTGACCTTGCTGGCCGCCAACTTCGTTTACTCGCCCAACGAACTGCGTGCGCTGGCCAATTCCGCGATCGCGATGTCGCTGTACGTCTCCAACCTCTGGTTCGCGCGCGGCTCGACCGACTACCTGGCGGCCGATGAGGCGCGCAATGCCCTGCTGCACTCCTGGTCGCTGTCCGTCGAGGAACAGTTCTACCTGGTCTGGCCGATCTTCATTTTCCTGGCCTATCGCGGCCTGCGCGCCGGCACCCGGCACCGCACGCGGCTGATCGTGGCCATGGCCGGCCTGGGTCTGCTGTCTCTGATCGCCTGCATCTGGCTGACCCGGCAGGCGCAACCCTGGGCGTTCTTTGCGTCGCCGACCCGGGGCTGGGAATTTGCCGCAGGAGGACTGGCCGCCCTGGTTCCGATGCAATGGGTGGCGCGGTATCGTCTGATCGGACCTGTGCTGCAAGGGTTCGGCCTGGTGGCGGTGGTGATCGCCGGCAGCCTGTTCGATGGCGACACGCAGTTCCCCGGATATGCCGCCCTGCTGCCGGCGCTGGGGACGGCGCTGCTGTTGACCGGATTCGTCTCGGGCGCACCCCATCCCATAACGAATCCGGTGACGGCGATGCTGGACAACCCGGTCATGCATTGGATCGGGCGGCGTTCCTACTCCTGGTACTTGTGGCATTGGCCGGTGCTGGTGCTGGCCGACGTGCTGATCCCGCAAGCGGGTGTTGTTGCCAAACTTGCCTGCGTCGGGCTGTCGCTGGTGCTGGCTGACGCGTCGTACCGTCTGCTGGAAAACCCGATCCGGGTTCATCCGCTGCTGGTGCCGAGAAAAGTGCTTTCGCTCGGACTCGCGATGGCGACGACGGCGTTATGCGTGAGTTTTGCCGGTGGCTGGCGCCAGTTTGCAGTGGCCGAAGCGCATTCCCCGGACCAGGCCAAATTCACCAACGTGCGCAGCGATATCCCGCATATCTACCGCAGCGACTGTCACCTGGACCTGGTGATGGTCAAGGTGGTGGCCTGCGAGTTTGGCGACCGCTCGTCCCATCTCACGCTGGTGCTGTTCGGCGATTCTCATGCCGCGCAGTGGTTTCCGGGCCTTGAAGATCTCGCGGCTCGACAGGGTTGGCGCCTGATTCCCCTGACCAAGTCGGGCTGCCCTCCGATGCCGGTCCGCATTACCAACCTTTTGCTCGGCAGGGTTTACGAGGAGTGTGAACGCTGGCGTGAGGAGGCGATGGCGAAGATCCTCCGGATCCGGCCGGATCTGATCCTGATCGGGCAGGACGTTTACTCCGACACCGACGTCGATTCACCGGACAGCGAGATCGATTCGACGGAGTGGTTGCGCGGCCAGCGCCAACTCCTTTCCCGGTTCGACCGCGCCGGGCTGGAAACCGCCGTCATCCAGAACACGCCACGGCCGGGCTTCGACGTGCCGAAGTGCCTGGCTCGACAGGTTCGGTTCGGTTCCCGCGCCAGCACCTGTGGCTTCGACCGCGACAACGCGCAGCACACCGTCGCCCATGACCTGAGTGTCAGGGCGGCGGAGAACCTGGACCGCGTGTCGTTCATCGACCTGACCCAGGCGATCTGCCCGAAACCGCGATGCGAGGGCATGGATCCTTTGACCGGAATCGTCCGCTATCGGGACGACCACCATCTGAGTGGGGCGTTCGTCGTCTCGCTGGCGGCCGCCCTGGAAGCCGCGGTGGTTCCGCTGATGCCCGAGTCGTGAGGGGGCCGGCGGTGGACGCTTGATCGTCCAGGTGCGCTGGCGGACAGGGGTTGTGAGGGGCAAGACGTGACGTGACGACAGGGCCTGTGCACAGTAGCGACATGCCCAACGCGGTCCGCTCTCCCTACAAGCTGATTCTTGCCGAGCACCAGGGCCTGGTGCGTGCGGCCCTGCGGCTGCTGATCGAGAAGCAGGGACCAGCCGAGGTGGTGGCGGAAGCGGCGGACGGACAGGAGTTGCTGAGCCTGATCGCGCAGTTGCGGCCGCGGGCGGCCCTGGTGGATACCGAATTGCCGGTGCTCAGCGGCATCGATGCCCTGGCGCAGATCCGCAGGCACTATCCCGAGGTCGCGGTGATCCTGCTGGCCGCGCGTCCCGAGGCCGGCCAGGTGCGCGCCGCGATGCGCCTGGGTGCAGCCGGGTTCCTCACCCGCCAGGCCGATCCGGCGGAACTGGGTCTGGCGTTGCGCTCGGTGCTCCGGGACCAGACCTACATCAGTCCTGCGGTTTCCAATCTGCTGCTGGATCGACGTGACGACACCCGGGTGGAGGATAGCGCCTCGCTGACGCCGCGCCAGCGACAGGTGCTGACCCTGATCGGCAAGGGGCGATCGACCAAGGAGATTGCGAGCCTGCTGGGCGTGAGCGTCAAGACCGTCGAAACCCACCGCGCGCGGCTGATGAACACGTTGGGTCTTTACGGCACCAATGCCTTGATGCGTGTGGCGCTGCGTTGGGGGCTGGACGTGCACGAGCATTAGATCGGGTGCAAGTCGGGTGTAGGTCGGGTCAAGCCCGCGGCTTCATGCGGGCGGACCCGACATGCGCCGGTCTGAAATGGCTCGCCTGCTTCGAGCACGATGTCGGTTCCGCCTTCGGCTTGAACCGGCCTACGCCCGATCTACGACGTCATCACTGCGAGACCCAGTCCCACCAGGACCACGCCCATCGCCCGGTCGATCAGCCAGGCGCGCTGCGCGAGCCGGCCGCGAACCGCTTCGTGCCCCGCAGTGAAGGCGACGACGCTGAACCACGCTGCGGTCGCGCAGGCCAGCCACAGGCCGAGCCCGAGTCGCAGCGCAGCCGAGGCTCCCGCGGTGACGACACTGGAACAGAGGGCGACGAAGAACAGGAGGGCTTTAGGATTGAGTAGGTTGGTCGCGAGGCCCACCAGGTAGGCGCGCGATGCGGCACCGGCATCCGGGCCGGGGCGCTCGCCTTCGATACGGTGGATCGTCGGCGAGGGCTTCGAACGCAGGGCGTTGACGCCCATCCACAGCAGAAACGCGGCGCCGCCGTAGCGCAGCACGTCGAGCAGCGCGGGGAAGCGCTGGATGGCCCAGCCCAGGCCGAACATGCCCCAGGCGACATGAAAAACGATCCCGCTGCCGATGCCCAGTGCGGTGAGCACGCCGACGCGGCGACCGTGTGCGAGCGTCTGGCGAATCACCATCGCGAAATCCGGGCCGGGACTCGCGACGCCGAGCGCGTGGGCCGCGGCGACGGCGCCGAAGAGGGCCAGGCCGTCGGTCACGTACTCACGCGCCGGGCCAGGGTCCGTCCGGCGGACCGGGATCGGGGCGCTCAACCGTCTCCTCGAAATACAGGCGCATGCCGCGCGCCTGGTAATTCGCCAGCGCCGCAGGACCATCGAGCGTGCAGGTGTGAACCCAGACCCGACGCGCGCCCATGTCCCAGGCGCGCTCGATGCCGACGCTCAGCAGGTGACCGCCGAAACCCTTGCCGATGAAGCGCGGGATCAGGCCGAAGTAGGCGATCTCGACATCGTCGCCGGGCTGCTTTTCCAGCTCCACGTAGCCGGCCGGCGTGCCCTGCTCCACCATCACCCAGGTCTGGAGTTCCGGTCGATCCAGCCAGTGCATCCATTGCGCCTGCGACCACACCAGCCGATCACGCCAAAACCATGGGCCGCCAACCGCGGTGTAGAGGAAGCGGTTCAGCTCCGGCAATGCGATACATGCCTGTTCGATCCGCGGCGAGGGAGCCGGGACAGGGGCGCAGCGCAACTGCGAGCGCTCGCGCATCTCCAGGTACCAGGTCGTGACCCGAGGCATGCGAACCCGCCGGGATCGATTCTCAGGCCGTTACCGCCTCTTCCGCTGCCAGGCCATAGGTCGATTCGAGGTAGCGGATGATGTCGGCCGATTCGTACATCGCGGTGCCGGTGTTGGGGTCGATCAGGTAGGGCACCTGCGAGCGGCCGGTGATGTCGCGCATGCGCAGGCGGTTGCGTCCGGTGATGGGCAGGTCCGGGAACAAGGTCCGCCGCACACTGGGCGGCCCCATGTCCTCCCAGCGGGCCTTGCCGAAATTGCGCAGCAGGTAGGGCAGCTCCAGTTCGCTCATCACCTCGCGCACCGGGCGCGAGTAGGGACTGGATTCGAAGCTGTATAGCTCCAGCGTCTGGATCGGCGCCCGTGAAGGCCGGGCGCGCAGGCCGCGGATATGGCCCAGCGATCGCGCTGTCGATGCCAGGTACGAGCCACCGACACCCATCATCCGACGCAGCCCGCGCCGCGTCGGTGGCCGGTCGGCGTAGGTGCTGTACAGGTAGTCGATGATGTCGGCCGACTCGTACAGCCGCGCGTCGGTGTCGGGATCGACCAGAAAGGGAAACTGCGCCTTGCCGCCAAGCTCGATCACCCGCGGACGGAACCGGGTTCCGCCCTGCGGACAGGGGTGGATCACGGCGTCGAGGTCCAGTTCGGTGAGCACCTCGCGCACCAGACGGCAGTACGGGCTCGCCTCGAATTCATACAGCTCCAGCGGCATCGCGGGCTGTCGCAGCGCGGGCCGGAACGAGGCCGTTCCGCGCCAGTTGCGCAGGCTGCTGGCGATCATCGAGGTCACGAGGTTTGCGGTGGACGTCATGGCGTCGGCTCCAAAGGCAAGATGAGCATTATGCCTAGGCGCCTGGGCCCCCATCCCGTCTGGACGACCCGGGGCCAATCGGCCCGGCCGCTACAATCGCGACCCCCGTTCTCAATCCCGTCCGTCTGCAATGCGCCTGTCCCGCTTTCCGCTGTCCACCGCCAAGGAGACGCCCGCCGACGCGGACGTGGTCTCCCACCAGTTGCTCCAGCGCGCCGGCTTCATCCGCAAGCTCGGCGCCGGGCTCTACACCTGGATGCCGATGGGTCTGCGCGTGCTGCGCAAGATCGAGAACATCGTGCGCGAGGAGATGAATGCGGCGGGCGCGGTGGAAGTGCTGATGCCCTCCATCCAGCCGGCCGAGCTGTGGCAGGCCTCGGGTCGCTGGGCGGCGATGGGCGAGGAGATGCTGCGCATCAAGGACCGGCACAGGAACGACTACTGCTACGGGCCGACGCACGAGGAAGTGATCGTGCATCACGTCAAGCAGGACGTGCGTTCGTATCGCCAGCTGCCGGTCAACTATTACCAGATCCAGACCAAGTTCCGTGACGAGCGGCGTCCGCGTTTCGGGCTCATGCGCGCGCGCGAATTCCTGATGAAGGACGCGTACTCGTTCCACATGAACTCGGTGGACCTCGGGCGCGAGTACGACAACATGCGTGCGGCGTATGCACGCGTCTTCGAGCGGGTTGGCGCGGACTTCCGAATCGTGCAGGCGGACTCCGGCAATATCGGCGGGGCGAAATCCGAGGAGTTCCACATCCTCGCCAGCTCGGGCGAGGATCTGCTCGCGGTGTCCACGGTCGGCAGTTATGCAGCCAATGCCGAAGCGGCGGAGTGCAGACCTTCCGGCCGCGCGCGACCGGCGCCGGCGCAGACGCTGGAAACCGTCTCGACGCCGGGTCAGAAGACCTGCGATCAGGTGTCGAAATTTCTCGGTGTGCCGCTGACGGGCAAGGTCAAGCTGCTGGTGGCCAAAGGCCGCGAAGGCGGGTTGGTGGGCATCGCGCTGCGCGGCGACCACGAGTTGAACGAGATCAAGGCAGCCAAGCACCCGAAGCTCGCAAGTCCCTTCGAGATGGCGAAGGTCGAGGACGTGCAGGCCGCGTTCGGCTGCGAGGTGGGGTATCTCGGGCCGGTGAAATGCCCGATTCCGGTGATCGCCGATTTCGCGGCGGTCGAGATCGCGGACTTCGTCTGCGGTGCCAACCTCAACGATCAGCACTTGAAGGGTGCCAACTGGGGTCGCGACTGCGCGGAGCCGGAGACTGCCGACCTGCGCCGGGTGGTCGAGGGCGATACCAGTCCGGACGGGCAGGGCGTCATCAAGTTCTTTCGTGGCATCGAGGGGGGGCACGTGTTCCAGCTCGGCCAGAAATACTCGAAGGCCATGGGCCTGTCGGTGTTGGATGAGCAGGGCCAGGCGGTGACACCGGAAATGGGCTGCTACGGCATCGGTGTGTCGCGCCTCGCGGCTGCCGTCATCGAACAGCGTCACGACGCCAACGGCATGCGCTGGCCGGACGCGATCGCGCCGTTCCGCGTGCTGGTCTGCCCGATCGGTGCCGACAAGTCGGAGCGCGTGAAGCAGGCCAGCGAGGCGCTGTACGCGGAGCTGTCGGCCGCGGGTGTCGAGGTGCTGCTGGACGATCGCGGACTGCGGCCGGGGTCCATGTTTGCGGACGCCGATCTCGTCGGCATTCCGCATCGCGTGGTGATCGGTGAGAAGGGTTTGGCCAATGCGCAGTACGAGTACAAGCGGCGCGACGCTTCCGGTCCCGAAATGATCGAGGCGAGTACCGCGGCGCTGCTGGCGAAACTGGTGGGTTGAAGCCGGGTGGGTCGGATCGGGCGCTACAACCGACCGGCAATCGATCTACCCGCGATACCAGCGCCGGCTCAGCACGCGCAGCACCCGGTCCGGGTATTGGGGCTTGCCATGGCTGCCGTTGTAGCGCGCCAGCGCTGGGTTGAGCTTGCCGCGTTCCATATCGAGATAAAACCGCAGGATGGTGCAGCCCATGCGCAGGTTGGTGCGGGCGTGGAACAGGTTCTCGTCCGGCCCGCCGATCTCCTTCAACCAGAACGGCATGATCTGCATGTAGCCCTGCGCGCCCGCGCTGGAAATGGCGAAGCGCTCGAAACGGCTTTCCACCTCGATCACCGCCAGCGCGAGTTCCGGCGGAATGCGCGCGCGCGTAGCTTCCGCGTGCAGCAGGCGCAGGAATTCGAGGCGTTCGGCATCGTCCTTGATGAACCGCTCCAGCCGGCCGCTCATGTCGGTGAGCCAGACCTCGGCGTCGTAGCGGTCCTTGAAGCTGTCGGACTGGGTGATGGCCTTGGAAAGTAAGGCGCGCAGCTCAGGCTCGGGTTCGCCGGTGGGGCCGGCGTGGGTTGCGCAGGGAAGCGCGAGCAAGCCCGCCAGGACGGACGTCCTGATCGACGCGAAAGATCTTGTCTGAGAACCCGTTTTCAATGATGAAACGCGACCCACATCTGCCGCTGTTGGCGGAGCGAAGTGTAGGTCGGTTGTAGGTCGGTTCAAGCCCGCGGCTTCATGCGGGCGGAACCGACACGCGCCTTGAGCCGACCTGCCCAACGCCACTCATGGCGACTTCACTTCCCGCACCTCGCCGATCCTCGGAATCACGCCGGCCTCGTGCCTCGCCTCGCGAATCGCACCCGCCGCCTCTTCCAGAGTCGGATGCGGGCGCAGCCTCAGCACCTGGCCTTTGAGCAGGTGATCGGGGTTGGGCAGCGCACTGAGATTGGCCTGCCAGATCAGCGGCCACAGCCAGGGATTGCCGTAGATTTCGGGCCGGCCCGAGATGGCCCAGAGGCTGTCGCCGCCTTTCACGGTATAGGTCCTGAGGCGTTTGCCGAGCTGGCTGTTGAGACTGCGCAGGCGACCGTAGGCGAGCCGGCCGTTGCCGGCGACCAGGGTTTCTTCCGCCGCGCGCAACTGCACGAGCTGCGCATCGTCGAGGCCGATGAACTCATGGGCCCGCACCAGTTCCCGTTCCGCCAGGGTCGCATAGTGGTTGGACAGTGCGGCGTCGGATCGGGCGGAGGCTTCCTGCGCGAAGGCCGCAGCACGACCCCAGTCGTTTCGCGCCAGGGCTTCGTGCGCGAATTGCGCCGACGTATCGGCCTCTGTCCAGCCCGGCAGCAGCACCCGGGTCTGATCCACCAGGGCCTGCGCCTGTGAGAGCCGCGCTCGTGCGCTGACTTCGGTGGTTCCCGGAAGCGGGCGGATGCCGGGTTGCGGCAAGGTCGTGGCGCCCGGCGGCGGCAGTTCCGGAGTCGGTAGCTCGCGCGATGTCGGGGAAGACCCGGACGGGCGCGCCTGGACCGCGCGGGACGGTAGTGGTGGCGGGTCGCGGACTTCTGCGCTGCGCTTGCGCCAGGAGATGGGCGCGCAGGCGATACAGAGCGCCGCCAGCAGAGCAGGGACGAGACTTCGACGCATCAGGTGCGGGGCCAATGGGTGGGTCTGGTGCAGGACCGCGATGATCGGGCAGCGCTGCGAGGAATGCACGGCGGCTACCCGACTTGGCGTAGGTAGGCTGCAGGTCGCATCAGGCCGCAGGCGGATCCGACACGCGTGCACTCTCCACGGAGCGCGCACGTCGGTAGTGCATCAGTTTGAATTCCGGAACCCCGTTCGTCCCGAGTAGCCGCGCAGCGGGCGTACCGAGGGAAGCGTCGCGTATCGGGCATGCCCGGCACCTCGATACGCGGCATTGCTGCGCAATGGCGCTACTCGGTGCGAACGGATTTCATACCGATGCACTACCCGCACGTCGGATCCGCATGCGAAAAGCACGCAGGCTTGATACGACCTACGGGGCGAAGTCGCGCGGACCCCTCCTACAATGGCGCCCGATCAACCGGAGACACCGATGACCGAGGTTCTGGTCCTGTACTACTCGCGCAACGGCTCGACCGCCGCGATGGCGCGCCAGATCGCGCGCGGCGTGGAAGCTGCCGGTGCGAGCGCGCGCCTGCGCACCGTGCCCGCGGTCTCGGCGCAGACCGAGGCGGTGGCGCCGGCGGTGCCGACGGAGGGTCCGGTATACGCGGCGATGAATGATCTCGCCGAGTGTGATGGCCTGGTGCTCGGCAGCCCGACCCGCTTCGGCAACATGGCAGCGCCGCTGAAGTATTTTCTCGACGGCAGCTCCGGCCTGTGGCTGTCGGGCGCGATGGTGGGCAAGCCGGCGGGCGTGTTCACGTCCACCAGCTCGATGCACGGCGGCCAGGAGACGACGCTGATCTCGATGATGTTGCCGCTCCTGCATCAAGGCATGTTGCTGGTCGGGCTGCCGTACACCTTGCCGGAATTGTCGGCGACGCAGACCGGAGGCACGCCCTATGGGGCCTCGCATGTCGCCGGTGGTGGCGCGCAGGCGAAGACGCTGTCCAAGGAGGAGATCGTGCTGTGCCAGGCACTGGGCCGGCGCGTGGCGGAAACCACGATCCGGCTGGGGCGCGCATGACACCGCTCTTCATGCATCGCGCCGCGATCGTTCTGCACGTTGCGCTGATCCTGGGCATTGCCGGGCGCGAAGCGACCGCGCTGGGGCTCCTGGTCGCGGCGGTGCTGTGTCTGCCGTTGCCCGGAATCCTGCGGGGACGGACCTACACCTGCGCCTGGGCCTCGATGCTGGTGGGATTCTACGTGGCGGGGTATCTCGCGGCCGGCTATGCGCGTCCGGAGGAAAAATTGACGGCTTTCGCGCTCGCCACGATGGCCGCGCTGGATTACGTCTGCCTGATGATGTTCGTTCGGTTCACGGCGCGGGCGCGCGCAGCAGCACGTGCTGTACAAACGGAACGCTCAGGCGACGCTGCAGGCTGAGGGCGGCGCGGTCGAGCTGGTCCAGCGTCGCGATCAGGGTTCCCGCATCACGGGGCAGGTGCGCCAGCAGCCAGCGCGCAACCTCGTCCGGCAGCTCCAGTCCGCGTTCCGTGGCGAGCATTCGCAGCAGTTCGTGCCGATCAGGATCGTGCAGCGGCTTGAGGCTCAGCAGGGCCATCGCCGACAGGCGCGTGCGCAGGTCCGGCAGCAGCGCGTCGAGGTGCAGCGGCGCGACCGTGCACGAGACCAGCAGGGGCAGACGACGCGCACGCCTTGTGTCGACCCATCGCAGCAGCGCGATGGCCGACTCGTCATCCACCGCATCGACATCGTCGAGCGCCAGCAGCGGGGCTTCCCCGACGTCGCGGAGATCGACTCCGCGCGCATCCCGCAGGCTTCGATACGCCGATCCTTCCGCCGCCGCCGCAACCGTGGCGTGCAGCAGATGGGTCTTTCCGGACGCCTGGGCGCCCACGACGCAGGCGGCAATCAGCCCCCGACCCTGAGCCATTCGGCGCAGCGCGGCGCACGTCTCGGCATTGGGGCCGGAAAAAAAATTATCGAAGCCCGGCGCCTGGCTCAACTGCACGCCCAGGGCCAGTTGCTCGCCCTTCATATCATCGGCGCGGGTGGCTCTGGCGCGTCAGCGGGAGCGACGGGCTGATCGCCCAGGTGGTAGAGCCGGCTTGCCAGCCACTCGCGCTTGGCGTGGCGCAGCAACACCGCGATCACCGCCGCCACCGGCAAGCCCAGCATGACGCCGACGAATCCGAACAACTGCCCGCCGGCCATGACCGCGAAGATCACCGCGACCGGATGCAGGCCGATGCGATCACCGACCAGCCAGGGCGTCAGAACGTTGCTCTCCAGAATCTGGCCGACGCCGAACACCACGCCAATCCACACCAGCGGGAGCAGTTCCTGGGTCTGTACCAGCATCGCGATCACCGCAGTGAGGATGCCGACGATGGCGCCGAGATACGGGACGAAGCTGATCAGGCCCACGATCAGGCCCACCAGCAGCGCCAGGTTGAGGCCCGCGATCCACAGCGCGACCCAGTAGTAGAGGGTGAGCACCCCCATCACCGTGAGCTGGCCGCGGATGAAGGCGCCGAGCACCTCGTCGGTCTCGCGCGCCATGGCGCTCACGCGTGGCAGGATCCGCGGCGGGATCAGGGCGCGGATCCAGGCGACCAGCAGGTCCCAGTCGCGCAATAGATAGAACGTCACCACCGGCACCAGCAGCAGGTTGGCGACCGCGGTCAGCAGCGCGCCACCGGAGCGCGACACGTGGCCCCAGACTTCCTTGGCCAGGCCCCCGGCCTCGGACCAGTGTTCGGCCACCATCTTCTTCAAACCCGCCACGTCGAGGCGCACGCCTTCCGGCAGCGTGACGCCGAGCCTGGGCAGGCCGTTGTTCTGCAACCAGGCCAGCCAGTCGGGAATGTTGGCGAGCAGGACCGAAATCTGGCTTTGCAGCATCGGCACCAGCAGCAGCAGGCCGATCAGCGACACCGCGGTGATCGCGACGAACATCACGCAGACGCCCGCGGTTCGCGACAGCCCCCAGCGTTGCAGGCGGTCCACGATCGGATCGCCGACATAGGCCAGGCCCGCACCGAGCACGAAAGGCGTGAGGATGGGCGCGAGCAGCCAGCACAGGACGAAGAAGCCGGTCAGCGCGAGCAGCCAGGGCAGGGCGTCGCGCAGCTTCAGGCGCGCGACCGACGAGGCCGACGGATCAGCGGATGAGTTCATGGTTTCCGTCCGCGATGGCGCGCACCACGCCGCTGGTCTGCGCCAGGGCCGCCGCCTCGGAAACGCCGCCTTCGACGATCATGCGCAGGCGCACGCTGCCGTCGCGGACCTCGGCGACATCCACCCTGCGCACGCCGCGGATGCCGCTGAAGTGATCCAGCGTGCGCGCGTAGTCGGCGGCGCTGCGCAGGCCACGGACCTCGGTTACCCAGGCTTCGACCACGTTGGTCTTGATGCCGAACACCGGCAGGCCCTGTTCGGTCAGCGCGGTGTCGATCGCGGTGGGATCGAAGGCTGCGCGAAAACTCAGCGCCCCGCTCGCCGGATCGCGCTGGAAGCCGTATTGCTGAACCAGGCTGGCGCTCTTGCCGAGGATCGGTGCGAAGGCCAGATCCTGCTTGCCGGTGGCGCGGCGCAGCACCTCGACCAGCGCCGCCCGCAAGCCCTTGTCGCGCGATTTATCCGACTCGTCCTCCGCCGGAACGATGGCCAGATAAGGGTTTCCTGACGTTCCGGGAACGGCGATCGTTGTCGCACCCACGGACTTGCCGGGCGCGGTCTGCGCGTTCGTGTCGGCGGCAGGAACGGCGTTGCCGGCGAGCGCGACACAGGCCCACAGCGCCCATCGCATCAGGGTCCGCAGGGAAAATGGGAGGTCGGGGAGTGACATTCGAATCCGATGACGTCGAGGCAAGGCAGTTGAATTTCCCGTTCGTCAGAACCAACGGAAACCCTTGATTCACGGGATTATCGGTTCGCGGTCTGTAAAATGCACCGCAGTCTCGCATTGTCGTACGCCCCGCACCGACCCGCCACGCATGAGCCCTGCCCAACCGCTGTCCTATCGTGATGCCGGTGTCGATATCGACGCCGGCGACGCCCTCGTCAACGACATCAAGAAAATCGTCCGTTCCACGCGGCGGCCCGAGGTGCTGGCCGGCGTCGGCGGATTCGGCGCCCTGGTGAGCCTGCCGAAGAAGTACCGCAAGCCGATCCTGGTCAGCGGCACCGACGGCGTCGGCACCAAGCTCAAGCTCGGCATCCAGTCCGGGCGGATCGAAGGTCTGGGCATCGATCTCGTCGCCATGTGCGTCAACGACGTGCTCGTGTCCGGCGCCGAGCCGCTGTTCTTTCTCGACTACTACGCCACCGGCAAGCTCGACAACCGCTCCGCCGCCGGCGTGATCCGCGGTATCGCCGACGGCTGCAAGCAGGCGGGCTGCGCGCTGGTCGGCGGCGAAACGGCGGAGATGCCGGGCCTGTACAACGTCGACGATTTCGATCTCGCCGGCTTCTGCGTCGCGGTGGTCGAGCAATCCAAAATCATCGACGGCAGCAGGGTCAAGGCCGGCGACGTGATCGTCGCCCTGCCGTCGAGCGGCCCCCATTCCAACGGCTATTCGCTGATCCGCAAGATCCTGGCGATCGGCGGCCACACGCTGGACCAGCCGTTCGAGCAGGGCACGCTGGGCGATGCGCTGCTGACGCCGACGCGGATCTACGTCAAGCCCATCCTCAAGCTGGTCGAGTCCGGCGTCGCCGTGCGCGGCATGGCCCACATCACCGGCGGCGGCGTGGTCGGCAACCTCACGCGCTGCTTCCCCAAGGGCCTGGGCGCGGTGGTCGATACCGCAAGCTGGAAGCGCCCGGCGATCTTCGACTGGCTGCAGGCCGAGGGCGCGGTGGAGCAGGACGAGATGTGGCGCGTGTTCAACTGCGGCATCGGCTTTGCGCTGGTGGTGCCGCGCATGCAGGTCGATCGCACGCTCAAGGACCTGCGGAAGCTCAAGCCCTGGGTGGTCGGCGAAGTCGCCAGGAGCAAACAGGCGGTCCGGTTTGCCTGAGCCACCGCGCCCTGCAACTGCGACCGCCGCCCGCATCGCGGTCGTCATTTCCGGTCAGGGTCGCAATCTGCAGGCGCTGGCGATCGCCTGCGCCGATGGGCGCATCGACGGCCAGATCGTGACCGTGATCAGCAACGTCGCCGCTGCACCGGGGCTGGCGTATGCACGCGGCGCCGGCCTTGCGACGCAGGTGATTCCACACGGGGCGTTCGCCACGCGCGACGCCTTCGACCGGGCCCTGGCCGAGGCGCTCGACGCGCAGGCTCCGGACTTCGTGCTGCTCGCCGGCTTCATGCGCGTCCTCACCCCGGTCTTCGTGCGCCGGTATCACGGCTGTCTGCTCAACGTTCATCCCTCCCTGCTGCCGCGTCATCCGGGCCTGCACACGCATCGACGTGCGATCGCGGCGGGCGACGCCGAGCACGGCGCGAGCGTGCATTTCGTCACCGAGGCTCTGGACGGCGGCCCGGTCATCGTTCAGGGGGGTGTCAGGGTGCAGCCCGAGGATACGCCCGACTCTCTGGCGGACCGTGTGATGCAGGACGTGGAACTGAAAATCTACCCGCAGGCCGTGGCCTGGATGGCTCGTGGTGAACTGTGCCTGGACGGCAACGCCGTGCAATTCCGCAACCGGCTTCTGCGCGCGCCGCTCGGCCTCGCCGATGTCGAGGAGGTGTTCCGATGAAGCGTTGCCTGATGCTGTTGTTCTGCGGCGCGCTGCTCGGTGCGTCCGTCGGGTCTGCCGCGGACCTTGCGCCCAGCAATGCGACCTATGCGCTGTCGCGCGGCATGCTCGGCCTGGGCGATGCGCGCTTCCGGCTGGCGCCGGAAGCCGCAACCGGCTGCTGGCGCTACGAGTACCAGGCCAAGCCCTCGGGGCTGGCGCGCCTGTTCATCGGAGAGATTTCCGAGCGCTCGGATTTCTGCATCGTCGACGGCCAGATCCGGTCGAAGCGGTTCGAGTTCCGCCGCGCGGACAAGTCCTCCGAGGACTTCACCCTGGACTTCGATTGGGACGCGCGCGTGGTCCGCTCCAGCCGCGGCGAACTGCGCGAGCTCAAGGACGGCATGATCGACCGCCTGGCGATGCAGATCGCGATCCAGAGGTGGGTGATCGATCGCAAGGGTGAGCCCGGGCAGGAGGAATTCTCGATCACCAAGGTCGAGGACGACCGCACCCGGACCTACCGGTTCCGCATCACCGGGCGCGAGACCATCCAGGTGCCGGCCGGACGGATCGAAACGGTCCGCGTGGAGCGCTCCGACGACACCCGAAAGTCCACGCGCTTCTGGCTGGCGCCGGATCGCGCCTATGCCGCGATCCGGGTGGAGCAGAGCAAGGACGGCGACGAGCAGATCAAGATGCAGCTCAAGTAGGTCGGTTCAAGCCAAAGGCGGAACCGACACTGCGCGCGCTTGCAACCAAGAGCACACGTCGGCTCCGCCCGCGAACAGCACACGGGCTTGAGCCGACCTACGTGCGGTAAGTCATGGGTGGCGACGCCGCGCAAGCGCCATACGCACGAACATCTGCGCCAGCCCGAACAGGCCGATGACCAAGCCGGCGAGGGTGTAGTCGCGAGGCAACTCTCTTTCCTTCGCAATCTCGGCGCGCAGGTCCGAACGGATATGCTCGCGCATCGCTTGCGCCGCATCAGGCGACGGCGGCTCGGCACCGGTGCGCTTGAGGTCGAGCACAAAATTGAGTTCGACCGACTGCTCGATCTGGGCTTCCGTCCATCGCGGAATCTGATACCAGTCCCAGCCATACCAGCAGGCCACGCCGAAGCCGAGCGCGGCGACGATCGCGCCGACGGCGCCGGGCGGGGGACTGCGACGTGGTGGATTCATCTGCGAAGTCTAGTGATACTGGCCCGGAATGCAGAGGAAGCGGTCATGCGCGTCGGTACGCCCAAAGAGATCAAGGTTCACGAATACCGCGTCGGCCTTACGCCCGCGGGGGTGCGCGAACTGGTGGCCCATGGCCACGAGGTGCTGATCGAGCGCGAGGCGGGACTCGGGATCGGTATCACGGACGCGGCTTACCACGCCGCGGGTGCGACGATTTTCGATTCGGCGGAGGAGATCTACGCCGCGGCCGAGCTGATCGTGAAGGTCAAGGAGCCGCAGCCGATCGAGTGCGCCCGATTGCGCGAGGGCCAGTTGCTGTTCACCTACCTGCACCTCGCGCCCGATCCCGGGCAGACCCGGTTGCTGGTCGAGTCCGGCTGCATCGCCATCGCCTACGAGACCGTGACCGATGGCCGCGGCGGGCTGCCGCTGCTGGCGCCGATGAGCGAGGTTGCGGGTCGCATGTCGATCCAGGCCGGTGCGCACGCGATGGAGAAGGCGCAGGGCGGCAACGGCGTGCTGCTCGGCGGCGTGCCGGGCGTGGCGCCGGCCGAGGTCCTGGTGATCGGCGGCGGCGTGGTCGGCTACAACGCGGCGCGCATCGCCGTGGGCATGGGCGCGCAGGTGACGATCCTGGATCGCTCGCTCGCGCGGCTCAATCAGCTCGATGCGATGTTCGACGGCCGGCTGACCACCATCTATTCAACCCGTGACGCGGTCGATCACTACACCGTGCGGGCCGACCTGGTGATCGGCGCGGTGCTGGTGCCGGGTGCCGCGGCACCCAAGCTGGTGACGCGTGAGCATCTGCGACGGATGAAGCGCGGTGCGGTGATCGTGGACGTGGCGATCGACCAGGGTGGTTGCCTGGAGACTTCGCGGCCGACCACGCACCAGTCGCCGACCTATGTCGAGGAGGGCGTGGTGCATTACTGCGTGGCCAACATGCCCGGAGGTGTGGCTCGCACCTCGACATTTGCGTTGACCAACGCGACCCTGCCTTACGTGCTCGCGCTGGCCGACAAGGGCTATCGGCGAGCCCTGCTGGAGGATGCCAATCTGCGCGAGGGCCTCAACGTGCACGCCGGCCAGGTGACCTACAAGGCGGTCGCGGAGGCGCTGGGCTACGACCACGTTCCCGCGCAGGACGTGCTCAAACCCTGGTGGGCGCACCCCGAAGGGCCGTGAAGAATCACCGTTCGGGGTTGAGTCGCGTGTCCGCGGCGTGTGGGCCCGTCGCGGTTCAAGTCAGGATTTATTCAGGAAAAAGTCAGGATTCCGTCAGGATTCGGAGGCCGGACTGAGGCAAAGTTTGCTCTGGCGTCGAAACGCGACGCGGCACAGGGCCTTGCGGCCCGGGAGCGAGGATCATGGCGGGCAACACGAAAACGCGGCGGGCGAGCCGCCAAAGTCCGGGTATGCGGGATGCGGTCATTCTTCGAGCGCTTCTGCTGGTCCTGCTGATGGCGGCGGTTTTCGGTATCTCCGGCCGGGTGCAGGCGCAAGGCCTGCGCGTCGAGCCGGGGGAAATTCCAGCAGGCTTGAACGCCGATCAATGGTCCTCGATCCGCGCTCAGATAAGACACTCCAAGCTTGCCCCCTCGGGGCGCGTCGCCTCGTCGCCGCTAGCCGGACGGGCCATCAGCGAGGAGGCCAAACTGACCGTTGAAGGTGACGGGTCTTTCGGCGAAAACCTGGGCCATTCCATCGCGGTGGACGGGAACACGATGGTGGTCGGCAGGCCTGAGCTTGGAGGATCTTCCAACCAGGGGGCGGCCTTTGTGTTCGTGCGCTCGGGCAGTCAGTGGAGTCAGCAGGCCAAGCTGGTGGTCGCAGACGCTACGCAGGCCGATTCCTTCGGCAGCGCGGTGGCCATCCACGGCGACACGGTGCTCGTCGGTGCGCCCAACCGGGTAAGTGGGACGGACCCAACCGATCCCGGAAGTGCGGTAACGGGGGCGGTTTACGTCTTTGTCCGAAGCGGCAGCAACTGGACCCGGCAGGCGCAATTGGAGGCACCGGATGGCGTGCGGGGTTCGCGCTTCGGCCGGTCGGTCTCGATCTCGTCCGATACGGCCCTGATCGGGACTGGCGACGCCCGGATTCCAGCCACTGTCGGGTCCGCCTACGTGTTTGTGCGCAGCGGAGCCAGCTGGTCCCAGCAGGCCCGGCTGCTTGCGTTTGAGGGGATCGGCGGATTCGAGTTCGGCCTGACGGTAGCCGTATCGGGAGATACCGCGCTGGTCGGGGCGAGGCCGGTGAATTTCGTCAGCGGTGTCGAGGTCCTGGGGGTCGTGTTCGTCCGCCGCGGGACGCAATGGCGGCGACAGGCGACGCTGGAGGTGGCGGCGCCCATCGGGTCGTCATCCAGTCTTGGGGCGTCCGTCGCGCTGACCGGCAATACCGCCGTGATCGGAACCTCCGAGGAAACCGTCGGCGGCAACGTCGAGCAGGGATCGGCCTACGTGTTCGTACGCGTCGGCGAGACCTGGACGCAGCAGGCCAGACTGGTGCCGGCCGACGGCTTCGCCGACCAGGGCTTCGGCGCCTCGGTCGCGGCCTCCGGCGACACCGTCGTCGTCGGTATGTTTGACGACGGACGCGCCGTCCCCAATCCGGGTTCCGCCTATGTCTTTGTCCGTAACGGTCCCCGCTGGACGCAACAGGCCAGATTGCTGGCAGCCGATGGGGCGGACGGCGATACCTTCGGATTTGCCGTATCGGTGTCCGGCAGCACCGCGGTTGCCGGCGCCCCGCTGCAGGACCTCACCCACGGCGATCAGGGCTCGGCTTTCGTGTTCGTGGGCCCGGCGGGTCGGTGGACTCAGCAGGCCCAGCTCGCCACTGCGGAGGGTGCGACCAGCGACGGGTTCGGATTTTCCGTTGCCGCTTCGGGCGATGTCCTGGTCGTCGGCGCGCCGGATGACGACATTGACGGGGGTCGCTTCCAGGGTTCGGCCTATGTGTTCGCTCGCAGCGGCGACGCCTGGGTACAGCAAGCCCGCCTGCTCGCTGGCGACGGGATGGACTCCGACCTGTTTGGCCTCGCGGTCGCCGTCTCGGGCGAAACCGCGGTGATCGGGTCACCCACAGCCGGTGCCGGTTTCGGCAACCGCCCGGGGGTGGCTTACGTGTTCGTGCGCACGGGCGGGAGCTGGGTCCAGCAGGCTCGACTGGTGGCCGCGGACGGCGCCCACCGCGATTCCTTCGGCTTGGCGGTTGCCATCGATGGCGACGCGCTCGCGGTCGGCGTGCGCGACGACGAAATTGCCGGCAACGCCTTCCAGGGTTCCGCCTATGTGTTCGTCCGCACTGCGGGAGTCTGGAGTCAGCAGGCCAAACTCCAGGCTGCCGATGGTGCGGAGTTCGATTCCTTCGGCAACGCCATTGCCATCGCCAGGGACACCGTGGTGGCCGGTGCCGCGGGAAGCCAGTCCAGCACCGGTGGCGCCGCTTACGTGTTCGTGCGCCAGGCGAGCCGGTGGACCCAGCAGGCCAAGCTTGAGGTTGCCGGAGATTCGGAGGGTGATGGATTGGGAACTGCGGTCGCGGTGTCCGGCGATACCGTCGTGTTGGGTGCCCCTGGCCACGATGTCAGGGGCAATTTCGAGCAGGGTGCGGCTTATGTATTCACGCGCAACGGCACGGTCTGGAGGCAACAAGCCCGACTGACGATCGCGGACGGTGCGGCCCAGGACTCACTCGGTACGGCCGTGGCTGTTGCGGGCGACTTCGCCGTGGTGGGGGCCGGTTTTGCCCTCGCCGCCGACGGTGGTCGTGATGGCGCGGCGTATCTGTTTGCCCGCACCGGCGGTGCCTGGACCGAGCGCGCCCGGTTCCTTGCATCCGACGGGATGGAGTTCGACGGATTCGGGTTCGCGGTTGCGCTGTCCGGCGACACGGCGGTGGTGGGTGCGGACAGTGACGACAATGCCTCGGGCGGCGACGCCGGGGCGGCCTATGTCTTCCGCGCCGATCCCGGCTCGGAGCCGCCACCGGGGCCCGACACCACACCCGATCGATTCAACTTCAGGGATCGCAGCGGCGTGTCGCGCAATGTTCCGGTCACCAGCAACGCGATCATCGTCTCGGGCCTGGGTGTGGACACAAGCGCTGACCTGGCGGTCACCCGGCAGGTCGGCGGCGACGTGAGCTATTCGATCAACGGCAGCGCTTTCCGCAGGGGGCCTGCCAGCGTGCGCAACGGTGACCGCGTCAGGATGCGCAACACGATTCCCGCGGGCCGCCGATCCGTGAATGCGACACTCGGCATCGGCGGGATTCGCGATACCTGGAGCACTACCGCCGGCCCTTGATCCGAGGTTTACGGTGCGGCTGCTGCCGCGACGGCCGCTCGCAATACTTCAGGGTTGTATAGCGAGCGGGCTTGCAAAGGCAGCAGCCGCGTCGTGATCTGGTCCAGTTGCTCCCGCCAGACGGCGAGCGCGGCAACGGTGGGTGCCGGTTCGCGCAGATCGCCCAGGTCCCGGCTCAGTTCGATCAGCATTGCGCGTGCGGGCTCCAGGCCCGGCAGCCCGAAGCGCTCGTGCACCTGGCCCAGCAGGCTGCGCAGAGACACCAGCAGAAAATCCGCCAGCGCGAGGTCGCCGCGATCCAGCGCCCCGGCCAGCGCCGCGGCGCCGCGACGGATCAGCGTGAGGTCGTCGCCCAGAGTGAGGGCGACGACGCGTGTTTCCGGACAGGCGCCTGGATCGAGCGCGGAGACGTAGGCGAGCAGGGCGTCGAACACCGCAGACGCCGGTTCCCAGCCCTGGAATTCATCGACGATCACGCCGTGCACGAAGGTCTTGTCATGGTCGGCTGGCCGCGTTTTTCGCGCGCGCGCCTGGTCCACCAAAGAGGGAATTATCTTCGGATTGAAAATGCCGTCGCCACGGGTCCTGCTGAAACGGCTGCTGGTGACGTCCACGGTTCCGGGAGCGCGGCTCAAGCCCTCGATGAAAAAATCCGGATTGGCGTGGCCGTTGATATGGCAACTGTGGCAGGACAGGCCGGCCTTCGCGGCCGGCCCGCCCAGCAATAGCGGGCTGCGGAAGACGATGCGACCGGCTTCTGCAACAACGGCTCGTGTTCGATCCCGGGGCGGACGAAAACATTCGGCGGGCGCGGTGCTGAGCGCGGCGACAGGGTTGCTTTCGGGCCCCAGCCAGGCCGCTTCGCGCAAGGGGAGTTCGGTGGCGCCGACGCTCGCAGCGCCGACCAACAAGCATGCGATGAAGATCCACTGTCGCGGGCATGGCCCGCTCCTACGCATGGTCATCTCGTAGGAGCGGGCAGCGCGGTTGCGCGCCGTCGTCGTGGAACAAACGGGTGCTTTCTCGTGTCATGCCGCCCCGGTGGATGGGGGGCGCGTATCCACCCGGCACTTCGGGGGGGGGTTTGGGGGTTTAGGGAAGCCGCGCCCACACTACAGGGGCCACGCGGCGCGAGGCCGCGC
>JBQTIX010000036.1:0-43565 GCA_052387695.1 Panacagrimonas sp. | reverse complement strand
TTATTCGCGAGCGGCTTTTTGTGTCTGGCAAGGCGTGACGACGAGTCATAGTGGACCTATGGCGAGGAGGAGCAACGCAGCCAGGCGCAAAAAGACGCCGCGAATAAGTTCGAGCAAGAGTGCAGCATTACCCTAGCAAGCGGACAGACCTTCCGGCAGCCCCTATTGCAGCAAGCCTTCGCTGACCTCGCCGCGCGACAGCAGCGGCACCGTCACCGGTTGGGACTTCCAGATGTCGCGGCAATATTCGCGGATGGTCCGGTCCGACGAAAACCCGCCGCTGCGCGCGCTGTTGAGGATCGACATGCGCGTCCAGCGCACCTGGTCCTTCCACACCTCGCCGACCTCTTTCTGGCATTCCACGTAGGACGCGAAGTCCGCCAGCAGCAGGTAGGGATCGCTGTGCAGGAGGTTATCGACGATGGGCCGGAACAACTCCGCATCACCGCGCGAAAAGAATCCGGAGCGGATCAGGTCCAGCACCTCGCGCAGCTCCGGATTGGACTCGTAGTGATCCATCGGCCGATAGCCGCGCGCCTTGATGTCCGCGACCTCCTGCGTGGAATGCCCGAACAGGAAAAAATTGTCGGCGCCGACCTGGTCGCGGATCTCGATGTTGGCGCCGTCGAGCGTGCCGACGGTCAGGGCGCCATTCATCTGGAATTTCATGTTGCCGGTGCCGCTGGCTTCCTTGCCCGCGGTTGATATCTGCTCGGACAGGTCGGCCGCGGGGTAGATGCGCTGGCCGTTGGTGACGCTGAAATTGGGCAGGAATACGATTCTCAGCCGCTCGCCGATGGAGGGGTCGCGGTTGATGGTGTCGCCCACTGCCGTGATCAGCTTGATGATGAGTTTTGCGAAGTGGTATCCCGGGGCGGCCTTGCCGCCGAAGATCACGGTGCGCGGCGCCTCAATGCCGTTGGGGCTGCTCTTGAGACGCGCGTAGAGTGCGATCACGTGCAGCACGTTGAGGTGCTGGCGCTTGTACTCGTGGATGCGCTTGACCTGCACGTCGAACATCGAATCCGGATCCACCACCACGTTGCAGCGACGCAGGATCAGCTTGGCCAGGTCACGCTTGTTGGCGCGCTTGATCGCACGCCATTTCTTCTGGAACGCCGCGTCTTCGGCGAATGGCGCGAGGCCCTCGATACGGTCCAGATCCCGGATCCAGTCGTCGCCGATGGTCTGGCTGGCGAGCTTGGACAGTCGTCTATTGGCCAGCGCGATCCAGCGCCGCGGCGTCACGCCATTGGTCTTGTTGCTGAACTTCTCCGGCCACAGCTCGAAGAAGTCGCGCAGCACGTCTTCCTTGAGCAGTTCCGAATGCAGCGCCGCGACGCCGTTGATGGCGTGGCTGCCGACGCAGGCGAGATTGGCCATGCGCACGTAACGATCGCCATGCTCGTCGATCAGGGACATGCGCGACAGCCGGGCGTCGTCGCCGAAGAACCGGACTCGCACCAGGTCGAGGAAACGGGCGTTGATCTCGTAGATGATTTCGAGGTGCCGCGGCAGGGTTTTCTCGAACAGCGGCAGCGGCCAGCGCTCCAGCGCCTCCGGCAGCAGGGTGTGATTGGTGTACGCAAAGGTCTGGGTGGTGATGCTCCAGGCCGCATCCCAGTTCAGGTGCTGCTCGTCGATCAGCAGGCGCATCAGCTCGGCCACCGCGATGGCCGGATGCGTGTCGTTGAGCTGTACCGCAAACTTCTCGTGGAAGCGCTCGACCGGCAGGTTCTGCCCTTTGAGGATGCGCAGCATGTCCTGCAGCGAACAGGAGACGAAGAAGAACTGCTGCTCCAGCCGCAGCGCCTTGCCCTGCGCCACGTCGTCGTTCGGGTAGAGCACCTTGGACAGGTTCTCCGAGCTCATCTTCTTCATCACCGCGCCGTAATAATCGCCGCGATTGAATACCTCGAAGTCGAAGGACTCCGGTGCCTCCGCGCTCCACAGCCGCAAGGTGTTTGCGGTGTGATTGAGGTAGCCGAGAATGGGCGTGTCGTAAGGCACGCCATTGACCACGCGATCCGGCAGCCAGCGCACGCGCAGGCGGCCGTGCTCATCGCCGTAGCTTTCGGTGCGTCCGCCGAGTTTCACCTGCACCGCCCATTCCGGCCGGATCAGTTCCCAGGGATTGCCGAAGCGCAGCCACTTGTCGGTCTTCTCCACCTGCCAGCCGTCGACGATGCTCTGGTGGAAGATGCCGAACTCGTAGCGGATGCCGTAGCCGAGCGAGGGGATCTCCAGCGTCGCCATCGAGTCGATGAAGCAGGCCGCCAGTCGTCCGAGGCCACCGTTGCCGAGGCCCGGCTCCTCTTCCTGGTAGAGCAGGTCCTTGAAGTTGAGCCCCAGTTCGGTGACCGCGGCCTTGGCCTCGTCGTAGATGCCGAGGTTGATCAGGTTGTTGCCCAGGTGCGGGCCCATGAGGAATTCGGCCGACAGGTAGGCCACGGTGCGCGAGCCATGCAGGGTGTAGGCGTGCGCCGTACTGATCCAGCGTTGCAGGAGACGGTCACGCACCGCGTAGGCCAGCGCGAGGTAGTAGTCCTGCCGGCTCGCCAGCAAGGGAAACTTGCCCTGCACGTACAGCAGATTGTCGAGGAAGGACTGCTGCAGCGCTTCCTTCGTCATCCCGGTCCGGTCGGTGGTCGGTACGGCTTCCAGGGCGGCGACACTGGCGCGACGGATCATGGCGGTGGCTCGGGTGTTCAGAATCGGGCAGGGCGCAATGGTGCAGCAAACTTCGTGCGCGGGATCGAAAACCCCTTCGACGGCGGCTACTGGCCAACGCGGGTCGCCGTCCGTTAACGTGCCTCGGCATGGACGATACGACGATCTATGTCGAGATGATATTGCCGGAGTCGGAGGAAGACTTGCGGACCCGGATTCCACGCGCGACGCGAGCCATTTTTTCGCGCGACCTGGCTCCGGGCGAACGCAAGCAGCAGTTCCTCAGGGCCAAGGTGGCTTACGGAATGATCCAGCCGGACTGGTTGCGCGAGTCCAGGAATCTTGAATGGCTGCAACTCGAATCGGCGGGGATCGACGGCTATGCGGGACTCGGCCGGGAGCTCTGGACCGGTCGTATTGCGGTGACCAACATGAAGGGATTCTTTGCCGTTCCCGTCGCTGAAACCCTGGTCGCCGGCGTGCTCGCTCTGTACCGGGGAATCGATCGCCTCATCCCCTTGCAGGCGCAGAGAGTCTGGAAGCGCAACGAGATGCGCGCCGGGCTGCGTGTCCTGCACGGCGCGCATGCCTTGATCCTGGGCGCCGGTTCCATCGGCCTGCACACGCGCCGCCTGCTGCAAGGTTTCGGCTGCATCACCACGGTGTACGCGCGCAAGGCCGCCGAGGCGCAGGTACGAACCCGGGAGGCTTTGGATGAGTGTCTGCCCGGTATGGATCTGGTGCTCGGCTGCCTGCCCGACACGCCCGGGACGCGCGATCTCTTCGATCGATGCCGCTTGGGCTTGTTGAAGCCGACGGCCGTTCTCGCCAACGGCGGTCGCGGATCGCTGATCGACGAGGTCGCGCTGGTGGAAATGTTGCAGGCGGCACGGCTCGGAGGCGCCGTTCTCGACGTGACACGCCGCGAGCCCCTGCCGGCGGATGACCCTCTGTGGCAGTGCCCCAACACCCTTCTGACCCAGCACAGTTCCGGCGGCTCCGCCGACGAAGTGCCCGGGAAGAACACGTTCTTCCTGGACAATCTCGGGTGTTACCTGCGCGGAGCACCCCTGGCCAACGTCGTCGATCTGTCCCGGGACTATTGATCCTAGAAACCGCAGTTGGTCGCGTGAGCAGCCCTTTTAGACTTAGAACCTATCCGTGAATAAATCGCGTCCGCGTGGCAGTCCCATTTTTCGTTACGCGAGGCGCGACGGACGAAGCTTGGTGATTCCAAGTGAGTCCGTTGCAACGAAGCGTGGCGAAAAATGGGGCGCCACACGAAGTGCCGGGGCCTTTTTTGCACATCGACTGCGTCAGTCGGAGCTTAGGTACATCGAGTACCCCGCGCTCCTCCTTCCTTGCGCTGGGCAAAAACGTCCTCCGGCGCGGGCGTGATTTATTCACGGATAGGTTCTTAAATGGAGCGGCGATAAATTTCTCCCCTGAGCGCCCTCACCCAAGTGGAGGCTGGCTGCTCACGCGACCAACTGCAGTTTCTAGGTTAGACCTCTCGTTGTGCTCGACGCTCTGGCAGCGGAACTGCACACGGGCATCGGCGCCGGTCCCCCACGGGGCAAGGCAAGAAAATTGCGTCCGGAGCGGCTGGTCATCCACGGTTCCGATTGCGATGCGTTCAACCACCGGCATCAGTCCCTGTCAGCCGGAACGGTTCTGGCGGCTCCGGACACCGGGGATAGGGCGGACCCTTGCGCTGGGCCTGCTGATGCTGACCTTGCCGATGGCGACGCTGGCTTCGAAGAAGGGTGGCCGGGTCAAGTACACGGAGCAGGACGGCCGGCAGATCTACATCGAGCGTTGCGCGCTGTGCCACATGCCGGATGGCCGCGGTCGAACCGACGGCACGTACGGCTTCCCGCCGCTCACCGGCATGGCGGAATGGTTCGCCCTGCGCGAAGGGCAGCTCTACATCGCGCATGCCCTGATCTTCGGCCCTTATGGCGGGGTGATGGTCGGAGACAGGTTTTACAACGGCATCATGTCGCGCTTCGGACATCGCTTCAGCAACGAACAGATGGTCGCCGTGCTGCGCTACGTCGCCGAAGAGCTGAACACGCCGCTGCCGGGCTATGTACCGATCGGCACCGACATCATTGAGGAGGCCCGCCGGCGGATTGATCACATCGACGCGGTGCACGCCGAGCGCGACCAACTGCCGTCGCGATGAACCGCTCGGTGCCTCGCCGGTGGGGGTTCAATAGCTACGGGCGTGCGCCAATGCCTTCGACGATGCCCCTGGCCAGCGCGTCCATATCCTGAAAACCCGCCAGGCGAACGCCCTGACCGCGACTGTCCATCACATCGATGCGAGTCACCTGGCCGCGCCAGCGCCGGATCCGCGGCGGCGGCAGCGTCGTCCACGGCATCCGGTGGCAGTTGGGTCCGATCCAGCATTCCAGGCCCTTGGGCATCAGTCGCACCACCATCACCGGTGCACTTCGCCGGGCCCATTGCAGCGACGAGAGTTCGACCGCACCATGGACGAACAGTAAGGCCAGCACACCGGTCCAGAAGAACGACGCGCGATCGCCACGAAAATACGCCTGAGCCAGCCAGGCCAACGCCGCGAAAAAGACGCTGGCCAGGCCCATCCGCACCAGCATGCGCCGGCGTGCGGCGCGCATGAAGGCCGTCTGATCGATCTGGAACTCGGTGCGCGTGCCGCTGGGGGTCATGAAAGTCGGATTGCGAACAGGGATGAGGAACGGCGCCAGATATAGCCGACGGTAGCGAAGGTGGCGAGTGAACCAAATACTACCGAAGGCACCACGCCGAGCAACCGGGCGGCGACGCCGGATTCGAATGCCCCCAGTTCGTTGGAAGCCGACACGAACACGCTGTTGACGGCGGCGACCCGGCCGCGCATGCGGTCCTCCGTCATGGTCTGGACGATGGTGCCGCGGATGACCACGCTGACGCTGTCGAAACTGCCGGTCGCCGCCAGCGCCACCACCGACAGCCAGAAGCTCTCCGAGAACGCGAAGGCCAGGGTTGCGACGCCGAAGCCGAGCACGGACCAGAGAAGATTTCTCCAGGCGTGGCGTGTCGGCGGCAGCCAGGCGCAGATCAGCATGGTCGAGGTTGCGCCGATCGCCGGCGCGGCGCGCAGGATGCCGAGTCCCTCCGGGCCGACCCTGAGAATGTCTTCGGCAAAGATCGGCAGGATCGCGACGACGCCGCCGAACAATACCGAGAACATGTCCAGCGAGATCGAGTACAGGATGATCGGCGTGCGCCAGACGTAGGCCAGGCCCTCGCGCAGGCTGCTCCAGAGATCGTCCTGCGCATCGCCGGTATGCCGTGCGGCGGCAGGCATGTCGATACCGCCGACCAGCAGGATGTTGAGGCCGAGCAGCGTCACCACGATGAGCAGCGTTCCGGCCAGTCCCAGCGCCGCGAACATGAAACCGCCGAGCACCGGCCCGATGATGGCGCCGAACTGCCAGGCCATGCTGCTCCAGGTGGCCGAGTTGCCGTAATGCTCGCGCGGAACCAGGAAGGGTTTCAGCGAATTGGACGCCGGGCTGTAGATGCCGCGTCCCAGGCCCTCGATGAACACGGTGAGGTAGATCGTGGCGATCAGCACCGAGTCCGGGACGTGATCGCCAATCCCCGGCACGGCAGCGGCCAGCAGCACCCCGCTGCCCGCCACGAAAACCAGCCCGGCGGCCTGCATCAGGCGCTGTTTGTTGCGGCGGTCCGCCAGATGCCCGCCGAACAGTGCAAAGCCCATGAACGGAACCGCCTCGGCCAGGCCCAGCAGGCCCAGTGACAGCGGGTCGCGCGTCATGACATACAAGGTGTAGCCGAGCGCGACCCGCTGCATCTGCAAGCCGATGGTGAGCGCCAGCGTGCCGCCGATGAGGTTGCGGAAATTCCTGAAGCGCAGCGCCGCGAAGGCGTCGTGCCGCGGGGAAGGAGCGGACGGCATGTGTGGCGGGTCGGGAATCGAAGGGAGTCGCGTCAGAACGGGTTCAGCGCCGGCGCCGTGCCGCCCGTTCCGCCAGCACCGCGTGGTAGATCGCCAGATTGTCCTCGACCATCGTGTCCACCGAAAACTCGCGTGCGATCAGCTCGCGGCCCGCCGCGCCGAGCCGCCGCCGCAGGGGCTCGTCGCCCACCAGTTGCGACACGGCGCCGCCCAGTGCCGCCACATCGCCCGGCTCGACCAGCAGGCCATTAATGCCGTCGCGCACCGCCTCGGGAATACCGCCGGCGCGTGCCGCGACGATCGGAATGCCCAGCGACGAGGCTTGCAGCAAGGCCACGCCGAGCCCTTCCATCAAGGCCGGGTGCGCCACCAGGTCCAGCCGTCCCAGCCAGTGCAGGAGGTCGTTGCGGAAGCCGACAAAGCGGACCCGCTGCGCGACGCCCAGCGAACGGGCCTGCGCTTCGAGGGTCGCCTGCATCGCGCCCTGGCCGAAGCACAGCACGAACAGCCCGGGATACCGCGCCAGCAGATCGGGCATCGCCTGGATCAGGAATCGATGACCCTTGCGCTCGATCAATTGCGCCACGACGCCGATCACGAAAGCGTCCGCAGGCAACCCGAACTCGTCCAGCATTTCCAGCCGCGTCGCCACCGTTTGCGCCGGGTCCGGTGCAAACGCGCTGCGCACCATCCGCACCTGCTGCTCGCTCAGGCCGTAGCTGAGCAACTGGCTGCGGATGGCTTCGGAGATGCCGATCACGCGGTCATAGAGACGGTACTTGATCCGCGCAAACCAGGGCATCTCGGGATTCTCGTTGCGCCGCGAATGCACCACAGGCACGCCTTCGAGCCGGCAGGCGATCCCGCCCAGCACATCGGCGCCGCGGCGGCTGTGCAGGTGTACGAGATCGGGCCGGTAGGTGCGGATCAGCCGTCGCAGACGGCCGATAAACCCGAAGTCCAGATCGCCGCCGAGTCGGGTCTCGGCGACCGCAACGCCACTCGAAGCGAGCTGCGTCCCGATGGCGGCACCGATCGGGCAGACCAGCACGCAATCGATCCCGCGGGCACGCAGACCTTCCACCAGATAGATCACCTGCCGTGCGCCGCCGTAGACTTTCATGCCGGCTTCGACGTGCATCAGCTTGAGCATCCGGCGCGTGGAAGGAGTCCTGGGGCTGTAATGGTATTCGAGTTGCGGGAAGCGCCGGCTGCATCGCAGAGGTTTGGGTCGTTGAGGTTCACGCCGCACCCATGCCGTCCCCATTGACCCGTCCGGCACCCTAAAATCCGCGGCCGATGAACCTCCTCCCCGATCACGCCGACAGCGCCCGCATTGCCGGCATCGATGAAGCCGGGCGCGGCTGCCTCGCCGGCCCGGTCTATGCGGCGGCCGTGATCCTGCGCGATGCCGATCCGATCGCGGGACTGGACGACTCCAAGAAGCTGAGTCCGGCGCGCCGCGAAAAGCTGTTCGAGCAGATCGTGCAGCGTGCCCTCGCCTGGGGGATTGCGCGCGCGGAGACCGACGAGATCGAAAGACTGAACATCGAGAAGGCGAGCCACCTGGCGATGCTGCGCGCCGTTCAGACCCTGGTCGTGCCGCCGACCGAATGCTGGGTGGATGGCAATCGCGCGCCGGATTTCGGAGTGCCGGTGCGCAAGATCGTCGGCGGCGACGGCATCGAGCCCTGCATCATGGCCGCGTCGATCCTCGCCAAGGTCGCACGCGACCGCGAGATGCGACGGCTGGACGGGCAGCACCCCGGCTATGGTTTCGCGCAGCACAAGGGCTACGGCACGCCCGAGCACCTCGCGGCCCTGAAAGGGCGTGGACCTTGTGCGATTCACCGCATGAGTTTTGCGCCCTGTTCCCCGGACTTCTTCGCCCCTCTTGCCTCACGCTGATGTTCGTCCACCTGCGGCTGCATACCGAGTTCTCGCTCACCGACGGGCTGATCAGGGTCGATCCGCCCAAGCGCAAGGGCGTGGAAGGCGCAACCCTGGCCACGGGCGTCGCGGCACTGGGGATGCCGGCGGTGGCGCTGACCGATCGCATGAACCTGTTCGCGATGGTGAAGTTCTACAAGTCCTGCGAGTCCGCCGGCATCAAGCCCATTGTCGGCTGCGATGTATGGCTGAGCGAGTCGGCCAAGGGCGAGGCGCCGGAGCGCCTGACCCTGCTGGTGATGAACGATGCGGGCTATCGCAACCTCACGCGCCTGCTCTCGCGCGGCTATACGCAGGGGCAGGCCAAGGGCACGCCGTTGATCGAGCGTGCCTGGTTGCGCGAGTCGGCCGAGGGGCTGATCGCCCTGAGCGGTCGCGATGGCGGTGCGTTCCGCGCGGCGGCGCAGCGCAACGTCGAGGCCGCGGTTCGCGCCGTGCGGGATCTGGTCGAGATGTTCCCGAACCGGCTGTATCTGGAGGTCTCGCGCTGCCAGCGGCCGGGCGATGAGGACTGGGTTGAAGCGGCGGGCGCGCTGGGCCACCACCTCGGTGTGCCGCTGGTGGCGACCAACGACGTGCGGTTTACGGGCCGCAAGGATTTCGAGGTGCACGAGGCGCGGGTCTGCATCGCCCTGGGCCGCGTGCTGAATGACGACAAGCGTCCGCGCGATTACACCCCGGAGCAGTACCTGAAATCGACGGAGGAAATGACGGCGCTGTTCTCCGACCTGCCCGAAGCCCTTGCCAACTCCGTGGCGATTGCGCGGCGCTGCACGCTATCGCTCAAGTTCGGCACCTACCATCTGCCGAACTTCCCGGTGCCCGACGGCGACACCCCCGATTCCTGGCTGATGCGCGTTGCGCGTGAAGGTTTGATCGATCGGCTCAAACAGATTGTTCCGGCGCAGCCGGAAGACGACTACCACGCGCGGCTCGACTACGAGTTGCGCGTGATCGAGAAGATGGGTTTCGCCGGCTACTTCCTGGTGGTGTCCGACTTCATCCGCTGGGCCAAGGCCAACGGCTGTCCGGTGGGGCCGGGGCGCGGCTCGGGTGCGGGCTCGCTGGTGGCGTATTCGATCGGGATCACGGACCTGGACCCGCTGCCGTACAACCTTTTGTTCGAGCGTTTCCTGAACCCCGAGCGTGTGTCGATGCCCGACTTCGACATCGATTTCTGCATGGACAACCGCGATCGCGTGATCGAGTACGTGTCGCGCACTTACGGGCGCGAACGGGTCGGCCAGATCATCACCTACTCGACCATGGCCGCCCGCGGCGTGGTTCGAGACGTGTGCCGCATCACCGGGCATGCCTACGGCTTCGGCGATCGTATCGCCAAGCTCATCCCCGGCACGCCGGGCGCGACCCTGGCCGATGCGGTCGAGGAAGTTCCCGAGCTGAAGAAGGCGTATGCGGACGAGGAGGACACGCGCGCCGTACTGGACCTGGCGCTGGAACTCGAGGGCCTGACGCGCGGCGTCGGCGTTCACGCCGGCGGTGTGGTGATCGCCCCGCAACCGCTCACCGATTACACGCCGCTGATGTGCGAGCCGGGCGGCGAGGGCCTGCGCACGCAGTTCGACATGAAGGACCTGGAAAGCATCGGGCTGGTGAAGTTCGATTTCCTGGGCCTGCGGACCTTGACCATCATCCAGACCGCGGTCGAGACGATCCGGGGTTCACGTGGCGAGCACGTGGACGTGCTGGCGCTGCCGCTCGACGATCCGGCCACGTACGCGCTCTACGCCAGCGGTGACACCACCGCCGTGTTCCAGATGGAATCGCCCGGCATGCAGCGTGCCTCGCGCGACCTCAAGCCGGATACTTTCGAGGACATCATCGCGCTCGTGTCGCTGTACCGGCCGGGGCCGATGGAGCTGATCCCCGAGTATTGCGCGCGCAAGCGCGGCGACGCTCCGGTGACCTACCTGCACGCTGACATGGAGGCGGTGCTGTCACCGACCTACGGCATCTTCGTGTACCAGGAGCAGGTCATGCAGATGTCGCAGCGACTGGCCGGCTACACGCTCGGCGGCGCTGACCTGTTGCGGCGCGCGATGGGCAAGAAGAACGCCAGGGAAATGGCGCAGCAGCGCGAGGTGTTCACCGCAGGTTCGCAGGCCAAGGGGATCGCCGGACACACCGCGACCGCGGTGTTTGATCTGATGGAGAAATTCGCCAACTACGGCTTCAACAAGTCGCACGCGGCGGCGTACGCGCTGGTGAGCTACCAGACTGCCTGGCTCAAGACGCATTATCCCGCCGAGTTCATGGCCGCCGTGATGTCCTGCGACATGGATCACACCGACGCGGTGGTGATCATGCTGGACGAGTGCAAGCGCATGAAGCTCACCGTGCACGCTCCGGACATCAACCGCGGGCACTACCGGTTCACCGTGCCCAAGCCGGGCGAGATCGTGTACGGCCTGGGCGCGATCAAGGGCGTGGGAGAGTCCGCGCTGGCGGGCGTGATCGCGGAGCGCAAGGCGAACGGCCCGTTCCGGGACTTGTTCGATTTCTGCGCGCGCGTCGACTTGAAGAAGGCCAACAAGCGTGTGCTCGAAGCCCTGATCCACTCCGGCGCGCTCGATGCCTTCGGCCTCAATCGCGCCTCCTTGCTGAAGAATCTGCCCAGGGCCCTGGCGATGTCCGAAGCCGCCTCGCACAGCGCCAGCACGGGCCAGAACGACATGTTCGGCATGAGCGCGGCGGGGCCGGCGCGCGAACACCGGATCGAGGCCGAGGGGGTCCCCGAATTGCCCGAGCGCGAACGCCTGGAGTTCGAGCGCCAAACGCTGGGCTATTACCTGTCCGGCCATCCGATCGAGGCCTACGCCAGCGTGATCGACGCGGTCTGCTCCGGCCGCTTACGCGAGCTGATCGCGATGCATGCGCAAGCCGCGCCCGTCAGCAGCAACGGCGACGGCAAGCCCGTCTGGCAGCCGCGCGTCAAGGCCATGTTTGCGGGCTGGGTCACCGATCTACGGTTCTTCAAGGGCAAGATCGACGGCGATGGTCGCGGCGCCCGGTCCAGCTACAAGCTGACCCTGGACGATCGCGGTGTGCAGATCGCGAGCTGGATCGACGTGGAGCTGTTTCAGCGTTGGCAGGACTTGCTCAAGCCGGATCGCCTGGTGTTCGTGATTGCGGAAATCGGCCTGTCGCCGGGCAGGGACGGGCGCGAATCCGAACCGCGGCTCTATGCGCCGGAATTCCTCAGCCTGGACCAGGTGCACGCCCAGTTTCTTGCGCGCGTGGACCTGAGCTGGAGCGGGCCGGTCGGCGCGGTCAAGGCCCTGCGCAAGCTGCTGGAGCCACTGCGCAACGCCAGCGCAGCGACGGTTACGGTGGAGCTGCAAACCCCCGCGGGCCGGGCCATTCTGGATTTCGCGCCGGACTGGAAGCTGCGTCTGGACGAGGCCGCCATCGCCGGGCTGCGACAGCTTGCCGGCCCGGACTGCGTAAAATTGGATTACCGCCGCTATACGGCTCCCGTTTCGGAACGACGCGGACAGCGCAGCTTCGCTTCCGCGCCGTTCGACGACGAATAGGACAAGACCGCTTCGATGAACCTCAACTATCTCGACTTCGAGCAGCCGATCGCCGATTTGCAGCAGAAGATCGAAGAGCTGCGCTACGCCACCGCCGGCAGCGGCGTGAACCTGACCGAAGAGATCGTGCGGCTGGAGGCCAAGAGCCAGGAACTGACCCGGCAGATCTTCAGCAATCTCAATGCTTGGCAGGTGGCCCAGCTCGCACGCCACCCGCAGCGGCCGTATGCGATGGACTACATCAAGACGCTGTTCACCGAGTTCGACGAGCTGCACGGCGACCGGCACTTCAAGGACGACCCCTCGATCATCGGCGGCCTGGCGCGCCTGGACGGTCGCGCCGTCATGATCATCGGCCAGCAGAAGGGCCGCGACGCCAAGGAGCGCGTGTACCGCAACTTCGGCATGCCGATGCCCGAGGGGTATCGCAAGGCGCTGCGCCTGATGAAGATGGCCGAGCGCTTCAACCTGCCGATCCTCACGTTCATCGACACGCCGGGCGCGTATCCGGGCATCGGTGCCGAGGAGCGCAACCAGTCCGAGGCCATCGCGCGCAATCTGTTCGAGCTGGCGAGGCTGCGCACACCCGTGATCGCAACCGTGATCGGCGAGGGCGGGTCGGGCGGTGCGCTGGCGATCGGCGTGGCCGATCACCTGATGATTTCGCAGTACGGCATCTACTCCGTGATTTCCCCCGAAGGTTGCGCTTCGATCCTGTTCAAGTCCGCTTCGCGCGCTGCGGAAGCGGCCGAGGCAATGAAACTCACGGCCAAGGATCTGTACGAGATGAAGCTGGTCGACGAGATCGTGCCCGAGCCGCTGGGCGGCGCGCATCGCGATATTCCCGGGATGATGGCCAGCGTCAAGCAGCGGCTGGTCGCCAATCTCGAACGCCTGCGCCGCACACCGATCACGCAGTTGCTGTCTACGCGCTATGAGCGCTTGATGTCGTATGGGGCATACGAGACCAAGCACTGAGTGTTGCAGACGTCGGTTGTAGGTCGGTTCAAGCCGAAGGCGGAACCGACACTGCGCGCCCTCTGTCGACGACCGGCGCATGTCGGATCCGCCCGCGAGAAGCCGCGGGCTTGATCCGACCTACACTGGACCTACACAACCGGCTCCCGAACACGCTCACGACAAATACCCGGACCGCAGGGCCCGAGCCCAGTCCGGACGTTGGCGGCTCTCCGCGAGCCTCGCCATGGCCTCGAACGAATAGGGGACGGCGATCAGATCGACGACCCACTCATCGGTCGCGATGCGTTCGACGATGGCATAGCGCGCATCCGGCGAGCCGGTCTCGATCACGTGCGGGCAGGGGTGCGTGTCGTCGTACGCCGGCAGGCCCACGCTGCCCGGATTGACGATCCGCTGACCGGTGGATGCACGTACCGACCGCGGCACATGGGTGTGCCCGCAGACGATCAGCTCCGCTTCGATGATGCCAAGCCGCGCGTCGATTTCGCCCGGCGTCGCGGCACGAACGACACCCGTGGATTCGATCGTCTCCAGGAAATATTCGATATCGCTGTGGGGCGTTCCATGGCAAAGGAAAACTTCCGGACTGAATCGCGCGCTCGGCCTGAGCGAGGCGATCCATGTGAACTCCGTAGCGGTCAGTTGGGAGTGCGCGAATTCGTCCGAGGCACCGCGTTCGCCTGGCCCCTGGGTGAGGAGCTGACGCTCGTGGTTACCGGCCAGATGCGTCCAGGCCTGCGCCATCAGGTACTGCGCGGTTTCCCGCGGCAGCAAGGGTCCGGACAGGCTGTCGCCGAGGTTGACGACCGCATCGACGCCACGACGGTTCAGGTCCCTTACGACCGCCTTGAGTGCGGGCAGATTTCCGTGGATGTCCGTGAGGACAGCGATGCGCATGAGCTGCCTCTAAAGTCTTGCGTCAGTGCCGGCATGGACCACCCGCACCATGCGCGCTCCTGCGATATCGAGCGCGCCGCGTTTGCCGGGACGCGGGCTCGGCCGGATCAGGGCCGCATGATCGAAGCCGCTCCCGCGCAGCGCAAGGACCGCGGCCTCTGGCGAATCGAAATGCAGGTGCACGCGGCCGCGGACGAAGCTGGACAGCAGGCGCGTTCCCATCGCCACCATCCGGCCGCGATTGTCGGCAGCCAGGTGCAGGTCCGACAGATACAGGCCCTGGGGGAACCGTTTCAACGTGCTGGCGTAGCGTCGCCACATGTCGAGCACGGCCTCGGTCGGGAAGTAGTTGAGGAGACCCTCGGTGATGAGGGCCAGGCCCTTCGAGGGATCCAGAGTATCGGCCAGGCGGGCGAGGGAGAGCGGACCGTCGTCCGCGAGCGCATCGAGATCGACCACTCGATGCGCGGCTGTGGTCAGGCCGGCGTCGGCCAGCAGTTGGCGCTTGCGTTGGGCCATGGCGGGTAGGTCGGCCTCGACGTAGGCCAGACGATTGCCAAACCGACGTGCGAAATCCCATCCGCGCGGCGACAGGCCGGCTGCGACTTCGATCACCTGTCCAACGGCGCCGCTGTCGATGGCCTGCGTGAGCTGCTCATCGATCTCGTGGTGCCGAGCCAGCAGCAGACCTTCGAGGGTGGGTCTGCCGAGACGGCGCGAGATCGCGGCCACCGGTTGCAGCGCGGCGTGCAGGAGGCGCCCTTCGCGCGTGACCAGCGCCGGGTGCGACAGGCCGTGATGGAACCAGGTGTAACCGGTGTAGTGCGCGGTCGGGCTGATGCGGTCGCTCATTGGGCCTCTACCTCACAGGCGGGCAATAGTGACTGATGGCCCACAGCACCCGCCCCAGCGCGGGCACGCTCATCGGCGCCATGGACTTGCCGGTGTTGAGCAGGGCGACGCTGATGTCACGATCCGGATCGGCCCAGCACACGATGTTGATGAAGCCCAGGTGCCCGTAGGCCCTGGGACAGGTCCCGCCGTACAGTCCGAAGGGTTTTTCGCCGAGGATGAATCCGGTCGAGGCGCGAAATGGCACGAGCAGGGTGCGGTCGATCTGGATCTTGCCGACGGGCGCGATCGCCGCGGCGACCGTTTCCGGCTTGAACAGGCGCCGGCCCTCGAACTCGCCGCCGTTGAGCAGCATCTGGTAGAAGCGGCAGGACTCCTCGGCCGTGGAGTGGATGTTCGCTGCGGGGATGACCGAGTCGAGAAACAGGGGTTCGTTGCCGAGCGGTCCGAGTTTTTCGAAGGGCATGCCCAGCGCGCGCTTGGCGACCAGATTCAGTGGGAAGCCGAGCGCGGGTCCGGTCGAGCAGCTCAGCGCCAGCCGATCCCGATGCTCGGTGGCCAAGCCATAGCACAGGTATTTCGCGCCCAGCGGTTCGGCGATCCACTCGCGCAGGACCTGCGCCAGTGATTTGCCGGTGGCCCGTTGCACCAGCTCGCCGACGATGAAGCCGGCGGTGACCGCGTGGTAGGACTGCTGCTGCCCATGCCCGGCGACCGGCTTGGCCGCGCACAGTATCCGGATCGCCGTGTCCCAGTGCGCGAGCAATCCGGGATCGACGTCCTTGACCGGCAGTCCGGGAATGCCGGCGCGATGCGCCAGCAGTTGTCGTACCGTGGTTTGGCCCTTGCCCTGCGCGGCGTATTCGGGAATGTGGTCGGCAATGCGATCGTCGAGTCTCAGCAGCCCCTGTTCGATGGCCTTGTGTGCGAGCATCGCGGTGATCGACTTGGACGCCGAGAACAGGCAGATCGGCATGTCCGGCTCGAGCAGAACGGCGGGGCCATCGGGTACCGGCCCGTTGCCGCGGGCGTGGCCGATCGCACGGTCCAGAATCACCCGGCCACGGCGGCGCACGGTGAGCGCAATGCCGGGATGCAGGCGGCTCCGGTACATCGCCTCCACGGCGGACCAGATCTTCTGCACCGCGCCGGGCTTCAGGCCCACGTCCTCGCCGCGCGTTTCGCGGCGCGGGTCGCGTGAGGTGACCGATTCGAGATCGTGTGGGATGGCAATCAGGTTCCTGTCTTCTTTCATCGGCTTTCGGGAATCGTGGCGGTGCGCGTCGCGACGCAGGATGACAGCTTGATGAAGCGAAACATTGGCTGATCCGGCGGCGCGCGGGACGCTCCGGTCACCCTCCGTTCAAATCCCGATAGGCGCGGCGGCGGGGACGCGCAACAATGCGCGGGCCTGCACACGGGAGCCGATCATGAATGCCGTCCTCAAGCCTTCGATGTCCATCCGCGACCAGGTGTCGAGCACGGAGTGGGAACAGCGCGTGAACCTCGCCGCGACCTATCGGCTGGTCGCGCTCTACGGCTGGGACGATCTGGTTTTCACGCACATCTCCGCACGCGTACCGGGGCCGGAGCATCATTTCCTGATCAATCCCTACGGCTGGATGTTCGAGGAGATCACCGCGTCCTCGCTGGTCAAGATCGATCTGAGCGGCGCCAAAGTGATGGACTCGCCGCACGACATCAACCCGGCGGGCTTCACCATTCACAGTGCGATTCACGAGGCGCGCGAAGACGCGCAGTGCGTGATGCACACGCACTCCATCAACGGCGTGGCGGTGTCGGCGCAAAAAGGCGGGCTGCTGCCGCTGTCGCAGACGGCGATCATCGCGGGTGCCTCGCTGGCTTATCACGACTACGAGGGCATCGCGCTGTACGAGCACGAGAAGCCGCGGCTGGTCGCCGACATGGGAACCAGGATGAGCATGATGCTGCGCAACCACGGTCTGCTGACCCTGGGCAAGAACTGCGCGGACGCCTTCATGCGCATGTATTTTCTCGAAGCCGCCTGCATGATCCAGGTGCGCGCGCAGGCCAGCGGCGGGGAGATGCATTCCGTCCCACGCAGCGTGCTCGACAACATCGACGAACAGATCGAGATGGTCACGCGCGGCCAGTTCGGGTTGCTGGCCTGGCCGGGGCTGCTGCGCAAGCTGGACCGGCGCAACCCGGGGTATCGGGATTAGGAGCCTGAGACTGTCTCTGCCAGCAGCTCAGGCCAGCGCGTTGGCCAGCCGGGCGAAGTCCCCGGCGCTCAGCCGTTCCGCGCGCAGGGCCGGATCGATGCCGCAGCCTCGGAAATGCTCCGGCGTCACCAGACCGCGCAGGCTGTTGCCAAGCTGCTTGCGGCGCTGCCCGAAGGCGGTGGCGACCACCCGGTCGAACAGCGTCCAGTCGCGAATTTCGAATGCAGGCGGCCGCGGTACCAGCCGCACGATCGCGGAATCCACTTGCGGCGGCGGTGTGAACGCGCCGGGGCCCACATCGAACAGGTGCGTCACTTCAGCCCGCGCAGCGAGCGCCACCGACAGCCGCCCGTAAGCCTCGTCGCCGGGTCCGGCGACCATGCGGTCCACAACTTCCTTTTGCAGCATGAACAGCATGTCGCGGATCGCGTGGGCTTGGGTCAGGAGATGAAACAGCAGCGGCGTGGAGATGTTGTAGGGCAGGTTGCCGACCAGCCGCAGCGGCGCATCAGGCGCAGCGAGCGTGGCGAAATCGAAATCCAGTGCATCGGCCAGCCGCACGTCGAGACCGGGCGCGTTGCCGCAAGCGGCGCGCAGGGGCGCGATCACGTCACGATCGATCTCGACCACGATGAGGTTTTCCACCCGGCGCAGCAGCGGCGCGGTCAGCGCGCCGCGGCCGGGGCCGATCTCGACCAGGCGGTCGCCGGGCACGGCTTGCAGCGCCTGGAGGATGCGCTCGATGACCCGGGGATCGTGCAGGAAGTGCTGACCGAAGCGCTTCTTGGCGAAGCTCATGCCCCGCGTCCGAGCGCGGCCAGTTCGATCGCCAGTTCGAGCGCTGCGTGCAGGCTGCCCGGATCGGCCTTGCCGGTTCCGGCCAGGTGCAGGGCCGTGCCGTGATCGACCGAGGTTCGCAGGATCGGCAGTCCCAGGGTGACGTTCACTGCCTCGCCGAAACCCGCGTGCTTGAGCACCGGCAGGCCCTGGTCGTGGTACATGGCCAGGACCGCGTCGGCGCCGTCGAGATTGTGTGCCGTGAACAGGGTATCGGCGGGTAGCGGACCCACCAGGTCCATGCCTTCGCCGCGCAGGTCTTCGATCACCGGGATGATGACGTCAATCTCTTCGCGACCCAGATGCCCGCTCTCCCCGGCATGCGGGTTGAGACCGCAGACCAGGATGCGCGGATGGGGGCAGCGGAATTTCCCGCGCAGGTCTTCGTGCAGGGTACGCAGGGTGCGTTCTAGCTTGCGTCGGGTGATCGCGTTCGGCACCGCGCGCAGGGGCAGGTGGGTCGTCACCAGCGCGACCCGAAGGCGGTTGGCCACCAGCATCATCACCGGTGTGCGGGTGTGGGTGAGGTCGGCAATGAATTCGGTGTGGCCGCTGAAAGCCAGCCCGGATTCGTTGATGAGGCTTTTTTGCACCGGTCCGGTGACCAGCGCGCTGGCCCGTTTGTCCCTGCAGGCCTGGACCGCGCGACGCAGGGTCTGGATGACGTAGCCGGCGTTGGTCACATCCAGCTTGCCGGCCACGGCCGGCACCGCCATGGCCACCGGCAGCACAGACAGGCTGCCGGGCTCGTGCATCTCCGGTGCAGCGTCCAGGTCGGCCTCGTCGAGGCCGATGGCGAGTCCCATTTCCAGCGCACGGGTGCGCAGGAGTTGCGGGTCGCAGACGGCGACGATCTCAGCCGGCCAGGCTTCCTGGGCGATGCGCAGGACGATGTCGGGGCCGATGCCGGCCGGCTCGCCCGGTGTCAATAAGATTCGGGGGACGGCGGTGGCCGTCACGTCGGCTTCACGACCTGGCCATCCGGCCCGCGGAATTCGACATAGGCCTCGGAGCGCAGACGACGCAGCCAGGTGTCGTATTCCTCGGCCGCCTTGCGCCCCTGCAGGGACTGCCGGGCACGGGCGCGGCGTGCCTCTTCGGTCACGTCACGGGTACGGCGTTCGATCACCTCCGCCAGATGCCAGCCGAACTGGGTGTGAAACGGTGCGCTGCGTTCGCCGGGTTTGAGCGGGTCGAGCGCGGCTTGGAATTCGGGGGCGAACACGCCCGACGGCTGCCAGCCCAGATCGCCGCCGCCGACCTTGGAGCCCGGATCGTCGGAGAACTCGGTGGCGAGCTTGCCGAAGTCCTCACCCTTGTTCAGCCGGTCTTCCAGTTCCCGGATCTGCGCGCGGGCCTGGTCTTCGGTGCGCAGGGCGTCCGGCTTGAGCAGGATGTGACGCGAGCGGGTTTCCTCGATGGTCTTGCGTTCGGCGGTGCCGCGCGAATCGACGAGCTTGATGATGTGGAATCCACCGGCGGCTTCGAGCACCGGGCTGATCTCGTCGGTTTTCAGCCGACGGGCGGCTTGCAGGAACAACACCGGCAGGTTGTCGGCCTTGCGCCAGTCCAGATCTCCGCCCTGCAGCGCCTGCTGGCCATCGGAACTGGACGCCGCGATCTGGCCAAAGGCTTCGCCCTTCTTCAGCCGCTCGTGCAGTCCGTCGGCCTTCAGACGCGCGGCTTCGCGTTGTTCGGGCGTGGCGCCTTCGGGAATGGCGACCAGGATATGCGACACGCGGTACTCGGTGTCGTCGTTGGCGGTGTCGCCGGCCAGGTACAGCGCGATGTCCTGATCGGTGATGTTGACCCGGCCATCGACTTCGCGCTGCTTGAGACGCGCTACCAGCACTTCCTCGCGGACCTGTTCGCGGATGGCCAGGAAGTCGCCGCCTTCCTGGCGGATCATCTCGGCGAACTGCGCCAGGGTCATCTTGTTCTGCTGCGCGATGTTGTTGAGCACCTCGTTGAGTTCGCGATCGTCCACCCGGACGCCGGCCTGCTGGGCGCGTTGGGTCTGGATACGGGTGAGGATCAGCCGTTCCAGGACCTGGGCGCGGAGCAGGGAGGGTTCAGGCGCCTCGATGTCGCGTCCCTTGAGCTGGGTCATGACGTTCTGCGTCTCGCGTTCGAGATCGCTCTCCAGGACCACGCCTTCGTTGACGACGACGATGATCCGGTCGAGCACTTCGGCATGCGACACCAGGGGCAGAGTGGCAGCGACCAGCGCCAGAATTATTTTGTTGCGAAGGCGATGCAGCATGGGCGGCAAGTCCGGCTCGGTGAAAGAACGGCGCGAAGGGTAGCATGCGACCGGACCGGCTCAGATCGGTTCCCCGATGCGGCGCTGCTGACCCCGGACTCGCTGGTCGGGCAGAATTGGGGAAACCCTGTACAGATTCGGGAACACGATCGCGGGCATGGCCGGTTCCTCCAAGGGTCGGGTTCCGTAGGAGCGAACCATGCCCGCGACAGGACTGCGCAGACCTTCCTTCAAGCCTTGGCTTTATTCCCCTGGCTCAGTCTCAACGCTGAGCGCCGCGCGAATCTGCTCCGGCGTAAAACCGCGACCGGCAAGGTAACGGTACTGCTTCTGCCACTCTGCGCCGCGTGCCGGGGTGTCCCCGCCCGGGAAATGCTTCCGGTGCATGTTCACGGCCATCGCCATGAAGTCGCAGTCCAGAGCTTCGAGCGCGCGGCGCGACGGCTCGTCGGATATGCCGGATGCTTCCAGTTCCGCCGCGATCCGCAGCGGGCCGTAGCCCTGCGCCGCCCGCGAACGGATAAGGTTCTCGGCAAAGCGTTCGTCGGACTGCCAACCCGCCTGCGCCAGACGCTCCACCACCGCTTCGGCTGCATCCTCCCCATGACCGCGAGACGTGAGCTTGCGCTTGAGTTGCTCGGCGGAATGCTCGCGCCGGGACAGCAGGCGCAGCGCCGAGCCCTGCGCGTCGGCCGGCGTCAGCGCCTCAGGTTTTTTCGGGTGGCGGAGCACGGTTAGCCAGCAGCTTGGCGCGCAGTGCGGTTTCGAGCTGGGCGGAAATCTCAGGCCGCTCGCGCAGGAATTCCCGCGCCTTGTCCTTGCCCTGGCCGATCTTGTCGCCCTTGTACGCGTACCAGGCGCCGGACTTCTCGACGATGCCGTTGTCCACGCCCAGGTCGATCAGCTCGCCGAGCTTGGAAATCCCCTCGTTGTACAGAATCTCGAACACCGCCTCGCGGAACGGCGGCGCCAGCTTGTTCTTGACGATCTTGACGCGAGTCTCGTTGCCGACGACCTCATCGCCCTTCTTGACGCTGCCGATGCGGCGGATGTCCAGGCGCACCGAGGCGTAGAACTTCAGCGCGTTGCCGCCGGTGGTGGTCTCCGGCGAGCCGTACATCACGCCGATCTTCATGCGGATCTGGTTGATGAAGACCACCATGCACTTGGAGCGCGAGATGTTGCCGGTGAGCTTGCGCAGCGCCTGGCTCATCAGGCGCGCCTGCAGGCCGACGTGGCTGTCGCCCATCTCGCCCTCGATTTCGGCCTTCGGCACCAGGGCGGCGACCGAGTCGATCACGACGATATCGACCGCGTTGGAGCGCACCAGCATGTCGACGATTTCCAGCGCCTGCTCGCCGGTGTCCGGCTGCGACACCAGCAGCTCGTCGATATTGACGCCGAGGCGGGCAGCGTACTGCACGTCCAGCGCGTGCTCCGCGTCGATGAACGCCGCGACGCCGCCTGCCTTCTGGCATTCGGCGACCACGTGCAGGGTCATGGTGGTCTTGCCCGAGGATTCCGGGCCGTAGATTTCGATCACGCGACCGCGCGGTAGTCCGCCGATGCCGAGCGCGAGATCGAGGGTCAGGGAACCCGTGGAGATGGTCTCCACGTCGCGCACCGCGTCGGCCCCGGTCATGCGCATCACCGCGCCCTTGCCGAACTGTTTTTCGATCTGGCCGAGCGCGGCCTCCAGGGCCTTGCGGCGGTTGTCTTCCATGCGGGGTGTCCGTGGTGCGATGGGAGCGCGATGCGAGGCGCTCAGGTGATTTTATTGTCTCATGGTTCCGCTGCGTCGTTGGTCGGTGCGGATCGGTGTAGGTCGGTTCAAGCCCGCGGCCTCATGCGGGCGGAACCGACACTGCGCACCCTCGACGAAGGGCGCCCGTCGGCTCCGCCCGCGAAAAGCCGCGGGCTTGAGCCGACCTGCACCCGGCCTACCGCCGCTCGCGTCCGTAGATCAGGTAGGTGCGGCCGGCATCCTCGATGTCTGCGCTTCGAGCGGCTCCAGGCGCGCCGATCAACAGGTCGTCGATGCCGTCGTTGTTCACGTCGCCTGCAGCGCCGATGCCGACGCCGGCCATGTCGCCTGCACGCGCGCCTTCGAATCGGATCACTCGTCGGCCGTCTGCCGGCACCGACGGCAACAGCGTGCCGCCGGCACCGAGCTGCCGATGGCCGAAGATCAGGTACACCGCGCCACTGTCGGACCCACCGCTGCGGGTATCGGCCAGCGGCATCGAGACCAGCAGATCGGAGATGCCATCGTTGTCGAAGTCGCCCGCGCCAGCCATGCCAGGTTCCAGGCCCTCGTTGTCGGTGCCGGTCGAAATCCGGAACCCGTTGCTGCCGTCGAGCGCGGCCGGATCGACCGGGGCGTCGGAACGCAAGCCGTCGGACGCGCCGAACACGACGTGGGCCATGGAACCGGAACGGCCGGGCGCGTCGAGCACGATCCGGTCCTCGAAGCCGTCGCCGTTGAAATCGCCCCCACTGCCTGCGACGTCTGCCGATAGCGCTTTGCTGCCGAGCGCGTATCCGTTGCCGCCGTCGAGCGTACCCAGATCGAGCGGACTCGGCAGGCCACCGCCGTTGCCAAACACGATATAGGTCTGCCTGCGTGTCCCCGCCGCTGTTTGGGCGACGACCGCGAAGTCATCGATTCCGTCGGAATTGACATCGCCAAGGGTTCTTACCGAGCGGCCGCTGGCATCGTTCGCATCCGCGCCCAGCAGGATCGCGCCGCGTTTTGGTGAACCCTGCAACTTCGCGAGCGGGAAGCGCGTGACCGCGGATGCCTGCTCCGCAGACGCTACGAAACCGGGTCCGATGGCACCGACCGTGATGGTGACCGTGGCCGGGTCCGAGTCCAGCGAGCCGTCGTTGGCGTGGTAAGTGAAGCTGACATCGTCGCCGACGCCGAAGGCCGGCGTGAAGGTGAAACTGCCGTCGGGGTTGAATGCGAGTGAGCCCTGCGACACATCGACATCCAGCACCGCGGTCAACGTCTCGCCGGCATCGACGTTGGCAGCGTTGTCGTTGGTGAGAACGCCGGGCAGGTTGATGACCAGTTCGGTGTCCAGCGGCGTGCTGAAGCCATCGTCCAGCGCTACCGGCGCGTCGTTGACGGCGGCGACGTTGAGGGTGACGGTAGCCACGCCGGACAAGGGTGGGGAGCCGTCGCTGACCTGGTAGGTAAACGTATCCACGCCTTCGAAATCAGCGTCCGGCGTGTAAGTGAAGGTGCCGTCCGGGTTGAGCGATAGCGTGCCGTCGTCCACGTCGTCGAGCAGGACGGCCGTGATCGGGTCGTTGTCCGGATCGGAGTCGTTCTCCAGCACGCTGAGGGCCGCCGTGCTGATGATCAGAGGCGTGTCTTCGGTAGTGTTTCGGATGTCGTCGACAGCGACGGGCGGGCTGTCGATCAGGGTCACGGCGATGGTGACGGTGACGGTGTTGGACGGCGGCCCCGCGCCATCGCTGGCGCGGTAGGTAAAGCTGTCCGATGTGGTCTGCGAACCGTCATGCGTGTACGTGAACCGGCCGTTGGGCATCAGGGTGAACGTGCCGCTGTGGTTCGAGGGTCCGGTGACGAGTTGCGCCGTCAGGGTGTCGCCGTCCGGATCGTCGTCGTTGTCGAGCACCGAACGGGTGCCGGTGTTGGCGGTGCCACCCTCGTCCACGGTGAGGAAAATAGGATCGGCCACTGCCACCGGCGGATCGTCGACGGGGGTCACGACAATGGTGACAGTGACCGTGTTGGACAGGGGTCCCGATCCATCGCTGGCGCGGTAGGTGAAGCTGTCCGATGTGGTCTGCGAACCGTCGTGCGTGTACGAGAACCGGCCGTTGGGCATCAGGGTGAACGTGCCGCTGTTATTCGAGGGTCCGGTGACGAGTTGCGCCGTCAGGGTGTCGCCGTCCGGATCGTCGTCGTTGTCGAGCACCGAGCGGGTGCCAGTGTTGGCGGTGCCGCCCTCGGCCACCGTAAGGAACGTGGGATCGGCGACGGCCACCGGCGGATCGTCGTTCGCGGTGACGGTGATGGTGACAAGGGCAGGGGCGGACAGGCTCCCCGACCCGTCCCTGGCGCGATAGGTGAACGACGCGGTGCCGGCGAAGTTGGCTGCGGGCGTGAACGTGAAACCACCGAAGCCCCCGTCCGGGTTGCTGGTGATCTGGCCGTTGGTCTCGTTACCAAACATCACCGCCGTAAGCGTGTCGTCCTCGGGATCGGTGTCGTTGGCCAGCACTCCGGTGGCCATCGTACGCACCAGCGGGGTGTCTTCGCCGGTGGTGTAGCTGTCGGCCGCCGCGACCGGCGGATCGTTGACAGCGCCGACGTTGATGGTGACGGTGGCGACATTGGACAGCGTCTGGGAGCCGTCGCTGGCGCGATAGGTGAACGTGACGGGGCCGTTGAAGTCGTCTGCCGGGGTAAAGCTGAAGCCGCCGTTGGACATTCCCGCGAGCATGCCCTGGGCGGGCGACACTGCGCTGTACATGACGGCTGTCAGTGGATCGTCGTCCGGATCGCTGTCGTTGACCAGCACGCCCTGGGCCGCGGCCACGGTCAGCACCATGTCCTCGGTGGCGTTGTAGCTGTTATTGGCAGCCATCGGCGGCGCGTTGACCTCGGCGATCGCCAGGGTGACGGTGGCAAGGTTGGACAGCGGTGCCGAACCGTCGCTCGCACGATAGGTGAAGGAGACGTTGCCGCTGAAATTCGCCGCCGGGGTGTAGACGAAACTGCCGTTCGGGTTCAGCGACAGGGTGCCGCTGGCCGGAGGGGTGATCAGGGTGGCGGTCAGCGGATCGCCATCGGCGTCGCTGTCGTTGCCGAGTACGCCGGGTTGCGTAACGCTGAGTGCTTGTCCCTCGGTGCCTTCGAAACTGTCCGCGATGGCTAGCGGCGGATCGTCCTCCGCGGTGACGGTCAGAGTCACCGTTGCCACACTGGAATTGGCGGTGCCGTCCGAGGCGCGGTAAGTGAACGAGGTCATCCCGCTGAAGTTTGCCGCGGGAGTGTAGGTGAAGCCGCCGCCAGCGCCCAGCGACAGGGTGCCGCTGGCCGGAGCACTGACCAGCATGGCGGTCAGCGGATCGTCATCGGCGTCGCTGTCGTTGCTCAGGACGCCCGGTGCGGCGACGGTGAGCGGTGTGTCTTCCGCGGTGATGAAGGATTCGCCGGCCGCGATCGGAAGATCGTTGGCGGGACCCACGTTGATGGTGACAGTGGCGGAATCGGAGTTGGCGCTGCCGTCGCTGGCGCGATAGCTGAACCTCACGGTGCCATTGAAGTTGGCGGCCGGGGTAAAGCTGAAGCCGCCATTGGCGTTGGTCACGAGCACGCCCTGCGCGGCCGGGACCGTGCCGAACATCACGGCGGTCAGTGCGGTGCCTTCGGCGTCGCTGTCGTTGCCGAGCACGCCCGGCGCGGCCACCGTCAGCGGGCTGTCTTCGCGGGTGGAGAACGAGTCTGCGCCCGCCACCGGCACGTCGTTCACCGGCGTGACCGTGAGGCTGACGGTGGCGCTGGCGGATTGCGCAAGGCCGTCACTCGCACGGTAGGTGAAGCTGTCCGTGGTGGTTTCCGAGCCGTCGTGGGTGTAGGTGAAGCCGCCGTTGGCGTCGAGCGACAGATTGCCGTTCTCGGGTCCGCTGACCAGCACCGCCGTCAGGGCGGTGCCCTCGGGATCACGATCGTTGGCAAGCACGCCGGCAGGGGCGATGGTGAGCAGCGCACCTTCTGCAACCGTGAACGCGTCGTTGGCCGCGATCGGCGGGTCGCCGACCGGGCCGACCGAGATCGTCACCGCCACCGGCGCCGAACTCGTGGCGGCATCCCGCGCGCTGTAGCTGAAGCCGTCCAGGCCGGTGAAATCGACCGCCGGGGTGTAGGTGAAGCTGCCGTTGGCGGCGAGCGCAAGCGTGCCGTTGGCCGGCCCGGTGACCAGCACGGCAGTCAGCGCGGAGCCGTCCGCATCGAGGTCGTTGCCGAGCACGCCCGGGGTGGCGACGGTCAGCACCTGATCCTCGGGCGTGCTGTACGAATCGGGCGCGGCCACCGGGGCGTCGTCGATGCCGCGCACCGTGAGCATCACGGTCGCCACCGCGGATTGCGCGGTGCCGTCGGTGGCCTGGTAGGTGAAGCTGTCGGTCCCGCTGAAATCCGCTGCAGGCGTATACCGGAAGGCGCCGTTGACCGCGAGCTGGAGCGTGCCGTTCTGCGGCCCGGCCACCAGCACCGCGCGCAGGCGCGCACCCTCCGGATCCGTATCGTTGGCCAGCACGCCGGGCGCAGCGATGGTGAGGACCAGGTCTTCGTCGGTGGCGAACGCGTCGTCCGCGGCGACGGGCAGGTCGTCGGAAATGCCGACGATGATGTTCACGGTGGCCGGCGCGGACTGCGCGCTGCCATCGGATGCGCGATACGTGAAGCTGTCGCTGCCGCCGAATTCGGCTTCCGGGGTGTAGAGGAAGCTGCCGTCCGCCGCCAGTTCGAGCGTGCCGTGTGCCGGCGGGGTCTCGACGATCGCGGTCAGCGCGTTGCCGTCGACGTCGCTGTCGTTGGCCAACACGCCGCGCGCGGCGATCTGCAGCGGCGTGTCTTCGGTCGTGGTGAAGCTGTCGGCAACCGCGACCGGCGCGTCGTTGACCGGGTCCACCACGATGCTGACGGTGACCGGGCTGGACTGGCCGTTGTCGTTGCTGGCGAGGTAGGTGAAGCTGTCGGCGCCATTGAAATTTGCCGCTGGCACATAGATCAGGCCGCCGTCGGGGGCCAGCGCCAGGGTCCCGTTGGAGGTCGCCTCGACCCGGATCGCGCGCAGGGTACCCACACCCTGGTTGAGGTCGTTGGCCAGCACGCCGGGAGCGCCCACCGTGAGCGGAGCGTCCTCCGCGGTGCTGAAGCGGTCGGCCACGGTGACCGGCGGTTCGGTGCCGCTGATGTCGACACGGATCGAAACCGTCGCGAGGTTGGACTGCGCGACGCCGTCGCTGGCGTTGTAAGTGAACGAGTCATTGCCGATGAACCCGACTGCCGGTGTGTAGACGAAGCTGCCGTTGGGCGCCAAGGCCAGCGTGCCGTTGGCCGGGCCTGCGGCCAGCACCGTGCCCAGCGTGTCGCCGTCGGGGTCGCTGTCGTTGTCGAGCACGCCGGGTGCGGCGACGCTCAATGGCGTGTCGGGCAGGGTCGCATAGGCGTCGTCGCTGGCGACCGGTCGCAGATTGCCCGGGGTTGGAACCACCGACAGCGCGTCCTCGTCAACACTTGCCAGCGGAATGTCGGCGTAGAGAGCGAAGTTGTTATTGGCGAAACGCCGCACCTCGCTGTTGAGATCGACGCTGGTCGGCAGGGACAGGATGCGCTCGCCGACCCTCACCCGCACCGCCGTGTTGTTGACCTGGCCATTGATCCGGCCGTCGGACAGATCGTCGATGAACGCGCGCACCGTTGCGAACGTGGGCACCGTGTCCAGGGCCAGCGACTGTGCCTGGATCGCGAACGCTGCGCCGCCGATCAGCATGGCGTAGCGCTTTGCCGCGGTGCTCGCACCGGGCGCCGGCGCCAGCGGCGGTTCCGGGATGACCACCGCCGGATCGAAGCCGAAGGCCAGCACCGACTGTTCGCTGGAACTGGCGAGGAACGCCAGAAAATCTGCGCCTGCCGCGGCGCGGCGCACTTGCAGGAGACGTGCGTTGGTGTACGGCGTGATCACCAGGGACGTTGCGCCGGCCGGCAGCACCGCTTCGAAACCCTGGTCCTGTGTGAGCGTGATGCGGCGCCGATCGGCCGGATTGAGTGCGGGGTCGGATTCGTCGACGAAGCTGCCGCCGCGCGTGACCGCCAGCAGCGCCGGTGCATCGGCCGCGCGCTCGAAGGTGAAGCGCCCATCGTCGTCGGTGGTCAGCGTCGCTTGCGGCTCTCCACGCGCCAGACCCGCGTCGTCGAGTGCGAACAACTGCACCTGCGCGTTCTGCAAGGGACCCTTGACGACGGCGCCCTGGACCTTGTTCGGAGGAGAAGAAGGCGCAGCCTGATCGGATGAAGACCCGCCGCCGCAGGACGCCAGCGCCAGTGCGCTCAGGCAAAGAAATGCAAGGCGCAGAGGCTGCCGCATTACTGTGTTCCTCCGCTCGCATTGCCGAACGCCGCGGTGCCGTTGACCGTGGTGCCGTCATTGCCCAGCGTGTAGCTCAGGCCGGCGCCGAGCGGCGTGGCGCCGTCGGCCGCGCCGGGCACGAAGAAGCCGTTGAAATCACCGCTGCCATTGGCGACGCCGTTGACTGTGACCCGGTCGTAATCGCCGCCGAACAGCAGGCTGTCCTGCGTGATCTGGCCGCTGCCGCTGGCCTGCCAGACCGTGCCCGCGCCCGCCGCGTCGGTGAAACCGATCCGCAGGCTGCTGTCGACCGTCTGGTTGGTGAAATCGGCGGACAGCGTCGCCGAGCCGAGGAAGCCGGTCTGGCCGCCGTTGTCGGTGGGGCTGGTGTTGCCGACCAGGGTGAAGCTGGCTTCGCCGGTTTTCGGCAGCGCCGGTGCTCCGCCGCCGAGATCGCCGCCGTAGATCCAGTGCAGGCTGTCGCCTTCCAGGGGCAGGGCCTCGCCGTCGCGCAGGGCGGTACCGTCGGTCCAGCGACCCCAGCGCAGGCCGGTGGCGGTGTCCAACCCGGAGTCGCGGGTCTGCGCGTCGCCGATGGCGAGCACATCGTCGCCGGTGAAGAACGCCAGCAAGGTGCCGTCATCGGACAGGAGCGTCTCGCCGCTGGTGCCGACACGCGCGGCGTGGTCCTCCGGTGCGGCAAACGCGATCGCCTGCCGATCGCCGCCGCTGGCGCGGAAGCGACCGCCATTGGCCTCGAAGCGGCCGTCGTTGTCGACGCTGCCCTTCGCTTTCTTGTTCGGTTCCGGCCGCGCCTCCAGCATCACGTCGACTTCCCCGATCTCGCGCAGGCCGGGTTCGTCACCGGCTTGTGCGACGCTGCCTTCGCCGGTTGGAGGCGGCGGCGTGGGAAGGGATTCCGCGTTGGCGGTTTCGGGAATTGGCGGCATCTCGATGCCCATGTCCTTCGGCGCCTGGTCGCGGCGCTCGGGCGGCGTCTGGCCATCGGGGACGTAGCCGTATTCGCCCTGGGTCAGCAGCAGTTCCACGCCGGACAGATTGCGCGCCACGATGGCGCCTTCCGATACCCTCGCGTGCAGGCCGTTGAGGGCGTTCTGACAGTCGTTGGCGCAGTACAGCGCGCTGTAGTCGGTGCCGCGGATGCCGATCGTCGCAACCGGCGTGGCGACCTGGTATTCGTCGCGGTTGATTCGTCCGATCAGGCCGGTGACGGTGCGAAAGCCGCCCTTGAACAGGCTCATCACGGTCAGCGCCGGGCGTCCGTTGGCGGCGAACCGGTAGGTGTCGACGCGGAACTCGGTATTGCTGCGCAGCGCGATCATCGCGCCGTCGTCCATCTGTAATTGCAGCAGGCTGTTGGCACCCACGCGTAGCAGATCGCCTTCGACGATGCGGTCGCCGCGCCGCAGTCCGCGCTTGCCGGCGGTGTTTTCGACGCCGGCAGCGCCGATGGCCAGGGTCACCTTGCCGGCAGCCGACGCGTTGGATGCGATGACCGTGATCAGCAGAAGGGCGGCGATGGCAGAGGCTTGTCGAAGATTCAGAGCCGGTGAAAAAATCGAACGCCGTAGCGGCGTCCGCAGTAGGTGGGCGAATTTTTCACAGGCTCTCACGTCAGACTCCCTCAAAACCCGCGAACCAGCGCGACGCCGGCATCGAGACGATCGTATTCGAACAGCGACAGGTCCGAACGGTTGTCGATATAGGTCAGGCTGGGTCGCAGCACCCAGGCGCTGCCGAACAGGCGCGGTACTTCGAACTCCAGTTGTGCCGTGATCTGGTCGTCCTTGCGCTCGCGGCCGAAAAAGCTGCCGTCATAGTCGGATTGCAGCAGGCCCAGCGACCCTCGCCAGACCGTGTTGAGCGCCATCAGGCTGGCGGCAAACCGGCCGCCGACGAGGTCGCGTCCGAAGGGGGAAGATCCACTGGCCTTCTCGCGCCCGAGAATCGGTCCGGCGCTGAAATCCAGCGCGCGTTGCGAGTTGGCCGGACGCCAGCGCAGCGCGACGCCTGCCAGCGTCTGATCGACGTCGAGCGCATCGATCGTCCCCGGATAGTTGACCTGCGCCAAGCGCAGGCTGCCGCCTATCGATACGGACCCGGACAGCGACTGCTCGGTGCTGAGATCGACCGCAAAAATACGCTGATTGGCTGCACCATCCAGCGCCGTCCAGCGCCCGGACAGATCCACCGCGACGAAGCTTTGCGCCGAGCCAAAAGCAACCCCCGTCCCGATCTGGCCGACGCTGCTGCTGACGAAGCTCGCATCCGGGTACTCGCGATGCCGCAGTTGCGCGCCGCTCTGCCAGCGCAGGCGCGGCGCCAGTTCGCGGACGTAGGCCAGGCGCGCAGCGGCGCCGTAATACACCGATTCGGCGGTGCGGCTGGCTTCGCCCAGCGGAATGCCGAGGAACTGGTCCGAGTCGGTGCCGGCGTTGGCGTTGCTGTCCTGTCCGGCGGACACCTCGATCGAGCTGCGCAGCACGCCGGGCGCTTCGCCGGTGCGGCGATCGATCGCGGCCTGGTATTGCGCGATGGCGGCTGCGGCCGAGATCGGCGGCTCCTGCCGTGACACGATCTCGAACTCGCGGCGCGCATCGTCGTTGTCGCCGGCATCGAAATAGGCACGTGCCAGGTCCAGCCGCGCCCCGATGAAAGCCGGATTACCGGCGACGACGCGTTGCAGGCTGAACACCGCCTGGCTGCTGCGGCCGCTGTCGAGGCTGGCGATCCCCAGCAGATAATCGAAGTCCGGATCGCCGGCAAAGGTCTTGTCCAGTGGCAATAGCAGGTCGTAGGCGCTGCCGGAGTTGCGCGCGGCGAGCAGCGATCGCGCCTGCGCGTAGACCGGGTGATCGGCGAAGGACCTGACGGCCGACGACCCATCGGCGGTGGGCGAGGGCGGATCCTGGGCGTCGCCGCGTGACGGAATCACCGTCATGGCCACGATCGCCAGCGCTGTGACGGCAGTTATGCTCAGCCGCATGAACCTCCCCTTCAAAGATCCCAACCGGTCGCACGATCCTGCCTCGGTTGAGCAGGGGCCGGAACTGTAGTCGAACAATCGGACATGCGCGAGGGTGAGCCGGTGATGCAGGCCAACAACAGAATGGTGGATTCTCACCGGATCTCGCCGCCGCCGAGGCAGGTCTCGCCGTCGTACAGCACGCAGTATTGCCCGGGTGTCAGCGCGCGCTGCGGCTGATCGAAAGACACACGCACATCGCTGCCGTCGAGTAGCTCTGCATTACAGCGCTGCAAGACCTGCCGATGCCGGACCCGTGCATGCAGGCTCCACTGATGCCCGGCAGGCCGCTCGATCCAGGAAAATCCGCGCGTGACCAGTTCCCGACTCATCAGCAGCGGATGTTCCGGGTCCTGGGAGACACGCAGGGTCTGCGTCGGGTGCAGCTTGGCGACGACATACCACGGCGCCTCGCGTGCGCCACGGCGCCCGCCAATCTTCAAGCCCCGGCGTTGGCCGAGCGTGTGGAACATCAGGCCCTGGTGCTCGCCGATCACCTGGCCGGCATCGTCCACCATCGGTCCGGGAGCGGGGATCAGATAACGTTCGAGGAACTCGCGGAACGGCCGCTCGCCGATGAAGCAGATGCCGGTCGAATCCTTGCGGCGGTGGTTCGGCAGGCCGGCCTGGCGCGCCAGTTCGCGCACCTGCGGCTTGGTCAGTCTGCCGAGCGGGAACAGCACTTGCTCGAACTGCTGACGCGCCACCAGCGCAAGGAAATAGGTCTGGTCCTTGTCCTCGGTGACCGACCGCAGCAGGCGGGGGCCGGCAGGAGTGGATTCGAGTCGCGCGTAGTGACCGGTGGCGACGAGTTGCGCGCCCAGGCGCAGCGCGTGTTCCCGAAAGGGCTGGAACTTGACCTCGCGATTGCACAGCAGGTCCGGGTTGGGTGTGCGGCCGGCGGCGTACTCGTCGAGGAAATGCTGGAACACGCGCTCGCGGTACTCGGTGGAGAAATCGACTCTGTGAAGGTCGATGTCCAATTCTTCGGCCACCGCGCGCGCGGCCTGATAGTCCTCGGCCGCGGTGCAATAACCCTGCTCGTCCTCGGTCCAGTTGACCATGAACAGGCCGGAAACCCGATAGCCCTGGTCCTTCAGCAGAAGAGCGGCGACCGCCGAATCGACGCCGCCGGAGAGTCCGACGATGACCTGCGGCGTGCTCACCCGAGGCCGATCAGACGAGGTGTCTGAGCAGGCTCAGCGGATAGATGCGGCCCGCGGAAAAGTCCTCGATGCAGGCCATGACCGAAGGCCCTCGATGCAGCTCGCTGCGCGCACGCAACTCGTCGGCCGTCAGCCAGATGGCCCGCACGATGCCTGCATCGAGCGAGCGCTCCGGATGATGCCGGATCGCGTCGGCGACGAACGCGAAGCGCACGAAGGGATAGGGCAGGGACTCCGGCTGCCAGGCATACACGCCGAGAAAGCCGGTCGGTTCGATATCCCAGGCGGTTTCTTCGAGGGCTTCGCGCTTGACGCCTTCGAGCAACGTCTCGGAGCGCTCCCAGTGGCCGGCAGGCTGGTTGAGGCGCAGTTCGCCGTTGATGAATTCCTCGACCAGCAGGTAACGGCCGTCGCGTTCGACAACGGCTGCGACCACGATGTGCGGCTGCCAGGACTCGCTCATCATCAGAACCCCTCGCCCTCGGGTGGCGACTCCTCGTCCAACGGTTGCCCGTCCGGAGGAGCCTCGTCTTCCGGCAAGGCCTCCTCCGGCAGTTCCTCCACCGGCACCGGGGCCTGACCCGTGCGGCGCAGGTGATACCAGCCTTGATTGTCCGGCTGGCCGAGGTTCTTGACCAGATTGGGAACCATCGGCGGCGCATCGGCACGCGGCTTCATGCGCAGTTGCAGTTCGTAACTGCGGTCGTTGGCGACCCGACCTTCGCCGTTCACTTCCAGCGCGCCGCCGAGGCTGCGGATGGTGGCCTTGATGCCGGCGGTCTCGTTTTCGATCCGGGCCTCGTAATCACCGAGCGGGACCGGATCGCGGCCGAGTTTCCAGGCCAGGCCGCGGACCGTGAGGGTACCGTCGGCCGCCACCGGCCAGTTGTCGCGCAGCTTCAGCCGGGTGATGTCGCCGCCGATCTGGCCCTCCACCGGAACGAAGGCCTGGCCTGCTGCCGCAAACATGGCCTTGAGCGGCGATGCGAGGCGGAAATCGGACAAGGTCAACGTGCCCGATGGAACGACGAAGGCGGTGCCGTCGAGCAACATGCCGTCGGTGCCGCCGCTGAGCCGGAAGCTGGCGCGACCGAGCAGCAGACCCAGCGGCTGGAAGGCCCAGTCCAGTTCGCGGAGGGCGGGCTGGCCGCCGTAGACCACCTGTGCGGCGCGCCCGCGGGACACGCTGCCCGACAGTCCTTCCAGCTGCAGGACGGCGTCGCCGAATCGGGGCGCGGCCCAGGCGTAAACCGTCGACACCGGTGCGCGCAGGATCGCGGTGACGAAGAACACGGCGAAACCCAGCAGGATCAGGTTGGCGGGCTTCATCCGGCGGGACGCACCAGCGACAGGCGCACGTTGACGCTGCCGGCGGATGACACGGGTTCCACGTCCAGGGTCTGCACGGTCACGCCGTAACGGGTCTGCAAGTCCGACACCCAGCGTGCGACCGTGTCGAAGGCCACGTCCTCGAACCACACCCGCACTTCACCCTCACCCTCGGGCTGGATGCGTGACGGTCCCTTGCCAATGCTGCTGGACTTGGCCGCCTGGTCCACCGCGGCCATCAGTGAGACGCCTCGACCGGCGCTGCTGCCGCTGCCGGCATTGCTGCGCAACTGCTGGACCTGCTGTGCGGCCAGTTCCAGCCTCACCGCCAGGGCGCGGGAGCTCTCCAGCGCCGATGTACGGTAAGCGTGGGCCTTGGTCACCGGCTCCACGATCAGCAGGTAGATCAGGGTCAGCAGCAGCACGATGCCACCCACCCCGACCAGCCAGCGCTCGCGCGGCTGCAAGGCGAGGAAGCGCTCGCGCTGCTGGTTGAACTGCTGGCGCAGCTGTTGGGTGGCGGCGCTCATGCGGGAGAAAGTTTGGCGCGGATCTGCGCGGTGCCGGACTCGGCATTGGCGGACTGGACTTCGAGCGCCGCGCCGCGGTTCTGGGCGAACCAGTTGCGCAGGGATTCGAGCGATTGCAGATCCGGCCCGGTCAGCGACAGGAACAGCACGCCATCGCGGTATTGCAGGCCGGTCAGCTTGAGGTCGCCGGTGGCGGCGAGCGCCGGGGTGAGGGCTTCCAGCAGCGGGAACACGCCTCCCCCCCCGCTGGCACCCGCCAGCGCTCGCACCTGCTGGTCGAGCTGGGCGCCCATGTCGACGACCTTGGTCTCGTTGGGAAACAGGGACTGGAAGCGAGCCAGATTCGCCTCGTTCTGCCGGTCGAGCTCCGCGTTCAGACGCCAGGTGTCAATGCCGAACGCGATCGCAGCCACCGCGATCCAGGCCACCGCCATGCCCGCTGCCAGCCGCCACGGCTGCCAGACCTTGTTGAGATCGCGACCCAGCGCGTAGCTGCCTTGCAGCAGGTTGATCGCGGTCTCGGGCCGGTAGGTGGCGGCGAGCGCGGCCAGGCTGCCCGGCACGCCGGGGAAAAGTTCCAGCGGCCAGTCCAGCAAGGTCCAGTCGGTGGCGCTGTCCGCGGTCACGCGCAGCCGCAGCCGGTGGGTCTTGTCCGCATCGGCAAGGGTCAGGAACGTCAGCAGTTCTTCGATCTCGCAGGTAAACCCGGACCAGGCGCCGTTGCGCACCGTCACCTGCGAGCCGTCCGCCAGCGCATGCCAGTGCAGCGGATCGGGATCGACCGGCAGGGCCAGCGTTTCCGGCACCAGGGCGTCGATGCGCAGGCCGCGGCTCTGGATCGGACCGAGCCAGGCGTCCATGCGCCTGCGCGACACCACCGCGACCGGGTGGCTGTCGTCCACCTGGCGCGGGCCGATGGCGAAGTGCAGCAGGTCAACGTCTTCGGCGACCTGGTCTTCAAGCGCGAAAGGCACCGCCTGAAGCACCTTGGCGGCCTGCTTGGCCGGAACCGTCGCCGTGGTCAGACGCACGTCGGCAGTGGGTGCGAACAGGATCAGCCTCCGGCCGGGAGCCAGCGCGAGGGCCTGCTCCAGCGACCCGCGCTCGCTCGTCTGCACGCGCAAGTCGCTCGCGGCAGCCACGCCGTATTCGACGTCCGCACCGCTGCCGGCGCCATCGGCGTCCAGACGGATGTAAAGGGTCTCACGCACGCCAGGCCACGCGCCGATTCGTCGAAGGGTTGGTTTTATTCGGTGTCCGTGCTGCGGGAGAGCACCACGGGAGTGCCCTCATCGGGGCGGAAAATCAGGCTATATAGTGCCACACGAGAGGTTTCCGCCGCGCTGCTTTCGGCGTTGCCGACGATGGCGGTGACGCGGAGCTGGAACAGGGAGGTGGCAATGGTGAGGGTGCCGGCCTCGCTGGGATCGAGGCCAAGTTCCTGGTAGGGATCCCCGCTTTCCAGGGGTTCCTTGGTACGGGTGTCCAGGTGGTCCTGAAGGCCGCGCCCCTGGCCTTGGGTCTGCCCCGTCCCCGCTTCACCCGTCAACGCATTGAGGAGTTCCGGCGTCGCAGTATTGACGTTGATCGGGGTGACACCGTTGACCGGCAGCACAGTGACGTGGGGACGTAGCAGTTCGTACACCCGGCGGGGGACTTCGGGATCCAGCTTGCAGTCGTAGAGCGCGCAGAGGATCGCGCGCAATTCGGTGACGCTCGACATCGGTCGGTTGGCGGCGAGGTGCGGAGGATCGATATTCTGGCTCTGGTAGTCGAGGTCCTCCTTGCCGCCGGTGCCCGTCGGGTCCGGGTCTTCGTCGATCCAGTCGCGGATCGCATCGGCCAGTCCCTCGCCACCGTCGTTGAACAGATCGGACGCGCCGACGTTTTCGATCAGCCGGAGGAAAATCCGCTTTTGCGTGTCGAAGCTTTCGGGCGATCGTCGCTGTCCACCCTGTCTCGGCGGCTGCGGCACACCTTGCGGCGCGATATCGGATTTTCCGAGATTGTTGAGATTGAACCGCCCCAGAGCGTCGACCAGTTCGCCCTGCAACAGGCCGTGGTCGATGGGGAACACCTGCGGCTGGGACCAGAGTTCGTCGAGGCCGTCGTAGTCGTTGTCTTCAGCGTCAAGTTGCAGCGCCGTACGCACCCAGTCCTCGGCGCCGGCCGCGTACCACCAGGCCAGTTCCGAATTTTGCAAGGTGGCGGTGCGCAGGATGGCGTAGTGACCAGCGTCAAGCACGGCGGTGGCAGCGATCACGGACAGGGATACCACCAGCACCGCGGTGATCAATGCGACGCCTCTCTGCAACCGGCCCGGAACGCTTGCTGGCTTCAAGGTCACTCCTCGTTGTTCTCGTCGGGGGGTAGCTCCCCGCCCACTGAACTGCCCGGATCGGGTTGCTCGTTTTCTTCACCGCCGTCCCCGGGGTCGGTATTGTCTCCGTCGTCGCTATCGCCGCCGGATGACCCATCCGGAGTGTCCGGCCCCGGTCCGTTGTCATCGCCTCTTCCTGCGACGTCCAGCCCGCCCACCGCGATGTCTAACTCCAGAAGCCCGTCGGTCGTGAGCAATGCGCCGCCCCCACCGCCCCCGACGCCATCATCGCCGCCACCCTCTCCACCCGCGCTGTCGACGGCCTGCGCCGCCGCCGACAAGGCCGGCGCCAGCCCCGCGACCGGCGTCCGGAACAGGAATTTGGCTTCACCCCAGTCCTTGGTCACCAGGGTCAGCTCGACCGCTGCCGGTGGCGATTCGGTGCCTGAATCGCCGGAGCCGCTGACATCATCGACCGGCCAGCTCGTCTGCCATTCGCCCGCAGCGTCCATGAAGCGCCAGCGTGCTTCCTCGACGTTGTCCAGCACGGTGCCCTGGGCCGGCTCCGATTCGCGCGGAAGGTCGAGCACGCGCCAGCTCGAACGCAGCAGCTTGTGATCCTTGAGCGTATATGCCACCCGCTCGATGCTGGCGCGGCCGGCGCCGAGCGGATTGCGCCAGCCGCCGCGAATCAGGGTCACGGTGTCTTCGCCGGCCGCCACCAGGGGGGGCTTGGTGTCGCCGAACTCGTCGCGAGAGGCGCGGTCGCGCAGGTTCTGGAAATCGGTGCGCAGGCGCTGGAAGGCGCGTTGCATTTCGGCCGTGCGGTTCATCGACTGCTCGATGCCCACGCGCGTCCGCAGCACGCTGTTGAGACCGCCGTAGGCCATCGCGGCCATGATCGAGAACACCAGCACCACGACGATGATTTCGATCAGGGTGAAGCCCCGGTGATCCTGGCGCCCACGCGGTGCGCGCGCCATCAGGAGTCCCCACCGGCGATGAAGCTGGTGAGCTGCGCCAGGGCTCCGTCCTTCTTCTGGCCCGGCGCGAATACCTTGATGTCGATGCGCCGCAGCTTGTCCTGCCCCGGCGCCTTGGTCACCATGGTTTCCCATTTCCACTCGACGCCGCTCATCTCCATCTTGCCGTCGGCGCGCCCGATCGCCGGCCATTCGGGCTTGAGCTGGAGTTCGGTGAGGTGGTTGTGGGCAACCCAGATCGCAATCGTTTTCTGGCGCAGATACCCGGCGTTGTCGGCCTGGCGCGCCATGGCGGAAATGATCGCCGCCATCGCGATGGCCAGCACCGCCACGGCGACGAGCACTTCGACCAGGGTGAAACCGTCGCCGCTCGAAGGTCGTGCGCGCACGGCGAGCGAACTCACGCCTTGCCTTCCCCGCGCGTCGCCTTGATCTCGCCCAGTTCGGTGCCTTCGATCCGGTAGTAAGCCTTCTGGTTTCTGAGTTTCAGGTCCAGGGTGAAAGTGGGCACGATCTCGCCGGTGGAGAACAGGAACACCTGCGGCTCGACCTTCTGTTCGGCTTTCTTGGACGCGACGTTGTCGAACTTGGAGGCCTCGTTCTTGAAGAACTTGTTTTCCTCCTCGGGTTTCTTGGGCGGCTCGACTTTCACCGGCTTGATCAGCCGGCCTTCGGAGCGCAATTCGAGATAGAACGGATCTTCGATCTGCCGCGGCCGGAACGTCCCCTCGGCAATCGGCTCCCACTTCTCGCCCTTGTCGTCCAGGGTCAGAAACTCGAAGCCTTCCTCGGTCTGGCGAAAGCCGATCTCGAAGCCCTTGGCCTGCGCCTCATCCGAAGCAAGCTTCAACAGGGCCTCCACCCGGCGCGAATCGGCCTGCATGCGGTCTTCCACCGCGCGACCGCTGACCGACAGGCTCACCATGGTCGCCAGCACGCCGATGATGACCAGCACCACCAGCAGTTCCAGCAGGGTGAAGCCGGCCGCCGGCCGCGAACCCAGCCGCGATCCGGCGGAGCACATGCTCAGCCCCCAAGATCCCAGTTGCCGATGTCGCCGGCCGCGGCATCACCGCCGGGGCTGTTGTCGGCGCCGAGCGAGAAGATGTCGATCTGGCCCTTCACGCCAGGGGACAGGAACTGGTACGGATTGCCCCAGGGGTCCTTGGGCATCTGGCCGATGTAGCCACCGTTCTTCCAGTTCTTGGCCGGCGGATCGCCCGAAGGCTGGCTGACCAGGGCCTCGATGCCTTGCTGGGTGCTGGGGTAGTTGAAGTTATCGAGCTTGTACAGATTGAGCGCGGATTCCAGCGCGCGGATGTCCTGCTTGGCGCGGGCGATGCGCGCGTCGTCGGGCCGGTCCATGATGCGCGGCACGACCACCGCCGCGAGAATGCCGAGAATCACGACCACGACCATGATTTCGATCAGGGTGAAACCGGCGTGGCGACGGAGCGGGCGAAAGGCGGCGATGCTTTTCATATGCGGATGACCATGTTGCAGATGACGTGGCGACGGGCACACAAGGGTGTCGTCTGATGATAACAGCGGGGTTGCTGCGGAGTTCCGTGCGCAACCATGCCGCACCACTGACATTGGCGCTGCTGATCGCTGCGCTGGCGCTGCTGGGAGACCCGGTGCGGACCTGGTTATCCTTCGACCGCCTCGCGCTCGAAAGGGGTGAGGTCTGGCGCCTCGTGACGAATGCCGCGGTGCATCTGGGGATCTACCACTGCCTGCTCAACCTGCTCGGTCTCGCGGCCCTACTTGCGCTTTGTCCGCAGCCGCTGCCGGCACGCGAATGGCTGCGGCGTCTGGTCTGTGTTTCCCTGTTCACGTCCGCAGGGCTCTATCTTTGGGTGCCAGACGTCGGCAACTATGTCGGTCTGTCGGGCGTGTTGCACGGCCTGTTCATCCTCGGGCTGGTGCCGATGGCGCGACGTCGTGACCTTGTCGCCAGCGGCTGCCTGCTGTATCTGCTGGGCAAGCTTGCCTGGGAATTTTTTACCGGAGCGCCGGTGTCGGATGCACAGGCGATCGGCGGTCGCGTAGTGACGGAGGCGCACTTGTTGGGCACACTCGCCGGCCTTATCTATGGTCTGGCCTTGGGGTCGTTTCGGTCGGGGAGTTTGAAGACGTGAAGTACGCGATGTTGTTTCCAGGGCAGGGCTCGCAGGCCGTCGGCATGCTCGGCGGCCATGCGGCGCCGGAGTTTGCCGCGACCTACACCGAGGCCTCCGAGGTTCTGGGCTGGGATCTGGCGCGCCTGGTGCGCGAGGGCCCGGCCGAAGAACTCAATCGCACCGACAAAACCCAGCCGGCGCTGCTCGCCGCGGGCGTGGCGGTGTGGCGGTACTGGCTCACGCTGAACCTGCCCGAGCCTGCCGCGCTGGCGGGTCATAGCCTGGGCGAGTATTCGGCACTGGTCGCGGCGGGCAGCCTCGACTTCGCCGACGCGCTGAGGCTGGTGGAACTGCGCGGGCAGTTGATGCAGGCCGCGGTTCCCGCAGGCACCGGTGGCATGACGGCGCTGGTCGGGATGGACGATGCCGCCGTAGCCAGCCTGTGCGCCAGGTGCCCGGACGGCGTGCTCGAGCCGGCCAACTTCAATGCGCCGGGACAAGTCGTCGTCGCCGGCGAGATCAAGGCGCTGGACTGGCTGGACGCGAACGGAAAAGCCGCCGGCGCGCGCATGGTCAAGCGGCTCGCGATGTCGGTGCCGTCGCATTGCTCGCTGCTGCGCGGCGCCGCCGACAAATTGCTGGAGCGTCTTGCCAACACCGGGATTCGCCGCCCGGCTGTTCCGGTGCTGCACAACCTCGACGCCTCCCAGCATAGCGATGCCGCCGGCATCCGCGCCGCGCTGCACGCGCAGTTGTTCAGCCCGGTGTGCTGGACGGCGACCGTGCGGGCGCTGCACGCCAGCGGCGTGATCGGCGCCTTCGAATGCGGCCCCGGCAAGGTCCTGGTGGGGCTCAACAAGCGCATCGTCGAAGGTCTGACGTCGGTGGCGCTGGAAGACCCCGCAGGGGTGGCGCAGGCGGCATCGTTGATCAGGGAGACGGCATGAAGCTGGAGAATGAAATCGCGCTGGTCACGGGTGCCAGCCGCGGCATTGGACGGGCCATCGCGGAGCGACTCGCCAATGAAGGCGCGAAAGTGATCGGCACGGCCACCCGCGAAGCCGGTCGCGACTCGATCCTGGAATGGCTGGCGCCGCTCGGTGGACAGGCCCGGGTGCTCGACGTCGCCCAGGCCGGGGCCTGCGAGGCGCTGATCGACGAACTCGGCAAATCGGTCGGGCCGATCTCCATCCTGGTCAACAACGCCGGTGTCACCCGCGACACGCTGCTGTTACGGATGAAGGACGAGGACTGGGACACAGTGATCCAGACCGATCTCACGTCGGTGTTCCGTCTGTCGCGCGCGGTGCTGCGCGGAATGATGAAAGCCCGGCATGGACGCATCGTGTCGGTCGGCTCGGTGGTCGGTTCGATGGGCAATCCGGGACAGGCGAATTACTGCGCAGCGAAGGCGGGACTGATCGGATTCTCGAAGTCCCTGGCCAAAGAAATCGGTTCACGTGGGATCACGGTGAACGTGGTTGCGCCCGGCTTCATCGAAACCGACATGACCAAGGGCCTGGGCGATGAGACGCGCGCCCGCCTGCTGGAACAGGTGCCGGCCGGCCGTCTCGGCTCCCCACAGGACATCGCCAGCGCGGTAGCATTTCTTGCGTCGCGCGAGGCCGGCTACATCACTGGCGAGACGCTGCACGTCAACGGCGGAATGCATATGGTGTAGGGCTGCCAGCGCTTCCATACCGGTCATTTGCATATGGAATGTTGTTTGCTGGTCTTGCGTTCAGGCGGCCTATACAATGCCGCGGCTTTTCTAACCCCCAGGGGAGTTTCCTATGAGCAGTCTCGAAGACAAAGTCAAAAAAATCATCGCTGAACAGTTGTCCGTGGCAGAAGACCAGATCACTCCGAAGGCGTCCTTCGTGGAAGATCTCGGCGCCGACTCGCTCGATACGGTCGAGTTGGTGATGGCGCTTGAGGAGGAGTTTGAAATCGACATCCCCGACGAGGAAGCCGAGAAGATCGTGACGTACGAAGATGTGCTGAACTACATCAAGACTCACACCAACCAGCAGGCCTGAGTTGCCGGGGAACTCCGCAGCGCATGGATCGTCGGCGCGTTGTCGTTACCGGCCTGGGAATTGTCTCCCCGGTTGGTTCCAGCCTTGAACTGGCCTGGTCGAACATCCTTGCCGGCAAGTCCGGCATAGGTCCCAACACCCGCTATGACGTTTCGCAGTACACCACCCGGTTCGCCGGGCTGGTGTCCGCGGACTTCAGGCCGGAAGAAGGTCTGGGACCCAAGGAACTTCGCAAGACCGACCACTTCATCCACTACGGCGTCGCGGCCTGCAAGCAGGCGGTGAAGGATGCCGGGCTCGAGATCACCGATGCCAATCGGGAGCGGATCGGCATCCTGGTGGGGTCCGGGATCGGCGGCATCGGCAAGATCGAAGATGAGGTGCGCGAGTTGCACAAGGCCGGGCCGCGGCGCGTGTCGCCGTTCTTCGTGCCCGGTTCCATCATCAACATGGTGTCGGGCTATGCCTCGATCGAACTGGGCATCGCCGGACCAAGTTTTGCCACCGTCAGTGCCTGCACCTCGGCGGCGCACAGCATTGGGATCGGTGCGCGCCTGATCCAGGCCGGCGACTGCGACGTCTGCGTCACCGGCGGGGCGGAAGCCGGTTCCAGCCCAGCCGGCATGGCGGGCTTCTGCCAGGCCCGTGCGCTGTCCACGCGCAACGACGATCCCACTCGCGCCAGCCGTCCCTGGGACCGTGATCGTGACGGCTTCGTGCTCGGTGATGGTGCAGGGGTCCTGGTGCTGGAAGAGTACGAGTTCGCCAAGGCTCGCGGCGCGCGCATTTACGCGGAGCTCATCGGCTTCGGCATGTCGAGCGACGCGTATCACATCACCCTGCCGCCCGATGACGGCAACGGCGCGCGCCGGGCGATGGTCAATACCTTGCGCGACGCCCGCATCAATCCCGACCAGGTTGATTACGTCAACGCTCACGGCACCTCGACGCCGGCCGGCGACATGGCGGAGACCATGGCGATCAAAGGCGCGTTTGGCGATCACGCAGGCAAGTTGGCGGTGAGTTCTACCAAATCCATGACCGGGCATCTGCTCGGCGCGGCAGGCGGCATCGAAGCCGTGTTCTGCTGCCTGGCCTTGCGCGATCAGGTCATGCCGCCGACGATCAACCTCGACAACCCCAGCGAGGGCTGCGATCTGGACTACGTGCCGCACACGGCACGACAGGCGAAGCTCGACATCGTGCTGTCCAACTCCTTCGGCTTTGGCGGAACCAACGGTTCGCTGGCGTTCGCAAAGCTGGCGTAACCCGGCGAGATAGGTTTTCCGCAACGGCCGTTAGCCGAGACGCCGCATCGGCTGATGAAGACGCAGGCGGAACGGCGCGTGGAGGCCGGACTATCAATCTGCGGGATCGCGGTGTTCCGCGTATCAGGTCGTCACTTTCGCCCGTTTGCTTTCACCCCTTCCTGATCAGCAACGATCCTCAGCCAATCTGAGGACGGACGCTGGATAGGGTCGAGGGCGGAGGCGCTGGAGGATCGCGGCCAAGTCGTATCGCCGGTTGAACCGATCCCGGACTTCGGCGAGGTAGCGGGGCGCGTACTTGGCGAAGTCGCACGTATTTGTTTATCCGTAGACGAGCGCTGGGCGAATCTGCGACGTAAGACATTGGTGGGTCGCCCCGGACTCGAACCGGGAACCTACTGATTAAGAGTCAGCTGCTCTACCAATTGAGCTAGCAACCCCACGGACACGCTCCCTTCCAGTGCCGGCTAGCCCTAGAAGCTCAACAGAT
>JBQTIX010000035.1:0-77689 GCA_052387695.1 Panacagrimonas sp. | reverse complement strand
CGATCGGGTTCAGGACCGGTGTGAAGCCTCTTTCTCGCTGGATATCGCCGACGGCGGCGCGGGTGCCACCGGTGCCACCGGACCCAGGGGCGCCACCGGCGCGACCGGTTCTCCCGGAGCCACGGGTGCGAAAGGTGCCACCGGATCGTCCGGCGCGACGGGGACAGCGGGACCCGCCGGTGCAACGGGGCCAACAGGTCCGACTGGTCTCAAGGGCGCTACGGGCGACGACGGAGCAACAGGTGCGACCGGCGCCACCGGCGTCGGCGCTACCGGAGCGACAGGTGCACCAGGCGCCACTGGGGCCACGGGTGCAACCGGCGCCACTGGCGTTGGCGCTACCGGAGCGACAGGTGCGCCGGGCGCAACGGGCGCGACCGGTCCCGCAGGCGGTGGCGGTGTTGTGAAGCTCGATGTCCGGACCTGCACGTCCGGTGCCGCGACCAGCATCACCATCACCGACATCAACACGAACTACATCGTGTGCAACTTCGGGGGTGGGGTTGCAAACGCGACGGGCACCGGCGTCACGATCACGCTGCCTTCAGCCGGCAGCTATCCGGCGGATACCACAATTGAGTTTTCGACTGTTAACACGATCACGAACAACACCACCACGATCACGTTTATCTCGCCCAACTCCTTCCTCTTCGGGGCCAACGTGACCGGTGCTAGTACGTCGTCGCCAGGAGTGAATCCGATAGGCGGAAGTTCAGCGGCGACCAGTTTCAAATTGATCACTGATGGCGTCATGAATTGGTACCGCGTGTCCATCTGATCCATTTCAATTTCCGTCGAGCCACGTAGCCCCGGTTCGCCGCGCGATTGCGGCGAGCCGGGGCTTCTTCCCACCCTTGCACCCCGGCTCCGCATTCGCGGAACCGGGCTACACTTTTGGCATGGTTCTTTATCTGCGTGCCAGGGTTCCGGGGGGTGCGTTTTTCTTCACGGCGACGCTGGCCGACCGCCGCGCGGATACGCTGACGGCGCATGTGGATGGCTTGCATGAGGCGTTCCGCGCCACGCACGCGCAACGGCCGTTCATCATCGAGGCCATCGTGATCCTGCCTGAGCATCTGCACACGCTGTGGACGCTGCCCCCGGGTGATACCGACTACGCCACGCGCTAGCAGACCATCAAGACGCGCTTTACGCAACACGTGGCAAGCCGCAGTGCGCTGCCACGTCACGCCAACGGCGAGCCCCGGCTGTGGCAACGCCGTTACTGGGAACATGCGATCTGCGACGAGACGGACTGGGCGCGGCATGTGGACTACATCCATTTCAATCCGGTGAAGCACGGCCACGTGCCGCGTGTCGCGGATTGGCCGCATTCCTCGTTTCACCGGTTTGTGAAGCGTGGAGATTTGCCGCTCGATTGGGGTGGTGATGTGGCGGCAGACAGCACGGGGTTCGGTGAGTGACGTAGCCCGGTTCGCCGCGCGGTTGCGGCAAGCCGGGGGCTTCTTCCCATCCTCCACCCCGGCTCCGCGTTCGCGGAACCGGGCTACGGGTCTGCGGTTTACGGCGACGTGTAGGTCAGTTCAAGCCGAAGGCGGAACCGACACTGCGCTTGTCGTCGCCGGCGAAGGCCACCGACTCATAGCCTTCGGCCCAGCCCGAGGCCGTGCGCCAACGATAGGCGTCGAGTTGCTGGCCCGGAATCGGGCTCGGGACGCGTGACTTCAGATGCAGGTTGACGACGTGCAGCGGGCCGTCCGGCAGTTGCAGCCGCGCGTGCAGGATCGGCCGCTCCCACTCCACCGGCTTCGGGCTTTCCGCCGGCACGGCCATGACCTTGCGATAGGCAGGGGCCGGCACGAACTGGTTCTGGTACTGCCTGAACTCCGCGACCGGAAAGCGCGACAGCACCACCAGGTTTCTCTGATCGTAGACCTGCCCGGTGGCCGTGCGCGTGCAGGCACGCTGGAATGCGGCGTAGGGCGTTCCCGCGACCAGTTGATCGAGCACCAGCAGCGCACGCGGCTGGCCGGGGCGTTCCTGGCCGTGAACCTCCTGCAGGCACAGCACGTCGGCGCGCAGGCGCTGCAATTGCGGCCGCAACGTCTCGACGCGGACCGGCAGCGACGGCGACTCGTCCAGATTCCCGACGTTGAACGTGGCGATTCGCATGCGGCAACGCCCGGGTCGGTGTCAGGTCGCATCATGCCGCGAGCCGATGGCAGCTGCATGTCGTGGGTCCCGCTTTCCGATTCGTCCATAATCATCCGATGCAATCGAGCCGGCTTTAACCTAGAAACCGCAGTTGGGGATTGGTTTTCGGCGAGCCCGCAGCGAGTGATGGCGCCGGGCTGGAGCGAAACCCATGGTGGTTCCATGGGTTGAGTGAAGCCCAAGCCAGCGCCGCGAGGGCCGTCGAGAACCGATCAGCGGGAGCAGCCTTCTACCCTTTGGGGGAAAGCCGTCTGTCGAGAATTTCACGATCATTACCTTATTCGCGTGAGCTGCTCACGCGACCAACTGCGGTTTCTAGGTTTAAGGAAGCGCTGCATAGATTCGGAATTCATCCGCAGATCGGTGTCGGGCACAGATCGGATCGAGCCTGTCCTGCGCAACGTCGAAGGGCCCGCATGCTTTTCGCGGGCGTTCGATGCCTGCCGCGCAGGGAGCGCCGCGTCGGTCCCGCCTGCGGCTTGAACCGACCTGCAACTCACCCGCAGACCTTCCTCAAACAGAACCGCTTCTTGATCAGGGAGTGCGCATGAGCCACCGAAGCACCTGGATCCTGATGCTCTGCGCCGCCGGCATCCTGGTGATCACGATGGGCGCACGGCAGTCGATGGGCCTGTTCGTGGTGCCGATCCACGAGACCACGGCGATCGGCATCGCTTCGATCAGCTTCACCCTGGCGGTCGCGCAACTGGTGTGGGGGCTGGTGCAGCCGCTGTTCGGGATGGTCGCCGACCGGCATGGGCCTTTTCCCGTGATGATCGGCGGCACCTTGCTGCTTACGCTCGGCACCGCGCTGGTGCCGGTGTCGAGCAGCTACTGGCTGCTGCTGCTCACGCTCGGTGTGCTCGCCCCGGCGGGCGCCGGCGCGGTCAGTTTCTCGATGCTGATCGGCGCGGTCACGGGCCGTCTTCCGCCAGAGCGACGATCCTTCGCTGCGGGCTTCATCAACGCCGGTTCCTCGTTCGGCCAGTTCGTGTTCGCGCCGATCCTGCAAGCCCTGATCGCGCTGTTCGGCTGGGCCACGGCGATGTTCGCGCTGGCCGCATCGAGCCTGCTGACCCTGCCATTGATCGCGGGCATGCGACCCAGTCGGGCCGAAGCGGCGGCGCCACGGCCGGCGGCCTCGCCGCTGGGTGCGCAGCTCGGCGTCGCGGCACGCGACCGCAGCTATCGGCTGCTGCACGCCAGCTTCTTCACCTGCGGCGTCCACATCGGATTTCTGTCCACCCATCTGCCGGGCGAGGTCGCGCTGTGTGGCCTGCCGGGTTCGGTATCGGCCACCTCACTGGCCCTGATCGGCCTGTTCAACATCGCCGGCAGTCTCGGCGCGGGCTGGTTAGGCGGGCGCTACCGCATGAAATCCGTGCTCGGCTGGCTGTACGCGAGCCGCGCGCTGGCCATCGCCCTGTTCATGCTGTCGCCGCGCACGCCGACGACGTTTTATCTGTTTGGCGCCGCGCTCGGCATCAGTTGGCTCGCCACGGTGCCGCCAACCGCGGGGCTGGTCGGCAAGCTGTTCGGCCCGCGCCACATCGGAACGCTGTTCGCGCTCACGCTGCTGTCGCACCAGGTCGGCGCGTTCTTCGGTGCCTGGCTCGGCGGACTCAGCATCACGCGCTTCGGCGATTACAACTGGATGTGGTATGCCGACATGGCGCTGGCCCTGCTCGCCGCGATCTCCTGCGTCCCCATCCGGGAATCGCGGCCGCTGCTGACGCGGCCGGCTTGAACCGGCAGGTCCAGTACTGCGCAGGGCGGATCGAGCATGGCTGCGCCGACACGCGTCCCGCCTTGGTCGGCTCCGCGCTTCGCGCTCGAACCGACCTATGCTCATTCCCGCCCCAGCACTGTGATGCAGACCGCGGCTTCTTCCACACCGAGAAATCCACCGCCGTTTTCGGCGATCGCGAAACGCGCGTCCTGCACCTGTCTCGGACCGGCCTCAAAGCGCAACTGCATGACCCGTTCATGCACCTGGGCCAGGCCGATCGCACCGATCGGATGCCCCCGGGATTCGAGTCCGCCCGAGGGGTTGACCGGGATGCGGCCGCCCAGCCGGGTCGCACCGGATTCCGCCAGCGGCCCGCCGCCACCGAATTCGCAGAACCCCAGGTTCTCGGTCTGAAGGATTTCGGCGAAGGCCGAGGCGTCGTGCACCTCCGCCACCGGGATGTCCTTCGGCCCGATGCCGGCCTGCCCGTACGAGCGCTTCGCAGCCAGATGGCCGACGTGCTGGTCGTAGCGGTCCATCGACCGCTGACGGCCCGCCGCCACCACGCTGGCCATGATCTTCACCGCACGGCTGCGCTCGAAACGTTTGAGCGCCGCGCCGGTGCAGACGATGGCCGCCTCCGCACCGTCGCTCACCGGCGAACACATCGGGAGGGTCAGCGGCCAGGCGACCGGACGGCCCGCGGGCACCTCGTCCGCCCCGACGCCGCAACCCGCATCGGCCAGAGCAAGCCGAACGGCCTCGGCCGCAAGCTGGCGAAAGGATCTTTCCGGCTGCTTGCCGAAGGGCGTCATGCCGACACCGACGATGTGGATGTCGGGGCTGCTCATGCCGGACCTGGGTCGTGCCTCAGTTTGAATTCCAGAACCCCGTTCGGCCCGAGTAGCCGCGCAGCGGGCGTACCGAGAGAAGCGTCGCGTATCGGGCACGCCCGGCACCTCGATACGCGGCATTGCTGCGCAATGGCGCTACTCGGTGCGAACGGATTTCATACTGATGCACTACCCGGACCTGCGACGAGTTCGGCCAGGCGCAAGGCGCTGGCGCGCAGGTTCTCCCTCCACGGCAGGCCGACGATGCGCTCGCCGGTCAGCGAATCGCGGAAAGGCATTTCCTCGCCGTCGCCAATCACACTACGGTAATCCATCGTGACCTCGGCACCGGGCGCCAGATCGTCGAGCGCGAAAATGAAACCCAGGTGCCAGAGCGCGGTCGGGTTGAAGGAATGGTTGATGAAGCACTCGTCGCTCCACTCCGGCGTGAGCGAAAAACGATCCTCGAACCAGCGCACGCTGGAGCGCACCTCGATCGAATCCGCCGGATAACCGCGCAGTTTCGTCTCCGGCCACAGCGTGTGGATGTTGTCCGGCGCAACGATCACGCGGCCGCGCCTCACGGGCTCATCGAGAATCAGGCCCTTGCCGGCCAAGGGAATGCAGGAGTCCGCGATGCGGTAGGACGGCAGGATCACGAGCGGTGGGGGCTGACAGTTCGGATGCTCATTGTGACGACCCGCGCTGCTCCGGGCGTTTGCTGCGGGCACTGTCGGTAGCGTGTAGATCGGGTGTTCGGGTGTACGTCGGATCAAGCCCGCGTGCTTTTCGCGGGCGGACCCGACATGCGCCGGTGGTTATTAATCCGGCCCATAAATGCCCTGCGTCGGATTTCAGCGCCGCTTCGTGGGCCGGATTAATAACCCATTGATGATCATTGATTAAGGTGGCCCGAAAATTCGGTCGGAGAGAGCAGGCACGATCCGTTCTGCGAGTCGTTTACCAGGGTATTTTCGGGCCACCTTAATAACCGCCCGCGTGGCCCCGAGCGCGATGTCGGTTCCGCCTTCGGCTTGAACCAACCTGCGATCATCTACGCCGAAGGCTCCAGCTCGATCAACAACTCGCGCGCATTGACCGGCGTTCCGGACTTGAGATGCACCTTTGCGATCCTGGCATCGCGCGGCGCCGCGATGACGGTCTCCATCTTCATCGCTTCGAGCACGATCAGCGGCTCGCCCTTGGCCACCGTCGCGCCCTCGGCCACGGCCACGCGCACCACCATGCCCGGCATCGGCGCACCGATGTGGTTGGGATTGCCCTCCACCGCCTTGGGTCGCTCGGCCTGCGCCTTGCTGCCGGCCTTGGGCACGCGGACCTGGCGCCCCTGGCCGTTGAGTTCGAAGAACAGCTTGACCACGCCTTCCTCTTCCAGCTCGGTGCGGCCTTGCAGGCGGATCACCAGGGTCTTGCCGGCCTCGATATCGACGCTGATTTCTTCCTGGTCCTTGAGGCCGTAGAAGAAGGTCGGCGTCGGCAGTTCCGACAAGTCACCGTAGAGTTTTCGCGCTTCCGCAAAATCCTTGAACACCTTGGGATACATCAGGTAGGAGGCGAGATCGCGGTCGTCCAGTTCGTACCCAACAGCCTTCTCGCCTTCGGCGCGCGCGGCTTCCAGGTCCACGTCCTGCAGGTTCGCACCGGGCCGGCCGACCAGCGCCGGCTTGCCCTTCAGCACCTTGTTCTGCAACTCGACAGGCCAACCGTCAGCGGGAAAGCCCAGTTCGCCGCGGAACAACTGCACGACAGATTCGGGAAAGTCGATCTGCTTGTCGGGATCGGCCACGTCTTCCGGAGACAGCCCCTGGCCGACCATGAACAGCGCCATGTCACCGACGACCTTCGAGGTCGGCGTGACCTTGACGATGTCGCCGAACAGCTTGTTCACGTCGGCGTAGGCTTTCGACACCTCGGCCCAGCGAGTTTCCAGCCCCAGCGAACGCGCCTGCTCGCGCAGGTTGGTGTACTGGCCACCGGGCATCTCGTGGTTGTAGACGTCGCCGGTGCCGGAGCGGATGTCGGCCTCGAAGGGCGCGTAGAACCTGCGTACGCCTTCCCAGTAATCCGAGAGATGGCGCAGTGCACCCAGATCGATGCCGGGATCGCGATCCGAGCCGGCGAGCGCCGCCGCGATGGAGCCGAGGTTGGGTTGCGAGGTCAGGCCCGACATGGAGTCGAGCGCCCCATCCACCGCATCGCAGCCCGCTTCCACCGCCGCCAGCACGCTCGCCGCGGCGATGCCACTGGTGTCGTGCGTGTGGAAATGCAGCGGAATGCCGATCTCGCTCTTGAGCGCCCTGACCAGCTCGCGCGCCGCGCGCGGCCGGCACACGCCGGCCATGTCCTTGATGCCGAGGATATGTGCGCCCGCCTTCTCGAGCTGCTTCGCCATATCGACGTAGTACTTGAGGTTGTACTTGGGCCGGCTCGGATCGAACAGATCGCCGGTGTAGCAGATCGTGCCCTCGCAGACGCCGCCCGATTCGATCACCGCGTCCATCGCCACGCGCATGTTCTCCACCCAGTTCAGCGAATCGAACACGCGGAAAATATCGATGCCCGCTTCGGCGGCTTGTTTGACGAAAAACTTCACCACGTTGTCGGCGTAATTCGTATAGCCCACCGCATTGGCCGAGCGCAGCAGCATCTGCAGGGGAATATTGGGAATGCGCTCGCGCAGCGCGGCCAAACGATCGAACGAGTCTTCCTTGAGAAAGCGCAGCGCCACGTCGAAGGTCGCGCCGCCCCAGCACTCCAGCGAGAACAATTGCGGTGCGAGCCGTGCGTAGTAAGGCGCGATCGCCACCATGTCCTTGCTGCGCATGCGCGTGGCGAACAGGGACTGGTGCGCATCGCGCATCGTGGTATCCGTGAGCAGCACGCGCTGTTCGGCCTTGAGCCAGTCGGCGAAACCCTTCGGCCCGAGCTTTTTGAGCACGTCGCGCGTGCCGGCCGGAACCGGCGTGCTGATCCGGACGGGTGGGAAAGCGGGTGCCGCAAAACTGCCTTCCGGCATCCGGCGGCCCTTCATCTCCGGGTTGCCGTTGACCGCCACCTCGCCGATGAACTTGAGCAGCTTGGTCGCGCGGTCCTTGCGCGGCGCAAACAAGAACAGCTCCGGCGTGGTGTCGATGAAGCGCGTGGTGCATTCGCCGCTCTTGAACAGCGGGTGCGCGATCACGTTCTCCAGGAACTGCAGGTTGGTGGACAGGCCACGGATGCGGAACTCGCGCAACGCGCGGTCCATGCGTGCGATGGCCTCGTCGGTGGTCTGCGCCCAGGCCGTGACCTTCACCAGCAGCGAATCGTAGTAGGGCGTGATCACGGCGCCCGAATACGAGGTGCCGCCGTCCAGGCGGATGCCGAAACCGGCCGGGCTGCGGTACGCGACCAGGCGCCCGTAGTCCGGCGTAAATCCATTTTCGGGGTCTTCGGTCGTCACGCGGCACTGCAGGGCGTGGCCGTCCAGTCGCACCGTCTCCTGCGTCGGCAGCATCGATTGCGGATCGCCGATGCGCCCGCCCTCGGTGACGCGAATCTGCGATTTGACGATGTCCACGCCGGTCACTTCCTCGGTGACCGTGTGCTCGACCTGCACTCTCGGGTTGACCTCGATGAAATAGAACTTGCCGGTGTCGGCATCCATCAGAAACTCGACGGTGCCGGCGTGCGAATAGTTGACGCTGCGACACAGCCGCACGGCGGCGTCGCACAACTCCTTGCGCTGTTCGCCCGTGAGATAGGGCGCAGGCGCTCGCTCGACCACTTTCTGGTTGCGCCGCTGCACCGAGCAGTCGCGCTCGAACAGGTGGATCACGTTGCCGTGCTGGTCGCCGAGAATCTGCACCTCGACGTGGCGCGCCCGCCGGACCAGCTTTTCCAGATAACCCGCGTCGTTGCCGAAAGCCGCGAGCGATTCGCGGCGCGCCGATTCCAGCGCGACCGGCAAATCGGCTTCCGACTCGATCGCGCGCATGCCACGACCGCCGCCGCCCCAGCTCGCCTTGAGCATCACCGGGTAGCCGACTTCATTCGCGATCTTTTTCACCTCCTCCACGTCGCGCGGCAGCGTTCCGCTGGCCGGCAGGATCGGCACCTTGGCCGCCATCGCCGCGGCGCGCGCGGCCACCTTGTCGCCCAAGGTTCTCAGCACCTCGGGTTTCGGCCCGATGAAGGCGATACCAGCCTGCGCGCAGGCTTCGGCGAAGTTGGGGTTCTCCGACAGGAATCCGTAGCCCGGATGAATCGCATCCACGTCGGCCTCGTGCGCGATGCGCACGATATCGGCGATATCGAGATAGGCCGCGATGGGCTTCTGGCCCTTCCCGACCAGATAGCTCTCGTCCGCCTTGAATCGGTGCAGGGCGAAGCGATCCTCGTGCGCATAGATCGCCACCGTGCGGATACCCATCTCCGCCGCCGCGCGCATGACGCGAATGGAAATCTCGCCACGGTTGGCAACGAGCAGCTTCTTGATGCGCATGCGGACCCTCGCTCTGGTTCCCTGACTCCGGCTGCACGTGTCAAGCACGCGTCATGCCGCAAAGGCGCGAATCGTAGGCGATCGGGTCCGTCGTGCCGAATCGGCGGCGGAAGAAAAGCCGCTGGCACGGTCGGATCTATTATTGAGGCGGCCACTACGCACTTGAAAATGCGCGCGCGGGCAGAGGTCCCATCGATCTACGAGGTTGGCACTGGCCGCCTCAATAACACAGAGCCATGTCGGAAAAAGGAACCCCGGTTGCCCGGGGTTTGGAGTGATCGCGTATCAGGGGGCCGCCACTCGCTTACGCTCGGTGCGGGTTACGCGAACTCGTCAATTTGTGAATGCGAAGCCGGAACCGCCCCGTGAGGACCGATCCCGGCTCCGCCTGCTTCAGAACACCGGGACTCCCAGCGCCGAGATCAGCGGACCATGTGCGGTGGAAGGCAGATAGGTCGCATCGCCGACGAAGCGGGCGTCGTAGCCCAGGACCAGGGTTGCCGCCACCAATCTGGTTATCGTCAAGGTGCAACTTGCGGTGCCCGTGGCATTGGTGGTGGCCGTGCAGGTCACGCTGCCGGCGTTGAACACGATGGGTTTGCCCACGAGGCTCGTCGTGCCTTCGGCCAGACGGGCCTCGAAGCGCAGCTGCACTTTCACCAGCGAGCCCGACAGAGCCGACAGCACGGCGGGTTGCGCGGTCAAGCTGCTGACACCCTTGGCCGTGGTGCTGGTGAAAGTATCGGACACGCCGCCCACCGTGAGCGTGGTGTTGACGGACGTGACCAGGTTGGGAGAGGCCGTGTGCCGCACGCACACCGCCTGGCCGTCGCTGATGCTGCCCGCGGCGCTGGTGAAAACGGTGGTGCAGCCAATCGAATACATCCCACCGCTGACCGAGACTGGCACCGGCGTGTTGATGCCGGTGATGGCGACGGGGTTGGAGGTCTGCGCGCTGTTGCGCGGCACGTTGGTCACGTCGATGAACGTGAAAGCGTTCGGCGTGGTGTCGATCGCCAGCGTGGTGCTGGTGAAGGTGCCGGACACACCACCCACGGTCAGCGTGGTGTTCACCGAGGTGCTGAAGTTCGGTGACGCGGTGTGCCGCACGCAGACTGCCTGGCCGTTGCTGATGCTGCCTGCGGCGCCGGTGAAAACGCTGGTGCAGCCGATCGAATACATCCCGCCGCTGACCGAGATCGGTGTAGGCGCGTCGATGCCGGTGATGGTGACGGTGTTGGAGGTCTGCACGCTGTTGCGCGCCACGTTGCTCACGTCGATGAAACTGAAAGCGTTCGGCGTGGTGTCGCCCCCAAGACAGGATGCCGTCACCGCTTCCAGAGCGGCTTTCGGCAGATCGTTGCTTTCCAGCCGCAGGCCCACGCTGGTGGCGCCAGGCGCTGCCGGCGCGCAGCGAATCTGGACGGGCTTACACGCGGCCGGAGAGATCGGAAGCGGAAACCCGTCCGCACCGGGAGCGATGACGGTGAACGCGGCGTTATCAGCCGTCTTCAGCACGTTGTTCAGGAACAGGTCTGTGTTGCCGCTGTTGCAGACCTGCACGCTCAGGCTTTTCGTCCCGCCCACCTGCACGGGTCCGAAGTCGAGCAGCGCGGGCGTGACGGTGATGTTCGGCCTGCACGCGGCGGGCGTGTCGAAAGCCTCGACCGGATCAGAATCGCTCTGGCCTTTGGACGTTGCCGACAGACCGATGCCCATGCGGGCGAAGGCCGACCACAGCAGGCACTGGTTGGTGCTGGCGTTGGTGAGGATGTCCGCGATCAGGATGGAATCGCGCATGTCGAGGAAGTCCGGATTGCTGGGCGCGAACTTGTAGCCGTCGATCTGCAAGCGCATCGCGGTCTCCGTTCCGCCGACAAACCCGTAACGGCCGACCAGCAGCGTTCGTGCATACCACAGGGCGTTGGCCCAGATTTCGCCGTTGTCGTGCGCGAAGGAAATCGTGTCTTGAGGAGAATGGAGATCGCCGTATGTAAAGCCCGGCGCGTCCGGCGTCCCGAGGGGACGGATGCTGTAGAAGTCGCGTCGGAGAGTGGTGGCATTGTTTGTAAGGGAGTACCCAGCAACCCCATAGAAGCCATTGGGATCATCGCCGGGCCGGCTCAGCATCAGCAGGGCCTGGAAGTCGCCGCCGCCCTCGCCTATACCGCCACCCTGCGCGTCCTGGTGCAGGCTGGGGCGCAGCCGCTCCGCCATGCCGTGGTGGTATTCGTGGATGATGACCGTCTGGTCAAGAGTGGTGTCGCGCGGTGGGGAAGTGAAGGGGAAACGAAAGCACGTGTACATCGTCATGTAGCCGCGATTGCCCTCCTTTGGGGTGATATTGAACTCGGCATTGCAGTCATCGGAGTTAGACTGGGCCTCGGCAAACACGAAGTCGTCGTCCAGCCCTCCCAGACCGAAATTATTGTTCTGGTAGTTGGCGAATTGTTCGGTCCAGCCGTAGCGGTACCAGACGTCATGGATGTGGTTGACCCACCAGAACAGATTCACCGTGGACGCGAGCGAGTAGAACCTCGGGTCCTGACCCAGGTCCAGCGGGTAAGTAAAAAGGTCGCCGAACGCCAAGGCCGTCGGACTATTCGGATCGTAATTGCCATCGTTGTAGTCCGACTGCGCAACGACATTGTTTCCACCCGTGTCCGTACGCGGCATGCCTGCCCACCAGTCGTAGTGCAGGTCCGTCGCGGAGAACACCGGCGTGCCCTCGACCCGCGGAAACTCCTGCGCCTCGCCATGGAACAGACGATCGACGCGGGTGACCGTGGCTGGAGTGGTGGTGACGAAGGGATTGTTCGGTTGGGGGCTTTCGGCGTCGTAGACCAGGCCGTGCGTGGTAATGGCGTTGACGATTCCGTTGAATCGCCACAGCACGCGGCCGTCAACCGCATCGACCAGGCTGCGGTACGAAGCCCGGGCCAGGCGATCCTCGACCACGGTGCTCCAGGCCAGCCGCAGTTCGCCCGCTGAGAGCGGGAAATACACCAGCCCATCGATGCTCCGCGCCTCGGCCTCGCCGATCCCGGCAGCGGCGATGGCGCTGTCCAGGGCCATATCCGAAGAGATCAGCGGTGCCGCCGCGTTGATCGAGGCATGGGCGTTGTGGACGGGCTCGCCGCCGTAATTCACGACGCGGCCGGCGGCGTCCACGTTCAGCGTGATTTCCCCGCCGAAGACATCGAACCCGCCCACCTGCTGCTCGGCACGTATGTACCAGAGCCCATCACTGGTGGCGTTGCGCGTGACGCGCGGCTCGCTCAGGTCTTGCGCGTCCAGGTTCAGCAGGTCGAGGTTATCGAGCAGGAAGGCCTCTGCGATCTGCCAGGCCCCGCGCGAGTCGGGCCCGGTCAGGCTGCCGCCGCGGTTGAACAGATGGCGCACCGAGCCGGTCCGCTCGCTCACGCGTACGACCAGGTTCGGCAAGGCCGTGCGCAGCCGGGCAATGGCCTCGACCTGTTGCGGCGGCATCGCCGGTGTGGACGGCGGAGGCCCACTGACAGGACCGAGTCTGCGCACGTCGAAGTCTGGCGCCGGCAGGTTCGGCCCGGTCGGGGCAGTCACAGCATTCGCAGCCAGCGTAGTCAGGGCGCCGACGAGGATCAGTGCGGCGTAGAGGGTATTGCAGAGGCGTTTCATGATGCGGTCTCCGTGGAGGTTTCGGGTGGTTGGGCGCAGGCCCGGTTGTCCCCCCTCTGTACAGACGGAATCCGTGGACAAAATCGCTCATGCAATCGGGCCGGACAAAAATTTATTCTGGATATCCCTCCGGTTTCACGGTCGCGGGCATGGCCCGCTCCTACACAACGACGGATCCCGTGGGAACGGGCCATGCCCGCGACAGACCCTTGCAGAGCGACACCTAGGGTGCCGGCACCGACGTCTGCACCGTGTTGTTAGTCAGGTTGGGATCGAACTGGTTTGCGAACGCGTGGGATTTGATACCCGGGAAGCTGAAGGCGAGGGCCGCTTGCGTCACAAGCAGGTCCGACGCGGTCTGACCCGGGGCAAGGTTCTGGCTGTAGCGGCAAATCTGCGGATGAGGATTCCCAAACTGGTTATTCGGAGCAGAGCAGGTCCAGCCGGTGCCGCCGGCCGAGGCGAACCCAATCCCGGTTTCCACCACCACCTCGGATGCCGCACCGATCGCGTTCTGCACGACCGGCGCCACACCGAGATCCACCGGCGGATGCATGTTGGAAACGCGCACCTTGTAAACAATGTCGCCGGGGATGGAAGACGGAACGCTTTGGATCTGGTGCGTCACCGTCAGGTCCACCGGCTCGACACCCTGAAAGCGCTGCGCGATCACGTTCTGGCGGAGCGTCGAACCGGCAAGGAGGCTTTGCCCGATCCGGCGCGAGGCCACAGCTACCAGGTCGCTGTCGGCGTCCATCGCAAGGTCATCGGCTTCGACCGCAAACAGCGTGTCCAGCACGGCGCCGGAGGTGTCGTAAAGCCGGACCGTAGCCTTCGGAATTAGGTTGCTTGCGACGGAGTTGCGCTCACCCCACAGCACGGCGAAACGACCCGCAGCATCGGCGCTGGCCCGGACGAACTGAACATTGCCCCCGTCCGCGACGAAGAAAAAATCCTCTGCGGGAAAACCCGGCCCGAAGCGGCGCGCATACACGCTGTTGTACTGCGGACCGAAACCGAGAAGCTCGGTCCAAGCCACCACCAGCGTGTCGCCGGCCGCATTCAGAGCAACGGCCGGCGGACTGATGGATTCGCTGATTGGGGCGCCGACCAACTGCCCCGGCAGGGTGGCCTGGCCGGAAGCGTCAAACCGTTGGAGGCGGATTTGCGACCCCTCGATGGAATCGCCGGTTTGCCAGACGATCGCATAGGCGCCGAGCGCATCCATGGCGACGTCGGGCTCGACTTCGCCCGGCGGCGCGTCGACTGCCGCGGGGACCGGGAACTCAGTGCTGACGGCCGCGACATTGCTGGAGACCGCAAAGCGGCGCGCAAAGACCTTAGCTGTAGGAGTTCGCCTGCACGGTACGTTGCCAGGCGACGACGAACCGCCCGTCCACGCCCGCTGCGACCGCAGGCCGTGCATTCTGATTGGCGCTGATATTCAAGGTACCGGCGGCGTTGACCCGGACCGGAGCGAGGCCGGAGAGCGCACCGCTGGGCAGGACGCGGCGGTAGTACACGTCGGTAGTACACGTCGGAAGCAAAGCCGATCGCCGTCCCCTGTTCCCACACCACCACCATGCTGCCGTCCTCACCCATCGCCACGTCGGGCTGCCGGTTACGCAAGACCCCGACGGTGCCGACCCCCGCCACCAGCGCGGCGGTTTGCGCCACGCCGTTGGCGCCATAGCGTTGCACGCGAACCGCGCCCAGGTCATCGATCCAGGCCACCGCGAAATCGCCGTTGGCGCGCGCATCGGTGCTGGCCTGCTCGGCGAGCAGGGTCAGGTTTGCAGGCTGGTTATAGACCGTGATCGGCGGCCCGATCGCTTGCGGCGCGGCCAGCACGGACAGGGGGACGGTACAGACCAGACCACCCAGTGCGAGCGCGATCAGCCATCGGGCGGGGCCGGTGAGACGACTCGCGGACGAGCGGCCAGCACTGCGCACGTGTGCGCGCCGGGCAGACGAATTGGAAGCGGCCATCGGAATCTCCTGTGTTGGGTTCAAAGCCATGGGATGAGCATCGTTCGGGGTGAAAAAGCACGCCGATGACGACGCTCACGAAGGGACAGACGGAATCCGCGGACGGAATCGCTCATTCGATCGAGCCTGCCCGCTGCAAACCGCCGGGAAGTGGCGGATAGAGCGGGAGCCGGCTTAGCGTGCGCAATGCGCATGACCTCTCCAATGCTCCGTGAGGTCGATCGTGCGCAATGCGCACGCTACGTCTGCTACAGACCCAGCTTGATCGTCACCAGCGGACTCTTCTTCTGCACCGGTCGATAGCTGGTGTCGCCGCTGAATGTCGCGGTGTAGCCCAGCGCCAGCACCGAGCGCAGCGTGGACGACAGGCTGGCGTTGCAGGTGGCGACGCCGCTGGCATTGGTCACCGCCTGGCACAGCGGGGCCGAACCGGCTGTGAACTGCACCGTGCGTCCGGCGATCGGGACATTGCCATTGGCATCCCTCAGCGTGGCCTTCGGTGCGATGCGGATCAGTTGCTGGCTGGGCACAAACACGCCGACCACCGCCGCGGGTGCGATATTGGTGACCCGCTTGTTCCAGGTGATGACCGACTCGTTGGAGACCAGTTCTTCGAACGACGCGGTCACGTGATCCACGCCGCCGTTGATGCCGCTCCAGCAGTGCTGCGCCTGACCCTGGCCGTTGGTCGCAACGGTCTGCGTGCCGGGATTGGCGCCGGTGCGGGTGAAGTCCACCGCCACGTTCGCGGCACCGTCGCCGGCGGAGTTCGCGGCGGTTACGGTGACGCACTGCGTTTCCAGAGTCGGGCGACTGGCGCTGGTGGGGGCGAGCGTAAGGGTTGTCACGGGATCGATCACCTCGACCGCACCGATGTCGCAGGCTTCACCTTGCGGTCGCAGCATGCCGCGCTGGTCGGTATCCGAACAGTCGGGGCCGGCGGCATCAATGGCGGGGCTGCCGGCGACCAGCAGATGGCTTCGCGTCGGGCCGCCGTTATCGGCCAGCGGCGCGAGGATCCCGGCCACAGGTCCGCTCGGCACGATGTCGGTGCTCAGGGCGTCAACGGTAAAGCCGGAAACGCCAGGGTCGCCGTTGAAACCGAACAGGTTGTGATCGCCGACGGTGACACTGCCGGGATCAACGGGATTGTCCCCGAGGACGAACTCGGGTGGATTGTTGCCGTCGCTCAAATTGCCGGAAATCAGGCTGCGCGAAACGATCGCATCGCCATTGAGGACTAAAACGCCGCCGGCCACTCCGGCGCTGTTGCCGGACACGGTACTGTCGGTCAGTTCGACGAATCCTCCGGCGACGCCGATGCCACCGCCAGCCACGCCTCCGCTATTGCCTGAAACCGTGCTGTTGGTGAGCAGTGCAACGGAGTAGGAGCTGAGCAGACCGCCAAACGTTGTCGTCCCCGTGTTTCCCGAGACGGTGCTATCGCTCAGCGTCAGCGTTCCACCCAGTACGAGTACGCCGCCAGCGGTCAAGGCTCGATTGCCCGACACCGTGCTGCGGGTCAAACTCAGGCTTCCGCCATAGTTTAAGAGACCGCCAGCAACACCGTTGATGTTGTCGGTGACTTGATTGCCAGAGACGGTGCTGTCGATCAGATCGGCAGTGCCTCCGAAGTTGAAAATGCCGCCGCTCGAGAATTCCGCGGTGTTGCCGGAGACCGTGCTGCGGGTCAACTTGAGGATACCCTCGCTGAAGATGCCGCCCCCAGCAACGGCCAGCCCGCCGCTGAGGCTGATCCGGTTCAAGCTCAGATCGCCGGAATCCGTGACGGTAAACATCCGGAAGGCGGGTGCGGTGGAACTGCGTTTCACCGTCGCGTTGTTGCCCTCGATGGTGATGGTGCTGGTCACGTCGGGAAGGGCGGACGTCAGGGTTCGTGTGCTGAACGCCGGCAGGGTGATGGTGTCGGCGCCGCTGCCTGCAATGCAGCCGCCAGCGCCATCTGCGTTGGAGTTGGCGTTGGCATTGTTGATCGCGTTGGCCAGGGTGCAGCCGTTGACGCCGACCGTGATTGTCGCGGCCATCGCCGCATCCGGGACCAGCGCGAACAGGCCGGCTGCGATGGCCGCTGCCATCGGTGTGAATCGCAGCCCGGGGCGGATGGTTCTGACGAAATCCCTCGCATTGAGCTGGGACAGGTTCTGATGACATTTCATGACGCAGTTCTCCGTGTACGGCAGCGGGGGCGATCAGGAGCCGGCGACTGCCGCCCCTCTGTGGGCAGGCACCGGATTTGGAACGTCGTGACCGCCGGACGGGTTCGCTGTGGATTCCTGTTCGCAGTCCTCGCTGTGTACAGACGTAAATTGCCGTCCGGATCGCTCATCGATCGATAAAATCTCTCCAGGTGGATGGTCCGAGCGCTGGCATCAGGAGTCGCTTGATGTTGTCCGTCGCATGGGGCGGAACTCCGTCGGCATGTCGGATGTAGGTCGTGTCAAGCCCGCGTGCTTTTCGCGGGCGGACCCGACATGCGCCCTTCGTTGAAAGGCGCGCAGCGTCGGTTCCGCCTTCGGCTTGAACCGACCTACGTGCTCAGGGGGTTCCGTCCACTTCGCAGGCAACGACGTAACGCCCTTCGGGGTAAGCGGCAAAGGGACGCCCCAGGCGCAGGCTGGCGCGCTGCGGCAGATCGCTTGCCACCCGGACGCACGGCCAGAATCACGCCGCTGCGTTCGTCGCGCAACCAGACACCGTTGCAGCCCACGTCGTTGAGTAGCCACGGGCCACTGACGCATTCGATCACCACGTGCCGGGATGGGATGCGGCGCTCCAGGTCGGGGAGCTGCAGGGTGCAGCCTGCAACGAGAGCGGCGAATCCAGGCCCGGGCCATGTCGCCGCCGCCATAAGAAAACCCCGGTCACCCGGGGTTTGGAGGAATCGAGCATCAGAAATCCCGCATCGCTGGCTCGGTGCGATGGAAACCCCCGGGGGCCGACCCGGGGGAGCCAGGGCCGGCTACTGCGTATAGCCCGCGGTGTGCAGACTTCCGCGCCCGGCCGAGCGCTCGATGTCCTGCAGGCGGGTTTCCAGCATCAGGCTTTGCTGCTGCACCGTGCGCATCAACTGCTCCTGCGTTGCTTTGATCGTGCAGGTAACGCCCGATGTCCTCGGCCAGCGCCGTGACCGAGGCATAGCGTTCGTCCGGCGCTTTCTTGAGCGCCTTGAGCATGAGCGTGTCCAGACCTCCGGCGAGCTGCTTGCGCAGGGTCTTGCTGTCCACTGCACGGCTCGGCGCCGGCGGCTCGGTCTCGATCACCTCGCGCTCGATCTCGCGCGCCGTGGTCGCGTCCTGGCCGTAGGGCCGGCGGTGCGTCAGCAGCACGTACAGCAGCACGCCGAGCGAGTACACGTCGGTGGCCACGGTCACCGGCGCGCCGAGTACCTGTTCGGGTGCGGCGTACTCGGGGGTGAGCGCGCGGCCACCGAGCCGGGTGAGTTCGGTTTCTGCCGCGCTCTGGCCGGTGGTCTCGATCAGCTTGGCGATGCCGAAGTCGAGCAGCTTCACCGAGCCGTCGGCGCTGACCAGGATGTTGGAGGGTTTGAGATCGCGGTGCACGACCAGGCGTGCGTGGGCGTGGCTGACCGCATCGCAGACTTGCAGGAACAGCTTCAGGCGCGCGGCAATGTCGAGGTTCTGCGCATCGCACCACTCGTCGATGCGGCGGCCATCGATGAATTCGATGGCGATGAACAATCGACCGTCCGGCAAGGCCCCGGCGTCGAGCAGGTGCGCGACGTTGGGATGCGACAGGTCGCCCAGGATCTTTCCCTCGCGCACGAAGCGCTCACGCACGGTGGAGGTCGCCAGGTGCGGGTGCAGCAATTTCAGCGCGACCGGGGCTTCGAACAGTCCGTCGTTGCGTCGCGCCAGCCACACCTCGCCCATGCCGCCGGCGCCGATCGGGCGCTCCAGCCGGTAGGGGCCGAGGTCGGCTCCGGCTTCGAGGTCCGGCAAGGAACTCGTCGGTGCGGGGGATGCTTCGAGAAACGCGCCTTCCTGCGCCTCGCGATGCGCCCGGATCAACGTCAGGATCTGGGGATAGACGCGCGGCTCGTCGCGGGCGAGTTCATCGAGTGCGTGGTCGCAGGCGACACGATCCAGCCCGGCGAGCTGCTCGAATTTCTCGAACGCCACGCGCCACAGCGCAGTCGAATCCGAAACACCGTCGGCGTTCACCGATGCACCGGCCGACTACGCCCCTTGAAATCGTTCATTCCCACCCCCCGGCGCCTCTTGCGGGCAGCGCGCTGGACGGTAGGTCGAACAAGGTTCACGTAGCAAGCGGACCGGCCTGTCCGCTTGGCGGGGAACGGCTCCACAGCCTTTATCTCCGCACGGCCCGGTACAGAAAAGCGCGCGCCTTGCTCAAGTCCCTCTGCACGACGTCGGAAGAGAGTTGAAGGGCGCCGGCGATTTCGGCGACGGACAGCCCTCCAAGAAATTGCAACTGGATCGCGCGATAACAGCGCTCATCGATGCGGCGCAGATCAGCCAGCGCCTGTTCGAGCGCCTGGATTTCCGCCGCGTGCAGGTCCAGCGCCAGTTCGCGGGACAGCCGCGCGGTGGCGGCGTCGCGGTCGTCGGTGCGGGCCATCGCGGCCTCGAAGCTTGCGTTCATGTCAAGGCATGCTGGGTAACACGACGATATGGGGTCTCGATCTCGCTGTTGTGGCGATCATTGGGACCGTTCCAGCCCGGAAACAGCCGCGCATCGTTGAGTATGATTCCGGGCCGGTTCCTCGCCATCGTGGTGATCGTGACCGGCGGCGCGCCTTCACTCACGGGTATGGCCCTCTGGTCTGTGCAGCTTGCTGGAATGAGCGCCAGCGAGCCGGCGCCCGGGCTGCACTTCCAGGATTGCAGCTGGCAGTTCATTTCTTCAGTGTCCGGATCGGTTGATGGGAGTGTGCTGCGCAGGGAGCAAATGCCTGCGCTGTTGGGGTCTCGTCAGGACAGACGTCATCCGTTCCGGGAATCGCTCACGCGGGGAAAGAATTCCTCGTCGTGCGATCCGGGAGCGCGAGGCTGCTGTGCCGTGCGCTCACGACGCCGTACCGCCGCGTTGACGCAAGCGAAGGGCTTCAGCTCTTCAGGGTGCGATACAGAAACGCGCGCGCCTTGTCCCAGTCGCGGCCGACGGTCGCCACCGAAACCTCCAGCACCTGTGCGATCTCGTCCACCGACATCCCGGCGAAAAAGCGCATCTCGACCACGCGGTGGCAGCGCTCGTCGATGCGCCGCAGGTCTTGCAGGGCGTCGTCCAGCGCGCCAACTTCGGGCGCTTGCAGCCCCTGGCCCATGTCGCCCGTGACCAGGGTGATCCGCGTCAGGCCGTCACCACGCTTGGCGGCGTTGCGCTCGCGCACATGATCGACGATCACGCTGCGCATCACCGCGGCGGCGTAGGAGAAGAAGGCGCGTCGATTGTCTCCGGGCAATTCTTTGCGACCGGTCAGGCGCAGGTAAGCCTCGTTGACCAGGCCCGACGCGTCCAGATCGGTCAGGGTCGATTGGCGTGACAGTGGAATGCGCGCGAGTTTTCGCAGTTCCGCGTAAACCGCTTTGAAAAGGGTATCGCGGGCCTCCACATCGCCCGCCCGCGCCGAGTTCAAGAGCAGCGTGATATCTCCCACGACGGCATCGTCTCCAAGATGGCCTGGCCGGCTGGCCCTGTGCATCTTCTTTTCTTCTGCCCGCGCCATGCGCTCGGCGCATCAGACAATACCGCACACGCCCTGCTCCGGTCGCGACCTGTCTGGCTAAGCTGAATTCGCGCTCACCCTGACGGAACCTTCGACGGAACCTTCGTCCCCGGTTTCCAGGCCAGGCCGCCGAGCACGATCACGCGCATCTGATCGGTGAGTGTCCGAGCGATGGCGCCCTTTGCATCCGGATGATCCGGTGGCAGTTCCAGCAACTCGCCGAGCGCCGACACCACCGTGTTCACCAGCAGGCTGGCCATCATCTCCAGATCCTCGCGCGGAAGCTGGTTGTAATGCGGGAACTTGGCGAAGTCGGCGGCGAGGTCCACCACGAAGCCGCGGATCTCGCGGGCAATCGCGTCGCGCAGGGGCTTGGAGCCGCCATGACGCTCGCGCGTCAGGAAATGGAACGCGGCGCGGTTGGTTTCCACGTACAACAGAAAGGTGCTGACCGAGGCGGACAGCATGTTGTCGCCCGGCGCACCGACGGTGCGCGCGGCGCGGATCAGCTTGCGCAACTGCTGGCAGGTCTCGTCGACGAGCGCGAGGCCCAGCTCGTCCATGTCGCGGAAGTGGCGATAGAACGAGGCCGGCACCACGCCAGCGCCGCGCGTGACCTCGCGCAGGGACAGGCTGGCGAAGCTGCGACCGGTTGCAACCTGCTCGATGGCGGCTTCCATCAAGGCCTGCCGGGTCTGCTGTTTTTTTTCGTCGCGGATCGCCATGGGCCGGCAGGCTAGCACGACCATTACGTTTGTTGGGACAAAAAATTCAATCGAGTCATGAAGATGAATATTGGCTCTTGCCGCTCGTCGGTTTTTCAGTAAACGATTGTTGACTCAATCTGAAATCGCAGACATGATGTGAACACTTGTTTACTCAAACGGAGTGTTCAAATGGCTTCCCCGGTTGTTCGCCCTCTCAGCTTTCTTGCCAGGAATCTGCGCCCGCTGGTCAGCCCGCAGGTGTTCGACTTCTGGGCGCGCGAGCTGGACAGCACTGCGAGCCATGGCCGCGTGCTGGCCCGCATCGTCGCCAAGCGCGCTGAATCGAGCCGCGCCGTGACGCTTGAACTCCAGGCCAATCGCAATTTCGCTGGCTTCAAGCCCGGCCAGCATGTGAACCTGAGCGTCGATGTGGAAGGCCGTCGCCACACCCGTAGCTACAGCTTGACGGGCGTGCCGAGCGCCGACGGCCGCCTGAGCCTGGCCGTGCAGAAGGTCGAAGGCGGCATTGTGAGTACACACCTGTTCGCCGATGCGCGGGTGGGCGATGTCGTCGAGCTGGAACCCGCCTTTGGCGAGATGACCCTGCCGGAAATTCTCCCCGACAAGCTGCTATTGCTCGCAGCCGGCAGCGGCATCACGCCGCTGATGAGCCTGACGCGCGAACTCGCGCAGCGTGGCATGCCGGTCGAGACGACCCTGATCTACTGGGCGCGTCATCGCGCCGACCTGTGCTTCCTGTCCGAACTGAAGTCGCTCGCGGCGCGAGAGCCGAACTTCCACTTTCGCATCGCGCTGACCGGCGATGCGGTGACGGGCACGGACGAATTGCGCGGCCGGCCTTCAGCGAAGCTCTTCGAGCAGGCGGTGTCCGACCTCGCCGAACAGACCGTCTATGCCTGCGGCCCGGCCGGCTTCGTGAGCGAGATCGAGTCGATTGCCCAGCCCGTCGCGCGCAGCTTCCAGTCGGAAGCCTTCACGCCGATGGTCTACGCGCCGGTGGACAGAGGAGCGACCGTCACCGTGATGCTCGCCAAGAGCAACCGCGTGCTGACGGTGAAGACCGGCGAATCGCTGCTCACCGCGCTGGAAGCGCAGGGCGTAAAGCCCAAGTACGGCTGCCGAATGGGCATCTGCAACACCTGCGCCTGCGGCAAGCGCGAAGGCCTGTCGCGAAACCTGAAGAACGGCGGCGAAACCGCCGAGCCGGAAACCAACCTGCGCATCTGCATCAGCAGCGCGCAGTCGGATCTGACGCTCGACCTTTGAACGCGCCGTAGGTCGGCTCAAGGCCACGCGCTTTTCGTGGCCGGAGCCGACAACGCGCCGAACTCTGTCGGTTCCGCCCGCGAAAAGCCGCGGGCTTGAACCAACCTACACCAACCTGCATCCAACGTTCCCGAGTACCCACATGAACACCCCTGACCGCAAACTCTCTGCCGCTGAAATCGAAGCCTTCGGCGCCGAACTCGACGCGCTGCGCGCGCGCACCGTCGCCAAGCTCGGCGAGGAAGATGCCAAGTACATCCGCAACATCGTGCGCACCGTGCGCTACACGGAAGTCGCCGGTCGCGGCCTGCTGTACGCCGGCTTCTTCCCGCCGGCCTGGATCGCGGGGACGGCGCTGCTCGGCTTCTCGAAGATCGTCGAGAACATGGAGCTGGGCCACAACGTGATGCACGCCCAGTACGACTGGATGAACGACCCGCATCTCAACGGCCAGACCTACGAGTGGGACACCAGCTGCACCGCCGACAACTGGCGCAAGACGCACAACTACGAGCACCACACCTACACCAACGTGATGGGCAAGGATCACGACATCGGCTACGGCGTGCTGCGCCTGTACCCGGAGCAGAAGTGGGAGCCGCGCTTCCTCGCCAACCCGGTGATGGCGCTGATCCTGATGACCGGCTTCCAGCATCTGCTCGCCTTGCAGAGCCTGGAGCTGGAGCGCATTCCCGCTGCGAAAACCAAGGAAGCGCGCAGCGTGGAATTCAAGCGCATCGCGAAAGACATCAAGCCGATCTGGAAGAAGATGCGCAAGCAGCTCTTCAAGGACTACGTGTTCTTCCCCGCGCTGGCCGGTCCGTTCTTCCTGCCCGTGCTCACGGGCAACATCGGCGCCAACCTGCTGCGCAACTTCTGGTCGTCGGCAGTGATTTACTGCGGCCACTTCACCGAGGACGCGGAAGTGTTCCCGCTCGAATCGCTGGAGACCGAGACGCGCGGCCAGTGGTACCTGCGCCAGATGCGCGGTTCGAGCAACTTCACCGGAACTAAGCTCATGCACATCATGAGCGGCAACCTGAGCCACCAGATCGAGCATCACCTATTCCCCGACGTGCCGGGCCGTCGCTACGCCGAGATGGCGGTCGAAGTGCGCGAGATCTGCAAGCGCTACGGCCAGCACTACAACAGCGCGCCGATGGCGAGCCAGTTCGCCGGCGTGTGGAAGCGCATCTTCCGCCACGCGCTGCCGAGCAAGCCGGCCGCGAAGGTCGATGCGGTGCGGGACGAGATGCCGGAGCTGGTTGCGGCCTGACCTGGAAACCGCCGAATGGGTGAGCAAGTCTCTCGGCGACAAAACCGTGCGTACCAAGAGCGAGAGTGTTAACACCGGAACAAATGCTGACGGAGGCACGTCCAGCGGCACCAGCACCAGTTACGGCGAAATCGGAAAGGCGCTCCTGCGCCCCGAAGACATCCTGACCTTAGGCAACCGCAGAGCGATCGTGTTTCAGCCTTACGGCCTGGCGCATTTTGTTTACACGGTCGACTACTGGAATCTGCAAGCTGCCTGCAAGCACATACAAAAAGCCTATCCCGATATGTACTGGCCGCTGCATTACGACCCTAATCCTTACCACGCCGGGCAGTCCTGACGGTCCAGCCGCGCCCGCCGTCTGAGAAGGGACAGCGGGCAAGAGAAGGAGAGGGCGACTGCCGTCCCCCTCGGGCGTGAACGGCTTCGGTGCGGCTTTGCCGCCTGTCAAGTTGCGTGACCCGGGAAGCGTGAAAGCGCCAAGCTGAAGGGGGTCCCTAAAAGGACTGTCCGACTACGGCAATCGCCACCGTTTTCATTGAACCGGCTAAAACGCTTTACGCGCGCCCGTGATCTTGCGGAAGCCGATCTGCGATCCAGAGTTTGATAAGGGCTTGGCGCGTGACGCCGAGGCGGTCAGCCTGAGCGTCAAGACTTTCGACCATCCAGCCTGGAAAATCGACATTGACCCGCTTTACCTTCGCATTCGGGCGAGAGGCGCTTGACCAGTCGACAGCGCCGCTTACGTTCCGGCCTGTCTCAAATTTCTTGTCGAACTCATGTGCTTTCATAGCGTTCCACCTCTTCCTTCCTCGATCGCCGCGCCGAGATGATCCTCGTCTTGCTGCCGCGCGGTGTGCAGACGACCGTCCAGTGCTTACCCGCGATACGGCCGATCGCAAGATGGCGCGGCTCATCGTTAGTAAGAGCTGGGGCGATCAGTAACCGTTCATCCAGCCATAGCGCTTGCACGGCCTCGAAATCAATTCCGTGCTTGAGCTTATTCGCCGCACTTTTTTCTGGATCGTACTCAAACGTCATCGAATCACCCTCATTGAAATTATACCATTTCTATACCTTTTTAGGAAGAAATAAGTAGACGGGGCTAATATCGGACAAGGAATCTGCCTTTAATTAGGCACCGGAATATCCCGTACCGGAGGCCCCGTTTCCGACCAATGGCATAGTCGCGGTCGAAGGGCTTATCCGTTCGACCCGCCAAGCCGCCTCGAAAAGCGCTTCAGCGCGACCCGGTCTTCCGGGAGCAGATGAAAAGACCGGGCCGGATAGTCAATCTCGCTGATCGACTGGCTGACTCTTGTTGGATCAATCTGAGCCAGCACCAGGCCGAGCGCCGGATTGAAGCGGCGTAACGGCCAGCCGATCTGACCGTGGAGCGCGGCCACGCCGATAGAGTCCTCCCCGCTCAAGATGGCCTGAGCAAGAATTAAAACGTCGGCCGACGGATCGTTTCCAAGAGCGATCTCATCAAAGGTTGCGAAGAGCTCAACCGTCGGACGCACGTTTCTGAGGCCTCTTCCGCCAGAGGGCTTGACGAACTTTTCGGACTGTAGCTCTGCCACCGCCTCAAGCAGGTCCCGTTCCGTACTCTCGGGAAACGCCTCTTGAATGGCATCGTCGGGGAATGACCAAGGCAGTCCTTTCTCCGATTTCTCAGCCATCCAGCAACCCAGCCGCCGGGCCAGCGCGCCAAGTTCAAGGTCGAGTTTGTCGAGGCTCGTCGGTTCCGCCATGTTGGGACTCTTATTCGTCGGAGAATTGGAAGGCTTACCGTCGAGTGGTTCCAGGTTGATCGTGGGCGAAGGTGCCCCGCCCAGCCACGTATCCAGTCGGTCGATCACCCGCTGACTGATCGCGGCAAACTGCCTGATGTCCTCTCCCACAAGATGCACGGTTTCACCGACCCTGGCGTCGCTGGCATGTTTTGCGAACGTGGAGTCCACGACGCCGAGATTGTGTCCGATGATGTGGCGCTTCTGAATATTCAGCCCCAACACCGCCAACTCAGCGTCGTCCAAACCGTCAAAGGGGTCGAATGCCAGGTCTGAGAAACGCTCCCTGGCGCGCTCAACGTTCTGAAAGTCGTTCTTCACGGCCTTGGGTGGCGACGAGCCGACAGGCCTTTGCGCCATGCCGAACAGATAGACGACCTTCAAAGTCGCTTCAAAGGCGGTCAGCACGTCCTCATGGGCGTTGCCAAGCAGACGGTAGGCCAGTTCCGCCACGTCCTCGCCCTGGGCCTCGGCAAGCTCGACCTGCGCCTTGACCAATGCCGACTCCCGCGCGAAGTGAAGACGCAGGTTTGGCGCTCCGCAGTCCGGGCAAAACAATCCGATCGCAAAGACTCCGTAGTCGCGTCCGCAGTGATCGCAAACCAGCTCCCGCAACAAATCCCGGCGCTTGAAGCGCGGCTTCGGTGTGGAGGCTCCGCTTGTGTTTACCTTGAAGGTAATAAAACTTTTGCCGGACTGGCCGCGGTTCAATCCGCTGAACATCTGTGTGAATGCTGCGCGCGCATCGTCTAAAACCGCGTGCTTGACCGTTGCCACCGCGGCTTTAACGTCGTCCGGATGCAGGAAGTTTTCGTCCTCATCGACGACGCCGCTATACGGGCAGACGGTCTTACCGGACCGGGGCTCCAGCTTCATGCGCTTGCGCGCCGCCTCAGTGACGACTATTTCTGCGCTGGCGTCGCCCAGAACGAAATGGCGCGGGTGTGCCGACTCGTTCGGCGAGTAGCGGTAAACGCGGCCATCGGGGGTTTTCGGCACCGGGACGCTGAGCTGCATCTTGCTACCGGCCCCGCCTGTCCTGTACCGCTGAAGATTCTTCCACTGCATGTGCCGCCCTCTCTTACCTGATGGGCCTTGCGATTCGGCAACACGCATCATCGAAAGGGCTCGCCCCACGTGGGGCCAAGGTACGACATAGCGCTGCCATGCGCACTGCTATGTTTTCGAGGGAGGCGAAAGCGGGTCACGGTTCCCCAGGAACTTGCTCGCCGCTATCCCGCGCGCGCTTTCGTCGCTCCACAGAAGCCGCTCCGGCTTGGTGCGTGTCAGTGTCTGACGCTTGCGTCTGATCTCCGCGTCTTTTTTCAGCAGAAGTGTCGCCTGCAAATGCTGCGGCGTTTCAGAGATCACGTCGCATCCGCGTACCAGCAGCCGGACGAATTCTTTCTCGTCGGCCTCGCGCAGCACTTCCGCCGTCACAAGCCGGTCGCCGATTTTTCTGGCCTTGCCCCGACGCCGCTCCCATACCGGTTCTTTCCACCGGATCACGTCTGCCTCGATATACCCGTCACCGCATGCGATCCATTCCGCCATTCGCCGTGCCCTTTCTTGCGGCTGAATCTGTAGCGGAAGCGAGGACGAATGGAAACCCCTAGGATTGTTTCCCAGAAAAGGGCTGTGCCAAGCCTTATTTCGTTGACACTGGCGGGACAGGCCTTTAGCGTCGTTTCTTGCATTAGAAGGACGATGGGTTCCTACTTTTTCTGCACAAGTCCTGCACAGGCAATTTCATGCCTAAATATCTACATAAAAACAATGCGTTAATATTAGTACCTTATCTCGCGGGAATGACGGGTCGGTGCGTAAAGATCGCCGACGTTGCAAAACCATTTATAGGCCGTGTTGCTGAGAATGGTTCCAGCCGACTTACCGTAGGTGGCGTGAAGCTGGTGAAGGTCCTGCACGACCAGGGCGAAATCGATGCCGTAGCCGCTCATGGCGGCGAGGTTCGTCGGCATTTCTTCAATGCACCCAAGAGCGGGGAACTCATCAATCAGGAACAGGCAGCGACCACGCCTGGGGGAGTCGCGATGCTTTTTGAAGGCCTGCAGCGCCGCCGTCATGACCAGCCGCAGCCAAGTGCTCTGTGTTGACATGCGCTCGGGTGGGATGACGAGGTAGACGGTTGTTCGGTTGAATACGAGCTCTTCCATGCTGAAGGAAGATTGCTCAGTCGCGCGTTTCACCTGGGGGTCGGATAAAAACTTCGTCGCCTCGTTCAAGGTGCTCATGATATTGGCGTAACCGCCCCAAAGTTCATCGCCAATCAGATGCACTTGGGTCGATCCCACGTAGTCATTCAGAGAACCCTCAATGACGGCCTTGAGCTTCAGCGGTCTCCCCTTGCTGATCTCGCCGCGGGCAGCGCGAGCGGCTTGCTCGGCCAGATACTCCTTTGCCACTTCTGCGAACGGTCGGTTGAAGACCGGCACGTCGTGTTTTAGGCGAAAGCGGATGTCGGCGTCGTGATCGAAAGCCTTGTCACGTGCGGCTTGAATGTCAGATGTCTTAAGGGAGATGGTCTTGTACCGGTCGGCTTTGGGTAGCTTCGTCCGGCAATACCAGTTGCGGTGCTGTACGTCCGTGCGCCGAAAGATAATCAGGCCCGGTTTGAGTTCCTCTTTGTCGATGATGAACATCTTCGCTTCTCCACTGTGCAGATTCCGTGCAGACTGGCGGCGTAAGTGGTTGATTCGCCATATCTGAGCATAGTCTGTGTAGGAGATTATATCTGATAATGTTTTTTAAGAACAGTAATTTAGTTATGATGAATCATGCCCGCGAAAGCGGGAATCCAGTCTCTGAGCCCGAACGGCAGCTTGGATTGCGAGCGACAGCTGGATGCCCGCCTTCGCGGGCATGACAGGACTTGGGGTCTACGCGGCGTAAGGCTTGGGTTCTGAGATTGACTTCAGCAATGTAGGTTTGGTGAACGACAGCGAACCCCAACACAGCTCCGCCCATTGAATCGGTGGCGTTGCGGTTCGCAAGCTCACCCCAACCTGTGCGGGCTGCACCAAGCTCGGACCGCTCCTCGGTTTCCGCGGAGGCGGCCCTCCGTGACCCGATGATGGTATTGGCATAACCTGTGTACGCCCCTTTGGTTTGCTCCGGGTGTCGACGCGCTGCACAAGCCATAACGGAGCTGATCGCGGCAGTGGAGAAAATGGCCCGTGTTACACTGATTATGTGTGACACGGAGTTTCTACCGATGGGCAATCTGACGCTGGCAATCGACGACGAATCGCTCAAGCGCGCGCGCATCCGCGCGCTGGAAATGGGCACGTCCGTGAATCAATTGGTGCGGGATTACATCGAAGGGCTGGGCGCTCCAGCTACCGCACCCGACTACGAGGCGGTGCGCCGCTTCGACGAGCTGCTGGAACTCTGCCGAAAGGGTGGCTTCGGCAACGGCGGCAAGCCCTACAACTGGACACGCGAAGAGATCAACGACCGTGATCTGCAGCGGCGCGAGGAAGCTGCGTTCCACGCGCAGAACCCGCGCGCTGGTTCGTGAAGCAGTTCTTTGATACCAACATCCTGATCTACGCGCTGGACACCACCGAGGGCGAGCGGCACCGCATCGCCAGCGAGTTGGTGCGCGACAGCCTGAAAGAACAGCGACTGGTCGTCAGCACCCAGGTGCTCCAGGAGTTTCGCTATTTGGCCCGCGGCCGTTTGCGCGGTCGCCTGATGGTTGAGGCGGTGGAGTTGATGTTCGAGGAATTCGCCCGCTACTGCGGCACCGGCACCGATCTGCCGCTGTTGCGCGCCGCGATCCGGCGCGCCGACGCCGACACCCTGAACCTCTACGACGCCATCGTGCTGGAAGGCGCCCTGCGCACCGGCTGCACCGAACTCCTCTCAGAAGACCTGCAACACGGCCGCGTCTTCGGTAGGCTGACCGTTCGCAATCCTTTTCTCTAAACCTCAGGCTCAACTGCAATGCGCTTCCAGGGCACCGATAATTACGTCGCCACCGACGACCTCAAGATGGCCGTCAACGCCGCTGTCACCTTGCAGCGTCCGCTGCTGGTCAAGGGCGAGCCGGGCACCGGCAAGACGCGGCTGGCGCAGGAAGTCGCGCTGCAGCTCGACATGCCGTATTACGAATGGCACGTGAAGTCCACGACCAAGGCGCAGCAGGGCCTGTACGAGTACGACGCGGTGTCGCGCCTGCGCGACTCGCAGCTCGGCGACGAGAAGGTCAAGGACATCTCGAACTACATCGTCAAGGGCAAGCTCTGGGAATGCTTCGAGGCGGACAGGCGCCCGCTGCTGCTGATCGACGAGATCGACAAGGCCGACATCGAGTTCCCGAACGACCTCCTGCGCGAACTCGACCAGATGGCGTTCTACGTTTACGAGACGCGCCAGACCATCACGGCCGTGAACCGTCCCGTGATCATCATCACCTCGAACAACGAGAAGGAACTACCGGACGCCTTCCTGCGCCGCTGCTTCTTCCACTACATCCGCTTTCCCGACAAAGAGACGATGCAGCGCATCGTCGATGTGCATTTCCCCGACCTGAAAAAGAACCTGGTCAAGGAAGCGATGGAAGTGTTCTTCGGCCTGCGCGAGCTGCCGGGGCTGAAGAAGAAGCCTTCGACTTCCGAACTGCTCGACTGGCTGAAGCTTCTGCTGGCCGAGGACATCGATCCGTCCGTGCTGCGCGAGGCGAGCACAAAGAAGACCTTGCCGCCGCTGTACGGCGCGCTGCTGAAGAACGAGCAGGACGTGCACCTGTTCGAGCGGATCGCGTTCATGGCGCGGCGCAATTCATAGCGGCGTTCGGCGCGACGGTGGATGCGCTGCGCTTATCCATCCTGCATCCCGGCGTAGGGTGGATAAGCGAAGCGCATCCACAAGGGCGTGCTCACCGGCCGGTAATGCATCAGTTCGAAATCCGTTCGCACCGAGTAGCGCCATTGCGCAGCAATGCCGCGTATCGAGGTGCCGGGCATGCCCTCGATACGCGACGCTTCCCTCGATACGCCCGCTGCGCGGCTACTCGGGACGTACGGGCCGGCGCTACTCGGGACGAACGGGGTTCTGGAATTCAAACTGATGCACTACCCACCGGCCGGTCGCCTTGCTTCACAATAATCATCTATGCAAGAACTCTACGATCCGCGCGCCATCGAGCGTGCCGCCCAGGACTACTGGAACGAGCAGCGCAGCTTCGAAGTGAAGGAAGATCCCTCGCGCGAGAAGTACTACTGCCTCTCGATGTTCCCCTACCCCAGCGGCAAGCTGCACATCGGCCACGTGCGCAACTACACCATCGGCGACGTGATGACGCGCTACCAGCGCATGCTGGGCAAGAACGTCTTGCAGCCGATGGGCTTCGACGCCTTCGGCTTGCCCGCCGAGAACGCGGCCATCGCCAACAACACCGCGCCGGCCAAGTGGACCTACGCCAACATCGGGCACATGAAGCGGCAGTTCGCGGCGCTGGGTTTCGGCTACGACTGGACGCGCGAGGTGGTCACCTGCAAGCCGGACTACTACCGCTGGGAGCAGTTGCTGTTCACGCGCCTGATGAAGAAGGGTCTGGTTTACCGGAAAGATGCCGTGGTGAACTGGGACCCGATCGACCAGACCGTGCTCGCCAACGAACAGGTCATCGAAGGTCGCGGCTGGCGCAGCGGCGCGGTGGTCGAGCGCAAACAGATCCCGCAGTGGTTCCTGAAAATCACCGCCTACGCGCAGGAGCTGCTCGACGGCCTCGACCGCATGCCCGGCTGGCCGGACTCGGTCAAGACCATGCAGCGCAACTGGATCGGCCGCTCCGAGGGACTGGAGTTTCAATTCCAGGTCGAAGGCCATGAGCCGCTGACGGTCTACACCACACGCCCCGACACGATCATGGGCGTGACCTACGTGGCGGTCGCGGCCGAGCACCCGCTGGCACTCAGCGCCGCGCAGAACAATCCCGAACTCGCCGCATTCCTGAAAGACGCCTCGCGCAGCGGTGTCGCCGAGGCGGAGATGGAGACGATGGAAAAGCGCGGCATGCCACTGGGCATCTCCGCGATTCACCCGATCAGCGGCGAGAAGGTTCCGGTGTGGGCTGCCAATTTCGTGCTGATGGGCTATGGCACCGGCGCGGTCATGGCCGTGCCGGGGCACGACGAGCGGGATCACGAATTCGCATCGAAGTACGGTCTGTCGATCCGGCAGGTCATCGCGATCGAAGGCGAGGTCTACGAGACCCGGCGCTGGCAGGACTGGTACGCAGACAAGCTGCATCCCCGGATGCGCGTGGTGAACTCGGGTGAACTCGACGGCATGACGTATGCGCAGGCCGTTGATGCGCTCGCGCAACGTTTCGAGAAGGCCGGAATCGGCAAGCGCCGCGTGAATTTCCGGCTGCGCGACTGGGGCGTTTCACGCCAGCGCTACTGGGGATGTCCAATCCCGGTGATCTACTGCGCCGATTGCGGCGCGGTGCCGGTGCCGGACGACCAGTTGCCGGTGGTGCTGCCGGAGGACGTCGAGTTCACCGGCGTCAAATCACCGATCAAATCCGATCCTGAATGGCGCAAGACAAGCTGTCCGAAATGCGGCGGTCCGGCCGATCGCGAGACCGACACTTTCGACACCTTCTTCGAATCGAGCTGGTACTACGCGCGCTACACCTCGCCCGGTGCGCAGCAACTCACCGACGAGCGCGCCAGGTACTGGTTGCCGGTGGACCAGTACATCGGCGGCATCGAGCACGCGATCCTGCACCTGCTGTACTTCCGTTTCTTCCACAAAGTGATGCGCGACGAGGGCTTCGTTACCGGCGATGAGCCCGCTGTGAACCTGCTCACGCAAGGCATGGTGGTGAAGGAAACCTACTTCGTCGAGGAGGCCGGCAGACAGGTCTGGATCAACCCGGCGGACGTGGTGCTGGAGCGCGACGCGCGCAGCCAGGTGATTGCGGCGAAGCTCGCGGCCGATGGGTCGCCGGTCCAGATCGGCGGCATTGAAAAGATGTCGAAGTCCAAGAACAACGGCATCGACCCGCAGCTGCTGATCGACCAGTACGGCGCCGATACCCTGCGCCTGTTCTCCATGTTCGCCGCGCCGCCAGACGCCTCGCTGGAGTGGAACGAATCCGGCGTCGAAGGCTCCGCCCGCTTTCTGCGCCGGTTGTGGCGGGGCGTGCAGGCCCATGTGGTCCAGGGTCCGGCGCCGATGCTGGACGTGGTGAATCTGACGCCGACGCAAAAGGCCTTGCGCGCAGCCCTGCACGACACGATTGCGAAAGTCGGGGACGACTTCGGCCGCCGCAAGCAGTACAACACCGCGATCGCCGCAGTGATGGAGCTGATGAACACCGTGGGCCGGTTCGAGGACGCAAGTCCGCAGGGTCGCGCGGTGCTCGACGAGGTCTGGCGCAACGTCGTGCTGACGCTCAACCCGATCGTGCCCCACATCGCGCACGCGCTGTGGCAGGCGCTGACCGGCAGTGTCGAGGTGCTCGATCACCCCTGGCCGCGACCCGACGAATCGGCGCGCGTGAAGGATCAGGTGAGCCTGGTAGTGCAGGTCAATGGCAAGCTGCGTGGCAGGATCGATGTCGCGCGCGACGCCAGCGAAGCGCAGATCGTGGAACTGGCTCTCGCGGACGAAAACGTGCGCAAGTTCATCGGCGCTGCGGCAACGCTGAAGAAGAAGATCGTGGTGCCGGGCAAGCTGGTCAATCTGGTGGTGTGAAGCCGTGGGGCGAGAAACGAAAGACAACGGGAACCCAGGCTGGCGTGCGTCACGTCGCTGGCCAAGGCTGGTGCTGCCGGCTGTCTGTGCGATGCTTACCGCCTGCGGCTTCAATGTCGCCGGATCGCGTTCGCTGCCCGAGCCGCTGAAGCGGGTCCACATCGATACCGTTGTTCCCTACCGCGTCTCCGAGCCACCGGTCGAGCTGGCGCTGCGCACGCGGCTGACGCGACGCGGCGCGGAGGTGGTCGAGAAGATTCACGACGGCGTCACCGTCATCCGCCTGACCGAGTTGACCGAGAGCCGGCAGGTGCTGTCGGTCGGCGCGGACGGCAAGGCCCTGGAGTTCCAGTTGATTCTGCGTGTGGCCTTCGACGTGCGCAGCGGCGAGAAGGTCTGGGTGCCGCCGGATGAGATCGAGGTGCGCCGCGATTACAGCTTCAACGCGCAACAGATTCTGGCGAAGGAACAGGAGGCCGAGCGCCTGCGCGCGTTCATGCAGGACGAGATGGCGGAGTTGCTGCTGCTCCGGATCGAGGCGGCGGTCCATCGAGCAGCAACTGCCCCTCCAGAACCACCGCCGGGTGCCGTACCGGCGGTGCAGGTCGTCCCGACCGGTTGAGCCCGCCGATCAGGTGCAAGGTGCAGCCGATGTTGCTGCTGATCACGAAGTCCGGCTTCAGTTTCTCGATCGCCTCCAGCTTGCGCGAGAGCAGACGGTCCGCCATTTCCGGCTGAGTCATGAAATAGGCGCCGGCTGCGCCGCAGCAATGCTGAGCGGGGTCGAGCTCGATCAGCTCCAGTTGCGGAATGCGGCCGAGCAGGGTGCGTAGCGCCGCACCGGACTTCATGACGTTGCCTGCGGTGCACGGCAGGTGATACGCCGCGCGCAGGGGCAGGGGTTTGAAGCGCAGCGCCGTGGCCTGTGGCAGCAGCAGCCAGTCGCTGAATTCGCGCACGCCGGACGCGAAGTCCGCGCCGCCGTCAGGGACGAGATCGGCGTAGTCGCGCAAGCTCGCACCGCAGCCGCTGGTGATGGTGGCGATGCGCTCGTGGCCGGCGAAGGCCAGCAGATTCTCGCGGGCTATAGCAACGGCCCTGTCGGTTTGACCGGCGTGCTGGTACAGCGCGCCGCAGCATGCTTGGTTGCGCGGGCGCTGCACACCGTAGCCGGCGGCGCTCAGCAGGTTTGATGCTGCGTGGAGCGCATCGCGCTCGAACAGGTCGGTGACGCAGCCTTCGAACAGCGCGATGGTCAGGCCGGACGCCGTGGACGCCGCGCCTGGTCGCGAAATGGCAGGGGAGGGCAGCACCGATTCGAGCCGCGCGAGCCACCCGTTTCCGAGCAGGCCGAATCGGCGGACCGCCGTCTGCACGCCGCTGCGGCGATATGTCTCCAGCAGCACGCGCAACGCCGCGCGCCAGCCGCGCCGGACCAGAATGGAGGCCATCCACGTGGCGATGCCCACCCTGCGCGGTCGTCGCTTGGACAGCTCGGTGCGACCGCCATCAAGCACTCTCGAGAACGGCACCTTGGCCGGGCACACCACCTCGCACTTGCGGCAGGACAGGCAGCCATCGAGATGCGCTTCGAGACGGGCGCCAGGCTCGACCAGGCCGTTGATGAGCCCCTGCACCAGCATGATGCGACCACGCGGCGAATCGCCTTCGTGCTGTGTCTGCAAGTACGTCGGGCAATGCGGCAGACACAGGCCGCATTTCACGCACAGGTCCGCGTCGGCAAGCAGGAGCGATTGGGGCGAGGGTCGGGGAGCGGCGTCGGACATGGTTTCTATAATGGGGCATCCGTCCATCATTCCTACGCCCCAGGCACGACGCGAGCGCGCGATGAGCTACTACGAGCATCACCTGTTCTTCTGCAACAATCAGCGCCCGCCCGGTGCGCGCAGCTGCTGCAACGACAAGGGCGCAACCCAGGCCCGCGACCATGCCAAGGCGCGGATCGCGCAACTGCGCCTCAACGCCCCGGGCAAGGCGAGGGTCAATCAGGCCGGCTGCATGGAGCGCTGCGAGGAAGGGCCCTGCCTGGCCATCTACCCGCAGGGCACCTGGTATACCTACCGGGACAAGGCCGACATCGACGAGATCATCGACCGCCACGTGCTCCGGGGCGAGATCGTCGAACGGCTGAAACTCGGCGATGCACCGGAGCCGAAACCATGATCCGCGAAGTGCTGCGCATGGGCGATCCGAGACTGCTGCGACGCTCGCGTGAGGTGGAGGCTTTCGATACGCCCGAGCTGCATGCCCTGATCGGCGACCTATTCGACACCCTGCGCGCGCTCAATGGCGCGGGACTGGCGGCGCCGCAGATCGGCGTCGACCTGCGCGTGGTCATCTTCGGTTTTACCGCCAATGCACGTTACCCGGAGGCACCCCCGGTGCCGGAGACGGTGCTGATCAATCCCATCCTGACGCCACTTTCCAAGGAGATCGAAGAAGGCTGGGAGGGCTGTCTCTCGGTTCCCGGCCTGCGCGGCGTCGTGCCACGTCACAAGTATCTGCGCTACATCGGATTCGATGCCCACGGGCAGTCCCTCGATCGCAGCGTGGACGATTTTCATGCGCGCGTGGTGCAACACGAATGCGATCACCTGGACGGCATTCTTTATCCGATGCGCATCCGCGACTTCACCCGGTTCGGTTTCAACGACGTGCTGTTTCCGGGGCAGGATATCGAGGACGACTGAGGCCGGTGCTCACAGGATCGGCGTACGAATGTTGAGCGGCTCTTCCGCTTGCGTTTTCGGCTCCGGCGGCTCCACCGCCTCGGGCGTCTTGGGGACGCCGCCTGTCAGATTCACCAGCATGTCGTAGTAAGTGCGGACATTGCCGACATAGGTCTCGGCCTCATGCCCGCGCGCATAACCGTACCTGGTCTGCCGGTGCCAGCGCGCCTGCGTCAGCAGCGGCAGGGTCTTGCGCAGATCGACCCATCGGTTTGGGTCACCCCCGCGCTGCGCCGTGAGCGCGCGCGCGTCCACCAGATGTCCGTAGCCCAGGTTGTAGGCGGCCAGCGCGAACCAGGTGCGATCGGGATCGGGCACGTCCGGCGGAATCTTTTCGATCAACTGACGGATGTAACGCGCTCCGCCGGCGATGCTCTGCGCCGGATCCTCGCGGTTGTTCACGCGGAGGAACCGCGCAGTCTGCGCCGTCAACTGCATGATTCCGCGCACGCCGGTGGGACTGACCGCGCTCGGGTCCCAGTGCGACTCCTGGTAGCCGATCGCCGCGAGCAGTCGCCAGTCGATCCCGAACTTCTCCGCGTTCTGTTCGAACAGTTTGCGAAAACTCGGCAGCCGCGTCTCCACGTGCGTGGCCAGCGCCAGTGCGCCGAGAACATCCACCTGCTCCACATGGCCGAAATACCGATCGCGCAACTGCCGGAAGTCCGGCTCGCTGACACCGCCCAGATACTGTTGCGCCTGCGCGAACAGCGAGTTGTCCCGGCCACGGCGCAAAGCCCAGGCCACGTCCTGCACCTTGGTCAGCGCAAAGGCCACGCGCAGGGTCGGGTAGTAGCGCTGGTTGATCGCGAGCAGATCCGAAGGCGCAACGGTGTAGTCGATTTCGCCCTGCGCGACCTTTTGCAGCAACTCCTCGGTCCCGAACTCGTCGGTCTCCGTCCAGCTCAGGTCCGGGTACCGGGAGCGCGCATCGGTGAGCAGTTCGATCGCGGCGTTGGAACGGCCCACCACCAGGGTGCCCGAGAGTTGATCCAGCGACGCGGGTCGCGCAGCTCCCGCGCGTCGCACCAATTGCGGCACCACGTTCAGCACCGGGCGTGTGAACCGCACGCGGCGCGTGCGCAGGGGCGTCACCACCACGCCTGCCGCGGCCAACTGCGCGCGACCGCTGTCGAGCATGGCCAGGGCTTCATTGGCGTTTGCAGTCAGCACCACTTCGATTCCCACGCCAAGCTTCTCGGCAAAGCCCCGTGCCAGCTCGTACTCGAAACCGGTCGGTCCGGCCGGTCCTTCGTAATAAGTCGTCGGGCTGTTCACGGTGGCGACTCTCAGCACGCCGAGCACCCTGACCTGGTCGAGCAGCGCAAGCTGCGGCGAGCAGGTCGACAGCATGCACAGCGCGGCCGCAGCCATCCCCAAGGCCGTGATCCGTGACCATCGAGTGCTCGCAGCGCTGACAGGCATCATCTAGAATATGACTCGCTTGAGCCGCATTGGCAGGCCAACCTCGGGGCCATCGGACCCTCAACTGCGGAGAGGTGGCAGAGCGGTTGAATGTACCTGACTCGAAATCAGGCGTACGCGCAAGCGTACCGTGGGTTCGAATCCCACCCTCTCCGCCATTTCAAGGTTTCAGGAAGTCTCAGGAAGTGTCTAAACCCCGGTAAATCCGGGGTTTTTTATGTCTGTAGTGATTCACAGCGTGTCAGGTCGTTTCTTGACAGCGCAGGTTTATAAGGGCACACATAGGGGCACAGCGGACCCATAAGGGCACAAGCCCAAGTTTGGGGGCACGCTGGACCACCCGGAGACTGCCCGTGCGAATCACCAAGCCTCTGACCGATACCGACTGCCGCGCGCTCAAGCCGGACCCAACCGGCGACAAGCGGACACGAATTTACGACGGCGGCGGGCTGTTCCTGGAAGCCTTGCCGAATGGGCGCAAGCTCTGGCGATTGAAGTACGTCGCAGCCGGCCGCGAGACCAAGGCCACGTTTGGTGAATACCCCGTGGTCACGCTCAAGAAGGCGCGGGACAAGCGAGACGAGGCCCGCGGTGTGCTGGCCGATGGCCTGGACGTGAACGAGCACAAGGCGCGCGTCGAAGCCGCGGATGTGGCGACCACCGCGGCCGGCAGTTTCGAGGCTGTCGCCCGCGCATGGTATGCGGCGGAGATCGAGGGGCTGTCTGAGACCTACAAGGTCAGCGTGACGCGACTGCTCGAACGGGACGTGTTGCCCTTCATCGGACGGCGCCCGCTCCGCGACCTGACACCGCGCGAGCTGCTGGACGTGTTCCGACGCGTCAATGAGCGCGGGGCCGAGGAAACCGCGCGGCGCGCTAGGGTCATGGTCGGGCAGGTGATCCGCTACGCCATTCGCAACGACATGGCCGACACCGACCCCACACTTGCCCTGCGTGGCGAGAAGCGCAAGACCGCGAAGCGGCACTTTGCAGCCTTCACCGACCCGGCCGACGTGGCCCGGCTGATGACCGCGATCTACTGCTACCGCGGTACGCCCGAAGTTCGCGCCCTGCTCAAACTGTCCGCGATGCTGTTTCAGCGGCCCGGCGAGATTCGCCGCATGCAGTGGTCCGAGATCGACCTTAAGGCAGCGCAATGGCGATATCGGGTCACCAAAACGAACTCCCAGCACCTTGTGCCCCTGTCGGCACAGGCCATCGAAGTCCTGCGCGATCTGCAACCGCTGACCGACCACGGCCTGAGCCTGCAGGCCGATGCATATCGCTACGTGTTCCCGTCTCCGCGATCACGCCTGCGCCCGGCGTCCGAGAACGCGGCACGTCAGGCGCTGCGCAACATGGGATTCACCAATGACGAGATGACGGCGCACGGCTTCCGTGCGATGGCGCGCAGTCTGTTGGCAGAGCTCGGCTGGAAGCCCGATGCGATCGAGCGGCAGCTTGCGCACAAGGCCAGCGGCCCGCTTGGCGCGGCGTACGACCGCGCCTCGTTCCTGGACGAACGCAACAAGATGATGCAGGCGTGGGCCGACTATCTGGACCGTCTGCGCACGCGCTCGAACGTGGCCTCGCTTCGCGCGGCCTAATTGCTTCAACTGCCACGACGGGCGGCGAATTTCAGCTGGACAACGAGATCGGCCCGCGATGTGCTGATGCTGCGCTGCCGGGAGTGCATGCAGCAATCGATACGAGAGCAATGCAGACTGCTACAACGCAACGGGTGGGCTGTTGGCCTTCGACAGCGTCAACGCTCTGAACGCTGGACCCGTTTGCGATCAAGCTGCGCCTAGCCCGACGGGGCGAAAAGCCGGACACCTTCACCGGCTTGGCGCAGCCCTTCCCCGAAGGCTGCAAGAAGGTGCGCTCATGGAACCCGAGTATTACCCGTTGGATATGGCTGCGAAGGAGTCAGGTATCGCGGCTGACAAGCTTCAACGGTTGGTCCTCGACGGCCTGTTGCCTGCCACGATGTTCTCTGCCGACGACCAACCACTAGGCAGCTACCCCCAATTCAAACGCGATATTGACGAGGCGATGATCGATGGCGTCATTTCGTACTACTGCGAGCGGACCCAGCGGCAGGTTCCGTGTCGATACCTGGCGATCCATCGGGATGATTTGCCCCGAGGAGTCGGTACCGCGAATGCTGTCCTACTGCTTGACGGAAGACCCTCGAAGGCAGCGCAAAGGGAGGGCAGAAAGGCGATGAGAGAGCGCGGGAGGGGCGCAGCAAGCATCCTGTTCACGCGAAAACCTACTCCCACTATCAAGTGGGTACTGGAAAACCCCGCCTTCATTTCGGCCGTCAACGACGGGAGGCCCGGAGGACTTCCTGTCTCGAAAAAGACCGCAAGAATGTGGATTCGCGACCTTGCGCCGCCCGAAATCATCAAAGGAGGGCGTCCGAAGAATGTGCAGCCAAAAACCTAGAACCTCGCCCGATATTGATTATCGACTGGGAAATCATCTTCCCGGCCGGCCGCGTGACACAAAAACTTCTCCTGGATCACGCGACCTCGCGTGGCCTCACGAGCGATCAATATGTCACAGCAACTTTCAGATGCTCTCCGCCACTTCGACCAAATGCCGGATTCCGCCTTGGTCCGTCAGCCCACGGTAGAAGCCCTTTTTGCCATCAGCCCTGCAACCGTCTGGCGCCGCGTCAGCGCCGGTCTGCTGCCTAAGCCTCACAAACATGGTCCGCGGGTAACGACGTGGAATGTCGGGGAACTTCGCGCCGTCCTCGCCAAGAAGGCGGCATGACATGACCGCCAACGAAAAAGCCGCCCCGGTCTGGTCCACCGGGACGGCTCAGGAATCGCTTCAATCACAACAGAATCATACCCCACGCCGCAATGCCCCAACGCGTGAGGTTCTCCATGAGGCAACCGTAGCACCGAGCGTCTCGGCCTGGGCAGGCCCCGCGATCCCCTGCGGCTTCGCCCGCAGCATCTACGATCCGGCCTTGACCGTGCGACGCGTCGCGCTGGCAAAGCTCGCCGAGCGATTTACCCGACCTGCGATCCGTGACACCAAGGACGGCGCCGGCATCGTCTTCGCGGCCCTGTCGGAGCCCTACAGGAAGTCCGCCAACGTGGTCGCGATCACGGCCCTGGGCTACGACGTGGAGACGATCGCCGGAGTGACCCCAACCAAGCCTGCCGAGGTGCATGCTCGCTGCGCTGCGATGGGCTGGTGGCACCTGATCGCCACCACGTACACGCATACACCTGAGGCACCGCGCTACCGGCTCATCCTGGCATTGTCGGAACCGTTGGCACCGGACCTGTATCGCAAGGTCTGGCCGCTGCCGCTGGAAAGGCTCGGGTTGCTGGCCTGCACCGATTCCGCCTGTCGCGATCCGGCGCGGCTGTATCTGCTACCCGCCTGTCCCGCGAATCGGGCGCACCTGTTCGAGAGCTACCACGGCGACGGAGAGCCGCTGAACGCGCGCACGCTGTCGATGCTCTGGGTGGCCAACGAAGCGGTCAAGCCGAAGCTCGAATCCAAACCCGTCCGCACTTTCGACGGCCCGTCGGTGATCGGCCAGTTCAACGCCACGCACTCGGTGCCCGAACTGCTCGAAGCGCACGGCTACCAGGAGCGTGGCCGACGATGGGCCAAACCGGGAACGAATCACGGCGCCGGGCTGATCGTGTTCGATGACGGTCGCGCCTTCAGTCATCACGCGACCGACGAGCTTTCAGGCGGGCCGCATGATGCGTTCGCGGTCTTCACGCACCTGGAGCATGGCGGCGATGTGCGGGCCGCAGTGCGCGCCCTGCGGGGTGCCGCATGAACGCGTGCAGCGTGGATTTCACCAAGCCGCTGGACGTCACGCAGGCGATGGAATCGGTGCAAGTGCGCTCCCTGGAATGGCCCGATCCGCTGCCGCTGACCGCCAAGGTATCGCCCGAGCCGTATCCCCTTGACGCACTGCCCCCAACGATCCGGGCTGCGGTGGAAGAAGTGCAGGGCTTCGTCAAAGCACCGATTCCGCTAGTGGCATCTTGCGCGCTGGCCGCACTGTCGCTCGCGATACAAGCTCATGTGGACGTGAAGCGCGCTGACAAACTGGCAGGGCCGACCGGGCTTTTCCTGCTGAGCATTGCGGATTCCGGCGAGCGGAAATCTACTTGTGACGGATTCTTTACGTCAGCGATCCGCGAGTACGAAGCGCAGCAGGCGAAAGCCGCTGAGCCAATCATCACGGCTTACAAGGCTGACCTGTCCGCATGGGAAGCCAAGCGCACCGGCCTGCTGGACGCCATCAAGCAGGGGGGCAAAAGCGGCAGCGACACACAGGAACAGGAAGCGGGACTGCGCTCCCACGAAGTGGCCAAGCCGAGTGCACCGAGGGTTCCCAATCTGATCCGGGGCGACGATACGCCGGAGAACTTGGCCTGGGTGCTGGCCAAAGGCTGGCCGGCCGGTGGCGTGGTATCGAGCGAGGCCGGGATCGTCCTGGGCTCGCACGGCATGGGCAAGGAAAGCGTCATGCGCAACCTGGGGTTCCTCAACATCCTTTGGGACGGTGGAGAACAGCGGGTTGGCCGTCGTACGTCCGAATCCTTCACCGTGCGCGGCGCTCGGTTCACGGTGGCGCTGCAAGTGCAGGAAGCCACGCTACGAAGCTTCTTCAAGCAATCCGGCGCCCTGGCGCGCGGCACCGGCTTTCTGGCGCGATTCCTGATCGCGTGGCCGGAATCCACACAGGGCTATCGTCCCTTCACCGAGGCGCCGCAACACTGGCCGGCGCTCGCCACCTTCGATTGCCGCATCCGCGAGATTCTGGACCGGCCTGCGCCGATTGAAGACGACGGCACGCTATCGCCGGCCCTGCTGTCCCTCACGCCGGACGCGAAAGCGGCCTGGGTGTCCTACCACGACGCCATCGAAGAAGAATTACGCAGCAGCGGTGAGCTGTATGACGTGCGCGACGTGGCCAGCAAGTCGGCTGACAATGCGGCGCGGCTTGCGTCCCTGTTTCATGTGTTCGAGCGGGAGACCGGCGCCGTTGGCGCCGACAGCCTGGAGTCTGCAAGCCGCGTCACAGCCTGGCATCTGAACGAATCGCGCCGCTTCTTCGGTGAGCTGGCACTACCTGTAGAGCTGGGCAACGCGTCGCGACTCGATTCCTGGCTGGCCGAGCACTGTCGGCGTGAGCGGGTGCAAATGGTCCCGACAAAGACGATTCAGCAGTACGGACCGCCGGGACTGCGGGATCGCGAGGCCATCGTTTCGGCCGTCGCGGAGCTTGAAGAACTGAACCGGGCAAAGCTCGTGAAGGACGGCAAGCGGAGGCTCGTGCATGTGAATCCAGCACTGCTGACGGGGTGCATCCTATGAAGCTCGCGAACCTGATGAAGAAGCGGTTTCCCGGTTCTGCTACTGCTACTCCTGCTATCGGTGCTACCGACGGCGCCAGGGATCGGACGTTGGTAGCAGGAATAGCAATAGTAGCGGTAGCAAACCCCGTGGAACCAAGTCCCAACACCATGCCCGCTCACATTGCCGAGATGGTCGAGCGCGTCTGCGTCTGGCGGATCGAGGAAGCCGGCAAGGCGACGCGATTCATCGTGGCCGGGCCTGACGATGACCTGAGCCACAACCACCGAGGGGCCATCGCGACGCCGTTATTCGGCGACGCGCACCGTGAACGCGTCCGACTGCTCGGCAGTCAAGGCGACCTGACGGGGGAGCCTACGTGAGTTCGATCATTGACCGCGCGGACGTGAGTGCTTCAGATCAGCCACCGGCCGCGGCCAAACGCGACGGCTGGCGCAAATCGCAGGCGGATCGCTATCAGCGCATGAAGCAGCGAGGACGGGTGCAGTTCAGATGCTGGGTGACGGCGGAGGAGCGTGAGGTGTTGACGGCGCACCTGAAGGCGCTGCGGCGACGGCAGTTGATCGAGCGGTACTTGGCCATGAAGGAAAGCTGAGTGCTCATGAATTTCGATGAAAATAGGGTGCACCGGTCACTGACTTCGAACGACCCGCGCGCCTGCATCACGGGGTTCGGCGGTCCTCGCTGCGGCGCGTATGCGAGATCGACAGGCAAGCCCTGCGAAGCGAAAGCATTGGGAAACGGCCGGTGCCGGAATCACGGGGGCTTGAGCACCGGGCCGCGGACGGTTGAAGGACGGTCGCGAGCGTGTGCCAACCTGAAGCAATGGCGGCGGTAGTCAGCGCTCCAGCGACGAGGTTGAAGATGAGGGTTTCGGGTTGCGCGCAACCGAAGTGCGTTGCGGTGGACATTCGTGACGCAGATCACAAAGCGACACGCCTTGGTGTATCAGTGACGCGGCGCATTAAGGCAGTATCCGGAGATACCGGCCCAGACCGGACCCTTTGTCGGAGAGTCGCATGAAGCCTGCACTCCTGTTTCGTTTCAGCCTGTTCGCCGCCGCGATCGCCGCGATGGCGACTTCTCATCCGGTGAAGGCAGCGCCGGGGGATAAGGTCGGGCCGGAGTTCAGGGTAGCGGTTAGTCCGCTTCCCTTAAGCGGTCCGGAAGCTTTTATCCCGCAGATCGCTCATGCTGCGGACGGCGACTTCGTCATCGCGTGGGTCGATGATAGCTACTACTTCACCGCATATGATTTCGAATTTACGGGAGGAATCTTCTTCCAGAGATACGAATCCGACGGAACAGCCAAGGATTCGGCGCCGGTGCTCGTTACAAGCCATGACAAGGAGTGTCCAGATGGGGAATTGCCAGGCAGTTGTGGCCAACTGATTAAAGAAAGACCCATCATTGCGATGGATGATAGCGGCGACTTTGTTGTTTCTTGGGAAGGCGAATACTACGGTTCGTTTCTTTCGACTCAGGCCTACGCGCGTCGCTATTCCTCTTCTGGCGTGAGCTTGGACGCCCAGCCGATTTCCATGGGTAATGCAGGCAGTTTGGGGCGAGACATCGCCATGGACGCTGACGGGGACTTCGTGATTGCCAGTGCTGACTATCGGAATCACTTCACCGACACCAGCGGCCCGGAGTTTTGCCGCGGCACCTCGGTCGAGGGTTTCACTTCAACGGGGCAACGCCGCTTCTCCACGCGGGTCAGTGACGAGAATTGCTCGGATCGGGCCAGAGTTGCAATCGAACCGGACGGTGATTTTGTCGTCGCTTTCACCGCCAGGACCTACAGTTGCGCATATGAAAGCGAATGCTTTACCGGCAGCTATGCTGGCGCGCGCAGATATCACTCCGATGGCAGGCCCAAAGACGCTGCCGACATCAAAATAGGACCAGTCGGCGGGATCGACGACGTTGCGGTAGATGCCGCGGGCAATTTCATTGTCACCGGGACGGGCTCATCGGGGGTGATGATGGTCGCTTATCGGTCAAACGGTCAGCCCAAAGGTCCGGCCATGCAGGTCAACGCGCCAGGCACCGGGAAGCATAACGAATCGACGATTGGCATCGCAGAAGATGGGTCTTTCACCGTGGCCTGGAAGCGATCCACGACCAACCAAACCGACAGCGATATATTCTGGCGAAACTTCGGACCCGACGGTAGGCCAGTGACGCCGTTTCACACTCGGGCGAACAGCACGACCACAGATTCCCAGGCGTTACCGGTGACGTCGGTTAACGCCGACGGCAGTTTTGTCGTGGCTTGGCGAAGGGAGATCGGTCGTAACTCCGGCTTCGACACAATTGGATTAGCCACCGGCATCTACGCGCAGCGCTTCGCCGGCAATCCCACGGCGCCCCCGCCCATCCTCCCCACCGTCAGCTTCGCCCGCGCCGTCCAGGCCGTCGAGGAGTCCGCAGGCGTGGTCAACGTGCGCGTCAACCTCTCCGCCGTCTCAGCGAGCCCCGTGACCGTTCCCGTGCGTCTCGGCGGCACGGCCACCCGCAACGCCGACTATCGATTGCCCGGGACCAGCGTCGTCATCCCGGCTGGCGCCAGATTCGCCAACGTCCCGGTGACGGTTATCAACGACCGTGTGCGCGAGCCCCGCGAAACGCTGACTCTGACAATGGGAACTCCCGTCAACGCAAACCAAGGCGCAAGCAGGGTCTTCGAACTGGCGATCAGGAGGAGCGACTGACGGCGCAGATCGCTTGCAGAGCGAATTGAGGGCCAAGCGGCGTACGACGATGGCTTTGCGAATTGTCAGCAAGTCTCCAGGTCAAATTCGAGTGAGACGGCCGGCCGATACAAGAAACTCAAAACTCAACCACCCATGCGTAGTCGAATGAGAGCCAGCGCCACCACATGTCATGTTCACGGCGAAGCGTTGGTGGAAGGTCTGGCTGAAATCGCCTATGGGATCTTTCTTGATCGCCCGGAATACCTAAAACGTCTAGCGCCTCACGCGAATAGCGGTGTCGCGGGGGGCTGCTTCTACAGCCCCCACTTTCAAACCTTACGACCGGTCGTGTTTTGCCCCGGCTGTCGAGAGGAAGAGGCGTTCTGGACGGGGTGCGCCTAATTCGGATGAACGCAGGGAGTGGGCGCGTACCGGCGAGCGCGGCGCACCGGTGAGGTTATGGAAGGTCAAGGCCGCACTAGATGCATCGCTGAAACGGCCTATGCACCCTCCGCTCCAACGTCCGTGACTTCCGGCCCGGAGACCAACGTCGGACAGCGGGCTTGCGAGGTCGTTGTAGCGGTGCCAGCCGTCCAGCACCACACCGCGGAGTGTGCACGCCCTGGAAGGTCGCTTCTACGGGCTGACGATCCTTCAGAGCCTTCACGGAGGCGTTGGGCGTTGACGGGTTGGGCGCTGACGCAGTGCGGGAATACAGCGGCTGAGTCTTGCGGTACTTGACCGGATCGGCGTCCGTCAGTAGCTTGCTGCTGTAGCCTCGCAATTGGCGTACATCCCTGGGCAAATGCAGCCCAGACCGTGCGGCAAACGCGGGGCTTCGTTTTTGGTCCAGGTACAGCAGGTCTCCTTGCTTCGTCCACTGGTCCACGGGTGTGGCGCGTGTACCGCCTTCCTCGTAGGCGTTGATTGCACTGCACGTCCAAACAACGCTGCGCCAATACGTGTCTCCGCCATCGGTGCGGCGCCCAATGAGCATGTCGCCGAGCCCTTGCTCGACAACGCCGGCAGAGCGCTCAAAGCATTTGCCGAGTCGATCGATCTTTGCGCCGAGCCTGCCAGACGACTGTAGTTTTCGTGCCTCTGCCAGCCCGAGAGCTTCGGCTTCTAACCTTTCCCGAGTTGATCCAGCGGACCCAGAATCTCCACCAGAGTACGTCCCGGCGGGACTTTCACGTCGAAATACGCTTTCTCGGTCTGCTGTGTCGATCCCTTCGTCGATTTCTGTTGCAGCATCCCGCGCTGCTTCTCGACTGTCGCCGTAGAAGTATCGCTTGCCAACGTCGGTGACTCGGACTGCAACATGAGTGGCTCCGTTATTGAGCTTCGATGGTAATTGCCACGAGACGCGCGAACCCGGCAGTGATCGGATTTAAGGGCACGGGAAGGGGCACGGAGAAATTTCGCATTAATGAAAACCTTTGTTAATCAGCGCAAATAAGCTTGTATGTGAATGACACCCTCCCGCCATTTCAAGGTTTCAGGAAGTCTCAGGAAGTTTCTAAACCCGGGTAAATCCTGGGTTTTTTATGTCTGTAGTGATTCGCAGCGTGTCAGGTCGTTTCTTGACAGCGCAGGTTTATAAGGGCGCATATCGGGGCACAGCGGACCCATAAGGGCACAGGCCGGAGATTTGGGGGCACGCTGGACCACCCGGAGAATGCCCATGCGAATCACCAAACCCCTGACTGATACCGACTGTCGCGCGCTCAAGCCGGACCCAACCGGTGCCAAGCGGCCACGAATCTACGACGGCGGCGGGCTATTCCCGGAGGCCCTGCCGAACGGGCGTAAGCTCCCGCGATTGAAGTACGTCGCAGCCGGCCGAGAGACCAAGGCCACGTTCGGCGATTACCCCGTGGTCACGCTCAAGAAGGCGAGGGACAAGCGAGGCGAAGCCCGCGGTGTGCTGGCCGATGGTCTGGACGTGAACGAGTCGGCCGTCACCTGTTCAACGCTGAAGCTCGCGTTTGCACACGAGGGCGACGCCGCGACGCTGCGAGACGGCAAGCTCAGCGGCTAGAAGACCGGCGTGCTGCACGGCGATATCGCGGACCCGTTCGTGGTTTCGGCGGGCGCCGGGGCGGATCGCGCACTCCTGCTGGTCGATGGCCCGGGGGCCCGGCGTCCGCCGTAGGTCCTACCGCTTGGTCGACGGTCACGGTGCCATTATCGTCGCTTTCGACGACGCGCCGGCGCGCCCACTTGGCGATGCTGCCGCTGTGGACCAACTGCTCGACGAAGCTGCCGTTGCGCTGTGCGCCGACTGCGCACTGGACTTCGGCTCGCTCGCCGAGCATGAGAAGGCCGCGGGTGTGGCGCGGCAGAAGTTGCCGGAGCGACTTGAGATCGTTGCAATGCTGCCCAAGACTCCCCCGTGCAAGGTGCGCAACGATGTATTGCGCCAGCAGTTCAAGCACGCGACCCCATGAAGACCTACACCGACTGGATCACACCCTCATGATCGATGCCGTCCTCTGCGCGCCCATGCGCACGCCCGTAGGCCGCTACGGTGGCGTGTACAAGGACCTGACCGCCCACCAGCTCGGAGCCGCGGTGGTGCGCGGACTGCTGGAGCGCACGAAGCTGCCGCCAACTGCCGTGGACGACGTGCTGTTCGCGCAGTGCTATCCGAGCATGGACGCGCCAGCTCTTGGTCGGGTTGTCGGTCTCGACGCCGGCCTGCCCATCGGCATCGGCGGCCTGCAACTGGACCGTCGCTGCGGCTCGGGCCTGCAAGCCGTCATCTATGCAGCGATGCAGGTCGCCACCGGGGCCTCGAAGCTGGTGATCGCTGGCGGTGCGGAGTCGATGAGCAATGCGCCCTTCTACTCGACCAGCTCGCGCTGGGGCGTCAGGGGCGAGGGGCTGATGTTCCACGACGCGCTCGCTCGCGGGCGCATCACCGCGGGTGGCAAGAACTTCCCGGTTGCCGGCGGCATGATCGAGACCGCCGAAAATCTGCGGCGCGAATACGGCATCAGCCGGCAGGAGCAGGACGAATTCGCGGTGTACTCGCACCAGCGCGCCGTCGCCGCGCAGAGCAACGGCTACTTCAGCCCGGCCATCGTGCCGGTCGCAGTGACGACACCGAAGGGCACGAACGTCGTGAGCGTGGACGAGCATCCGCGCGCCGATACGACGGTCGAAAGCCTCGCCAAACTCAAGCCGCTGATGCTCAAGCAGGACGCGACCGCCACCGTCACCGCCGGCAATGCCAGCGGCCAGAACGACGGCGCCTCGGCCTGCATCGTCACCACGCCGGAACTGGCGCGCGAATACGGTCTGCGTCCGCTCGGCCGCTTGGTGTCCTGGGCGGTGGCGGGCGTCGAACCCAGCCGCATGGGCATCGGCCCGGTGCCGTCCACCGCCAGGGCGCTCGCCAGTGCGGGCCTCAAGCTCGCGCAGATGGACCTCATCGAACTCAACGAAGCCTTCGCCGCACAGGTGCTGGCCTGCACCCGCGAATGGAAGTTCGTCGAGCGCGACTTCGAGCGCATGAACGTGAACGGCTCCGGCATTTCGCTGGGCCATCCGGTCGGCGCCACCGGCGGTCGCATCCTGGCGACCTTGCTGCATGAGCTGGATCGGCGCGGCGCGCGCTACGGTCTGGAGACGATGTGCATCGGCGGCGGCCAGGGCATTGCCGCGGTGTTCGAGCGCGTAGCGGCTTGAGCATGAACGAACTGCTCAGGATCGACCGCCCGGCGCCGCGCGTGCTGCGCGTGCTCATCAACCGGGTGCCTAAGCGCAACGCGGTGGACTACGACACGCGCCAGGCGCTGATCGACGCGATGAGCGCCGCGCAGCGTGACGCCGAGTGCGGCGCACTGGTGCTCGGCGGCGTCGATCGCGTGTTCTCCTCCGGCGGTGATTTGCCGAGCATGGTCGGTCTCAGCGAGCAGGCGGCGCGGGCGCGCATGGCGCACGGCGCCACGCTCTGCCGTCTGGTCGCAAACTCGCCGTTTCCAGTCGTGTCGGCCGGGGAAGGTTTCTGCGCCGGCGCCGCGGTCGGCCTGGCCCTGCTGGGCGACGCGATCATCGTCGGTCGCGACACCCGCATCCTGTTTCCCTTCCTGAAGATTGGCCTGGTGCCGGATTGGGCGCTGCTGCGCAGCCTGCCGCTGCGCGTGGGCGCCGCCGCCGCGCGCCGGCTGTTCACCAGCGGCAAGCCGGTGACGGGCGCAGAGGCCTTTCGCATCGGGCTGGCCGACGAGGATGTCGGCGAAGGCGATGTGATGCTCGCGGCCATCGAGCGCGCGAGCGCGCTGTCCCGCCTCTCGCCCAGCGCCTACGCCCGCATGAAGCAGCGCCTGCTGTCACCGGCCCTCACGCTGGACGAAGCCCTCAGCCGCGAGGAAGGCGATCAGGCCGAGATGCTGACCGGCGCGGATTTCCGCGAGGGTTTTGCGGCCTTTTCCGAAAAGCGCGAGCCGGCGTTTCAGCGCGGGACTGGAACGAAATCATGACGAAGAAACTGCACGTCGGCGTCGTCGGCGCCGGCACCATGGGCCGCGGCATCGTGCAGCTCTTCGCGCAGGCCGGGCATCCGGTGTCGGTGTTCGATGCCTACGACGGCGCCGTGCCCAAGGCGCTCACCGCGGTCGCCGGGATGATCTCCAAGGGTGTCGAAAAGGGCCGCTACACATCGGACCAGGCCGATGCGCTGATCGCCGGCATCCGGCCCTGCGGGTCCTTGGAAGCGCTGGCGTCCTGCGACGTGGTGATCGAGGCCATCGTCGAAGAGATCGGCGCCAAGCAGTCCTTGTTCGCCGCGCTCGAAGCCGTCGTGCCCGAACACACTATCCTCGCCAGCAACACGTCCTCGCTGGTGGTCGCGGAGATTGCGGCCAAGTGCAGGCACCCCAGCCGCGTCGCCGGCCTGCACTTCTTCAATCCCGTGCCGCTGATGAAGGTGGTGGAGATCATCGCCGCCGTGCGCACCGCGCCGGGTACGGTCGAGACCTTGCGCAGGCTCATCGCGGGCAGCGGCCATCGCGCGGTGATCGCCGCCGACCAGCCGGGTTTTCTGGTCAACCACGCCGGTCGCGGCTACTACACCGAGGCGCTGCGCGTGATCGAGGAACAGGTCGCGAGCGTCGCCGAAGTCGATGCGCTGATGCGCGAGGCGGCCGGCTTCAAGATGGGTCCGTTCGAGCTGCTGGACCTGACCGGACTGGACGTGTCCGGCAAGGTCATGGAGTCGATCTACGAACAGTTCCAGCAGGAGCCGCGCTTTCGTCCGTCCTCGCTGGTGCGACCGCGCATCGCTGCGGGACTCTACGGGCGCAAGTCCGGCGCCGGCTGGTACCGCTATGACGCGCAGTCCAGGCCGCTGGACCTGCCTGCGCCACGCGCGGTGCCCGCGCTGCCGAAAGGCTTGAAGCTGTGGATCGAGCCCTCCTCTTTGCAGCGTGAGGCCATCTCGAAGCTGGCCGTATCCCTGTCGGTGCAGCTCGTCGCCAGCGCCGCCGATGCCGACCTGATCCTGGTCCAACCCTGGGGCCAGGACGCGACCACGGTCTGCGTCGAGCAGGGCCTGGACGCGACACGCAGCGTCGCGTTCGACCCGCTGTCCGGATGGGCTAAGCGCCGTACCCTGATGCTCACGCCGGTCACCAGCACCGCCGCGCGCGATGCGGCGCATGCGCTGTTCGCCAGCAGCGACACCCCGGTCACGATCATCAACGACAGCCCCGGCTTCGTCGTGCAGCGCGTGCTCGCCACCATCGTGAACATCGCGGCAAACATCGCGCAGCGCGGCATCGCATCGGTCGCCGACATCGAGGACGCGGTGAAGCTCGGCCTGGGTTATCCGCACGGCCCGCTCGCCTGGGGCGACCGCATCGGCGGCGACCGGGTTCTGAGCATCCTGCGCAATATGCAGGCGGTGACCGGCGATCCGCGCTATCGCCCGAGTCCCTGGCTCGCGCGGCGCGTGGGCCTGGGCCTGTCGCTACTCACACCGGAGGCGGCGCGCGGAACCACCCCACGAAGTGAACAGCTACTTCGTGGGTTGAGCCCCGCAGGGGCGATCGGATGATCGACATCGACCATCTGCGACAGTGGGTCGGTCGCGAGCGCAGGCTCGTCGACGACCTGCACCCGTTCCCGGCGCAGGCGCTGGCGCAGGCGCTGGACCATCCGGCGCCGATCCAGACTGGCGATGTGTTGCCCGCGACCTGGCAGTGGCTGTATTTCCTGGACACACCGGCCGCGGCGAGCACCGGACCGGACGGCCACCCCGGGCTGGGCCCAGATCAGGAAAGCTTCCTGCCTCCCGCGCCCTTGCCGCGGCGCATGTGGGCCGCCGGCGCCGTGCAGGTCGAGCGGCCGCTGCGGGTCGGCCTACCCGCCGCGCGCCGCTCGGTGATCCGCTCGGTGGATGCCAAAAGCGGCAAGTCCGGCGCGCTGGTCTTCGTCACGCTCGACCACGAAATCTGGCAGCAGCATCAGCTTTGCGTGCGCGAGGAACAGAACCTCGTCTACCGCGAAATGCCCAGCGGCCCCGCAGCGCTGCCGCCGGGTGAGGCCGCGCCGGCGGCAGCGGACTGGTCGCGCACCATCACGCCCGATCCGGTGCTGCTGTTCCGCTATTCGGCCCTGACCTACAACAGCCATCGCATCCACTACGACCGCCACTACGCAGTGGAGCGCGAGTTCTATCCGGCGCTGGTCGTGCATGGACCGCTGCTCGCGACCTTGCTGCTCGATCTGGTCAATACGAATCTTCCAGACGCCGTGATCGCGACCTTCCAGTTCCGCGCCGTGCGGCCAAGCTTCGACACGCAGCCCTTCACCGTGAATGGCCGTCAGGACGGCAAAAGCCTGAGGCTGTGGAGCGCAGACCATGAGGGCGCGCTCTGCATGAGCGCCACGGCCACGCTGGCATGAACAAGTCCTTCCCCATCTGGCGTTCGATGCTGTTCGTGCCCGCGCACGTCCGCAAATTCGTGGACGCCGCACACCGCCGCGGCGCGGACGCCTATCTGCTCGATCTCGAGGACAGCGTGCCGCTGGCACAAAAAGCTGAGGCGCGCGCCGCGCTCGCATCGGCCGTCGGCCTGGTCTCGCAGTCGGGAGCCGCGGCGCTGGTGCGCATCAACACCGACGAGGCACTGACGCCGGACGATGTCAGCGCAGCGGTGCTGCCCGGGGTGCGTGCGCTGATGGTGCCGAAAGTTGAATCGGCCGCACAGGTCCAGGCGCTGGACACGCGCATCACGGCGCTGGAAGCCGAGCGCGGCATCGCGCCCGGCCACACCCTGCTGATTGCGCAGATCGAGCACGTGCGCGCCGTGCCCCATCTGGACGAGATCGCCAGCAGTTCGCCGCGGGTCATGGGCATGATTCTCGGCTCCGAGGATTTCTCGGTCTCGGCCGGCAGCGAGCCGACTCCGGAAGCTCTGTACGGCCCCAACCAGCAGCTTGTATTCGCCTGCCGCCGCGCCGGCATCCTGCCCTTCGGATTCCCCGGCTCGATCTCCGTGTTCCGCGACCTGGACCTGTTCCGCCGGCTCATCCAGCGTGCGCGCGAGATGGGCTTCGTCGGTTCCTACGCGATCCACCCCAACCAGGTGCAAGTGATGAACGAGCTGTTTGCGCCACCGGCCGAGGACGTGACTCACGCGCGCGAACTGCTCGCCGCCTATGACGAGGCCGCCGCCCAGGGTCGCGGCGCGCTGGAATTCCGCGGCCGCATGGTGGACATGCCGGTGGTGCTGCGCGCACGCGAACTGCTGCGCCGCGCCGACGCCGTCCGCGCATCCTGAACGATCAAGTCACCACGCAACTTCGATGACGACGACGGCCACGCCCGAAACCTTTGCCGCGCGCCTGCTCGGGCAACTGCGCAGCGCGCTGGATCTCGCCACCACCACGCTTGCGCTGCGCTGCGCGCGCGCGAACCGCCTCGACGCAAGGCTGCTCGATGTGGAACAGGTGCCGAGCTTCGAGCTGGCCTGGGCCAACGCCGAGTTGCTCGCGGCCGAGAGTGCGCTCCAGGCCCTGGCCCCGACCACCGGCGAGCTGGACCGGCGCCTTGCGCGGGTCTTCGCGGTCGAGGCGATCACCCTGGTGCGCGACCGGCTGGAGACTCTGTATGCGGAACTCGATCTGCCGGGCGAATCCCTGCATGCGGTAACCCGCGATCCCGCGCTGCGTGCCTTGCAGCGCCAACTGCTGTCCGGCGCGGCGCTGCACGATACCGCGCGCCTCCTGGCGCGGGACCCGTCGGCCCTCGCGCAGATTCCGCTGAGCGAGGAACTCGCACTGGTGCGCGATCAGTTCACCCGCTTTGCGGCCGAGGCGGTCGCGCCGCTCGCTTCAATGATCCACCGCCACGATCTGATCGTGCCGGAAGCGCTGCTTCAACCCCTGCGCGAGATGGGCGTATTCGGCCTGTCGATTCCCGAGACTTATGGCGGCAGCGCACCCGGTGACGCGGAAGACAGCCTCACCATGATCGTCGTCACCGAGGCGCTGTCGCAGGCCTCGCTCGCCGCCGCCGGCAGCCTCATCACGCGGCCGGAAATTCTTGCTCGCGCCTTGCTCAGCGGCGGCACCGAGGCGCAGAAGCAGCGCTGGCTGCCGCAGGTCGCACAGGGCCATCCGCTGTGCGCGATCGCCATCACCGAGCCGGATTTCGGCTCCGACGTGGCCAGCCTCAATCTGCGCGGCACCCGCTGCGCAGGTGGCTGGCGGCTCGACGGCGCAAAGACCTGGTGTACGTTTGCCGGCAAGGCCGGCGTGCTGATGGTGGTGACGCGCACGGATCCGGACAAGTCCCTGGGCTACAAGGGCCTGAGCCTGCTGCTGGCCGAGAAGCCGGCGTATGACGGCCATGCGTTCGACTATCGCCAGGACGGCGGTGGGCGCCTGGTGGGCCGTGCGATTCCGACCATCGGCTATCGCGGCATGCACTCCTTCGATGTCTCGTTCGAGAACTTCTTCGTGCCGGACGCCAACGTCATCGGCGAGGAGGCCGGTCTGGGCCAGGGCTTCTACTACACCATGGCCGGCATGATGGGCGGACGCATGCAGACCGCCGCGCGCGCCAGCGGCGTGATGCGTGCCGCGCTGCTCGCCGGTCTGCGCTACGCGGAAGAGCGCAAGGTCTTTGGCGCTGCTCTGCTCGACTACCCGCTGACCGGCGCGAAGCTCGCGAAGATGGCCGCGCGCTACGTCGCCAGCCGTTACCTGACCTACGCGGTGGGCAAGCTGATGAACGAAGTCGGGGTTGGGGGCGGCGGACGGATGGAAGCGAGCCTGGTGAAACTGTTCGCCTGCCGCTCGGCAGAACTGGTCACGCGCGAGATGCTGCAAATCCACGGCGGCATGGGCTACGCCGAGGAAGTCGCGGTGAGCCGTTACTTCGTCGACGCGCGAGTGCTGTCGATCTTCGAGGGCGCCGAGGAAACGCTCGCGCTGAAGGTCGTCGCGCGCAGCCTGCTCGACGATGCGCTCAAGGCGACGGCCGCCGGATGAACCCGGCCATTCTTCAAGGGCTGAGAGTCGTCGAAGTCTCCGCCTTCGTCGCGGCGCCACTCGGCGGCATGACCCTGGCACAGCTCGGCGCCGACGTGATCCGCATCGATCCGATCAGCGGCGGGCTCGACTACCGGCGCTGGCCGGTGACGGCGGACAACACCAGCCTGTTCTGGGCCGGCCTCAACAAGTCCAAGCGCTCGGTCGCCATCGACATCAACCAGCCGCAAGGCCGCGAACTCGCGCAGGCGCTGATCACCGCGCCCGGCGAGGACGCCGGCATCCTGCTGACCAACTTCCCGCCGCGCGGCTGGCTGGATTTCGAGACGCTGCAGAAGGCCCGCGCCGACCTGATCCAACTCACCATCCAGGGCGATCATCACGGCGGCTCGGCGGTGGACTACACGGTGAACCCGAAGGTCGGTATTCCCTACCTCACCGGACCGCCCGGACACGAGGGCGCGGTCAACCATGTGCTGCCGGCCTGGGACCTGATCACCGGGCAGATGGCAGCGGTCGGCCTGCTCGCCGCCGAGCGCCATCGCCGGCGCAGCGGCGAAGGCCAGCACATCAAGCTCGCGCTGGAAGACGTGGCGCTCGCTGCGCTCGGGCATCTCGGCTTCATCGCCGAGGCGCAACTCGGGCATGAGCGACCGCGCTACGGCAATGATCTGTTTGGCGCCTTCGGTCGCGACTTCGTCACCGCAGATGGCGTGCGCATCATGGTCGTGGGCCTCACCTCGAAGCAGTGGCGCTCGCTCTGCACCGCGACCGGCATCGGCGATCAGATCAAGATGCTCGCGGCCCGACTCGGCGTGAATCTCGACCTCGAAGGCGAGCGCTTCGAGGCCCGTGACGACATCGCCGCCCTGGTCGGCCCCTGGATCGCATCGCGCTCGCTGGCCGACGTGGCCGCCGTGTTCGACGCGCAGTCGGTGTGCTGGGGCCGCTACCAGAGTGTCAAACAACTGGTCGAATCCGACCCGGCCTGCTCGGAGGCCAACCCGATGTTCAGCACCGTGCAGCAGCCGGGTGTCGGCAACATCCTGGCGCCGGCGATTCCACTAGCCTTCGGCTCCGGCCGACTGCCCGCGGCGCCAGCCCCGCGACTCGGCGCGAACACCGAGGACGTGCTGTCCAGCGTGCTCGGCCTGGCCACCCACCAGATCGGGCGGCTACGGGATCAGGGCGTGATCAGCCTCTGATCGATCAGCAGCACGCGACAGCCGGGGAACTCGAGGCCTGAAGGCGGTGGCGCCGTCCAATCGCACCGACGCCTTCGGCCTGATGCGTGCGTCCAACGGTTCTCCCCAAGCTGGGCTTCTCCATGAACGAGGGCGCGGTCGCCGAGTGGTTCGCGGCGGGCGAGGTCCTGTACTCCGTGGGCATCGTCCTCGGAATGATCGACGGAAGGAGGCGACACCCATTGCCGCCGCCGCGCCGGATTTCTCGCAGGCCGTTCGTCCCGGTCCGGTTTGATGCGACCACCCCGCCCGATTCGTCGGAAGCGACGACGCAGGGCCGCCAGACGCGCCGCACAGTGCCAGCTCCTGTCGCCCCCTGTCCTGCCGATCATGCTCGACCGCTACCGCCCGCACTGGATGAACGAGGAACTGGAGGCGATGCAGGCGCTCGCCCGGCGCTTCGTGGCCGAGGAAATCACGCCGCAGCAGGAACGCTGGTACGAAGAAGGCGCGACGCACCGCGCGCCCTGGCTCAAGGCAGGTGAACTGGGCCTGCTGTGCCCGGACATCGCCGCGGAATACGGCGGCTCGGGCGGCACCTTCGCCCACGTTGCCGTGTTCGCGCACGAACTGTGCGTGGCCGGGGACGCGAGCTGGCGTCCGGGCGCGCAGATTCATCTGATCGCGGCGCATTACGTCTCGCGCTACGGCACCGAGGCGCAGAAGCAGCAGTGGCTGCCCGGGCTGTGCTCCGGGGAAATGATCGCCGGCATGGGCATGACCGAGCCGGGCGGCGGCACCGATTTGCAGGCCATGCGCACGCGCGCCGACAAGACCGCGAGCGGCTACCGCATCACCGGCTCCAAGACCTTCATCACCAATGGTTCGACCGCCGACGTGCTGATTCTCGCGGCCAAGACCGATCCGTCGGAGCAGGCCCGGGGCGTGTCGCTGTTCATCTTCCCCACCCACACGCCGGGCTTCCGCGTGGGCAAGCGGCTGAAGAAGATCGGCCTGCACGGCTCGGATACCTGCGAGCTGTTCTTCGACGGCTGCGAGGTGCCGGCCGATGCCTTGCTGGGCGGCGTCGAGGGCCAGGGCTTTTACCAGATGATGCGGGACCTGGCTTACGAGCGCGCGCTCACGGGCATCAACTGCGCGGCGATCATGCAACACGCCTTCGAGGTCACGCGCGACTACACGCGCGAGCGCAAGCTGTTCGGCAAGACCGTGGCAGACCTCCAGCATCCGCGTTTCGAGCTGGCCGAGGTCAAGACCGTGGCGACCATCGCGCGCGTGTTCGCGGACTTCACCGTGGAGCGCATGCTCGACGGCACGATGGACATGTCGCTGGCTTCGATGAGCAAGTGGTGGATGAGCGAGCAGCAGTGCGAGCTCGTGCATCGCTGCCTGCAACTGCACGGCGGGCACGGCTACATCCTGGAGTATCCGATCGCGCGCATGTACGTGGACGCGCGCATCGAGCCGATCTACGCCGGCTCCAACGAGATCTTGAAGGAACTGATCGGGCGCAATCTCTGAGCCGCCGCTCGGCGCGCCGGCATCGAGGACGCCGGGCCCTCGACCCGCACGCGCGCCAGGAGGCGCAGGGCTGCTAGCAGCCTGTCGGACTTGGGATTGATCGGCTGCAAAAGCGTCTGTGCGGTCCATATTTCGCCGTCTTTTCGGCCCATAGAACCACTATGGGCCTTCAAAGCCGTCAAAATCTGTCCTCGCACATCCGCTTTTTCGCGTGCGATCACCCAAGTCCGACAGGCTGCTAGAACGTGAAGTTCGCGCGCAGGCCGAACAGTCGCGGATCCTCGTTGACCAGCAGCGCGGTGCCGAAGTCGGTCACGAAGGCCGAGTCGGCGTAGATCTCGTCGGTGAGGTTGTTCACGAACGCCGTCAGCTCCAGTCCCCAGGCGGTGTGGAAGTAGCTGATGCGCGCGTTGTAAGTCGTGGTCGGCTCGCGGATCGACAGCTCGGAATTCTGCGGCAGGAAATAGATCTTGCTGGTGTAGAACGTGTCCGCACCGATCTCGACGGCGTTGCCACTGGCCAGCGTGATGCGCTGGTTGATGCCGGCCTGGTAGGACCACTTCGGCACGCGCGGGATGCGCTTGCCGGACAGGTCGCGCTCCGGCAGGCTCGCGCCGCCGTTGCCGAAGCCCAGGCCGGTCGCGTCGTCGTAACCGCGGCCGTTGACGAACTCGCTGTAGATCGCGTCGAGATAGCTCACGCCGCCGGTGATAACCAGACCCGGGTTGAGGTTCGGCATCGGGGTCCACAGGAAGTCGCCGTCCGCGCCCTTGATCTCGGCCTCGCCCGCATTGGTGAAGTTCGCGATGCCGCCGGAAGGGATCGAGACGTTGGCCGACAGCGGGTCCTTCTGGAGGGTGTAGAACGTCGCCGCGTTGATCTGGAGATTCCCGTCGAGGATCTCGGTCTTGACGCCGATCTCGTAGGTATCCACCTGCTCTTCCTTGAGCGGAACCATCGTGCCGAAGGTGTTGCCCGTGATGTTGACGGTGTTGTACGTCGGATTCTTGAACGCGCGCGCCCACGAAGCGTAGAGCTGGTCGTCCTCGCCGAACGGCCGCCACTGCGCCGCGAGGCGCGCCGAGGTCTGCTTGGCGTGCAGCGTTTCCTTCCCGCCCTGCGGGAAGGGGATCACCACTTCCGCGCCGTCGGCGAGCAGAAAGCTCGTGCGCGAGCCGACCAGCTTGCGGTCCTCGTCCTGGTAACGGATGCCGGCGGTAAGATCGATGCTGTCCGTCGCATGCCAGGTGCCCTGCGCGTAGATCGAGGCGGACTTGCTGTCGATCAGACCGTAGTTCGCGAGCTGGATGCCCTCCTCGCCCAGGATGGGTGGCAGGTTGAGCAGCGCGAGCGCGTCGTTGATGGCATTGGTGAAGGCAAACGTGTCTAAGCCGGGCAGGGCGACACCGAATGCCGGCAGGATCTGGTTGAAGAAATTCGGCAGCACGTTGAACACGATCGGCTCGAAGCCGCCGAGCGAGTCGAGGAAAAACACGCCGGTCACGAACTCGACGTGCTCCGAGCCCCAGGTCTCGTCGTTGGACAGAAACTGGATCTCCAGCGTGTCCTGCTCCACGAACTGCTTGGCACGGCCGTTGAAGCCCGCGCCGTGCGCGTCGGCGATGGGATTGCGCGTGCCGTCGAAGGGCCCGTCCACGCGCGTCGGCGTGATCTTCTGGTCGGCGTAGATCAGCTTGGCGTCGCCAAAGCCGAGATTCCAGTCCAGCACCCCGCTGACGATGTACCCGCGACCGGCGGCGCCGAAGTCGCCATCGATGTCGATGTTGCGGTCGAGCTTGGGATCGGCCGGCAGGATCAGTCCCCCGCCCGCGAGGGCCGGTGCGGGACGCACGTTCTGGAACGCGATGCCGCCGTTGTTGCTGGACTCGGAGTAGCTGCCGCTCAAGGTCAGCGCGATGTCCTCGACCACGTCCCAGCGCAGCTTCAGGCGCCCGCCGCGGCTGTAGACCTGCGGCACGTAACCGATCGAGGCGTTCTTGAGAATATTGTCGCGCTCGTTGGCGAAACCGGCGACGTTGAACGCCAGGTTGTCGAACACCGGCACGTTGACGAAGGCCGTGACGTTGCGCGTGTCGCGGTTGCCGATCTCGGTCTTGAGGCTGCCCTCGAAGGTCTGACCCGGTTCCGGCGTGACGATGCTGATGCTGCCGCCGGTCGCGTTGCGGCCGAACAGCGTGCCCTGCGGACCCTTGAGCACTTCCACGCGCTCCACGCGGCCGAGGGTGTCGGTGGTGCCCTGCGCGGCGAGCAGGGGCACGCCGTCGAGGTAGAACGGCACGCTGGAGTCGACGCCCGGCAGGTAGGCGTCCGAACCGACGCCACGCAGGAACACGACGTTGAAGCTCGCTGCGGTCGTGACGGTGAAACCCGGCGTGGCACGCTGGATTTCCTGGACGGACTGGATGCCCAGCACGTCGAGCTTTTCCTGGCTGAAGGCCGTGATCGAGATCGGCACGTCCTGCAGGCGCTCCTCGCGCTTTTGTGCGGTGACGAGGATCTCCTCGACCAGACGGTTCGACGAGGCGGGATCCGCTGCCTCTGCGACCGCCGCGGGCTCGGTGCCGGCGACCGGGATGGTGTCGAGCCGCTCGGGCGTTTCGGCCGTGGCCGCTGCCTCGGGCGCAGGCGTGATGACCGGCGCCCCGGCGGCATCGGCCGGCACGGACTCGATGGCATCCTGCGCAAATCCGACCGAGGAAACGGCCAGCAGGGCCAAGGGCAGGCCAATCCCGCGATTCAAGGTTTTCACGCGCTCTCCCCCCGGATCGAGTCCGGCGTCTGTTTATTTTTATCGATGCGCCGTCAGGGCTGCGCGTCGAGATAACCCATATAGGCCGGTAGCGCGACCGCGGTATCGGCCTGCGTCGAGATCAGCGCGAAACCACTGAAGTACACCAGCGTGCACAGCGAGGCGAAGCCGGTCGCGGCCAGGAAGCGCAGCAGCAGGCGCGGAGCGTCCGGCAACGCATGCGCGCCGCGCTCGATGAAGGTCTCGCCGCGGGCATCGCGCGAGCGGATCAGCAGCGTGTATAGCGTGGCGTAGATGGCGACGAGGAAGGGTTCGTACAGCGGGAACTGGTGGAACTCGCCCACCCACAGCGTGAGCGCGCCGAGGGTGTTGGCCCAGGCGTATGCCTGCGTGACATGGATGATCGAGACCTCGGCGACGAGGTCGAAAAGGAAGGCCGCGGCAAAGGCCGCGACGAAGGCCAACGCGAGCGGCGCTCCGCGTAGCAGACGCAGCACGAAGAGCTGGAGGGTGGCCAGCGCGACGCCGAAGTAGAGATACATCGGCGGGCCCCACAACAGCGCCTCGGCGTACCGCGTCGGTCCCGTGTGGCCGGGGAAAAACGCGGCCCAGGTGCCCCAGTTCAACGCGTGCTGGTTCCAGGCCATGTAGTAGCCCTGGTAGTTCACCATCGTGTCCAGCACATAGGTGACGAGCGCACCGACCAGCAGCAGGCCCTCGGTGGTCCACTCGCCGCGACGCAGGCGCGGCAGCACCAGGTAGCCGAGCAGAGCGCTCACCGCGACCAGCAGGCTCAGCACCTCGAGGCCGTGCAGGATCGCGATCCGGTCGTCGGGCATCGCGGCTGCCTCGCTGATCGGGACCGTCGCGAACTGGTCCGAGACGATCCACTGGCCGAAAATCGCGGCTGAAAACAGGCACATCAGCACGCCGGCGCCGGCCCACAGCAGCGTGGCGAGCGGCAAGGCCTGCTCGCTGCTGCGCGCCGGCAGCGCCGATGAACCTGCGGGATGCGTCGTGGCCATGCGCTCCTCCGTTTCGTGCAGGCATGCCGCTCGATCAGGCGACTCCTGCGCTGCAAACTAAGCCAGCGGCGCCGACCGGGCTTCGTCGGTTCCGACGATATTGATCGCGTCGTCAGTCGCCGAATCGACGTCCGAAGGAAAAACCCATCGAGGTCGAGCGCAGATCGATGTCGGCCTCGCCGCCGCCGATCAGCAACGGAATCGAACCCTCGCCGCGCACCACCGTGTGCGGGGAATAGGACCAGTAGCCGGAGAGTTCCCAGTGGCTGGCGAAGCGATACGTGGCGCCCAACGTGTAATGGCGCTGGCTGATGGACGGCGCCAGCGCCGCGAGCAGGGTCTGCGACGCCGGCACGTTCTGGGTGGCGTCAGCGTGACCCGCGCGCAGGCTCAGTCGCTCGGTGCAGCGCCAGCCCAGACCCAGGCGGTGCAGGTTCTGGTTGTTCCAGCCGAAGCCCGGGCCGTGGTCGGAGCCGAAGGGTTCGGCACCGATGATCTGGCCGTCGAACGAGTTCCCGGTCGCCGCCTCGGAGGTATAAAACACCCGCTGGAACTCGTAGCCGATATAGGCGCCGGGCACGAACTCCCACAGCAGCCCGGCGCTGAGGTTCTGCGGAAACTCCACCCGCCCTTGCTCCGGCAGCAGGCCCTCGTATTCTTTGATGCGCCGCGACCAGGTCTTGGAGCGATAGGCCAGCGCGCCGAGCAGTTGCGGCGTGATCTCCCCCAGCCAGCCCAGGGTAAAGCCCAGGCCGGGGGCGCCCGCTATACCCTGGTTGGAGAAGTGCCGCCGGTTCTCGCTCGGCAGCAGCAGGGCAAAACTCTGCACGCCCTCCACCTCGACCATCTGGTAGCTCAGGTTGAGCGCCAGGCCCAGCGACTGCCGCGGCGCGACCAGGTAGGCGGCAGCAAACGAGACGCCGGCCTGCAGCAACTGGATCGAGGCGCGCTTCTGGCCGAGGAAGCGACGGTACGGGCTGGGCTCGTACTCGGTGCCGAAGCCGCCGTAGAACGCGGTCGCACCGATCGAGACACGCTCCGACAGCGGCCGGGCAAAGCCACCCTGGGGGATGAAGAAGCCGTGCAGGCGCGAGCCGAAGGTCTTGTCCGGCCCCAGCAGGTTGCCGCTGATGCGGGCTTCGGGCTGTACGGCCTGGAAATCCAGGCCGTAGTCCTGGCGCCAGCCCATCGCGCTGGCCCCGGCCGGATTGGAGGCCAGGGTGTAGCTGTCCTCCGCGAGCACCAGACTCAGGCCGCCGGCGCCCAGCGACTTGATGCCGCTGCCGTTGGTGTACAGGCCGCTACCGCCGGCCTGGGCGAGGCTTGCCCAGCAGAACACGCCACCCAGCAGCAGGGTAGCGGCGCACCCACGGCGCCGGTCTAAGTGGCGCGCCAAACGCCACCCAGGAACACACCGATATGCTGGATGGCCTGCCGCGCCTCCGACAGTTCGCACGCGAACTGCTGGAAGACGTGAATCATCCCGTCCCAGACCTCACAACGGGCATCGACACCCGCCGCGCACGCCGCGTCGGCAAAGCGGGTGGAATCATCCAGGCCGGTTTCGCGGTCGCCGACTTGCAGGAGCAGCGGCGGCAGACCACGCAGCGCACCGTACAAGGGCGAGGCGAGCGGATCGCGGCGATCACCGTCCACACCGAGATACTGTCTGGCAAGTGCCTGGATCATCACGCGCTGGTGGATGGGATCGGCTTTCGCGCGCGTCTCGTAACTTGCGCCCGCGGTCTCGAAATCGGTGAGCGCGGACATCATCACGCCGGCGGCCGGCAGCGGGAGGCCCTGGGCGCGCAACGCAAACATCGCGGACGGCACCAGCCCGCCACCTGCGGAATCTCCGGCGAATGCGATGTTCGAAGCACCGAGCTTGTTCGCAAGCAGCCAGCGGTAAGCCGCAACTGCATCCTCGACCGGCGCCGGAAACCGATGCTCCGGCATCAGCCGGTAATTGAGCCCGAGCACGCGGCAGCGCGCGGCTTGCGAGAGCCGCGCCATCAGGTCCTGGTGCGAGGTCGTCGAGCCGAGCTTGTAGCCGCCGCCGTGGAAGTAGACGAGCACGCGGTCCGCGCGCGCGCCTTGTACCGCGATCCAGCGTGCGTCGACGCCACCGGCGTCCACGCGCTCGACCGTCGCGGGTACCTCGTCGAGCGGGAACAGGGCATCCCAGTCCGCGCGCATCTGTTCGATAGACGTCGTGCGCGTCCAGCCGGCATACACGGCGCGCACGCGAGCGATGCAGGCCTCGACCGCCTCGGGCGGAGACTGCATCGCGATGTGCGTCAGCACCCCATGCCGCCCGACACGCCCAGCGTTTCGCCGGTGATGAAGCCAGCCTCTTCGCTGGCGAGGAACGCGACGGCCGCCGCGACCTCTTCGGGGGTACCGAGCCGGCCGACGAGCGTGGAAGCCTTCATCGCTTCGAGCAACTTCTCGCCGCCAGACTCCAAGCCTTTGCGCAGCAGCGGCGTATCCACCGGGCCGGGCGCAATCACGTTCGCGGTGATGCCGAATCGGCCGTTCTCGCGTGCGAGCGATTTGGTGAACGCGATGAGCCCGCCCTTGGCGGCGGCGTACACCGAGCCGCCCTTCGATCCCTGGCGGCCGGCCTCCGAACCGATGTTGATGAGGCGACCGAAGCGCTGGGACTGCATCACAGGCAGCACGGCATGCGTGGTCGCGAACACCGCTTCGAGATTCACCGCGAGCAGATAACGCCAATCCTCGAACGTGGTCTTGGTGAAGAACGCATGCTGATCCTGGCCGGCGTTGTTGACGAGGATGTCGAACGGCCCTTCGGTCGTCACCAGCGCATGCACCGCTTGCAGTTCGACGAGGTTCAGGCGCACGGCCCTGGTTCCGGTCTGGGCTGCGAGTGCCTCAGCCAGCGTCATGTCCTGCGCAGAAAACACCACGTCTGCGCCTTCGGCTTTCAGGCGACGCACGATCGCCGCGCCAATCCCTTTCGAGCCACCGGTGACGAAGGCGCGACGGCCTGCGAGCCTGCCTTGAGTGCTCACGTCAACGTCCCGTGAACTTCGGCGCGCGCTTCTCGATCACCGCCGCGAGCCCTTCCTTTACATCGGCGGTGCGGCACAGGTCAGCCACGGTGCGGCTCTCCTCCGGCATCGCGCCGTCGATGCCCAGGCCAACGCCCGCCCACAGCAGGCGCTTGGTTGCGGCCAGCGCGCGCGGCGCGCTTTCCGCCATCTGCTGCGCGTAGGCCATCGCCGCGGTCTGCAATTCCGCGTCGGGCACCAGGCGGTTCACAAGGCCAGATTCCAAGGCCTCTCTTGCCGCAATGGTCGGGTTCATCAGCAACCATTCCGCCGCGCGGCGCGCGCCCACTAGCCTCGGCAGGGTCACGGACAGGCCGGCGTCCGGCGCCATCGCGACTCGCGTGGCACCGGCGAGAAACTTCGAGGACTCCGCTGCGAGCACCAGATCGCTCGCGCACAGCAGGCCCAGGCCGCCACCGCCCGCGGTGTAGCCCTGCACCGCTGCGATGACCGGTGCATCGAGATGCACGAGCATGCCGATCACCACCTGCAGCAGGCTGGTCGCCTGGCGGATGTAGTAGGGCAGCGCCTCGCCCTGCGCGGCGAACACGTGTACGTCGCCACCGGCGCAGAAGTTCCTGCCCTTGCCGCTGAGCAATACAACCCGGATGCGCGGCTCTCCCTGGCAGCATTGCAGCACGCTGCGCAGGCCTTCGAGCATCTCGATGTTGAGGCCGTTCGCGGACTCGGGGCGATTGAGCTGGAGATGCGCGACGGCACCGTGCAGCGCGAGCAGGGCCGGGCCTTCGGCGACAAGAGACTCGGCAGGCGTTGGCTTCATAAGCTCGGAATCAGATGAGGAAGGACAAGGTGTACAGCGCCTTGTCGTTGTTGACCAGCATCACCTTCTTGCGCGCCATGCGCAGGCCGCCCACCTCGCATCGCAGCAGGTATTCGTAGCGCGCCGCCCAGACGGTGTCGGCGCGGGAGTTGGACTCGAAAATCATCGCGTTGGCGCCCACGCGCAGCTCCTCGCCCCGGCGTTCAAGGATTTCGATGTTGGACACCGTACGCCGCAGACGCGAGCGCGGCGTCTGCGAGTGACGTTTGCCGGTGTGGAACTGCTTGATGCGCAGCCCGATGCGCGAGCGGTTGTCGTAGACGATGGACATCTGCGTCTCGGGGTCGATGTCGTCACCGTTCGCGGGAATCCAGTAGATCGCGTCATCCGTCCACAGCGCTTCCCAGGCGTCGTACTCGTGCTCGTCCTGCAGGCGCGCCTCGCGGTAGATGAATTGCTCCACGATGCGCAGCAGTTCCCAATCGTGAACCTGATCGCTCATCACGCCGTCTCCATGAGACTGCGGTAATGCCGCCAGATGCCGCGCGAGGTCACCTCGTCCGTGGCGTCGCCGATCAGGAAACCGTCCGCATCACGCCGCTCGCGATGCTTGCCACGGCCCAGGTAGTTGAATGAAGGATCGCGACTGTGCACGCCGCGCTGTGTGCGCTCGTACATCTCGGAGTCGTCGGCGAGCAGGAAGCCGGCGGGCCCAACCGAGCCCATCGTCTGCTGGCGCAGGCGACGGTTGAGGTCCGGCGCGCCCTTGAACTGCAGCGCGGTGACGTGCTGCACGGTGTCGTCCACCGCGAGCGCCTGGATCACGAAGATCTGGATCTCGGCGATGAACAGATTGGGGAAGATCATCACGTGCGGCGTGCCGTCGATCATGATCGAGCGCGCCTTGTCCTCGCCGTAGGCCGCTTTCATCTTCGCCACGTAGTCCGGCACGCGATCCACCGTGGTGCCGAACCAGCCCATCGGTTTGCCGATGCGACGGAACTCCGGACGCAGGTCGTTCTCGGTGTGGCCCATGCCCATGTCGCGCGACACCGCGGTGCTCTTGCTGCCGTACAGGTCGCCGATGCCGCTCTTGGCCACCTGGAAGATCGAGGCGTGCACGAACTGCGGGTGATAGCCGTCAGTCTCGTTCTCGACCAGGAACTTCCAGTTGGCCTTGGTGCGATGCTTGAGAAAGCCGGCGGTGATTTCCACCTCGCCCTCGGGAGAGGTCTCGCACAGGCGGTCGATGGCATCGCGCGCGCCGCCAAGATGTTCCTCCAGGCTCAAACCTTCGTCCGCGAAGGAGCCGAACACGAAGCCCTTGTAGATGCTCACGCGGTTGACCTTGCCCAGGCCGAGCTGGGTCTTGTCGACACCCTCGTAGCCATCGGCGAAGGGAAAGCCGCGCAGGCTACCGGTATTGTTGAACGTCCAGCCGTGGTAGGGGCAGGTGAAGGAGCCGCGATTGCCCCTGGCCTCCATGCACACCTGGTTGCCGCGATGCGCGCAGCGGTTGAGCAGCAGGTGCACCTGCCCGTCCCGGTCGCGGGTCATGATCACCGGCTGCGGGCCGATGGACTTCATCACGAAGTCGTTGACTCTCGGTACCTCGCTGACGTGGCCCACGTAGACCCAGGTGCGGTACCAGATCTTGCGCAAGTCTTCTTCGAAGATCGCGGGATCGGTGTAGAGCGATCCGTGAACCTGGTGAGGACGCACGAGGTGCGCCCAGTCGGGGCTGCTGACGGCAGGGCTGGTGGGGGCGTTCATGGTGAAAGACTCGTCTCAAAGCCATAGTGCAGCGAGGCAGGCTGCGGCAAAGCATCGCAATACCGTGACCCTACGCGCCAGCGGGGCGCCCGGAATCGTCGGTTGCGACGATGGAGGGGGGCTTGAGTCCCGACCGGCGCTCTCCGATCCAACCCGGCCTGGGAATTCGAGCTTCCGGTCGGCGCTGCGCCCCTCCAACGACTGCCCGGCGCGAGGCGCGTGCACGCGCGTTACATGCGCTTGGCGACTTCCTCGAGCATCACCTCGGTGGCGCCCCCGCCGATGGTGAGGATGCGCGCGTCGCGCGTGATGCGCTCGATGGGCGTGCCGATCATGTAGCCGCTGCCGCCGTGCAATTGCAGGCAGCCATGCACCACTTCCTGCAAGACCTCCGCCGACAGCGCCTTGAGCATGGACACCTCGCGCACCGTGTCCTGGCCCTCCTCGATCATCTGCGCGCAGGCGTAGGTGAAGGCGCGCGAGGCCGCGGACTTCGCGGCGAGCATGGCCAGTTTCTGGCGGACCGCCTGCTGTTCCCAGAGCGTCTTGCCGAATGCCTTGCGCGACTTGACGTAGTCGGTCGTGAGTTCCAGCGCCTTCGCGCATTGGCCGGCAACCAGCGCACCAATCACGAGTCGCTCGTTCTGGAACGTGCTCATGATGTAGTAGAAGCCCTTGCCCTCCTCGCCGAGCAGGGCATCGGCCGGCAGGCGCACCGAGTCGAAATACAACTCCGCGGTGTCGGAGGAACGCCAGCCGTGCTTGTCCAGCTCGCGGCCCACGCGCAGACCCGGTGTACCGCGGTCCACGAGGAACAACGAGAGGCCCTTGGCGCCACGCGCTTCCGGCTCGGTGCGCGCGGCGACGATATAGATGTCGCCGTAGACGCCGTTGGTGATGAAGGTCTTAGCCCCGTCGAGTATCCACCCCGCGGCGTCGCGCACCGCTCGGGTCTTGATACCGGCCACGTCGGAGCCGGCGTGTGGCTCGGTCACGCAGATCGCGCCGACTTTTTCTCCCGCGCAGGCCGCGGGAAGGTACTTCGCTTTCTGCGCCGGCGTGCCGCGATGCGCGATATGCGAGATCGACATGTCGCTGTGTACCGTCACCGAGGCCGTGAACCCGCCATAGCCGCTGCGGGCGAGTTCCTCGCTGAAGATCACCGAAGCCAGCGGCCCCAGGCCGCTGCCGCCGTACTCGACCGGGTGGCGCATGCCCAGCAAGCCGAGTTCGCCCATCTGGCGGAACACCGCGCGCGGCACCAGGCCGTCCTGCTCCCATTGATCGCCGTTCGGGATCACGACGTCGTCGACGAAGCGTCGCACCGCGTCCCGGATCATCAGCAGATCCTCGTCGAGGATCGCGGGTTCCCTGAATTCGAATGTCGGCATGGCCTGCCCATAATATTGGAACGACGCACGGCCGCGAACTGGCGGTTTGAGACGGTAGTGCATCAGTTTGAATTCCAGAACCCCGTTCGTCCCGAGTAGCGCCGGCCCGTTCGTCCTTCGTCGCCGCGCAGCGGGCGTACCGAGGGAAGCGTCGCGTATCAAGGCCATGCCCGGCACCTCGATACGCGGCATTGCTGCGCAATGGCGCTATTCGGTGCGAACGGATTTCAAACTGATGCACTACCCTTGAGACAGAACCGGGAATTTTGATGCCGCATACAGATTCGACTTACGACGCGATCGTGATCGGCGCGGGGGCCGGTGGTCTGTGTGCCGCCGCGCGTCTCGTCGCCGCCGGGAAAAAAGTGCTGCTGGTCGAAAGCCGCGACCGACTGGGCGGCCGCGCGGCCAGCGAGGTGATCGACGGCTTTACGGTGAACGTGGGCGCCATCGCGCTGGAACTCGGCAGCGTGTTCGAGGAGACGTTCGCGCTGCTCGGCGTGCCGCTGGACGTGCGCGAACCGCGGCCGGCGAACCTGTTCTACATCAACGGAAAAATCATCGACCCGAGCAAGGGCGGCGGCTGGGGCCTGCTGCTCGGCGGGTTGACCAGGAGCGCGGCGAAGATCGGCGCCAAGTTTGCGGACGCGCGCAAGGGCGAGCTGCCCGAGGAGCGCATGAGCACGGCGGAATGGCTATCCAAATTCACGTCCAACGAGACCGTGCACAGCCTGTTCCGCAATCTCTGCGCCGCCATCTGGGCAGCCAACGCGGACGAGTTGCCGGCGCGCGCTTTCCTCACCTACTTCGCGGTCAAGGGCGCGTTCAAGCGCTTCGGCTTCTGTCCGCGCGGCACCATGGGCGTGTGGGAGGACCTGGCCACAGGCATCCGCGCGCGCGGCGGGGAGATCTGGTTAAGCAGCCCGGTCAGCGCGATCCACTGCGAGGCCGGTCGTGCGACGGCGGTGGACGTGCAGCACGAAGGCCGCGTGCGGCGCATCGCCACGCGCGCGGTGATCAGCAATGTCGGGCCAAAAGCCACGCTCGATCTCGCCGGTGTCGAAGCCCTGGGACAGGACTACGCCGACTCTCTGCGGCGCACCGTAAAGCCCTGCGCGAACATCGTCTTCAACTTCGCGACGCGCGAACGGCTGATCGACATCCAGGGCCTGGTGGCTTTCGGCAGGACGCGCCGACTGTGCAACATGGGCGAGCTGACCGCCACCTGCCCCGAGCTGGCGCCGCCGGGATGGCATCTGTACGTGGCCTACGCCGTGCCCAAGCCCTCGCTCGGCAATTTCGATGAAACGCAGGAAATCGAACTCGGGCTACAGGACCTGCGCGATCTGTTTCCCGATTTCGCGCAGGCGAAGATGCTCTCGATCGAAGTCATGCGTGACGACTGGCCGGCGCAGCGCGCCTGCGCCGGCTACGACATGCCGCAGACCACACGGCTACCCAACCTATGGCAGGTCGGCGACGGCGTGAAGGACTACGGCGGTGGCGGCACGCAGGCCTGTGCGGAAAACGCGAAAATCGCGGCGCGGCACATCGTCGAACTGCTCAGCCACGCCGCATGAAAACGCTGATCGTCTTCGCACACCCCGAACCGCAGTCCTTCGGCGCGGCGCTGTTGCAAAGCGCGCGCCAGACCCTGGAGGCCTGCGGCCACGAGGTGCAGGTGTCCGACCTCTACGCCATGCGCTTCAACCCGGTGGCCTCGGCCGGCGATTTCACGGAGCGGCGCTTTCCGGATCGACTCCAGTACGACCGCGAACAGAAGCATTCCAGCGCGCTCCGCAGCTTCAGTCCGGACATCCAGGCCGAGATCGACAAGCTGATCTGGTGCGAGACTTTGATCCTGCAATTCCCGCTGTGGTGGTTTTCCGTTCCGGCGATTCTAAAGGGCTGGATCGACCGCGTGCTGGTCAACGGCCTCGCCTATGGCGCCGGACGTCGCCTGGACACCGGCGGCCTGAAGGGCCGACGCGCGATGCTGGCCTTCACTACCGGTTGTTACGAGGACATGGTGGCTCCGGACGGCATGCTCGGCGATCTGAATGTGAACCTCTGGCACCTGCACGCGGGCACCTTTGCCTATACCGGCATGCAGGTGCTGCCGCCGTTCGCGGCCTGGTCGGTGCACTACGCCGACGAGACGCAACGGCGGAGCTACCTGGCGGCCTACGAATCGTATTTGCGTAATCTGGACAGCTTGCAACCGCTGAGTTTTCACCCGCAATCCGACTTCGAGAACTGGCGGCTGCGGCCGGAGGTGGCGCCGCGCACGGTGGGCCATCGCCGGCCATCGAGCCAAGGCTCGGCACCGTTGGACTCGGCACCGTTGTTGTAGGTCGGGCTTCAGCCCGAGCTGCCGACGAACTCATCCTGTTCGTCGCTTCCGACGAATTCAGGCGAGGCCCCGTGTCCTACCATTCAACTACGCATTGCACGGAGCATCCGCCCTTATGAGCAAGGTCATCGTTCCCCTCGACACGCTGGGCGCCGAAGACCGGCGACGGTTCAAGCAACTCACCAGCGCGCCGCCGATCGCGTGGCCGACCGCGATCCTGGCCGTAGTCCTGAGCGTGACCTACGTCGGCGTATACCTGGTCTGCGGCACCGGGCATGCGCCGCTGTGGGCGGGCACGCTCATCAATACGGCGATCGGCTACGTCTCCTTCAGCGTCGCGCACGATTCCATCCATCGCGCCATCTCCAGCAATACGCGGCTCAACGACGCCATCGGCCAGATCGGCATGACCCTGGTGCTGCCCTATGTGGACCTGCGCATGTTCCGCTGGGCGCACATCCTCCATCACCGTTTCGCGAGCGGCGAGCGCGATCCCGACAAGTCCTTCCGCGGCCACTGGTCGAGCCTGCCGTTCCGCTGGATGCTGATCGACGCGTTCTACTTCGTGTACTCGCTGAAGAATGCCGACAAGGTCTCGGGTCCCTACCTGCGGCGCTCCTTGCAGTACTTCGCTGTCGTGCTCACCGTTGTTGTCGCGCTGATCTGGGCGGGCTACGGCGCGGAAGTGCTCATGCTGTGGTTCCTGCCCTCGCGGCTGATCCTGCTGATTCTCGGCTTCAGCTTCTTCTGGCTCCCGCACCTGCCGCACGACGTGAGCCAGGAAGAGAATTTCACCCGCGCCACCACCGTGCGCTTCGGCTACGAGAGCCTGCTGGGGCCGGTGATGCAGTACCAGAACTATCACCTGATCCATCACCTCTACCCGATGACGCCGTTCTACAACAACTACAAGGTCTGGCAGCTGCTGGAGCCGGAGCTGCGCAAGAAGGATCTGGCCATCCAGCACGGTCTGTCGCTGCACCCGGAAATCCGGCTCGCACAAGCGACCGGGAGCTGACCTCCATGCGTCGATACCAGTGCCGCTATTGCTCACACGTCTACGACGAACGCCTCGGCGATCCGGACAGCGGCATCGCACCGGGCACGCGCTTCGAGGACATTCCAGAGGACTGGCAGTGCCCGGAGTGTGGCGCGGCCAAGAGCGATTACGACCTGGTCGAGGATTGAGCCACCCCACCCAGTGAAAGGCTGCTTGGCAGGGACCCCGACTGATCGGGCAAGGTCGCGCGGACACTTCCTTCCGCGTGCAAGGAGATTCGGATGACAGAGCGTCTTTACACCGGCCAGTGCCTGCGCCTGCTGCACCTCGACGACGGTCTCGTCGAACTGCAATTCGACCGCCAGAATGAGGCGCTGAACAAGCTCGACGGCGCCTTGATCGCTGAGTTGCGGCAGGCCGTGGACCTGCTCGCATCGGTGCACAGCTTGCGCGGCCTGCTCGTGAGCAGCGCTAAGGATGCCTTCCTGGCCGGCGCGGATATCGCGGTGCTGTGGTCCATGTTCGACCGGTCAGCGCCGCAGCTCGTCGCGTTCTGCGAGGAGATGGACCGCGCGCTCACGCGCCTCGACGACCTGCCGGTCCCGGTGGTGTGCGCGATCAACGGTTTTGCGCTCGGCGGCGGCCTGGAAGTCGCGCTGTGCTCGGACTACCGGGTGATGGCGGCCAACGCGCAGATCGGTTTTCCCGAGGTCGGCCTCGGCATCCTGCCGGCCGCAGGCGGCTCCGTGCGCACGCCGCGCCTGACCAACTGCACGACCGCGCTCGACTGGCTGTGCAATGGGCGCAGCCGCAAGGCTGAGGCGGCGCTGAGTGCCGGCATGATCGATGAAATCAGCGAGCCTACGATGCTGCGCGAGAGTGCATTGAACGCGCTGGGCCGCCTTGCCTCCGGCGAGCTGGACTGGAAAGCGCGACGCGAGCAGCGTCGCGGTCCCTGCACACTCGATGCTTCAGCGCTGGCCGCCGCGCGCGAACAGGCGGGCAGGGCGTCGCGCCATTACCCTGCCGCGCTGGCAGTGGCAGATCTCATCGAACGCAGCGCGCCGCTGAGGCGCGATGCCGCGTTCGCGCTGGAAGCGCAGACCTTTGCGACGCTCATGAGCTCGCCGACCGCCAAGGCCATGGTCGCGATCTTCCTGTCCAACCAGCAGCTCAAGAAGCTGAGCAAGGCGCGGGGAACCGGTGGCCGCAAGATCGGACACGCGGCCGTGCTCGGCGCCGGGATCATGGGCGGCGGCGTGGCCTACACCACGGCGGTACGCGGCATGCCGGTACTGCTCAAGGACATCGCGCAGGCGCAGCTTGACCTGGGAATGAACGAGGCGCGCAAGCTGCTCGCCAGGCAGGTCGAAACCGGCAAGCTCAAGACCGAACAGGCCGCGCGCATCCTCGGCAGCATCGAGCCGATACTGGCGTTCGAGCGCTTCGAGCGCGCCGACATCGTGGTCGAGGCCGTGGTCGAGAATCTCAAGCTCAAGCAGGACGTGCTGGCGCAGGTCCAGGCGCGCGTGAAGCCCGGCACCGTGCTCGCATCCAACACCTCGTCGCTATCCATCGCCGAAATCGCAGCACCGCTTGCGCGACCCGAGGACGTGGTCGGCATGCACTTCTTCAATCCCGTGCACGTCATGCCGCTGGTCGAGGTGATCCGCGGGCCGAAGTCCAGCGAGGCTGCGGTCGCAACCACCGTGGCCTATGCGCTCGCCATGGGCAAGACGCCGCTAGTGGTGAAGGACTGCCCGGGCTTCCTCATTAACCGGATCCTCGGCGCCTACTTCAGCGCCTTCCAGTTGCTGATCCGCGACGGCGCGGACTATCAGCAGATCGACCGCGTGATGGAAAGCTACGGCTGGCCTATGGGGCCAGCCTACCTGCTCGACGTGGCCGGCATCGACACCCTGGACAAGGCGATGCGGATTCTTGGTCTGGCCTACCCGGCCGTCATGAGCGCCGACTACTCCACGATCATCCAGCGCCTCGCGGGCGAGAAGCGCTACGGCCAGAAGACCGGCGCCGGCTTCTATCGCTACGAGGCGGATGCGAAGGGCCGTCCGCGCCGCTCCGGCGATCCGAGCGTCGCGAGTCTGATCGCCAGCGTTCAGACCGATGGCGCGAAGCCGTTCGCGGACGAGGACATTCTCGACCGCATGATGCTGGCGATGATGCTGGAGGCGGCGCGCTGCCTCGACGATCACGTCGTGGGCACGGCGGTCGAGATCGATACCGGCATGCGACTCGGCACCGGCTTCCCGGCCCATCACGTCGGTCCGTTGTGGGCGGCGCAGACGCTGGGGCTGGACGAAGTGATGCGCCGTTGCGAAAAGCACAAAGCGCTCGGTGGTGCGTACGTGGCACCGGCCGGCTTGCGTGGCCGCGAACAGGCCGGACAGTGCTACTACCCGACAAGCTTCCTGTGAGCGCCGATGGCGTTGCGGACGAACCAGCCCAGGCTCCTACGCTACAAGCCCCAATCTGCGCGCGATGACCACCGCCTGCGTGCGGCTGCTGGCCTGGAGCTTCACGTTGATGTTGCGCAGGTGTGTACGCACCGTGGTCTCGGACACGAACAGCTTTTCGGCCATCGCGTTGTTGGAACAGCCCTGCCCGAGCAGTTCCAGCACCTGCATCTCCTTGCGCGTCAACGCTTCGGCCAGCGGCACCGCCGTGCCGGCGGGAAACACCGGCGCAGGCGGCGCCAGGTTTTCGACCAACCGACACAGGAGCTGCACCACCGGGTTCGGTTCGCAGCCTGCGGATTCACCCGCGGCGTCGCCCTGGCGCGCGTGGAAGTACTCGCCGAGCAGGGCCTGAACGGCGGGACCCTCGTCGAGGAAGATGCTGACAAAGCCCTCGCCGGCCGCGAACTCCAGCGCGCGACCTAGCACGCGCAGCGCCGGCTTGCGCTGCCCGTCGGCGTGCAGCGCCTCGGCCAGCAGGATGCGCAGCTTGAGCGCGCGCCGGTGGCGCTGCTCGTGTTCCGCGCTGTCTATCGCAAGCTTGAGCACGGCGATGGCACTGGCCGGCGCGCCGCTGCGGATGGTCCAGCGCAACTGCGCGAGCGCAAGATTGTTCAGGTCGTTGGCGATGAACGAGCGCGCCGCGATGCCGGCCCAGAACGCGGTGTCGCCGGAGCGCAGGATCTGTTCGCGCGCGGCCGAAAAATCGCTCGCAGCGATCAGCCGCCGCGCCCGCTCCAGCCGTGCGCAGCCGACCGCACGCGGCAGCACCAGCCGATGCCCGGAGGCTTCGAGGTCGGCCAGAGTCTTGAGCGCGCCTTCGATCTCGCCTCGATCACCGAGCATGCGCGCGAGCAGCACGTGCGCAGCGATCAGGTGATCGGTGAGGCCGAGGTCGCGCACCATCGGCGCGAACACGCTGAGCATGCGCTCGGCGGTCTGGCGATCACCGGCCTCGTACAGCGCCTCGGCCAGCAGCACCCCCGGAAAGACATTGCGCCCGCTACTGCCGGGCGCCTCGCCACTCATGCCGGATGCCTCACGCAGCCGCACCGTCGCCTGGCGCAGGCGGCCGTGCATGAGATCGATGGCGGCTTCCACCGCCTCCGACTGCGCCGACAGGAAACTGGCCTCGCGCCCGGCCAGCGCGCCGCGCGCCTCGTCGGCGTAGTGCCGCGCCTGGTCGAAGCGGCCGAGGATCATGTGCGTGTTGGCCAGGGTCTGCGCGAGCATGCCGTAGGCGAAGGGCGACGCGGTCTTGAGCGGGGCCGCGCGTGCCAGGCCCAGCTCGTGCGATTCGTCGATGCGGTCCAGCATGCCCAGCGCCATCGGCCGCAGCGCACGCCACTGCGCGGCGGCATCCGCATCGCCAAGCGCTTCGGGCTCGACGGTTTCCACCAGCCGCAGCGCCTCGCGCGGACCGCGGGTGAAGTTGACCGCCCAGGCGTGGATCGCGCGCAGGCGCGGATGCCGGGCGAGTTCGGCGGCCGGCAGCGGATCGAGCCAGGCGGTCAGCAGGCGCAGGCGCCCGCGACCGAGCAGCGTGCCGGCCTCCACGTCGAGCAGTTGCAGGGCATAGGCCCGGTCGCCGCTGGCGAAGGCATGGTGGATGGCCGGGATCGGCCGAGAGTCGCGCAGGTAGAACTGCGCCGCGCGCCGGTGCAACACGGCGATCTGTGGCGCATCGGTACGGCGCAGGGTCTCGCGCAGAAAATCCGCGAACAGGCTGTGGTAGCGCCAGCCGCTGCGCTGCTCGTCCACCGGCGACAGGAACAGGTTGGCGCGCTCGATCTGCCCGATCAGCGCCGCGCTGTCGTTCCGCTCGCGCACCGCGTCGCACAGCGCCGGCGTGAGCACGTCGAGCAGGCAGGTCTGGAGCAGGAAGGCGCGCAGCTCCGCGCTCTGGCTGCCGAGTACGTCCTCGGCCAGGTACTCCGCGATGTCCCCGTTGGAGCCGGTGAATCCGGCGATGAAGGCGTCTGCGTCCGGCCGACGTTCCAGCGCCACCGAGGCCAGCCACAGCGCCGCGGCCCAGCCCTCGGTGCTGCGGTGCAGGCGCAGCACCTGCTCGGGCTTGATCGGCAGGCCGCGCTGGCCGGTCAGGAATTCGCCGGCCTCCTCGGCCGAGAAGCGCAGTTGCGCCGGATCGATGTCCAGCAAGTGTCCGTGCGCACGCAGGCGGCCGAGACCGAGGTCCGGCACGCGGCGCGAACCGATCACGACCAGCGCGCCGGGCGGCAGGCTCGCGATGCCCTGCGCGATCAGCTCCAGCACCGCCGGGTTGTGCAGCGCTTCGAACTCGTCCATGAACACGACGAAGGGCGCCGGCTGGCGGTGGACGCGCTCCAGCAGCAGCATCGCCAGCTCGCCCGTGTCGCGGCCTTGCGGCAGCGCGGGTTCGCCAGGGGCAGCTTCCAGCACCTGGCGCAGCGCGAGGCCGACGTAGCTCAGGAAACGCGGCGGATCGTTGTCGGCTGCGTCCAGATTCATCCAGGCGCAGCGCCTGCCCTCCTGCTCGTAGCGTTCGCGCAGCTGCAGCATCGCGGTGGTCTTGCCGAAGCCGGCGGGCGCGCGCAGCAGCACGAGCTTGACCCCGGGCGCGTTGAACACGCGCTCGGTGATGCCGTTGCGCACGACGCGATAGCGCGAGCCGGCTGGCGCGCTGAGCTTGGACATGAGCAGCGGCGGCTCGGACTTCGCACCGCGCGGCAGTGATTTTCCTGCCGGTCTGGCCATCATTCCTCCGGGCGTCGGGTCCGCGTTGGGGGGCGTGAGCCTTGGAGCCTATCTCGGCAGAATGCGTTTGCGGCGCGGAGGCGGTTTGGCCGATGCGGGAGTGACGTCGGTCATTCCCCCACCCAGCCAAGCCGTTTTCACAGCGCAAGGAACGCAGCGGCGGAGTGTATCGAGATACATGAGGCGCGACTGACGCGGCCATGCAAAAAAATGCGCCCGCCCGGTAGTGCATCAGTTTGAATTCCAGCACCCCGTTCGGCCCGAGTAGCGCCGGCCCGTTCGTCCCGAGTAGCCGCGCAGCGGGCGTACCGAGGGAAGCGTCGCGTATCGAGGGCACGCCCGGCACCTCGATACGCGGCATTGCTGCGCAATCAGCGCCGCTGTCGCGGCGCGACCACTCGGTGCGAACGGATTTCATACTGATGCACT